>NZ_AKXJ01000005.1:0-337918 GCF_000276645.1 Pseudoalteromonas sp. NJ631
TCGACCAGCCATCTGAGGCGATATGGTGCATGTTCAATACCATCACCCCCGTATCAACACTTGTCTTAATATACTTCACACGCAGCATCACATCTTCTGCTAAGTTGAAGGCTATATTCACATTGTCCTTAACGATCATTTTTACTTGTGACTCTAACATCTCACCCGTGAGATGTGTTAGGTCTTCTACTTCGACTGAAAACACACACTCATCAATGCTTCGAATATGCTGTAATGTGTCCCCCCCATCGGCGACGTATACGGTTCTTAATATTTCATGACGCGCCAAAATGGTGTGAAAGACCGCCTGGACAATGTCTAAATCCAGCTGACCTGCGACTTTAAACGCCAACGGCATATTATACTCTGCCGATCCGCCTTGTAGCTTGTCGATAAACCACAATCTTTGCTGCGAGTAAGAGGTTAAACATAACCCATTTGGATGATCAACTTTGGTTATGTTTACCTCAGGTTGACTATTGTTTTTTCTTAACCATTCAATGATTTTATCTTTGTCTTGCTTTATTTTTGTTATAAGTTCGGGTGTTAACTTTTCTTTTTTTCCGACAATTTTTAGGTTTACAGAATCTTCTGTCGTTAACTTAATACCAATATCATATAAATGGTTAAGAAGCTTTTTCATATCAATAGTTCCACTTCATCTTCTTCTATCTTATCGCTGACTAGCTCAATTTTTGTTTTTAGTATTTTACTGTCTATTGTTTCTGCAGTGAGCTTTATTGTTGGGCAATCAAATAACTTTGCGACTTCTATACTTACATCAAACTTTTGTTGAATAATCGCCTTCTTTTTCATTACGAGTAAAGAGTGCCCACCGAGTTCAAAGAAGTCAGCTGTGACACTGATTTTTTTCATATCTATCTCTAAAATCTGTGCCCAGATCTCTACTAACACCTTTTCTGTATCCGTCTCAGGAGGTATATACTCCCCTTGCAAAACGCTGCCATCAGGTTGAGGTAGCGCATTGATATCTACTTTACCATTTGGAGTCAATGGCCACTCAGAGATCAGCATCAAGGCATTCGGAACCATATAATCAGGCAACTGTTTATAAAGTTCGCTCTTAGTCTCAGAAAGTAAGCGAGCGAGACTGAACTCATTGAGATCAACAGTAGGTTTTATGTACCCTACTAGTTGCTGGCTATCGAGCAAATCCTTTGCCAACACGACAGTAGAATCCACCCCTGGCTGCAGCGCAATCTGCGCTTCAATTTCACCAAGCTCGATCCTAAACCCGCGTATTTTAACTTGGTCATCAATACGGCCAACAAATTCCAAACTCCCATCAGCCAAGTAACGCACAAGATCACCCGTTCGGTACAAACGCTCAGAGCTATTTGCATCCGCTTTATTGTAGTACGGGTTTTTAACAAAACGCTCCGCTGTCAACTCTGGACGATTAAAGTAACCTCGAGCTAAACCATCACCACCAATATAAAGCTCGCCCAGCGTCCCTTTGGGTAATAGCTGTTCACCTCGCCCCATTACATAGAATTGACTATTACATATAGGCTTTCCTATGTGAATGCTATGTTCTTTAGTAAGCGCTTCTCGCTCAGTGTAACAAAATTTATGATAGCTGCAACCGACGGTGGCCTCAGTAGGACCATACTCGTTGATAAATTGTGCATTAGGCATCTGTGTGAGCATTTTCACCGCTAAGCTCCGAGATAGAGCCTCACCACCAACCACAATCACATGCGGCGTCAAAGTAGGTTTAGCCAAGGATAACCCCTTGAGGTGAGTTGGCGTTACTTTATATAGCCCTGCGACATCCCCCTCAAGAGACGCCTGCAGCGCACTAAATGCATCTTGCTCGCGCCCTAGCACTTCAACATATTTGCCTTTTAGCCAGCTACCAAAAAGTGAAGTTACAGTCGCGTCGAAATTAAGTGACGTACTCATAAAGGAAAACTCAATGTTGTCCGTCAGATAACTTTTAACACACGATAAGTAGTTGCTTACACTTTGATGCTCAATCATGACACCTTTAGGTCTTCCTGTCGAGCCAGAAGTGTAAATCATGTATGCCAAGTGACAAGAAGTCAGTTGGTATTGAGATTTAATAAGGTTTTCACCGCTATAATGTTGAAACCTTGCCTCATCTTCAATACAAATAACTTGCCCTGTGTATCCTTCAAGTACGCGCTCAAGTTGGGCGAGGCCCAATATGGTTGTGAGCCCGGCGTCCTCAATCATATAGTCTATACGCCCTTGTGGATAGCTGGGGTCCAATGGCACATATGCGCCGCCAGCCTTGAGTATGGCGAGAATACCGACAATCATTTCTAGCGAACGTTCAACACATAGCCCGACTAAAGTATCTGGCTTGACTTCATGCTTATCAACCAAGTAGTGTGCTAGTTTATTTGCGCGTTCATTCAGCGCGCTATAAGTCATGCTTGCATGCTCGAATATGACTGCCACACTGTCTGGGTTGTCTAAGGCTTGCTGCTCGAATAACTCATGAATACACATATCTTTTGGGTAATCCGCCGCTGTGCAATTTAGCTCACTAATGAGGTTATAGGATGCTTCACTAGACAGGATTGGTAGTTTATGCGGGGCCACATCGAGGTGCTCAACTTCACAAAGCCCACTAAGTAAGCGGCACAAATTGTCACTTAACCCTTGTACGAACTCCTTGTTAAAAAGAGCGACATCGTAGGTCCAATCAATCCTGACTCCTTCAGCACTAATGCGCATGTTTACTTCTAAATCGAACTTAGCCTGTATTGTCTGTGGCGATAAGGGTTTAAGTGTTGCCTCAGATAAACGTATTTCTTCGATATTAGACTCGGTGTCAACGCCATAATCCGTGTTTGTCGTTATCATTATTTGAAACAGCGGAGTGTGCGCAGTGCTTCTCGGTATATTCAATCGTTCGACGAGTTTGTCAAAGGGCACATCTTGGTTAGACTGAGCATCGAGGTGCACCTGACGAACATGATGAAAGTAATCTGACAAGGTATTCTGATGTGTATCAACTTTGAGTACCAGGGTGTTGATAAAAAAGCCTATTAAGGGAGTGAGTTCTTCATGCATTCGGTTGGCGACTGGGGTGCCGATCACAACATCTTTGCAATTGCTATGACGAGACAGTAGTAGAGATAAAGCCCCATGTAAAAGCATAAATGGGGTCACCTTAAGCTGCTTAGCAAGGGTTTGTAAATTTGCGCGGATCTCCGATGGTAAAGAACAACTTATCATCTCACCAGCATGTGCTTTTACTTCTGGTCTAGGGTTACTCAATGGTAAATTATGTACCATTGGTAAATCATTCAATTGTTCAGCCCAATAATCTAGTTGTTTATCTAATACTTCATCAGCCATTTGGGTGCGCTGCCAGTGCGCATAGTCCACATATTGAATGGGCAACTTGGCAAGCGGGTTTGGCTTGCCTTGGCTAAGGGCTTCGTAAAGCGCGAAAAACTCTTTCGTAAGTACCTCCATAGACCAGCCATCCGAGGCGATATGATGCATATTAAAAACCAAAACGCCGGTATTCATTGCTGTCTGTAGGTAGCTTACTCGCAACATAATATCACGAGCCAAGTCAAACGGTTCTACCGTATCAGCTGCTATGTATTCCTGCACAGCAGATTGCTGCATCTCACTCGTGAGATCTGTAAAATCGACCTCATTGACGCAAAATTCAATGTCGGCCGGAGCTCGAACAATTTGCTTTACTTCCCCTAACTCTTCAACATATACGGTCCTCAGTACCTCATGACGCTGGATGATTTGATTGATAACTGCGGCTAAGAGTGAAACGTCCAAATCTCCCTGCACGCTAAACGCCTTGGGCATATTATACTCTGGAGTCTGTCCTTGCATTTGGTCAATGAACCACAGGCGCTGCTGTGCAAAAGAAACCTGGTGGCCCGTTTGGCTACGCTCTACAGGTCGAATTTTTCCTTTTACTGACCCATTGCTGATCACCCCGTCAAATTGCATTAAATAATCTATGAGGCACGCCTTGTGTGACTTGATTAAATTCGCAATATCACTGGTGATTGCGCCTTTGGGAGATTTCGCTTTTAGCTTACCGTTGTCATCCATGTATACATCTATATCGAAACCAGAAAGATGTACAATTAATTCTTTGGCATTCATTCTAAAACTCCACTTCTTCTAGTTCTTTTTCATCATGTTGAGATAAGCGCGCTTCTAATTCCGTTTTCTCCATAAACCGCGCGCAAGCTTCAGCAATGCTTTCTATGGTTGCGCTAAAAAACAATTTAGATACCGCAAGATCAACACCAAACTTTTGTTTAATCATGGAGTTCATTCTCATAACTAAAATAGAATGTCCCCCCAATTCAAAAAAGTTAGCGGTAATGCTGATCTTTTCTACATCGACCTCTAAAAGTTGCGACCATATCTCTGCTAATATTATTTCTATTTCTGTTTCAGGCGCCACGTATTGCCCCTGAAGCAAACTCCCATCAGGCTGAGGCAGTGCTTTTTTATCTACCTTTCCGTTAGGCGTTAAAGGCCAATCCGATACCACCATTAGCACGCTTGGTACCATATAATCGGGGAGCTGGCTTGCTAATTTCGCTTTAACATCGGATAAAAACGTTACTCTGCTTACCTCGTCAAGCTCACGTTCAGGTTTTACATACCCGATAAGTTGCTGCGCGCCAGCCAGTGATTGTGCCTTCACTAATGCAGAGTCGACCCCCATCACTGTTGATAGCTGCGCCTCAACTTCACCAAGTTCTATTCTAAATCCCCTTACTTTAACCTGATCATCAGCGCGACCGCAGAACTCTAGGTTGCCATCAGGCAAGTAGCGCACCAAATCGCCCGTACGATATAGACGCTCTGCACTGTGTGCGTTGCCTTGTTCATAATATGGATTATGAATAAAGCGCTCAGATGTCAGTTCTGGTCGATTCAGGTAGCCTCGAGCAAGGCCGTCCCCCCCAACATAAAGTTCACCCAATACTCCATCCGGCGCCAGTTTTTGATGGTGATTAAGGACATAGACTTGGGTATTCTTCATACCGCGCCCTATGGGTATTGAGTCACCAAGCTTAAACTCATCTTTACCCACTTTATAGTAACTACAACCGATAGTCGACTCTGAAGGGCCATAATGATTGATCAGCGCACTCTCAGGAAACACCTTGTAAAAGTCCATCACTAGTCTGGCATCGAGAGCTTCTCCCCCTATGACAAACGTATGGGAATTCTGCACCTTAGCATCTCCTAATTGATCCACAATAATCTGAAGATGAGAGGGAGTTAATCTGAGTAGCTTATCATCTACACCACTCAAGAGTTTGTCGATCACGTTGCCTATAATACCCTCATTATTGGCTAACTCAACACAGTCACCATGGATCAGAGGCAAGTATATACTAGGTAAGGTTAAATCAAAGCTTAAAGATGAAAAAACCAAAGAGCCAGTCAAGTTCTTAGCATAATAGCTATCACTATTAGTCAGCATATAATCGAGTAAACTTTTGTGCTCCACCATCACACCCTTAGGCTTGCCCGTTGATCCCGAGGTATAAATCACATAAGCCAGATTTGACAAATTAGTCTCTAGTGTTGATTTATCAATATTCTCAGCTCGATATGCTTGAAATTGTTGCGAGTTATCAAGTTCAATGACTTCATATTCATCCCCTTGCAGCTGGCACGCCACTTTAGAATGACTCAAGATCGTAGTGAGTCCAGCATCTTCTATCATATTGTTTAGACGCTCCTGCGGATAGCTGGGATCTAACGGTACATAAGCTCCCCCCGCTTTGAGCACAGCCAATATACCAACAACCATCGACAATGAACGTTCAATGCACAGTCCAACCAAAGCTTCCGTTTTGATCCCGTGTTTTTCCACCAGAAAATGAGCCAACCGATTCGCGCGCTGATTTAATTCAGAGTAGGTCAATTTCTCCCCTTCAAAAGACACTGCAATCTTGTCAGGATTATCTTTGGCCAGCTGCTCGAACAGCTCATGAATACACCGCTCTTGGTTATGCTCCATCACTGTATTATTGCGCTCATTCAGTAAAGATTGCTGTTCTTCATTTGGTAGTATCGTAAGTTCACTGACAGCCAGTGAGGGTGTAGCAGTCAAACTGACCACTAGATGCTGTAACGCGGTATGCATATATCGCATCACGCGCGCCACATCAATCGATGAATCCACTTTGAAATTTAGAGCAAAGCCAACCCCATAATCATCAACACTCAAATTAAATGGGTAATTGTTTCGCTCTTTCGATGAAATCAATTCAAATTCAGACAGGCTCGAGTTATCGTCCTCTTCTTGAAGCTTCGAATGTCGATAATTGAGCATCGCACTAAACACTGGCGTATTATTTGCTATTGCACTGCAACTTTGTGCGAGGGACAAAGGTGTTTGTTCGAACTCTAATAACTCATGTAAATGACGCTGCACACTGATAACGAAATCCAACACGCCTGTATCTTTAATTTGAATTCGTACCGGTAATGTATTAATAAACACACCCAACATATTTTCAGAGTGCTTTAACCCTTGTAACCGACCCGACATCACACTCCCAAAGACCACATCACTTTTATTACTGCATGCCCCGACAACTAAACTAAACGCAGCATGAAAGAGACTCGCCGGGCTAAACTTGAACTGCTTAGATAACTGGCGAATACGCTGTGCGATATCATCAACGACAAACTCTCTAGATTCTAAAATACAGCTCCCATCTCTATTGATATCGAATAACTCATAAGGCACTGTCGGCTCAACAACATCCCCCAATATCTTTTCAAAATAGTTTCTAGCCTTATTTTCTTTCAATTGTTTCGACGTGTAAGCGATGAAATCTCGGTATGGCCGCACCGGTGATAAGCGGTTAATTTTCCCCTCACTGATTAAGTTGAGTTCACGGTGTATGATCTCTAACCCAACATGATCATTTATAATATGGTGTAACCGCAACAATAAAAAGAACTGCCCCGCTAAGCTACCTTTGGCGATTTCCAAATGAAGAAGTGGTGCCTTCGTCAAATCTATCCATTGATTTTCAGGTAAGCTCTGTTCGGTCATATAAGCCTTTACATCAACGCCATCATTTAACTCCAGCCAATTTACAGACAGCTGTGCTTGCCTGCAAACAACTTGAACCGGCTCTGAAAGCCCTTCGCTTATCACCAATGTTCTTAATACATCGTGCCTTTGAATCAGGTGCTCGATGCCGTTAATGAAATTATGTACAGCCTGCTCTTTGCTTACTTCAAACAGCATAGGTAGAACATAAGGGTCATTCTGCTGACTCATTTTATGGGTATATAGAATCCCAGCTTGCAACGGGCCTAACGGGTATATATCTTCAATGTTTTCCGCCCCACCAGGTACTTGTAAAGTGATATAATCAATTTCGCTTGGTGACAAAGAAATCAATGGTAGCATCTGTGGTGTAATAGCCTGGCAATCGGCCGGAATTAAATTAGTCGGCGCCTTAAAGTCATGTATTTCATGAGTCTTACCATTGCTTTCAATCACACTAGCCAATGTCATTAAATTTGGCGTCGAGAATAGGTTTTTCACTTCGATGTTAAGCCCGGCTTTCTGTGCTTTGGAAACCAACGTCATAACCAATAAAGAGTGCCCGCCTAACTCAAAAAAATTGGCGTTGCGGCTGACCTTTTCTGCTTCTAACCCCAATAGTTCAGACCAAATCTCGACTAACATTTTTTCTGTTGTGGTCTGAGGAGCCAAGTATTCACCTTGTAGCGTCGTCAAGTCCGGTTCAGGCAGTGATTTTTTATCTACTTTTCCATTGGGGGTGAGCGGCCATGTATCTATCGACATAATGACACTCGGCACCATGTACTCCGGTAATAGGGTTAACATGCTGGCCTTAACCTCAGTAAGAAAAGCGGCTTGCTCATTATTATCGAGTTCATAAGCCGGCTTTATATATGCCAGTAATTGCTGGATACCACCCAGTTCTTTCGTGATCACTAAGGCCGAGTCGACCCCATCATGCGCAACAAGCTGTGACTCGACTTCCTCTAGCTCAACACGAAACCCTCTGATCTTTACCTGATCATCTATTCGACCCATGAACGTCAATTTGCCATCAGGTAAGTGACGTACTAAATCACCAGTACGGTACAGTGTCTTTGAGCTATTAGGGGTATTTTCATTGTAGAAAGGATTGTTGACAAAGCGCTCAGCGGTTAACGACGCGCGATTCAAGTACCCGCGAGCCAACCCTTCTCCACCTATGAAAAGCTCTCCAATTGCGCCCAGTGGAGCCAATTGGAGATCCGAGTCTAAAACCAACAACTGCGTATTCAATAATGGAATCCCGATACTGATAGAGGAGACATTGGGTATATCAATCAGATCTTCATGTTTGAACAATTCAACACAACATCCTACCGTCGCTTCTGTTGGGCCATATTCATTGATAAATACGCTGTTAGGCAACATTTTAGCAATTTTATTCGCCTCCTGATATGCGAGCGCTTCCCCACCAATCACGACAACATGACGCGTCAACACAGGAGCGGGCAATTCCAATCCCTTTAAATGCGCAGGTGTCACCTTGAACAACGTGCTCGTATCGCTCTGTATCGCCTCTTGTAATGCTTCAAACACATTGCGGCTTTCGTTTAGCATTTTTAAATAGCCGCCTTTTAACCAAGACCCGAATAACGAAGTGACTGTCGCGTCAAAATTTAATGAAGTGCTCATTACTGAGCATTGAATTTCATCATGAGGGTAACCATTGATACTCGTAAAATAATTTGAGACGCTGCGATGTTCGACCATCACCCCCTTTGGTCTACCCGTTGAACCAGAAGTATAGATCAAATATGCTAAATGCGATGATGTCAGCCCGATTGAGGATTTGGCAACATTAGCAGTACTGTACTTTTGAAAAGTACTTTCTTCATCAAGATAAATCACTTTCCCGGTGTAATAGGGTAATGAATTACGCAAATGCGTGTGGCTCACAATGCTCTTCAAATCGGCATCCGCTATCATGTGTGTCAATCTCGACTCCGGATAGCTTGGATCTAAGGGTACATAGGCACCGCCCGCTTTGAGTACCCCAAGTAAGCCGATAACCATTTCAAGGGAACGCTCAACACAAAGGCCCACATGTGTATCTGGTGTCACATTATGCTGCTCGATCAAATGGTGCGCTAATTGATTTGCTTTATCATTGAGTGCCTGATAGGTCAGCTGTTTATCGCCAAATACCACTGCTACACTGTCGGGATTATCCATGACTTGCTGCTCAAACCATTCGTGAATACACCGTTCTTTTGGATAGTCCGCTTGCGTTTGATTAAAATTCATCAATAAGTGGTTTTTCTCGCATTCATCAGCCAGTGCTACCTGGTTAACTTGAACCTCAGGGCTGAATACAACCGCTTCACATAAAGTATGAAAGTATCTCGCCAGCCGTTTAATGGTTTGCTTGGTAAACAACTCATTGCGGTATTCTATCGAACCTTCCAACTTATCTGAGTTTTCGTTAAACACCAGCGTTACATCGAATTTACTCATACCTAGATCTAACGGAGCAGCCTGCATCCGGTCTCCCAGCGTGCTTTTCGGCGTATTTTGCAACAGAAACATCATTTGAAAAAGTGGGCTTACCGATGAATTTCTGGACACCTTCGACAGTTCGACCACTTTCTCAAAGGGCACATCTTGATTTTCGAATGCTTCAAGGCAAGTTGCCTTGACTTGAGCCAATAATGATGTGAAAGACTCCCTACCTTTGACTTGGTTTCTCAATACCAGGGTATTGATAAACATACCAATTAGACTTTCAGTCCCCTCATAGTGGCGATTGGCAACAGGGGTCCCAATACAAATATCTTCCTGATTACTACAGCGATAAAGCATCACTTTAAATACACTCAGCAATAGCATATATAAAGTGCACCCTTGCTTCTCGGCCAGCTTTTTCAATTGCCCCGTCAACACTTCACCTAGGCTAAAATTATATCGGCTTCCAGAGAAACTCTGCACATATGGCCTCGCAAAATCTGTTGGGAAGTTTAATACCTCAGGTACGCCCTCTAGTTTGCTTTGCCAATAAGAAAACTGCTTTTTCAATGCCTGTTGCTCATCACATTCACGGGTCGCTAAATGAGAGGAATTAGGATCCGAATTACTTGGAGTTACCTCGTTATCTAACCATGCCCTTTGCCAAACACTGTAATCGGCATATTGAATTGTTAGCTCAGGTAAACATGGGGTTCTGCCCTGCTCAAGCGCTTGAATAATGTGATTGAATTCATTGACAAAAACCCCCATTGACCAGCCATCGCTCACAATGTGATGCATATTGACGACCAATACATGATGCGCATCGTGTAGTTTAAATATCTTGGCTTTGAGTAAAGGTCCGGTCTGTAAGTTAAAAGGCATGCGTGCTTCGTCATCACACAGCCTGTGTAATGCATCATCGCGCTCACCCTGCGACTTAATATGACTAATATCGACTTGTTCAAGCTCTAATTTAAGCGAATTCAAAACCTGTTGTTGTACTTCACCTTCCACACTCGGAAATATGGTCCTTAGATTTTCATGTCGACTAATGATTACATTAAATGCCTGTTCTATATGACTAATGTTCAGAGTTTGATCCGCTTCACTTCGAATATCTACTCGCCACGGAATGTTGTAGCTGGCACTTTCAGAGCCCATTTGTTCAATAAACCACAACCTTTCTTGAGAAAAGCTCAATGGAAACTTATCGATCTCGTTGCCTTTATCGCAAACTCGGTTTACCGCCTGAATGAGCGGTGTATCCTCGCTATTTTTCTCTGCTGCTAGCGTTTCTAAAAAGGTAATGACGTCAGCTTTGTTAGCGACTAACTCATCTCGGATCTCATTATTCCATACGCCTTTTGGTGCTTTGAATTTAAGTTGCCCACTTTCTAGCCATAGCTTTATTCCGAGCGCATTAATTTTGTTGATAAATGTTACTATTGCCATACTTTGAGTCCTTAAATTCTTTTTGTTTTTCTCTTTTTATTTTTATAATTAAGCGTCAGTGACGCCCCAAAACTCGCGTCACTGAGCGCTCCCTAGCGAGGTATGCTATTTAATATTTATGGGAGTTAAATCGGCCTTAAGACATCGCCACGAGGATTTTTCTAGGGCCAGTGAATGGGGCACGCCCGTGTGCCATTAACATGTTATCTAACACTAACGCATCGCCTTTTTGCCAAGGGAAGTAAATAGTCAGCTGTTTAAACGCGTTTCTAACACTCTCTAGTATCTCATCAGATATTTCACTGCCATCACTAAAACAGGCGTGTTGCGGCAATGTATGAAGGTTGCCATCACACATATCTACCAGGGCTTCGTAATAATCTCGCGGGTGATTAGAAGCGTGAAATTGATCAGCTTGATTAAACCAAACTTTCTCATTACTAATAGGATGCGTCGCTACACCGAGCCCTTGTTGCAGTGTTTTCAGTCCGCCGTCTTTTTTCCATTCAAAGTCAATATTGGATTGTTTACAAAATTCACTCACCTCATCCTTGTCATCGGTTTCGAAAGTTTCTTGCCAAGATGGTCCGAAAATGCCGCTTCCGTCATGCATATTTCGAATATACATAACTTTACGTTGCTCAAACATCTCTGTTATTTCAGGGTCTAGTAATTGCAATACTTTACGACCATCCGCAATCAGCGTATTGCCCGCTTTTTCGGGTGGCGTGACACAACAGAAAAAAAGCTGCTCTGGCCACTGTTCGTTATAGGAAAATTCATTGTGCAAAGAGATAAAGTGCTCTGCTGGGTATTCAGTCGATGTGTATATACCTTGCAAGAGCTTTGTTCTTGGAGAATTCCCCCCCGTGTAATCAAGTAAATGCGACTGTTTAAACTGCGTCAAAAAGTCATCAAACCCCTCTACAGAGTCAACACCAAAGTTGCGAAACAAAATCGCCCCATGCTCAAGCAACTTTTCTTTTAGTAAATCACTGTTGCTTTCCTTCCACTCCCTCAGTTGTTCAAGTTTATGTAAATCAGATGCTCCGTGAACTTCGACAACAAATGGAGAGCCGGCTTTTTCTTCATATACCCTAGTCGTTATGGACATTAAAATAATCCCTTGTTAAATAAGAATTGCTTAGAAACAGACTGTGAGGGGATCTCTCAGTCTGTTTCCGATGTGCATTAGTAAACCTTAGAGCGAACCCGCAACAAAGTCTTCGTCGGATGCAGCTTCTTCCGCCTCACTCATTACTGGCAGTTCATATGTGGTATTCTCAAGTATGTACTCGGCTGTACCACTGATGTCCTTGAGGTTGAAAAGTGCTTGTAGCGGCAGTTTTATCCCCAGCTCCCTCTTTAGCTTTGACACCAACATTACAGCCAATAGTGAATGCCCACCTAAGCTGAAGAAATCATCATTGATACCGATTGTTTCAGCCTCAATTTGCAATATCCCCGCCCAAATACTAACCAACTTCTCTTCCAGCACATTTCGTGGCGCGACATAAACTTGCCCAGATGCCAAATTAATGTTCATTTTTTCAAGAGATTGGCGGTCCACCTTACCATTGGCAAGTAAAGGAATTTGCTCTAAATTCACAAAAGCCATCGGCACCATATACTCAGGTAGCGTTTGTAATAAATACTCTTTGAGCACTTCATTATCTAATACCTGCGCGGGATCATGTGGCACATAAAAAGCTATCAGTTGCTTATTGACCACATCACCATTGTCCTGATTTTGTACGACCACCACGGAGTTCGCGACATCTTCGTGTTGAGCGAGCACCGCTTCAATCTCATCGAGCTCAATACGGAATCCACGGATCTTGACTTGAGTATCTATGCGACCCAGATATTCAATACTACCGTCGTCTAACCAACGAGCTAAATCGCCTGTTTTGTACATCCGGCCAGATGACTTAAACGGATCTGAAACAAACTTTTCTTCAGTGAGTTCAGGACGATTTAAGTACCCTCTAGCAACACCATCACCGGCGATATGTAGTTCGCCTGGGACACCGACAGGGGATGGAGCCCCTGACCTATCTAGAATGTACACTTGGCTATTATGTAGCGGTCTACCCAATGCAATGCTGGTCACATTATCGGTATTATCTGCAGTTAATGGATCTGATGAGATTTTTGATATCGTCGTCTCTGTCGGTCCATAGTTATTGAATACCTGACATGCCGGATTCAGTTTATTGACTAGATCTACTATCGGTTTGGTTAACACTTCTCCAGCAAAAATTAATGCCTTTTCAACCTGTACAATTTGCGTATCTGACACTTTAAACATTTCAAAGTGAGATGGCGTAATCTTCATACAATCGATCGGATTAGCTTCCATATAACTATGTAGCTCTGTTGGGTTATTCACATAGTCATCAGAAAACAGCGTAAGCGATTTGCCAAACAACATAGGAACATAGAGCGCAATATTACCTAGATCTGAAGCAAAAGTAGACACCGCCGCAAACGTCTCGCATTGCTGTAAACTCATGCGTTCCACTACCGAGTAACAATAGTCAACAACCATGCTGTGCTCTATCATTACCCCTTTTGGCTGCCCCGTGGAGCCAGAGGTGTAGATCACATAAGCTAGGTTGTCCGGTTGTACTCTCGGCTCTAAGGCCAGACCATTTTCAAGTATATGCGCTACGCATTCATGCTCTAGACAACCATTCTCATCCAGTACTACGATCTGCGTATCGGGCGTAACCAGCGATTGTACCTTGTCTTTGAATTGAGCTTGAGTCACGACAATCTGTGTTTGGCTGTCTTCAAGCATGTACGTTAAACGCTCTGTTGGATAAGCTGGGTCCATCGGTACATAAGCTCCCCCCGCTTGCAAGATCCCCATCAATCCCACCATCGTGGCCAGTGAACGCTCAACACACAATCCAACTAGGTTATCGGGCTGTATACCTTGTGACTGAAGATAAATAGCAAGTTCCAGACTCTGCTTCTGCAACTGCTGGAAAGTCAACTGTTTATCACCGTCTTCGGCTGCCTCAATCAAAGCAACTTGATTGGGGTGCTTGTAGGCTTGCTGAGCAAATAGCTGATGGATGCACAAATCCTTCGGATATGCCAAGTGATTGTCATTGTTTGGCGCCAATAACGTTTGCTGCTCTTTTTCACCAACATAATTAAATGACTCGATTGTGGCAGTTGGCTCTGCGACGATGGCGCGGCATAAAGTTTTAAAGTGCGTCACCATACGGCTGATAGTTTGCTGCTTAAATAGGGCAGTTTTATACACTATCATGCCTTCCAACCCGTTATCTGTTTCAGTGAAGTGTAAAATCAAATCGAAACGACTAAAGTTCAGCTCCAAAGGGAAATCCTGAATATCATTGTCCGACAGATCCATCGCCACATTGTGTAAGACGAACATCACTTGAAAGAGAGGACTAATACCAACCGTTCTCTCCGGCTGAACCAAGTCAACAATCTTCTCAAATGGCGTATCTTGGTATTCATATGCTTCTAGACAGGTTTCCTTAACTTGTGCAAGTAATGAAGCAAATGTGTCATCTGAGACAACCTGATCTCGGTATACCAAGGTATTGGCAAACATGCCTATCAGATCGGCCGTTTCTTCATGCTGGCGATTCGCTATCGAGCCTCCAAAGCAAATATCCTCCTGGCCTGTATAGCGATGCAACAAAACCTTAAAAGCTGCCTGCAATGTCATGTAAAGTGTCGCACCATGCGCTTCGGTCAACTTGTTAAGTGCTTGTGCTAATTCAGCATCGATATGGAATACTTCCGTTGCCCCATCAAAATTTGGCGTTTTCGGTCTAGGGTAATCGGTCGCCAAATTCAAGCGTTCCGGCACTCCTTCTAGTTTCCCTCGCCAATATTCCAGCTGCCTTTCAAGCAAACCGCTTTCTTCCATGAACTGCCTTTGCCAAGCACTGTAATCTAAATACTGGATCGGCAACTTCGAAAGCACAGGTTCTTTGCCTTGCTCAAATGCAGCCATAATTTGCCTAAACTCTTTGATGATCACATTCATTGACCAACCATCACTGATGATGTGATGCATATTCAGTAACAAGACGTGCTCAACATCGCTCTGTTTGATGATTAGACCTCGAATAAGTGGACCCTGCGCTAAATCAAATGGCGTTGATGCATCTTGTTGACAAAGCTTTTGGGTTTCTTGAAGACGCGCATTTTGATCTCCTAAGTGACTAAGATCTATACTCGCCAGCTCAAAATCAAAGGGTGCCAAAATTACCTGCTGAACCTTACCGTCAACACTCGGGTAAAGTGTTCTTAAGCTTTCATGGCGCGCAATAATTAGGCTGATAGCCTGCTCAACTTGTTGAATGTCTAGCGGGTGAGCGTCATCACTCTTAATGGTCACCGCCCCAGGAATATTATAACCTGCACTATCAGGGTCTAATTGATCAATAAACCACAAACGCTCCTGAACATAACTTAATGGCAAGTTCTGGTTGCTGTGCTTAGCCAGATCAGCGCGGTCCAGCGGCTTGATTTGCGGCAGTGCACGTTTTGTGGAGTTTTCTACTTTAGCACTAAGCAAGGCAACGGTGTCGCATTCAAAAAGTACTTTTAATGGCACTTCAATTCTAAATTGAGCACGTACTTTCGACACAACTTGAGTCGCCAAAAGGGAGTGCCCCCCCAACTCGAAAAAGCTGTCATTGACACCTATTTTTTCAGCCGGTAAGTCTAATACGGTTGCCCAAATATTGACTAGTTCCGCTTCATTTTCGTTGCGTGGAGCTTGGTAGCACTGGGTCTTGGCAAAGCTAAAATCAATTTCAGCCAATGCTTTACGGTTCACTTTTCCATTACCTGTCAGCGGAATGCTTGACAAACTTACCCACGCAGTGGGAATCATATGCTCTGGTAACTCTTGTCTCAGAGACAGTTTGAAGACATTTGTATCCAATTCTTCCAACTGGGTATCTGTTGAAGCATGTGCCACATAGAATGCAACCAACTGCTTCGTATCACCTTCACCTTTGGCGATCACCACACATTCTTTTAACTCTGAATATTGCTCAAGACGCGCTTCAATTTCCCCCAGTTCAATTCGGAAACCACGGATTTTGACCTGATGATCAATTCGGCCAATAAACTCCAAACTTCCCGCAAGGCTCTCTGTATTGGGCATCCAGCGAACCAAATCACCCGTTTTGTATAAACGTGCGCTAGGATCATCCGAATAAGGGTTCGGGATAAACCTTTCTTTTGTCAACTCAGGTTGATTTAAATACCCGCGCGCCAATCCATCGCCTCCAATATACAGCTCACCCGCGACTCCGATCGGGGTCGGCTTGAGCTGTTGATCCAATACATACATTTGCGTATTGCTAATTGGACGACCAATAGGTACAAAGTTTAGCGTATCTTCTTCGCATCGCCAATGAGTGACGTCAATTGAAGCCTCTGTCGGACCATACAGGTTAAACAACTTCGTGCTCGCCGGCTTGACACGCATAAACTCGTTGACCAACGCCTTAGGAAGTGCCTCACCACTGCAGAAGACATAACGCACGGAAGTTAAATCAGACCAACTTTCTGCTGCTAACATATTACTCAGCATGGACGGAACAAAGTGTAAAATGGAGACCGCTTGTCTTTTTATTACACTCGTTAAGTAGGCTGGATCTTTGTGACCTTCTGGCTTCGCCACAACAAGTTTTGCACCATAAGCTAGAGGCCAAAAGAATTCCCACACAGAGACATCAAAACTATAAGGAGTTTTCTGTAGTACACAGTCCTCTGCTCTTAGTTGATATTCTGAGTGCATCCACTCTAGTCGATTCATCAAACCTTGATGGGTTGACTCAACACCTTTTGGTTGACCTGTACTACCAGAGGTGTAAATAACATACGCTAAATTATGCGGCTGCAATTCAATTGACGCTTTTTCAATATTGTCCATGGGATACTGAGAAAAAGTGTCAAACTCATCTAGGGTAACGATTTGCTGTGCAGAATCGCACACCTGCCTTAGATGAGACTGCGTCAGTACAATGGTTGCACCGGAGTCTTGTAACATATACGCCAAACGATCTGCTGGATAGCTAGGGTCTAACGGTACGTATGCCCCTCCTGCTTTGATGATCCCCAAAATTCCAATCACCATTTCAAGGGAACGTTCAGCACATAAGCCCACTAACGAGTCAGTTTTAACACCCTGCGCCATTAAATAATGTGCCACTTGGTTCGCTTTGGCATTGAATGCCTGATAAGTCAGTGACTCTTCCGTTTGCTCTCCCGTCTCAAAAGTAACAGCTATAGCATCTGGAGTAAGTTCAACCTGTGCCTCAAATAACTCATGAATACACTTGTCTTTAGGGTAATCAACCGCTGTATTATTCCACTCGAGTAACTGATGTAGCTCATTTTTAGCAACTAAAATGGGTAACTCACTAAGCGTATTGCACTGCTCATTTAAGAAGCTTTTTAATATCATTTCAAAATGCACCAGCATTTGTTTGATAGTCGCCTCTTCAAACTGCTCAGCATAGTAGCCCAGTTTAAAGTTCAGCTGCGTATGTAAATCCGTCTGATTTGGCAGTACGATGAGTGTCAATGCGTAGTTCGTTTGATCAAAAGCACACACATCAGATACTTGTAAGTCGGAACCGACAGCCGCTTTTTCCATTTCAAAATCAATTGGGTAGTTTTCAAAAACCACCAATGTATCAAACAGGCCTTTTTCCCGTTGGTCCTTGGTGTTCACGGCACTCAATTTTTGAATTTCAGAAAGTGGCAAGAAGCCATTTTCAACCCGATCGATACTTGCCATGTGCATACCACGCAGCCAAGCCCCTAGCTCTTGTTCAGGGTTTATGTCAACAACTACAGGTAAGCTATTGATAAATAAGCCAACCATATCTTCGACACCACCCAGTTCAGCAGGTCGCCCAGAGATCGTTTCTCCAAATACCAACTGTTTGTCACCACTATAGTGATGTAACAGATAGGCCCATGCGGCTTGCACAAGTGTATTCAAAGTAACTTGATGAAGACTTGCTGCAGATTGTAGTTGCTTGCTTAGCTCAGGAGTCAGTTTTAGCCAACGTTCTCTGGATCCTTTAGAGTGACTGTCTATCACCTTGCCTGTATTGATATGATTTGGCGAGTCAAAGTTAGCAAGTAACTCTTCCCAATATGCACAGGCTTTCTCTGCATCCTGCTCAGTCAGCCATTGAATATAATCCTCATAAGGCCGCGCTTTAGGCAGTGTTGACGCTAGAGTAGAAACCGAAACAGGGGTCTCGGCACCTTGATTTGCGAGTTCATAGAGTGCAATCGCTTCTTTAAATACAAGAGGGAATGACCAGCCATCAGCTAACGCGTGATGCGACGTCCAAATTAAACAATGTTTATCTTTTGATAGCTTGATCAATGTGATACGCATTAGAGGTGCTTGTTTTAAATCAAAGCCTTGAATTTTATCTTGTTGTAAGAATTGCTCAAGGCGCAGCTGTTGCTCAGTGTCACTCAAAGTGGACCAATCTATTTCATTGAGATCTAAATGTGTGGTTGCTAATACGATTTGATGTGTATGACTGTCGCTAAACACCGTTCTAAATACGTCGTGTCGACTGACCACTGCATCTAACGCCGATTTAAATGCAGTACGCTCTAAGTGGCCATTTAAGTTCAAAGAGAACTGAGAAACATAAGCTTGAGCGTCTAAGCTGCTAAAATACAGCATCCCCTGTTGCATCCCTGTTGTCGGATACAGGTTTTCCAGCATCGGATAACTATCAAACACTTCCTCCAATTGCGCTTGCGTTACATTTGCGAGTGGGAAATCTTGGGGCCTAACGCACTCATAAAAAAACTTCCTACGCATCTGGCACTCGTTCAATGATGACGGTTGCACATCTTCATGACTTGCTTTCCATTGCTCGAAACGCTGAGACAGACTAACTCGTTGCGCTGCTTCATCAAGACTCTGCTGTGTCGATGAAGGAGTTTGAAGCGTGACCAATGGCGCCAACTTTTCAATCGTCTGACACTCGAATATCTGACGAGTTGTAAACACCAAGCCATCTTTAGCAGCCCGAGTTACAGCTTGAATTGAGAGAATAGAGTCCCCACCAATTGCAAAGAAGTTATCAGTGATCCCCACCTGGCTCACTTTCAGTAGCTCCTGCCAAAGTGCACATAGTTGCTGCTCGACTTCTGTTTTTGGTGCCACATATTCTAAAGTTAACTGCGCTGGTAGCTCTCTATTTTGCAACCTATCACGATCAATTTTACCGTTAGGCGTACGTGGCATGTCATCAATGCCGATGAACACAGAAGGGATCTTGTAACTCAATAACGTATTGCTCAAATAAGCTCTTAGTTCAGCTGAGAGCAGTGCATCTGAATTTTCTTCATTCAACTTCGCGTCTGTAGTTCGACTAGGCACAACATACGCAACAAGTTGCTTTGAATTTTCCGCAGAGCCGATGCTTTTCGCGAGTACAACCACTTCAGATACTTGGCGATGTGTTGCAATGGCCGCTTCAATTTCTCCTAACTCTACCCGGAAGCCGCGCACTTTTAACTGATGATCTTGACGACCAAGGAACTCTAAATAGCCCGGTTCGCCCGCTTCATTTGGTGTACAACGAACTAAATCACCGGTTTTATAGATCCGTTTCGTACGATCGAAAGGATTAGGAACAAATCTTTGCTTTGTTAACTCTTGTGAATTTAAGTAACCTCGTGCTAATGCATCGCCACCAATATACAACTCGCCGCCCACGCCCAATGGGCAAAGTTGCTGTGCATCATCGAGTACAAACAGCTCGGAGTGTGGGGCCGCTTTGCCTATTGGGACAGCGCCTGAGACATGTTCACTACAATCAAAGTAACTGCTCCAAACACACCCTTCCGTCGGGCCATACTCGTTAATCAACTTTATCTCACTCCATTTAGGGTGAGATTGATGTTGTTCAACTAGGCTTTGCTCACAGGCCTCACCCGCCACAATCACCATTTTTAGTGCTGGGCCAGTATTTAAATCCGCTGACAACATATTCTGATACACACTAGGTAGCGTCACAAAATGACTGATCTCTTCACGTACAATGATCTGCTCAAAATAAGGTAAATCAACCCCGTTTTTAATGTCTAAGATGCATAATTTTCCACCCGAAGTCAGTGTCCAGAAGATACCGGTTATCGAACCATCAAAAGCGAATGAGAAGAACAAAGCAAAGCTACTAGGCACTTGCGGATACAGGTCAAATCTCGCCTGTGTTGATCTAGCAAGACTTCCATGCTCTATTGCAACGCCTTTAGGTAAGCCTGTGGAGCCGGATGTGTAGATCACATAAGCCAAGTGATTTAGCGTCAAGCCCAATTGCTGACGGTCAATATTATCCTCCGCATAGCAACCTAAGAACCCATCCCACATTTCTTCATCTAGTGGCAAAATTTCAAGCTCGCTAAGGGGTAATTCAGACAGCAACTCTGAACTAGTCAGTACAATCTCGATATCAGAGTCTGAAATAATGTGTTCAATGTGACTTTCAGGATAATCGGGATCAATTGGTACATAAGCACCACCTGCTTTCAAAATCCCCCAAATCCCGATGACCATTTCTAAAGAACGTTCGACGCAAAGGCCAACTAAGCTATCAGGCTTTACCCCTTTATCAATTAGATAGTTAGCAACTTGGTTAGCTTTTCTATTAAGCTCATCATACGTCATCCGCTCATTCGAAAACGGTGATTCATTAAATACTGCCGCAATGTTATCAGGGTTTATAGCCACTTGTTCTTCGAATAGATCTAAGACCGATGTTACCTGCGTAGCTGGTGCCAGAGCATGCGGTGCACCTTCAAGGTCTGACGACCACTTCGACCAATCTAACAGTTGTGCTTTTTCATCACCGCTAATACAAGGCAGTGTATTAATGGATGATTCAGGCTGTGCAATGATCCCTTCAAGTAAGACTTCAAAATGTTTTGCCATGCGCGTAATCGTGGACATATCGAACAACGCAGTTGCAAACTCCCAATCAAGCCTTAACCCCTGCGCTTCTCCATTTTCCGCCAACTCATAAATATCCAAGCTTAAATCATGTAATGCCACGGAGTGCGGCTGTTCAATTTTATGAGCAGATACACCTGGTAGGTCAAACCATTTTTGCTCATTGTTTTGCAATGCAAGTTTAACTTGGAACAAAGGTGAGTAGCTTAAACTGCGCTCCTGCTTGAGCTCATCGACTAACTTTTCAAAAGGCAATTGTGTGTATTCATAAGTATCTAATAAACTTTCTTTCGAGCGTTGTAATAACTCTACAAACTGTGGATTGCCTGACAGGTCATTTTGCAATACAACACTGTTGGTGAAAAAGCCCACCAATGGCGCAAGTTCAGCCTGATCCCGATTGGCTACGGGTGCACCAATGACAATGTTTTCAATGTCTGCTGGGTTGCCACCTTTGTCTGAGTGTCTTGAGAGTAATATTGCAAGTGCGGATTGCAGTACCATAAAGGGGGTCGTGTCGGTGGCTTTTGCCAGTCGATATACACCTTCTTGTATAGTTGGGTCGATAGTTTGAAGGTAATGCGCACCTTTATAATCTTGTACTGGCGGCCGAGCACGATCTGTTGCAAGGTTATGTACTTCTGGTAAGTCTTCTAAGCGCGTTTTCCAGAACTCTAGCTGTGATTCGAGCATTTGTCCTTGCAACTGCTCTTTTTGCCAATGGGCATAGTCACTGTACTGGATTGTCATTTCCGGTAAAGTACTTTCCGGCTCGAGATAGAAGTGGTTAAACTCGTCAAAAATAATGCTCACTGACCAACCATCGACAGCAATATGATGCATGGTTACCAATAACACATGGTCATCATCCGCTAGCTTCAACAATTTGGTGCGAAGCATTAAATCTCGATCAAGAGCAAATGGTAAAGAAGACTCTTCATTAATACGGGTGCGTATTGCAGCCACTTGCTCGTGCGCTGCTAACGAGCTCAGGTCGAACACTGGTGTAGTCAACTCCCAATTGGTCTCGACTACTTGGGTAGGCTCTCCTGTTTCACTAGTCTGAATCGTCGTTCTCAAAACTTGATGACGCTCAACAATACTTCTAAACGCTGACGATACCGCCTCTAGATCTAAATCACCTGTCAACCTAAATGCCTGGCACATCACATTCTGATTGGTACCACTTTCGATTTGCTCGATCAACCACACACGCTGCTGAGCAAAAGATAACGGTGCAGGCTCAATGCGCTCCACAGATACGATCTGAGTAATCTGACTGGCCACAGAGTCATCGATAAAACCAGCAAGCTTTTGCACCGTAGGCAGAGTGAAGATATCTCTAATAGAGATTTCTATTTGCCAAGTTTCGCGTATTAAAGAAACAAGGCGAGCTGCCAGCAAAGAGTGCCCGCCTACATGGAAGAAGTTGCTCGTAGTACTAATACCCGAAGTCCCTTCTGTGTCTAAATTCAATAATCCCTGCCAAATATGGCCAAGTTGCTCTTCAGTCTCGGTCTTAGGTGCAGTGTAACTATCCTCAATCGTGAAATTTGGTTTAGGCAAAGCCAAACGATTAATTTTGCCATTTGGCGTCAGCGGTATTTCATTAAGGAGTACATACCGACTCGGCAACATATAAGTAGGTAAACGCGCTTCTAAGTGCGCTGTTAGTGCTTGCTTTAGTGCTTCTTCTTGTTCATCAAATTCTCCGATGACATATGCCACAATATGGGCTGAATCATCTGCTGTCCAAACATGCGCCACGGTATCTTTTACCTGTGGATGCTGTAATAAACCAGATTCGATTTCACCTAGCTCTATTCGATGACCTCGTACTTTGACTTGTTGGTCTAAACGTCTCATGTACTCCAAAGTGCCATCTGGTTGCCAGCGAACCAAGTCACCAGTTTTGTATAAGCGGGCAGTGCCATCCTCAGAAAAAGGATTTCGGACAAACCTTTCAGCGGTCAACTCAGGTAGATTCAGATAGCCTCGCGCGACACCCGCACCACCAATATATAACTCACCGGCAACACCTACCGGCACAGGCGCTAAATTAGAGTCTAAAACATAAAATTGTGTATGTGCTATCGGTTTACCTAACGAAATACGACTCTCAATTAGACTGACCGAAGACCAAACAGCGGTTTCTGTTGGACCGTACATATTCCACAGCTCAACTGTGCCTCTCGATAGCAGCGCATCTTTTAATTCTGCACTCAGCATCTCGCCGCCACACAAGGCTTTGATTGGGCTTTGTGGTTGCCAATCATTGCTAACAAGCATTTTCCAGGTTGCTGGTGTGGCCTGCATGCACGTAACATGATGCGTAACCATGAGCTTTGTAAGGGCGTCTGGATCCTGCACCTGCTCAGAAGAAGCCATCACGACTGTGCCGCCACTCATCAGTGGCAGATATAACTCCAAGACATGAATATCAAACGACAATGAGGTCACTGCAAGTAACGTATCGTCACTCGTCAAACCTGGCTGTACCTGCATCGAATTCAAGAAATTAGTGACATTACGATGCTCAAGCATTACACCTTTTGGCTTTCCTGTTGAACCTGATGTATAAATCACATACGCCAAATTACTCGCGCTCAGCCCTAGATCATTCTTATCTAGATCTCCATGCTCAAACTGCCTAAGTTCTTCAGATATACATTCATCGTCTAAACAAATCGTCTGACTCACCTCTAAGTGCCCGCACAGGTGTGTTTGCGTGATCACCCATTGCAGCCCAGAGTCTTCAACCATATGTGCGAGTCGGGCTTTAGGGTATGTCGGGTCCATCGGTAAGTAAGCACCGCCAGCTTTCATAATCGCCAGTACACTCACCACCATATCAACAGAGCGCTCGACACATACACCAACCAATGTCTCAGATCTCACACCTTGCGCCACTAAGTAGCGAGCCAATTGATTGGCACGCTGATTTAACTGTGCGTAACTAAATGCTTGCCCCTCAAATACCACCGCAATGGCATCTGGATTAAGCGCAACCTGTGCTTCAAACAACTCATGCACACTCTTGTCTTGAGATTCTGGTTTGCACGTGTCATTCCACTGCGTTAGGAGTGCTGTTGCGTGATGCTCATTTTGTAATGGTAATTCACTGATTCTGCTCTTTGGAGATTGGACGATAGACTGAAGCAATACTTCAAAGTGACCAAGCATTCTCTCAATTGTAGTGCGAGAAAATAAATCACTGGCGTACTGCAACTCCATATCTAAGCCATTTTCACTCTCGAGCAATGTTAATGTCAGATCATATTGTGAAACGGCTTGGTTCGACTCGAGTTGTTGAGACTCCAAACCTGATAAATTCAATGGTGTCATTTCCTGGTTCTGCAGGATCAACATTACTTGGAATAACGGACTGTGACTAAGGTTTCGCTCCGGCTGTAGTGCATTCACCAATTTTTCAAATGGCAATTGCTGATGCGCATAAGCTGCAAACGTGCGCTCTTTACTTTGCGCCAACAACTCAACGAATGACGGATCTGCTGACAAGTCAGAGCGAAAGACTAAGTTGTTAATGAATAGGCCAATTAGTGGCGACAACTCAGATTGCTCTCGGTTTGCAACGGGCGAGCCGATAACAATATCAGTCTCACCAGAATAGCGGCTTAAGAAACTCGCAAACGCGGCATTCATCAGCATAAAGAAAGTTGCACCATGCTTTTGTGCCAATTGATGTAATGCATCTTGCAGCTCCGCTGACACACGATGTGAAACACTGCCACCTTTAAAGCTTTGTGTGGCAGGCCTTGGATTATCTAATGCTAAACCATGTACTGCTGGTAGATCAGATAAATGCTGCTGCCAATAACTTAGGTGTTCCTTTAACACCTCCTCTTTAAGCGTATTACGTTGCCAGTGGGCATAATCACGATACTGTATCGCCAGCGGTTCCAATGGGTCATTTGCACCTTCGGTATAAGCGTTATACAGCGCATTAAGCTCCTTTGTTAGTACACCGAGCGACCAGCCATCCGTTGCAATGTGATGTGTTGTAACCAGTAAAATATGAGACTGTGCCCCTAGTTTTAACAAGGTCACTCGTAGCATGACATCTTTAGTAAGGTTAAATATTCGGTGCGCTTCTGCCAGTCTAAGCTCGGCGATGCGCTGCTCTTGTTCAGATTGCGTGAGTTCCGTCAGATCGATAACCGGTAGATCAATTTCCGTTGCAGCTTGTACCCATTGAACAACTTGGCCATTTTCTTCACAATAAGTGGTTCTTAAAGCCTCATGCCGGTCAATAATTGTCGTAAAAGTGCGCTGTAAGTGCGCAACATTTATCTCACCGTATAACTTGAAGGAGAAGGGAAGGTTGTACTGAGCTTGCGTTTTTTCAATTTGGTTTACTAACCACATACGCTCTTGTGCAAAAGAAGGTAAATCAGCATCACGGACAGGTACAATCTCAGGTGTATTGGCAGGTGTAGCCGACTCAATAACCTTGGCCAGTTTACGAATGGTGTTGTTAGTGAAAAAATCTCTGATGGAAATTTCAACCTGCCACTGTTTCTGGATCTTTGAAATTAAAGTCGTTGCTAATAGAGAGTGACCGCCCAAGCTGAGGAAGTTATCTTCAACACCAATGCTATCAATGCCGAAAACGTCTCGCCATAATGCACACAGCTGCGCCTCATTTTCAGAGAGTGTCTGCTGTTCAGTAGGCTCAGACGTGATGCCGCCTATGAAGCCTTCCTGTGCGCTGCACAATGCATCAAGATCTTTACCAAGATACCGCTTTTTAGACAAAGCGCGCTGTATCTTCCCGCTCGAGGTACGATTTATTCGACCCGCTTTCATAAATACAATGTCTTCAAGTACAACTTCAAATTGCTCAAAAATGGCACTCTTAATCGTCTCGCTGGCAAGCTGATAATCAAACTCGCCCATTTCCTGCCGACTCACTTCGAGTAGTAATACCGCCTTTCCATTAAACTCAAAAGCTGCTGCGCCATTTTGATTCAATCCAGGGTAAGCGCGATACGCCAATTTCTCAAAATCTTGCGGGTAATAATTACGGCCTTTAATGATCATGACATCTTTGATTCGACCAGAAATATAGAGCTCACCTTGATAGATAAAACCTAAATCCCCAGTACGTAGATAGCTGGCATCGTCATCTTGCAAACGCGCACCAAAGCTCGCGTTGGTTTTCTCTTCATCATTCCAGTAACCCTTGGCAAGGCTAGGGCCTGCAAACCAGATTTCACCCACCTCACCGTCAGCTAGTTCCACCATAGTATCTGGAGATACTATTTTGAGATGATGTTCAGGCTGGACATGCCCATGTGCAATGAGAATTTGCTGTTTCGCATCGTCTTGCGAAAGCTCGGCTTGCCCTTTTTGTAACCCTTCGCTGCCAAACGCATTGGCAGTGTAAGGCGCAGCATGCACGCCTCCGCAAATAAATACGGTCGCTTCCGCCATACCATATGCAGGGTAAACAGCAGACTCTTTAAAACCAACTCGAGAAAAACGTTCACAGAACCGAGCTAGCGTGTCAGCATCGAGTGGCTCAGCTGCATTAAATGCAATGCGCCAACTAGACAGATCCAAATTTGCCATTTGATGAGGTTTAATACGCTCTAAACAGTGGTCAAATGCAAAATTTGGTGCACCCCCAATGGTCCCCTTATATTCGGAAATCGCCGACAACCATGTAAGTGGGTTCTTTATAAAGCGCACGGGCGACATCAATACGGAATGAGCACCTAAGAAAATGGGTAACAATAAAGTGTTCACAAGACCTAAATCATGGAATAACGGTAGCCAGTTACAGAACACATCATTTTCTGAACAAAGCGTACCTTGTTGTAGCGTTTTTAAGTTTGCTACAATGTTTCCATGCGTGATCACGACCCCTTTTGGCGTGCCTGTCGAGCCCGATGTGTATTGTAAGAAGGCAATGTCATCAGCTTTGGGGAAAGCACTCAAAGCTAACGCAGATCCGTTTGATAATTGCTCAAAGCCAAGCACAGGCAAAGGAGCCAACTCCCCTTCCAATTGTGGTTTTAGCATGCCATTAGTGAGCACTAAATTCGCTTTACAGTCATTAATGACAGTCAGAACTCGACCGGCATGCTTTTTACTTTGTGGCGGATATAAGGGAACTGCGACCATACCTGCATAAAGACATCCTAGGAATGCCTGAATGTATTCCAAACCTGGAGGGTACAATAAAACAACTCTTGAACCAGGCTCTACTTCAGCTTTTAAAGCACAAGCAATTGATGCCGCTTTTTGGTGTAGTTCACTAAAACTGATTTGATTTTTTTCACCCGAGTCTTCAATAAAAGTAAAAGCTTTATTATCTATCTTTGATTTAGCATGTACTGCTAAATAATCATAAATTGTTTCCATCATTATCACTTACCTATCAAGTATTAATGCAGTTTTTATTTTTTCTTATTTTAAATGGATGGTTTTTTTGCCAGAGATGATGTCTGCAGGTACACCTATCTCTTCGCAAGATGCCAAAAATTTCGTGGACTCTGCGATTTGTCTAGAGTCTTCCTCGTGTTCAAGGCCCATAAAATACTTAAAGCAGGTTTCTAGCCCAATTGCATAGACATACACTTGCTTTGCGTTAAACGCTTTCACCATCGGTAGTGCTTGATCACAATCAGCCCCGTCTAACCGCCTAGAATTTTTAATCGACTTTGGTACTTTTTTGGTGTGTAAAGCGCCATATGACCATGTATATGGCGCGCCCACACACTCCATACCGATTGCCAACACGTCTATGTCTGTAAATATTGCACCCAACTTTTCAAATAACTGCCCGTCTGGATTCGCACAATCAGCGCCAAAGAAACACTTCTTACCCAGTACCTCAATATACCAAGCGGCTTTCGTTCGAATATTTAAGTCGCCGTGTTCCCCTAAGAAAGGGAGCGCAACAATTCGGCCAGCTGGGATCTCGATTTCGTCTAAATCGTCTACTTCAATCACATTAAAGTTCAATTGTTTTAAAATGAGTCTTAGTGATGGATCAGGCAGCGTGCCGCCGTTATTTTTTGGTACAACCACGGTGTTTGTTTTATAGCGCAGCTGTAACAAGGTTTCGATATTGGCATGATCCATATGAGTATGGGTCAGCAAAATATAGTCAATTTTCTGCGGCAACTCGCTGAAGCTGATCATCGTATCATCATCATTCGTGTTACGAGATGCGATAACAGGATCAACCAAGATACATACATCAGCAGTTTCAATTAGAAAGCCGGCATGGCCTGTGTAATTTAATCTCACCCCTTCTTTCACTGGCATATGGTTTATTGTCGGTTTTTCTGTTGTAAATAACTCCCGATACGATACCCCGCCGTCTAACTCATACCCCTCAAACAGCGCTTCTATTTGCTCTGAGGTGAGTGGTATTTCTCTCGCTTGAAACAACGCATCGACAATCTGGTCATTGAAATCCGCTTTTACCTGTAAGTGATTGTTGTCCGGTAGTCGCGGTGTACTAAAGACAAAAGGACGCTCATCAACTTTGGATAACAATCCAAAAGATAAACTTTGTAACGTCGGTTTGTAATACGCACTTCGGTACATCAAAGGCTCGATTATGCGGTAAGATGGACGGTGTTCCATATCTAGAAATAGTTCAATACACCCTCTTAGTGGCTCGGGTATTTTTGCGTAAATATACTCGATACTTTCTCCACTGGTGTGGCTGTACAATAATTCATCGAGGTGTTTTACAGCATCCGATAACTCAATTAAATCACCGCATCGTTCATTTTGCTCTTCGATGAGTGCTTGAATGTCACTCACCTGATCTTCTGTGCAATTTAGAAACTCCCCACCAGTAAGCACAGACTCTTTTGACGCCAGAATATGCAACTTATAATTCTTTACAAAAGATTGCATGATCCGCCTATGCGTGTTTACGACATGCCGCGCAGCCGTAACCGGTGGAATGAGGTAAGGCCATGCATACCAATGATTCATTAAAGGCTCAAAATATACTTCTGATTTGAGATAAAGCTTTTCACTTATCATTTTTTCATTACTCTATGTGTGTACAATTGGGAGGCAGATAACCCCCCAATGGCAAGAAGTTGTGCTAATTATTGCCAGTCAAACTCCTGATCCAGCAACGCGAATAGCTTGTCATTAAAAGGACGATAAAACTCAGCAAGTTTTGCCTTAGTCTCTTCATCCGCAGGCGGCATCTTTGTTGGGTTTTCATTTATTTTGGCATTGAGTTCAGGAATGCCAATCACAGGTATTTCAAGGAACTCTTGAATTCTCTCAAACACAGGCTGTCTGTTTTTGAAGTATTCAGCAACATCCAATACCATGACATTTTCCCTGCCAAAGCGCTTAATCCAATGCTCTACAGCCTGATAATAGATGCCATTTGCCAAAACTTGAGGACCAGTCAAACTGTCCATTGGCATACTTGGAAACACTTCAAGCGCACGCGATATATAGTCTGAGTAATTGTTGAAATACTCTCTGTTTTTACTGCGAGCAAGCGTTTTTACTCCCAAAAAGAGCTCCCACTTCCAGAATGAATAAGCCCTGTCAACAGGATCTCTTAATGTAATTATCACCTTACAATTTGGGTTAAGTTCGTATAGCCTTTGCATAACATCAAGACGAAATAGCTCAGGGTCGAGGTAACCGCACCTTACTGGGCCACCAACACTTTCCTCCAGCTCCTGTTGTTCTTGAACAGTGGGGTAACCCATTCGCCAATTTTTTACCTTATGCATCTTTGGCTCTTTGGCCAAAGGAGGCATAACGTTTGGGTGAAACAACAAGTGGCTAACTAAATCACTGGACCCACTTTTACAAGGCCCGGTCATCACATAGTTTGGAGCCATTCTTTCTTTAGAGCGCAACTTTCTAAGAGAAAGCCGCCAATTAGGCACATCAGAAAAATAATAAGGGAGGAATTGATATTCAAGACCGCCTTTTATGAGCTGCGACAATTGAGAAAATAAAGGTTTATCAGAACCAACAAATTCCCAGTATTTAGTCGTTAACTCAAATGATCTAAAGAATCTGGATACTTGTCGTTTGTCCATTGTCTCTAGATTAGTTGACATCTGCCGTCTCCCATGAAATTTTATTTTCACTGGGTTGTTTCGCCCCTCCCTGCTTAATAATCTTGCTTACTTTACCATTCTCTAATCTCACGATTTTATCTGCTAAGTGGAAATATCTATCATCATGAGTGATCACCACCACTATTTTGTTCAACTCTTTGAAATACGGAACAATATGGTTATAGAACACATCTTTGAATTCTGGATCTTGATCTGCGGCCCACTCATCAAAAATATGTACAGGCCTATCCTCTAAATAGCTTACAAGTAACGCCAAGCGCTTCTTTTGACCATCAGACAACTTAGTGCTAGAGAAAGTCCCATTTTTTATCGTCACCTTCTTATCTAACCCCAATAACTCCAGTAATCTTGTAGCGCGGCTATCTAACCCTTTTTCCGCAATGCCAAAAAGCTTTGGAAATAAGTAAAAGTCAGAATATATCGCAAAGATACTTTCACGGCAGGCATCTCTATTGTCATCGGTGACTAAATCAGCGTCGTGATATACACTTCCGCTACTAGGTTGATAATGAAGCGACAATACTTTGCCTAACGTGGTTTTACCTGAGCCATTGCCGCCAACTAGGTACACAACTTCGCCTCTTTTAAAAGACAAATCAATTGGGCCAATATGGAACCCTGAATCTTCGTTTCTGACGGTCGCGTGTGTGTACTCAATATTCTTTAGCTTCAACTCTTGAACATCTCCCTGATTGGCTAAAGTATTGTTAGAGCTAGGCTCTATGGGCATCTCTTCGAATAGTGCGGCTAATTTTCTGCCCGCTACCCTTGCCGCAACAATAGAGTTCATCGAACCAACCAACACCGTCAATGGGCCCATGATATAAAGTAATATCATAATTGCCCCTAAGACATCGTCTCTTGAGAGGGCTAAATAGTTAGCCAAAGCATATGCCACTAGCCCGATAGTAAAAAAGCTGATTAAGTTACTATAGTTATTTGCGAAAACGAGGAAAGTTCGGCCTTTCTTAATTGATGCACTATACTGATCTTCAACGTTGTAAAGCTCTTCATTTAAGAACGCTTTTTGCTTCTCTTTATTCAGTTTCAACTCTTTCGCACCGTAAATTAGCCCTTTAATGCCATCTTGGATCCTGTCAAAACCATTTCGCCCCTTCATGATGTATTTTCGACTGAAGAAAATTGGGACCTGGTAAGTGACAAATCCAAAAGCGATTAGGCCCAATACCGTAAGGAAAACTTCTAACTGTAAATATAATAAAAATGAGAGCATACCAAAGAAGGTCATGATAGCGATCATAATCGTAGGGATGGTACTCGCTCCGTTAGCGATGTGCTCTACATCATTATTAATTGCTGTCAGTAAACGCGATGGACCTATCTGGTCAAGTTTTTGAATCGGGATCTGAGAAATCCGTTTATACATTTTTTTTCTCAGGCCCACGGTCGAGTCAACTGCAACTTGAAGCATCAATGTACCAGACATGACTCGGCTAAATAAAATGAGCATGCAAACAACAAAGAATGTTAAAGCTTGCTTTGGATTAGATACTTCAAACATACCGAACAACCAATAAGACGATTCAAACTCGGGCTGCATAAAGCGACTAAGCTCAGGCTGTAGAGAAAGCATGATGAGAGGCACTAAGAGTGAGTAGGCAAACCCCCCTATTGCGCCGATGACAACTGAGAGAAAAACTTTGTTGGGCGAGACCGAAGTCAAAATCTCTAGCAGTTTGATAGACGAATTTTCTTGTTTAGTTTTATTCATTTTAGTTACCTTGTTCAACCGAGGTTTTATTTCTTCGGCTCTAAATGCAATACAGCTCTATCACCAGAACTCGTTGTCGACTCAAGACTCATTGGCCTTAACTTCAGCTCTTCGAAAGCCGAGATATTGTCATCGTAATGTTTGCTCAAGAAGTGCCCGCTTTGACCAGTATTATTAATGAACCCACTGAGGTTCTCGTCACTAAAATCAATTACCTGGCGGTACCCTGCTGCGCCTAATGTGCGATAACCAAACTGCTCTGAATAACTCCAATCAGCACGGTTAACGCTAAACCTATCCCCTTGACCATCGCTGGTGAGAGAGAAAATTCCATCGTATGGCGTCATCGATAATGGTTGATGAGGGAAATAGGTCTCGTTGATATCTCCCCACGCCTTTGAAAACCCGGGAATACGACCTAGCTCTTCAATTGTAGAATCTAATGCGATCAGGCCAATTTCGTTACAGCTTTCATGCTCTACCGTATTAATTTGATCGCACCAATCATGCTTTAGTTCAGGGCTGTTCTGTACAACTTTGTTTATCAGCAACGGTCTAATTCTAGACACACTCCCCAACAATGCATCGCCTCGCTCAACGTTTAGCATATTGCCTGACAAGTCATCTGCAAGTAGGAGATAGTTAAAATGTTTTAGCCATAGTTCATAAATGGCAGTTTCTTCACTGTTGCCAGACAAGACACCATTCCACTCTTTTAGTTGTGTCAGTATTTCCTGTTGTTCACTAGATGTTGCTGGCAGGTTTCTTAAAAATGGCAGTAACTCTTTTGCCTGTAAACTGTTATTGTCACCTTGCAGCTTGATAAAATCTTCTACTTCAATTTTCTCACCTGAATCTATGAACTCCTGGATTACCTGCTTAATACGATTGTAACGATAAGGAGGTGATTCTGAAGTTGAAAGAATGTAGGGGTAGTCCTCATCATGATTTTTGTTATTGGCGTTGATAACATAGCCTACTTCTGGATTAATAATGTGTGGCATCTCGTCGAAAGGGATATACTTGTCCCATTCATAATCAGAGCTCCACCCTGGCACTGGCCTTCTACCATTTCCCTTTTTACGGATCGGCAATTTGCCTACTGCAAATTGCGCAATGTTGTTTTCTTTATCTGCGTAAATGATGTTAACCGCTGGCGTTTTATAATCCTCAAGAGCTAATTTAAAACTATCTATGTTCTGCGCGTAGTTCATATCCAAGTAGCTACGAAACGTTTTGTCCACCTTGTCCAAGGCAGTCCAGCGTAGCGCTAACGGTGTATCAACTCGGCCAATCGCATCACTAATTAACGGACCATTTTCAGTGCTTCTGATCTGCCATTTGATAGGCGGGATAGGCTTAGTCAAAAATGTAGGACTGGCCGCCTTGACATGGATAATCTCTTCTTCAATCTTCATGTCAACCCACTGACCATTTTTTTCATATTGATTCGGGTTAGCAGGGTTCGTACGCTCCATAAACAGATCGATTGCATCAGGATACATGTTGGTGATACCCCATGAAATCACGTCATTACGCCCCATAAAAACAACCGGAACACCTGGGAAAGTCGCCCCAGTTACACTAAGTTTATCACCCTTGAGGTGTGCCAAGTACCAAAGAGAAGGGGTTTCTGTTAGTAGGTGAGGGTCACCAGCAAGCAAAGGCAAACCATTTTTTGTGTACTTACCAGACACAGCCCAAGCATTACTGCCTACAGACACTTCCCCACCGGTTTTAAACAAACTCTGCAGTTGATCATTTAAAGAAATCAGCTCTTTTTGCACATTGTTGTTGGCTAAGTTTTCGTAATGTACTTCAGCCGCTGCAGGGTTGTTTGGATTGAGGTTAGGTTGGATTTCATTGGCTTTAGCTAAACCCACTTCTTTTACCAACATATCGAAACCGAGTTCAGCTTCATGATTTGGCCCCAGTGTCAATGCCATTAATTTGAACATTAAAATGGAGTCTTCAGGCTTCCAAAGCTCGGGCTTTGTATCGAAAATGTAAAACTCAGCAGGTAATACATTACCCTCTTGGATCCATGCATTGACCCCTTTCGCATATGTTCTCAGTACGCGTAACGACTCTTCATCTAAATTTTCCACAGCAGACTTTGCCGAACGAGCTAGACTGTATCCCCGCATGTACTTATCGATTGACAATGCATCCGCACCGAGAATTTCACTTACTCGACCTTGCGCTACACGTCGCTTATAGTTCATTTGCCATAATCGCTCTTGAGCATGTACATAACCCATAGCAAAGAATGCATCATGATCAGTAGTTGCAACGATGTGGGGTACAGCATTCTCATCCCGCGTCACTACAACTTTGTCATTTAAGCCAGACAGTTGGATCACCCCCTCAGTTTTAGGAAGGGCTTGTAGTAAAAAGTAATAACCGAAACCGGCTATCAATATTAACGGCAGGACCACCCAAAAAATAATCCGCGATAGTATGGGGGAAGACTTCATAAACATTTAGTTTTTTTCCTTTTTGAGTTCAGTTGCAATTGACAGTGCTGTTATTTTTTTTGTTATATAAATCATGAATGTCTTAAATTATATTGTGCCAATAATGATCACAGTCCTAGAAAACTAACCAGTTCATCCAAAGCTAAATAAAACTTTTCTATTTCATCAGGAGTGTTGTATATGTACGCAGATATACGCAATATTTCCCCACCCATTTGATTGTCCACTACAGGTTGGGCACACATATGCCCCGTTCGACACATAATACCGTACGAATCACTTAACGATCTTGCAATATCGGATAAGTCATCACAACCCCGGATCCGCAAACTTCCTATAGCACAGCGGTCTTTCGCACTCTTTGAACCAAGTAACTCTATATAGTCTCGGTCCATTGCGCCTTTAATAATGGCCTCTGTTAATAATTCTGTGTGCTCTCGCGATTCTTGTGCGCTAAATCGATTTAAATAAGACAACGCAGCACCTAACCCTAATGTTGAAGCAATAGGGGGAGTACCGGCTTCAAATCGATGTGGTATTTTTCGTTCCTGAGATCCTTCAGTATCAACCCAATCTACCATGCCGCCACCTAACATCAATGGGCGCAATTTATCAAGCTCGGAGCTCTTGCCATACAAACACCCGACGCCTGTTGGCCCTAACATTTTATGTCCAGAGAATGCGACAAAGTCAACAGAAAGCTTTGATACATCGATACGCAAATGAGGGTGAGGAATAGACTGTGCAGCATCAACTACGACAATCGCACCACACGCTTCCTTTGCCTCAATGGCCATTTGTTCAATCGGGGCGACTGTGCCACTCACATTAGAACAATGAGTCAACACTACAACCTTTGGTTTTAGTTTTAACAGCTCGCGGTAATGCTCAAGATCAATGCCGCCTTCCTCATTTAAATGGACAAGCTTTAAGTTAGCATAACGTCTCCACGGTAGCATCTGTGCATGGTGAGAGTCGAGGAAACCAACTACTGTGTCTTCTTTTTGTAGATCTAGGCCGTAGGCAACTAAGTTCAGCGCTTCTGTTGTGCCTTTGGTAAATACAATTTCATTACCATATGCCCCCAAGTACTGGGCAATGGAGTAACGAACTCGCTCATAGGAATCGGATGCTTCTTCTGATAAGTAGTATTTACCACGGTGAATGTTTACGCCATTCTGATAATAATAATTTGACATTGCGTCAATCACTGAGCGTGGCTTTAAAGATGTAGCGGCACTGTCTAAATAAGTAATACTTTGACCGTCTATTAATCTTTCTAGAACCGGAAAATCAGCTCGACTATTTTCTATACCCATGACAATAACCTTCTTTTTTCTTCTCTCATTGCAACACTAGATATGCAAGAAATAAATTTACCCCCACGATCTGCAGGGAAGTATTCTGTTGGTGAGCAAGTCACATTGTTACTTCTTAAAGTGTCTTTAAAACATTCTAAAAGCTCATTTTCGGCTTGCTGTGTCCAATTTTCGTTGCGTAGATATTTGAAAGTGAACTGATCATCATCTGTTTGGTTCATTTGGTACATATCTATCCATGGAGCAGGACCAATTAATTCATCTAATTCTTTTGGCGTTACCACTGTATTATCATGACGCCAAAGGGCGTTTTTAACACGACCTTCTGCACGAACGACTGGCGTGGGATCACCACAAGTGCATGCTTCCTCACTTAAACGAAACATATCACCTGTTGCATAGCGAATATGAGGGGATAACTTATCATCGATTGTGGTTATTAAGAGCTCAGCTAGCTCTCCTGGTTGTGCAGCACGGCCATCATGAATAAACTCTAGATGATAGTCATCAATGTTCATGTGCTGGTGACCATGAGGGCATTCAAAACCTAAATAACCCAGCTCAGACATACCTAGCATATCTGCAAATGCAACATTTTCCCCAAAACACTCTTTGATTTGACGCCTAGCTACTTGTGTACATAAAGTGTAACCAGACATGATGCAAAAGCCTTCTTTTTTATGAGGGACACGGCCTAGCTTTTTCATCGCTCTTATCAAAAATGCAAAGTGTGTTGGATCAACAAACATCAGGTGAGGATCATATTCCTCAATCTCGTCAAGTGCCATATTTATCATACGATCCGGTGTGGTCAACAAATCGTGATAGACAGGTAAAACCAAAGTGCCATCCGGCAGCATACGACTATCCATGGTACTGTTGGGATTTGCACACTCTACATCTGAACAGTTTGGTGCTGCAAATCGACAAGTACGTAGTTTGAGACCTGGTTTCCAAAGTGACGAGAAGTTTGGGTTTACAGATATACAGCTAGCTTGACGGCGAGCAAGGTCGTAAGATAATACAACACTCACTAACCGATCTCCTTCAGTTCCTGAGCTTTGAAAGCGCATAACATGAGGACTCTTTAGGTTGTATCCTGAAGCAATTACTCCTGCTGGAAAATTCTGTCTGTAGTTCTTTTTTACGGTAGGCGGTATACGTAAAAAATCCTTAGGTTCAACTATATCACTGGGGGCAAGCCCTGCTTGTTCCATATGCTTTCTAAAAAAAACAGTATTTTCATAGCTATATATTATTTCTTCCTGAACTTCCTTAAAGTTCGTATTAATCATTGTGTATCTACCATTTTTGAATTTACTGAGGTCAAGTAGAATGAAGGCTTTTTGGCTGCAAGTTAGCCCATTAAACGTTACGTGACATACTTTTATCAAGAAGCGCAAAATGATTGTTTTTAGCATACCTTCTGTTATGCGTTATCTCGATAACGGTGATCTAAAGTTATCAGCGATATTCATTCAAATCTGTGATGCTACCCCCTTCATAGCTTTGAGCTAATCTACTCAAAAATGTCGCTGTTTTATATTGGATCAAAGTTTACTAAATGCCATCCACCGAAGAAGGTATGTTGTTATTCTTCGTTAAAGGGGGTCTTCATTTGTTGGGTCATCTCATGCGTGAGATATCTTAAAATGATTACCGTATTTTTATTGTCGAGATGTTATTTAGTGAAAACTTAGTATGCTCTATGTCGTTCGGCTACTAGCAAATGCCTTACCTTATTCCGTTAAAAACGCCTGCTTAATATAAAAGTAAAGTACGAAACAATGCAACAAATAAGCATCATATAAAATTTAAGCGTTAAACGTAACCTCTATAGCGCTGATAGTCAATAAGATTAGAAAATTAGTCCTTTTATTAGAGCGTGTTGATCTTTCGAGTACATTTTATAATCAACCCACATCGGTAGCCACATGAGTGAAAAAGCAAGGGCTACCACGCTCAGGTAATTCCTAGCCAATTTGTCATATCGAGTTGCTACCGCTCGATATTTCTTTATCTTCAAAAACGCATTCTCAACTAAGTGACGATACCTATACATGCATCAATCAATGTCGTCATTTCCTTGTTTACTATTAACTTTTCTCGGTATCACATGCTTGGCACTGCGACTTTTAATTAGCTCTCTAAGCACTTGACTATCATAACCTTTATCTGCAACTACCACTTCGGCAGTTGGTGATGAAACCACTAGGCTTTCGCCATAACTTACATCATGAGCCTGCCCGCCAGATAGCTCAAAGTGAACTGGCAAACCACAGCTACCAACCGCCAAGTGTATTTTAGTTGATTTACCACCTCGGCTTTTACCTATTGCTTGCTCTGCTTGTGAACTAATATTTGTACAGCCTTGATGAGCTTTGACAATACTGCCATCTAGAAATAGCCATTAAGCATCATTTTCCTGAGAAAGAAATTGAAATATCTCTGTTATCACACCTTTCTTAAACCACAAATTAAACCGCCTAAATATAGCACTCCAGCTGCCGAATTCACTTGGTAAATCTCGCCAAGGAATACCTGTACGCATACGGTATAAAATACCTTCGAGTGTCATTCTGTGCTCAGGTTTATTATAAATACGACCTGTTAAATACATGATTCTTGATAGCAATTTCCAACTATCATCTGTTAGCATTAGTCTCGGCATCTGGGAAAGTTAAACTGATTTTTGGCGAAACCATTATAACTGACCCATTTGCCGTTTACTTTTCGTACCACAAAGAACAACACGCTCTAATTTTCATATCAAATTTACATTTGACGAGTTGGTTTTCAGTGGTTCAACTCACTAGGTTGGAAAATAGCTCGTTTACAAACTGCATATCAAATCCATTCTTGCGAATTTCAAAGCGGTCGGCTTAATTAGTCGGTTCTGAATATTGACGTTTTGATGCTTAGATTGGCAGTACAAAATATGTCCAGCCTGAGCATTAGCTTTATCGACAGTGCTGTTATTACGCAGCGCTTTTCGCTGCTAATAGCTGATATAAAATCCAGACATAAAAAAGCCGCAGTTGGGCTAGAACTTTACGGCAGTTTTGGCCTACCATTCAGTTTGTCACCGAACTTTCCTTTTAAGCGGTTAAGCCCTAAGTGACCGTCTTGTTTCATGTGCCCGATGATTGGCTCTATGGCATTGCGTCGCTTGAGTTTTTTCTTAATACTCAGCGTCACACCGCGCTTTTGCCCCGCAATATACACATCATAACGTTCTGCAAAGTGCCCGCGATAACCTCTATCTACAAAACAGCTGTATGGCCTTTTATCTGTGACGTTTTCTACTATTCTTAACGTTTCCCATAACGTGTCACCATCATAGGGATTGCCGTGCATTGCATGAGAGCAAACGACAAATGCTCTTTCAATGTGGTCGCGACACTCACTTTGACACCAAACTAGTATGGCTTTGCGCTTTTTCCCTTGGCGATACATTCAACATCCGGCTCATGTAGGCAATAAAGTTTGTTTTTACTCGTTTTTTCTTGCTTTAACAGTCGCTCAGCCTGCTGTAGGGTATCGAAAAACTCCTTGCTTGGTCGCTCGGTAATTTTTCGCAAGATGTCTTTCATCACTCGCCTGAGATAGTTTTTCTGTTTTTTCAGTGTCTTCTTCATGCGTTTGAATTGTTTGGCATGAGCATAGCTTGCCACCTTTTGAGCGGCCTTAGGGCCTACTCGTTCATAACTTTGCCTAAGCACAATGCCGGCTTGCTTAGCGAAGCCAACCAGTTTATTGCGGCATTTTTCTAGTAATTTACGGTCTGTTGGATGGGCGATATTTTTCTCCATAACGGTGCTGTCTACGACCACTTCTCGCAAGCTTGAAGGCTTAATAGTATTACTTTTAAGGCCCGCATCTACCGTGAGTGACAGCATTAACTCAACGCCATCCTCACCAATTCGCTTGCGAAAGCGTGTCATCGAACTGGGATCGCAAGGCGGTTCATGCGTAAAAAATTGCATGCCACAAAAATATTGCCAATACGGGTTTTCGCACCACTGTTGTTTTTCAAGTTAATTGTCACCATTTACTGTTTTAAGCAGCTTGTTTTTCTACCTCACCCGTGTGCTGTTTTTCCGGGTTGAGCGTTGTAGGCCCGACTGGACTGCAATTTCGCACAGCACGTGTTCCCCATCGACTAGGAATAGCAGCTTTTGCTATTTCCATTCGCTCTTTTCGTTGGGCAAGGATTTCTTCATCCTGTCCTATATGTCGCTGATGTGGTGTAACAAACCGCAATTTACTGTGCTTATGCTCATAGTTATACCAACGAGTAAATTTAAGTACCCACGCCAGGGCTTCTTCGAGGCTTTTAAAGCCTGCTGAGGGCCAATCAGGTCTGTATTTGCAAGTCCTGAACAACGATTCTGCAAATGGATTGTCGTTGCTGACTCGTGGTCTGTTATATGACGTTGTCACACCCAACTCTTGTGCTTTCACACGCATAGTTTGCGATTTCATCGGCGCACCGTTGTCTGAGTGTAAAACGACACCGCTATGCAGCGCATTTACACGCACTAATGTTTGCTCCAGCAGCTTGGCTGCATGCTCGCCTGATTCTTGTTCGTGGACTTCATGGCCCACTATTTTTCTGTTGTATATATCTTCGAGCACGTACAGATAATAAAACTGCCCACGTACTGTGTTTGGCAGATAAGTAATATCCCAACAAAACACCTGACAAGGTCCCGTTGCCGTGTACGTTGTTGGAAGAGTTATCCCATAAGATGGAGTGCTTCGGCCTCGGTGATGTAACTGACCATTTGCCTTGAGTACTCTGTAAAATGTTGACTCTGAAGCATAATATTCGCCTTTATCTAATAACGCAGGGATAATTTGTGATGGCGGTAAACTGGCGAATTCCGGCAAATTGCAAACTGCTAGGATTGTGTCTACTACCCCGGAGCTGAGCTTATTTGACGGTGCTGGTCTAATGGCATCAAGCCGCCTGTCTGAGGTGACTTGACCGTCACGATACTAGCGTCGATAGGTCCGCAAAGTAATGCCAATTTCTTCACACGCTTTGTCCAATCTGGCTCCAGAATCATTCGCTTCGCGTATCCACGACACATACTGCGTGCGCTGTGAGAGCGAGGTCAGTCGTCCTCGTTGTCGCTTTCCCAGAGCGCGTTGAGCTTTTTTCTCAGCACCAATAAGGCAGCTGTTTCAGCCAGCGCTTTTTCTTTCTCGCGAAGTTCTCGTTTGAGTTGTTTAATCTCTTTTTTGTCGCTCTGGCGCTGACGTTTCGCTTCTTGCTCGTGTTCTTTGGAGTTTTGGAACCCGCGCAGCGCATCGGATTTCCAGGCTTTTACCTGCTCAACGTAGAGACCTTTTTCCTGCAATATTCACTCAATTCAGCTTCATTCAAACTGGCAGTTTCAAGTACAGTGGCAAATTTAGCTTCTGCTGACCAATGTTCTGAGATTGGTTTATTTCTGGGCACGGGGCGACCTTCTTGCTTGGCTTTGTTTCGCCAATTATACAAGGTTTCGCTAACGCCTTCCTGCTGCGCAACTTCAACCACCGTTAAGTTCGATGGTGGCAGTAATTTGTTCAGAATCTGCTGTTTACGTTCTTCACTATAACGAGACATACTTACACCTGACCGCCCCAATTGGTTAAATTTTAAGAGTGACAACTATCCTGCCATAGGGGGCCACATGGCCACCGTGTTTTCGTCAGACAGTTTGTGAATTTGTTTCAGATATTCGAGACCCGCAAGTAGACGGATAGGCTTGGCGCCAGCGCCTTTATCGCCATAATGCTTTTTAAATTCAACCTCTAGGCGCTGCCAATCAATGAGTTTTGCTAGCTTCACTAGATCATGATGGGGTGAAACAATATCAATAAGCTCGATTTGAAACAGGTACTTTTGTGGTGTTTGCATGGTTGGTTTTGGTTTCATTTTTACACTCAAATTGTAATGTTTTGGTTGTGTGATTCAAAAAAGTTGCAGTTTGAGGGTAGTAATATCGTTTAAATCTTCAAGTAATTCAATAAATTAAATTGGTTTCAGAATCGACTAGATAATGTGTTCTCCTTGACGTCTTCCAACCATGATTTCAGTACATAACTATATTCAGGTGGGTTTACTGTCCAGAAGATGCAGCTCCCCAAACACAAAAACCATACTGCAGCCAATATTCCAGCAACCTTTCAGGTAACTGGTATTGATATTCACGTAATATTTCTTTTGTTGGCGTTATCGCTTTAATGACCGATCCGAAGCTCTTGTAATTATAAAAATTATCAAAAAACTTGTTCTTTATTTACAGACTCGACAACTCAGTTTAAAGAGTTAGAAAACGCTAAAACCTGTTAAAAAGTCAGTAAATAATGACGCAATTAAGTCGACATTTTGATAATCTGGATTGGCACCTTCATTAACTTGCTTATCTTTCCACCATATAAATACGCCACCTTTTTGTGCACCGTTTACACCCATGCAAATAACATTACCAACGCCATCATTACCAATAGGCAGTAGCTCTTCGGGAATCCTATCGCAATAAATAGAAAACATAGTTAACAAATCAAAGCTAGTATCATTTTTGCCAATTCCAAATAAAACATTAATGTCAAAGTCAAAAAGCAATTCACCGTCAGAATTATGTTTAGTAAACTGATTTTTAGTAGGCTGACCACCATTAAACTTAAGAAGAAAATCTATATATTCTTTGGGGAGCTGAAGTTCAGTTCATTACTGAGCGCTTGGATCTCAAATAAGCTTATTTTTGGATAACTGTTTTCAAAGTTCATTCTAATTTCCTAAAATATAGCAAGTTTGTGCAGCTAGATTAAGCCAGTACTCTTTATCTTAAAGCGTTTTGCTCTCTTGTGATTAGACTCTTTGATATTGAGATAAAATCCATGCTCAATGTATCCTGTATGACGACAGCAGACCATTCGATGCTACGAGCAACCACCAGCATTGCAATCGTAACTGAAAGATTCTGATGTATGACTGGATTGTCTAGTTGGTTTTAAACTAATAAAAGGACCAATTGCTACAAGATAATAGCCGGATTTGATAAACTCCTCCTTTTACCGATTAGACAGCTCCATGATACTCGATAAAAACTGGCGTATTCTTACCGTTGGCGATGGCGATTTAAGCTTTTCATATTCATTAGCAAAACATTTTGCTCCAGCACATCTTACTGCCAGTGTGTATGATAGTGAAAGTGAACTTAAGCATAAATATCAAGATAATGCTTTTAATAAGCTACATGATTTAGGAATTACTGTAGTGACTCAATTTGATGTCACTGATGCGCTTTGTTGGCAAAAAGTGCCGCCGCATGCCTTTGATGCAGTTATTTTTCAATTTCCTCTCATTCCGGCGTTTGATTCGTTTGAAAGCTTCCAAAACCAGACCTTGAGCGTTAACAGCCTCAATCGGAAATTGCTGCGAGAATTCTTAATAAACGCAGCGGCATATGCACTTGACCCAAATGGCGCTCAACTCGGGATCATTACCTCAAAGGACGTAAAGCCCTATATTGAGTGGAATCTAGAAGGCAACCTGATCAACGGACTTGAACAATATTACCTCGGCCAATCTCGATTTGAGATTTCACAATTCCCAGAGTATCAAATTCGTAATGTTGACCGTGATAAACACGTAAAAGACACCAGCGGTATTAGCTATTACTGGTCTGTTAACCCAGCTCACGCTATCAAAGAAAAGCTCAAAGTACCTGATTATTTGGGTGATGATTACTGCACTGTTTGTAGGGCTGGCCCTTTTATCAATGACCGCGATAAGCTCGCACATTTGGACTCGAAAAAGCATAAAAATATGCAAAGGCATGAAAGTGCTTGGCTTAACTACCTGAGTACACAAGCAAAATTGGAACGATAATAAAAAGAAAACACTGAAAATAAAAAGTAAATAAATCAACAAATAACCATTTCAAAAACCAAGAAAGGCATAAAATATACAAAAGTAATTGAGCCATTATTTAGACACGATTAGACTAGCCTTATATCGCCATTTTTAAGCTTGTTATTTATCTTATTGGGGTCTCAATGCCACTACTTAGCCGCGACTTTGTCATTGCGATTTTATGCCTACTTTGCGCTATGGTCACCATTCAATCCGGTGCCTCTATTGCCAAGCAGTTATTTCCGTTTGTGGGGCCCGAGGGTACCACAGCATATCGCCTTGGATTTTCAGCTCTTATTTTATGCTTGGTGTTCAAACCTTGGCGTCATATACCGACAAACTGGCGACCACTCATCGTTTATGGCCTATGCTTGGGCGGTATGAATATCACCTTTTACTATGCCATTGAGCGTATCCCTATTGGCATTGGTGTGGCATTAGAGTTCACCGGACCGCTCGCCGTAGCACTGTTTTCATCTAAACGGAAACGTGATTATTTATGGGTTGCGTTTGCTATTTTGGGGATCTTGCTATTGTTACCAGATCTTGGCGATGTCAATGGTTTAGACCCAGTCGGTGTTGCTTTAGCCTTGGTTGCTGGCGCTTGTTGGGCAGGATATATTCTCTACGGTAAACGCTCAGGCAATGAAAGCTCCGGCGGGGTGACTGTGGCAATCGGCATGACGGTTGCTGCCCTTACTATCGTGCCGTTTGGCGTGGTGTCACAAGGTGCTGCATTGCTTGATTGGTCACTGATCCCATTAGGTATCGCGATTGGTTTATTATCCAGCGCCCTGCCTTATAGCCTAGAAATGGTAGCGCTTCGAAAAATGCCCGCACAAGGATTTAGTATTTTAATGAGCGTTGAACCTGCGGTTGCGGCGTTGGCTGGCTTTTTAATTCTCGGAGAGTTGCTGACTGTTTGGCAATGGCTTGCCATTTTTATGGTAATTACCGCTTCCGTCGGCAGTTCAGTATCCAGTAAAGAGTAGGTAGCTTAATTTTCGTCTAACTGAATAGGGTAAATAGAGGGAGTAGATCTACTATACTCCCTCTACTGTATCGATTTATTGTTAGTTAACTGTCGCTTCCGTTGCAACCGGTATCATTTCATCTGTTGACGTGTCGTCAGGGATTGTTTCTTCCTTCTCAGAGAACAGATACTTTTCAAGCCACTGCTCTTGCTCCCAAAGCACATGTAAAATACTTTCTCGTGCTTTATAGCCATGGCCTTCTTCTGGCAACATCACCAGCCTTGCATTGCCACCTAAGCCATTCATTGCAGCAAACATACGTTTAGATTGCATAGGAAAAGTACCAGAGTTTGGATCTTCCTCTCCATGGATCATCAACATAGGTTCGTTGATTTTTTCCGCGTGGAAGAAAGGAGACATAGAGGCATAGACGTTTTGCGCTTCCCAGAAGTTACGCGGCTCCCCCTGAAAACCAAATGGCGTCAAGGTGCGATTATAAGCCCCGCTTCGCGCAATACCAGTAGCAAACAAGTCACTATGGGCAAGTAAGTTGGCCACCATAAATGCTCCATACGAATGCCCTGCAATCGCAATAAGCTTAGGATCTGCTATACCTTTTTCGACTAAGGTATCAACAGCTGCCTTTGCACTCGCGACCAATTGCTGCCTAAATGTATCATTAGGTTGCGTATCACCAGCCCCCACAATCGGCATCGTCGGATCATCAAAAACAGCAATACCTTTTGCTAAATACGGCATTGGTCCCCAATAGCCAATATATGGGAATTGATAAGGCGATTCACGCACCTGCGAGGCAACGGCTTTATCTTTAAACTCAAGCGGATAAGCCCACATCAACACAGGTATACGACCTTTTGATGGGTCATAATCAGTAGGAAGATAAAGATTACCGGATAGCTCAACGCCATCATCACGTTTGTACTTGATTTGCTCTTTTACAACGCCTTTAAATGCGGGATAAGGGTGCGCAAACTTAGTTAGCTGCTCCAATGTATCAAACTGTAAGTCTCGGACAAAAAAGTTCGGTTGCTCTTGGCGTGACTCACGCACGGTAATAAAGCGCATCCCTTCGTCATCTAACATCGCACGCACTCTTTCGTAATAAGGTTCACTCGACTGCCAAATACGAGTTGAAGTATTGGTCTTTACGTCATAACGATCTAAAAAAGGAATGTTGCCTTTCTCAGATGCACCGTTGCCCGTTAAAAACAAATACCTGCCTCCAACTAGCTTCAATATTCTTGAACCTAAATCACTATTTTCATATACAAAGTTGCCAGGGTCTTTGTATGCATCATTAGCACTGCGCTCTGAAAACACCACGCGATTTTGCTCTGGATTGCGTGGAGAAAATACAGAAGAACGAACACTGCGATCGGCAAAGCGCCATTCATTCAAAATCGCAACATTGTTATCGGCCCACTCAACACTCGAAAAACGACGCTCTACTTTTGCGAAAAGTTCAGGTTCTTTTTTGAATGGCGAACTAATCGTGTAAAGGTGGTCATGATAGTCAACCTTCGCACTCATGTCCCCACCATCTTGCGCTTCGGCCCATATTAGCGTCGCGCCATGGTCGTCACGCCATTGGATCTTTCGAGGGCCTTCTCTCACGCTATCGAAGCCCGCAGGCAGTGCGTCGGCTAGTGGTTGTCTTGCAACTTCAAATAATGGATAGCCACGCATTCCCCACACTTGCCATACCGCTGGAAAACGGCTGTAAGGCACTTGGAATGAGAAAGGATCGGCCATCATGCTAACCACTAGATTGGTAGAGTCTGGCGAAACAGAGAAGTGTTTAAGATAGGTTGGGTTACCAATTTGCTGCGCGCTGGCATTCAGATTTAGCTTAATTAACTGCCCCTCAGAATAGAACTTAAATAGCTGAATATCATAGGGACTAGACAATAAGTTCTGATAAGTACGAGTTGATGCTTTTTTGCCAGATGTGGTTTGTACTATTGGCGTTAGGCTAGATTTATCTTTTGCGCTTGGCTGTTTGCCATGATTAATAGCAATATTTGCGATAATCGCTGTACTGTCTGGCAACCACTGGTATGGCGTTGAAGTCACCACGCCATTTAAAGTTGATTGAGTGAGCTGTTTAAGGTTGCGCTGCTCAATATCGTAAGCCCAAAGCGTAGCACTATTTTCTTGTTCAAGAATAAACGCGAGATAGCGGCTATCTGCACTCCAACTTGGCGACTTGATCTTGCCTTTAGGTAGACCTGTCACCTTAATTAAGGCACCGGTTGCGACATGTTTAAACTCAATAGAGCTATATTGGCGGCTGGAGGTCCGCATAAAGGTTTGCGGGTTGAACTTTATCCCCGCAAGCGCTTGCTCTGGCTGCCCAAGCTCTTCGAGCGTAAGCACCCTATTGCGCTGTAACAATGCCAACCAATTGCCGTTTGCACTCAATTTAGATGTAGGGATCAATGGTGCATCAACAAGCTTTGCCAGCTCTGGAGAAGGTGTCATGTAGCCTTGCTCTTGTGCACATACCGTATATGATACGGTAGTCATTAATATGATAAATGTGATTTGTTTTAATAATTTCACTGTATTTACCTATCTTCGGCGTTTAACGAATGATCATATAACGATTATCGGGAAATGTGCAGAGATTTGCGATTTAATGCGATGAAAACTTGATGTACACTTAGTCACTTAACCAGCCATAATTGACACGAATTAGCATGAACAATGATAAAAAACTCGCTAAGGTTACTATTTTCGATGTTGCCGAAGAGGCACAAGTTTCTAAATCAACAGTATCTCTTGTCCTCACACATAGCGATAAAGTCAGCGATAAAAGTAAAGAGAAAGTATTAAAAGCTATCGAAAAACTGGGCTACGTCTATAATCGCGACGCAGCAGCGCTACGTAGTAAAAAGTCTAATCTTGTTGCGGTTGTTATCAACGACTTAACTAACCCGTACTCTGCTCAGCTTGCTGTCGGATTAGAAAAACATATTTACGCATTAGGTATGGTGCCTATGCTGGTAAATACAGGTGAAGATTTCAATCGCCAGCGCCAAGTAGTTAATACTCTTAAAGAATACAATGTTTGTGCCTTTGTTATGGTGCCTGCACCAAGTACCCCACGAGAGTGGCTGGACCAATTGGCTGACTCTGGATTTCCAGTTATTACCATTATGCGTGAAGTGGCCTTCGCGAAAGCCCCCTGTATTCTACCTGACAATAAAAAAGGGACTCACCTAGCAACGACCCACCTCATTGAGCAAGGCATAAAAGACATTGCTTTTCTGGGTGGTACTCCCGAAATCTCAGATTACCATGAGCGACTGTCTGGTTTCCAAAGCGCTCTAAAACTCAACGGATTAAATGAAGCGCAACCTGCGATCGCTGCTCCAACCAATCGCCAAGGGGGCCGAGAAGCGTTTAATACCCTCATCGCTGACCATAAAGAGATAAAAGCTATCGTTTGCTTTAGTGACGTCATTGCATACGGTGCAATTGAAGCCATGCGCGAACATGGACTGGTACCTGGTGAAGACATCAAAGTTGTCGGTTTTGATGACTTGCAAGACTCCCAGCTGATGAAACCCGCATTAACGAGTGTTAGAATTGATGCCGACGACATCGGTAAACGGACATGCCATACACTGTCCGAAATTTTAAACAAATCGCAACCTGCCGTTAGAACCCTAGTGGATGTGTCATTGCAGATCAGAGAATCATCGTAACTCTTAGCGCTTAGCAATAAATGTAGCGCTGATACCTGTTTATAAAAAATGCAAATATTTGCGGCCAAAACTATAGACATTACTGAGAATCTGGATAGAATTCGCAGCAATCTTGGCCGCCAAATTTACCTATGCAAATAGTCTGTTGCGAATATCAAATTCGTGTGCAAAAACATAACTAAAATCTAGTAAAAGCAATGATATGTACCTTACTAGCAGCGCGTACCCATGATGAGCTCAGTTTGATTTTTTTAATTTCAAACACCATACTTTTTTAACATTTTCGCCAATTCGCTTCATTCAGTAGAATTGGCATTACATATTTAAGGTTCTCTTTCGTTGAATAACGCAACCTTTACAGAGAAACGCCGCTTTATTGTGAAGTTAGGCAAAATGCTTCACAAATACGGTACTCCTGCCTATCGACTCGAAGCACATTTAATGGAAATAGCCACTCACCTAGGGCTAAAGTCTTCCTTTGTCATGTCTCCGACATCTGTCACTTTTGTAATTTGGACCGAAGGTCATGAAGAAGAATATACCCATGTGGCGCGAGTTGATCCCGGCGATCACGATTTAGGTTCATTGGCAGATACGGATGACGTCGCAACACGCGTGTTATCTGGTGAGCTTTCAATCCAAGAAGCTGAACAATGCCTTGAAGCCATTTTGCACGCTAAGCCCCCTTATAATAAGTTAATGACGGGTCTTGCATTTGCAACCTCAAGTGGCGCATTTGCGATGCTGATGGGGACTAGCTGGAATGACGTTTGGTGGTCGGCGCTAATATCGCTTGTGGTCTACATATTCGTGCTTTGGGCAAGTATTTCCAAACGCGTAACACATATGCTTGAGCCTTTGGTCGCCATCGTATCAGCGGTTGCTGCCTGCGCTGTGTCTGTGTACATTGACCCGCAGGTCAACATCCGTTTGGTGGTACTTTCGGCCATTATCGTGTTTATACCTGGCTTGGCGCTGGCGCTTGGGTTTGCGGAATTATCGGCTCGCCATCTAGTGTCAGGCACCGCTAGAGTCATGGACTCTATTATGTTGCTCTTTAAGCTCTACTTCGGTGCATTTTTGGGGATCAGTTTAGGGTTTGCGTTTTTTGGACAAGTTGATTTTATACAACCATCACCATTACCACGTTGGACGGCTTGGCTTGCAGTGCTATTACTTTGTAGCAGCCTAGTTATTATCTTTAGAACAAAGTTACGCCATGCAAGTTGGTCACTCGCATCAGGCTTTATCGCCTACGCAGCCAGTATCAGCTCTGCGGTTTACTTTGATTATGCACTTGGTACTTTTGTAGGTGCATTTGCAGTGGGTGTCTTTAGTAATATCTTTAACCGTGTGGTAAATGCCCCTGCGTCCATTGTTGCAATGCAAGGTTTGATTGTGTTGGTCCCTGGTTCTAAAACCTATATTGGACTTAATTCTTTAATTGAAGGCCAAAGCTTTGTTCATGCGGATCATATTGGCCAACAAACCTTCTTAATATTTATGTCTCTTATCGCTGGCCTTATCTTCTCAAACGTTGTGCTACCACCCAAAAAGAGCTTATAACGCACAAAAAGAACTGGAAAGTCGCCTTTCCAGTTCTTTGTAGTTGTGAATGTTAACAAAAAACAAAGTGAAATCACTCCAGTAAACTTAACTTAAACCGAAAACCACCGAGAAAAAATTATTTTATATCTATAAATTTCAATAAAATAAGAAAATACAAAGTAAAAGATCTCCAAATTCATAACTATTCATTTCAATTCAAGATTTAACAAACCCCGCTGGTGTTTAATCTTTCTCGTGGTCAATCACAAGTAAGCACTCAAGGGGAATTTATGTTTCGCAATAATAAGAAAAAACTGGCTGTATTAATCAGCCAATCTTTGCTCGGCTCAGTACTTTTTGCACCGGCTCTAGCATTCGCTGAAGAAAACAACAATCAAGAAGCAGCTAAAAATGGTGAAGTTGAAGTTATTCAAGTCAGAGGGATCCGTGGCAGCGTTGTTCAATCACTCAATACAAAAAGATACTCTGACGCCATTGTCGATGCAGTAACCGCCGAGGACATTGGCAAATTTCCAGATCAAAACGTCGCCGAATCACTACAACGAATTACCGGTGTTTCAATCACACGTAGTTTTGGTGAAGGTGAACGCGTTAGCATTCGAGGCACAGGTGAAAGCCAAAACCGGACCTTATTGAATGGTCAAGCCGTTGGCTCAGCGGATTGGTGGACTAACTCAGCCGCGAGCCGTGGTTTTAACTATACAATGTTACCCTCTGAAATCATTTCAGGGCTTGAAGTGTACAAATCACCAGAAGCCGATATTGACGAAGGCTCTATTGGTGGAACCGTGATTGTTAGAACACGTAAGCCGCTTGATTTAGAAGCAAATAAAATCGCAGGTTCAATTATCGCACAGCACAGCGAGGTGTCAGGTGAAACCGACCCGCAACTTTCCGCTATGTACAACTTTAAGACCGATGATGAATCTTTTGGCGCCTTAATTTCTGTCGTGCGCCAAGAACGTAACTTGCGTCGTGATGGTATTGAAGCATGGTCTTGGACCTATCGTGATATCACACTTGAAGATGGTACCGTCGTCGACAATGTCTACAGCCCAGGCGGTGGCGGCTCAGCAATGTTCTCACAGCAGCGCGTACGCACGGGTATAAACCTCGCCTTGCAATATCGTCCAAGTGAAAATATGGACATTGTATTCAATGCGTTAGACTCTACACTTGAAGCCGATAATGAAAACCAAAACTTCCTGTGGTTACCCGGTTACGGCGGCTCACAATATACTGACATTACCGTTATCGACCACCCCGTAGTTGGCAAGATGGCCGTCGGCGGGACGCTTGGCTTATCACCAGATGGTAATAACATTCTGGATGAGACCAAAGTACGTAACTCTGAGCTCAAAACCAAATCGTACGACTTAAAAGTTGAACATCAAGGGCAACTTTGGGAATCTTCATATCACTTAGGTTACACAGAAGGTTCGGGTGGTTCACAAGCGGATCGCTCCGTTGGTTGGGAAGGCAACTATGTTCACAGCTTTGATGCGTCACAAGAGGAAGACGTAAAGACTAGTTATGCTGCCGATCCAAACGATGGTGATAAATGGAATTTAGGCTTTTTACGCTATGACAGCAATGATGCGAAAGATGATGAAACTTATTTTCAAGCCGATTTTAAACGCCCAATTGATATCGCTATCTTTAACCAGATCAAAGTAGGCTTTAAATATCGTGATCACAGTCGTTTTAATACCAAGCACACAACGGATAATCGTACCGACTTAAACTGGAGTCTCGCTGATTACTCTAAAGCCATGCCTTCTGATTACCTTTCAGGCATAGGCTCTGCAGGCACAACGCGCAGCTATGCAATCACTGATTCAGATAAAATACGCCAAGAAGGTGATGCGCTGGGTTGGAATTACCGAGTATTGAAGGCCAGTACTTTCGATATCAATGAAAAAATTACCGCAGGCTACATTAAAGCGAATCTGGATGCAGATGGTCTACGCGGTAATTTAGGTGTAAGACTTGTAAATACCAAACAAACCTCATCCGCGTTTGCAGGTGAGTCAGGTGCTGAGGTTTGGACAACGGAAGAAAAGGACTACTTCGACATTCTTCCAAGCATTAACTTGGCAATTGACTTAGATGACGATTTATTAATGCGTTTTTCTGCCGCGCGAGTTATGTCTCGCCCAGATTACGCCGATATGACCGCATCAACCTCATACAACCTAGAAACACAAACCGGCACTGGCGGTAACCCTGACATCGACCCATATAGAGCGACGCAGTTTGATACCGGTATCGAGTGGTACTTTAGCGACGCAGGTCTTTTTTCTGCGGTATTTTTCTACAAAGATATTCAGTCGTTTATCGAGAGCCAACCAGCACTTGAAACTCATGAAGGTAAAGAAGTGCTGATCAGCCGCCCTGTTAATGGGAAAGCAGGCCGCATTCAAGGCCTAGAAGTGGGTTATCAACAAGAGCTATACGAAGGTTTTGGCGTTGCGGCTAACTATACCTATGTAGATGGTGAAGCCAAAGATGATGAAGGTAACGACATCACTATCCCAGGCAACTCTGAGCATACCGTTAACTTGAGTTCTTATTATGAAAACGAATTCATTAGTGCCCGTATCTCATACAACTTCAGAACAGGGTATGATACAGGTCGCGACTGGCCAGGATACATTGACGATTATGGTCAAGTAGATGCCAACCTTACCTATAACTACAATGAGAATGTGGCATTTATTCTTGAGGCCATCAACTTGATGGATGAACATACATTTAGCTATCAGGAAAAGGGAGTTGAGCAAGCACTAACGGGTGTCTATGCCGATGGAAGGCGTTTTAGCGCGGGGGTTAGATTTAACTTCTAACACCGAATAGCGAATGAAACTTTTACCGCTAAATCTGGTCTTATTAGTCGTAAAAACATAGTTTCATGACTCGAATTAAGTCGCTTCCAAGCTAACACAGGTTCGACTTAGTAAACTCCCTGCCCGGAGTTCCAAAAAGCTGATAGCGTTTGCTATCAGCTTTTATTATTTAAATTTCCCTTATATTGTGGTTATATAGCTTTTTCAAAATGACCATAACGACCCCAAAGAGCAGTCCGAGGATGAGTAATCAATAAAATGCGCAACAATCTCATTTCTGGGCTTATTTTTTCATTTTTGCTGAGCATAAGTTGGCTGACAAAAGCCGATCTTTACGATGCTACCCTCGCCTATCAGAATGAAGAGTTCACTCTTGCATTTTCTGAATTCAATCGCCTAGCTCAGTTAGGCAATGCAGACGCCATGTATAATCTTGGGGTGATGTATTTGTACGGTCAAGGAACCGAACAAAGTGCCGCAAATGCCTTTGCTTGGTTTTCATTGGCTAAAGAATTCGGTATTGCTGAAGCCTTTCAAACTGCGCAACTCGTTTTGCAACAGTCCGACGACCAAAGTGGCTTAAAGGATTTCGTAACACTTCAAAAAAATCGTTTAGCAGACACCTACTTACTTGATTCAACCCTTGCCCGGCTCAAACAACCCAATATCGTTTCTACGCCGAGTAAAACTCATGATGTATTACCTGACTACCCTGATGAGGCCGTACGGCAAGGGGTTGAGGGCTGGGTTTGGTTAGAGTTTGATATCGACCAAAGCGGTAAGGCAACCAATATTGAGGTTGTTGATAGCTATCCCAAGCATATATTCACCGCTAGCCTGTTAAATGCAGTAGAGAAGTGGCGATATAGTGGACCAAAGCAAGCACACACGCTGATTTACCATTTTGCGACATATAAAGGCGAGCAATATCGCGAAACCTTAGCCATTCAAAAGAAGGCCTACGAAAAACAGCTAAAGCAGAATATCGACGCTGCAGAACGTGGTGTGGCGCAAGTACAATACTATATTGCTAACTGGTTGAGTATGAAAGATTACAACGCGTATCAGCTGCTGCGCTATCACTGGCGCGCTGAAGAACCAGAAAATGAATTATATTTAGCCGCAGCCAAAAATGGCTTGGACTTGGCACAATATCGCTTAGCAACTCAACTTATCAATGTGGGAGAACATCGACTTAGTGTACTTTGGCTTGAACACGCAGCACAAACCATGGATATCGCAAAATATCGCTTAGCACGATCACTACTTACAAACACAGAGCTGCAAGATACTCCACGTGCGCTACAAGTACTTACCGAAGCTTCGAACAACGGCCATTTGCGCTCCACACTTCTATTAGCAAACACTTATTTAACTCGTCTCAACGACAAAACTCAGGCCAAGACTTGGCTCCGCCATGGTCTCACCATCGATCCCGAACACCCTGAACTGCTGCTACTGTCTGCCAAACTTACAGATAGCCAGTCAGAAGCCAAGAAGCTTGCCTCAAAAGCATTGAAGTCGGCATCACAGCGCAATTGGAGTAGTAAAGCAATACGCTTATTCCAGCAAAAACTAGCTAACTAACTGTACCCAACCTGAGCTTTGAAACATTGATATCTTCATCGGTCACCGTACTCCAGTAATACTATGTCACTTTCATAGTTGTTGATCCGATTGAATATGACCTGACTGCCATCAAAGCTTGCTAGTACCTGTAACTCGGTAAACCCTGCATAAAGGTGTAACCCAATTGGTTGAATTTCTTCGACCTTGTTTTCACTACTTAAATAGCGATAAAGCACCAGTTGGTGACCTCGTTTCAGTATAAAATAAACCCCGTCTCGGTATACTGCTGGCTGGTAAAGAGATAAAGACCCACGTAACTGCTCTACATCAATTGTTTCAGTTAGCGCAGCAACTAGGTATTCCCTAACTTGTTCTTTGTACCCCACGAAGCTTGAGTTCTTCTGGGTCAGGGATAAATCAGACGAATGAGTCACCAGAGGTTGTTGCTCACTGCGCCCTTGAGATACGGTAAATTGCCATGCCTGCCATTTGGCTTCTGTCGAGAGCTTCGCTCGATAATACAGGTTTCTCCCATCCTGTGACCAATGCAAGTCAGCAACTTCTGCAAAGTTATCAACTACTTTTTTCACTTCTTTAGTAAAAGAGCTTATTAAATACACTTTATGCGACTTTGATAATACGGCGAGATATTCGTTATTAGGCGACAGCAATAGCAAAATAGGCACTTCTCCCAGCGGCATCGTACCAAGCAAACTCGATGTTGGTCGAAAAGCATGTTTATGCCACAGCTCAAATTGTGGCGCACCATTATTTTTGGCTGTCACAGAGGCATACACAAAATGTGCGCCATCATCAGACAATGCGGCAAGTAGATCCATCCTTGCGGGCGACGTCAACTGCTTTTGCTGTGCTTCGCTATGTGCATCTACAGCGAGCTGATAAAAGTTAATTTCAGCCACGCCCTCAGTGTGCGCCGAAGCACGCAAGTGCGAATTAACATCAATCTCAGATATCGTACCAAATCCGGAGTATAACAACTGCTGCTCACGACCTTTCAGTACACTCAAGTTTTGTTTGGCGATAATAACCGTATCGTCCTGATAACCATGACTCAATGCCGAAAAAGACTGCTTGGAGAGTGTGGTAGTTTGCCTTCCAGGGTCCCCAAGTTGCCCCAGATTTAGGCGATAAACGCCCTGCTCTTTTACCTGATACAACAGCGTTTGTTGGTTAACTTGATAATGTGTTACATCGCGAATAGGCAACGCCGTAGTGTTGAGCACTTTAGGATGATTATCCGCAAAAGTGACCGCTACAGATTGCAAATAGGTCCCAGCTTTATCCCAAGACTTAGTGATAAAATGGCCCGCTCGATATTCAAGCCAAGGCGCTGAGTCTTGTGCGCTATTACAGCTGCCAAGTACACTATCGCGCGCTAGTCGCCACATTTCTATTGGACCTTTAACGTGTAACGCCCGTACTTCACAGGAAACCGGATCCGAGCGCGAATAAATCAGCCAGTTACCATCTAAAGACCAACTTGCTGACTCTTCACTATAACCGCTGCTTTTTATCGTATGGGTTGTTTTGGTCTCAAGATCATAGACCGCCAAATCAAATTGATCGGCTCCCTCAGCTAAATAGCTGTAGGCTAAATAGCTACCATTTGGAGAAAAGCGCACAAAGACTTCAGCACCCGGCGAGGATGTGATCCGAGTTGCAGTGACGGGCTGCTGCTGCAATTCATTTTGCCACTGCTTGGCAATAAAAACGCCAGTCAAAGTCACCACAAGACCCATAAAAAACCCGAGCAGCGCAAATTGCGCGCCACGCCCACGAGACAGCTCCTCTACTTGCTCAAGTAGCGTCGGGGCTTTTTCAATTTGTGCAATACATTGATAACCTAGGCGAGGTACCGTTTTAATTATTTTTGGCTCGTTTGAACTGTCACCAAGCAGCTTACGTAGCTGTACCACCAGCTGGCTAACAGAGTTATCACTGACGATAGTACCGGGCCATACGATATCTAAGATGGCATCTCTGGTAACAACCTGTCCCTTGTTAGCAATCAATAGACGCAATAATGCTGCATGTTTCGCTTCGATGCTTCTCCAAGAACCGTCAACACACACAGATAAATTGCTCAGGTCGACAAGTATCTCATTGATTAAAAAACGTTTATCTAAGTTTTCAACCATCAACTACTAAAAATTTGTAAAACTATGGTTAGGCTCGTAATAAAAGCGTATTATGAGTATCAACTAAAGGTAACTTACTCGTATTATAAGTTGAGCACAATGTCAGAATTTCTCATCCGAACAGTTTCTTGTAGCGCATTCTTTATCACAGCTGCAAGTTATGCCGTTGAGCAAAATCAGACAGCTGAAAATACCATAGAACGCATCGAAATCCGTGCCTTCCATGACAGCGTTGTCAAGTCTCTCAGTAATAAACGCCACAATCAACAAGTTTCAGATACGATCAGTGCTGAAGACATAGGTAAGTTTCCAGATAAAAACGTGGCAGAGGCGCTGCAACGGATCACCGGTATCTCACTCTCTCGAGCACAAGGTGAAGGTGAACGGATTGGCGTGCGAGGCACAACCCCCGAGCAAAATAGGACCTATTTGAATGGTCAATATCTCGCCTCCGCTGACTGGTGGATCTCAAGTCAGCCAAGCCGTGGCTTTAATTTTACTTTATTACCCAGTGAAATAGTCTCTAGCCTTGAGGTGTTCAAAACACCACAAGCTATGCAGGATGAAGGGTCATTAGGTGGTGCAATCAATATAAAAACCCGCGACCCTCTGCTTACGCCTTCAGGCTATGGCGTTGTAACGGCCCAGTTCCAATACAGTGACTTGAGCGATAAACTCGACCCACAATTATCTGCAATTTATAACTACCATAGCGAAAGTGGCGACTATGCTGTGCTTTTTACTGCAACACGGCGAGATCGCAGCCTCAGACGCGACGGCTTAGAATCTTGGGGATGGCACGATAGGACGTTATACCAAGGTGATGATGATACTTGGTACGCCACCCAGCAGACCCCACAAGATAAAAGCCAGACGTTATGGTTTCCTGGAGGTGGGGGTTCGGCGATTTTTCAGCAGCAAAGAGAGTTGCAGGCTTATACAGTCAATGCCGCGTTTCAGCTTTCCCCACGACTTAGGTTAAATAGTCACTTACTTTATTCTCACCTAAACGCAGACAACAACAATCAAAACTTTCTCTGGCAAAGTGCAAAGTCTATTGACCTAGGCGGCGGGGTAACCGATTTACAAGTACAAGATGGTACTTTGGTGAGCGCCAACTATTTACCCACAGCAGCGCCGTTCAATACCAGCATGGAAGCCATTTGGCGAGACTCGCAGATCAGCACCAAAAGTGCCCATCTAGACTTGGTCTATGATGGCATTTATTGGTCGAGCCAGTTTCAAGTAGGCCTCAGCCACGGCTCAGGTGGCACCAAAGAAGACGTCACGTCACAGTTTTCTGCTAATACCCGTTTTCACGTTGATACGTCAATGCGAAAAAATATCGTCGCAAGTTATGGGACTTCACCGTTAGATGCGGCGAGTTGGTTTATCACCGAAGCTCGAAATGACAGCCAAGATGGCAAAGATAAATCATACTTCGCGCAAGCCGATTTTGCGTACGATATCGACTTTAAACAGGTCGACGCGATTAAATTTGGCATTAAACTCAAGGATCATCAACGGGACTTTTTGCGCTATCGCTCCAAAGATGGAGGGCTTGATGGTTTAGCCGGCGAGCTTGGCACTACACTGGCCGCCTATCCGGGCACTTTTGTGGATGATTATTTGCGCGGCGTAGGTAGTGCAAACACCTTAAAAAACTACAGTTATGCCGATATTACGCTGCTCGCCAAAGACTTCGATACGCTCAATTTTGAACAAGAGATAGAAAAGGCCAGTCGTTTTCATATTACAGAAAAAACTGCCGCCGCTTACGGTCAAATGCAACTCGCTGGTGAATCCTATGCAGCCAACATTGGGGTACGGGTGGTCAAAACCTTTCAAGACTCTGCCGCATTTAAACGTGTCGCCTCCCCCATCGAAGCGCCCGACAGCTATGTTTGGCATGAAGAATCCCGGGATTACATCGATATTCTACCCAGCGCCAATATCAAGTTTGATTTAAGCGAGAGTCTAGTTGGCCGTTTTTCCGTTGCGCGCGTCATGTCACGAGCGCAATTTCACCACCTTATGCCCTCAACCAATTACAACGTGACCCAAGCTCAAGGACAAGGTGGTAACGCCAGCCTAGATCCATATAGAGCGGCGCAGTTTGATGCCAGCCTTGAGTGGTACTTTGACGATGCCGGACTCGCCTCAATCGCCTTATTTAATAAGGATGTGGAGTCTTTTATTGAGTTTGAGCGGAAACTTGAGCGTCACGAAGGCATTTTGATGTCTATCGATAGACCCAGTAATGGCGCTGGCGGCAGTATCCGTGGCGTTGAACTAAGCTACCAGCAAACACTTGCGTACGGATTTGGGTTAATCGCCAATTACACCTACGTTGATGGCGAACGTGACAACGCTGACGTTGGCTTACAGGACAAAGTGCCAGGCACCTCAAAACACAGCGCTAATCTCACCGCTTACTACGAGAACCACCAATTTAGCGCACGGCTTAGCTATAATTATCGAACCCAGTTTGCCACCGGTGTAGGAGAGACCATGATGGATAATTACGGCCAATTAGACGGCAGCCTCACGGTGAAATTAAGTGATAACCTTGATGCGCAATTTGAGTTTATTAATTTAACCGACGAACAAATCTATACCTATGATCGCAATGAGTACGCACCAACAGGGGTATATGTGAATGGTCGGCGCTACTACGCGGGGTTAAGATACCAATTCTGATTTGCATGATAATTGCGCCTGTACAAACCCTAAGAATAGGTCCAGCTTTGCAGAATGCTCTCGTTTCACTTTATATATGGCATGCAAAGTAACTTCGGGTCTATTTTGCTCGGGGAACAGTTCAACCAAAGCGCCCGAATCGATATCTCGTTGGCAGAAATAAGACGGTAGCATGGCAATCCCCAATCCTGCCAACACCGCCTCTCGAATGTGAAAGCGACTGTTCGCTATCAAATTACCTTGCAGAGCATAACTTCGAGCTCCGTCATGCCAACTATCTTCAACATGATTAAGTTTAGATAACAACATGTTATGCCGACTCAGTTCGCTCAATTGCTCGGGCTTCCCGTGCGTGGCCAAATAGCTCGGCGTGGCTACAAAAGTCGAGTTTATATTGATTAATTTCAAAACATAAAATTGACTGTCTTTGAGTGCAGCAGACAGCCTAAAAGCCACATCAATCTCATCTTCGATAAGATCCTGATTTGCTGCGGTAAACATCAGCTCTAACTTTATTTGTGGATAGCGCTTTTGAAAATCGATACAAATTTGGCTCAGTAGCATACGCCCTATCGTATTTGGAAAGGTTATTTTTAGGTGACCAGATTGATGCACTCCAACCTGTTCGACTTCTTCTTCCAAATCGCGTAGCGCACGAAGGATCTTTTTCCCTTTTTCGTACACCAACTTACCGGCATCAGACAATGCGAGTTTACGGGTTGTTCGATTTAAAAGTACTTGTCCATAAGATGACTCTAGCTGAGCTATCGATTTACTCACCGCTGATGTCGTGGTACCGAGCTGCTCTGCAGCTCGGCTGAAGGAGTGCTGCTCAGCGACACAACATAATATTTTAAGTAAGTGAAGTTTATCGTATTCCTTTCTCATTATTTCCTCTTAGGAAAAAGTCTTTACACCAAATGAATATATATTAACTAAAAATAAAAAGTAAACTTAACTCAAAAGAAAATAAAGGACATCAACATGATCACCACGTCGTGCCACTGCGGCCAGATCCACTATCGTATTTTCACCACGACAACAGCCAACGAAATATGCACTGGTGTGCAGTTTATTCAGGCTCATGGTCTTATCGAAAATCCTTGTAAATCTCTCGAACGATTTGTGGTGCCGCATTCGAAAGCTCAAACCATCCAAGAGCATGGTTTTTGCAAACATTGTGGTGCTTCTATCTACATCATGGATGACAAAGCCAACATTTCGTATGCACTTAATCACCTTATGCCGTTTCAGGTTGATTATTCAGGGGCGCTGAATTTTGGCCTATAAAAGATAACGGCTTCGCTTTATCAGGCTTAACCGACAATTAATCGCAAACATTGGTTTTTATTCTAGTGACAAGTAGAATGCCTAAAAACTTCATCTTGAAGTTACAACAAGTGAATGAAAATTTAGGATAAATAATGAAACTACTTAAGTCTGCTTTGGCTTTAGCAATGGGCTTCACCAGTGCTGCAAGCCTCGCAAGCGATACCATCACTATTGAAGACATCCCAAAGATCCAATCGGTAAGCTCAACGTCGGTGAGTCCTGACGGCGAACTCGTTGCTTTTACTCGCTCTGTACCGCGCGAGCTTTACGTTGACCAAAATGGTTCTAATTATAGTGAACTTTATGTGATTGACGACGAAGGGGTAGAGCGCCCATTTATCACTGGTAAAGTGAGCATCTCAAGCATCTCTTGGTCGGCCGACGGTCAGTTCATTTATTTCCTAACCAAGAAAAAAGAAGACAAGCAACGCGCTCTTTATCGCATCGCGGTAAACGGTGGGGAAGCACAGAAAGTGCTTTCACTAAAAGGAACTGGGATCTCGGCTTATAGCCTAAGCCCTGATGGCAAACAGGTTGCAATCCTTGCAATGCCAGCTGCCGATAAGTCAGAAAAAGAGCTGAAAAAGCTTGGTTTTATGGCTGAAGTGTATGAACTGGGTCTAAAGAACAAACAGCTTCATATCATTGATCTTGCAGCATCAGAAAAACCGCTGACTCCAGCGGCACTGAACATCGAAGGCTATGTTAGTGAAATCAACTGGGCTGACGATGCCTCTAAATTACTGGTAAAAACCCAGCCAACAGCGCTTATTGATGATAAGTACATGAAATCACAATGGCATGTACTCGATGCGAAAACACAACAAATTACCACGTCATTCAAAACAGAAGGTAAGCTTGGTACCGCAGAGTTTTCTCACGATGGTAAATACATCGCTATTTTAGGCGCTGAAGATAAGCACGATCCGGCAACAGGTCGCTTATACCTTGCCGATGCACAAAACGGCAAAGTAGAAGAGTGGATCCCAAACTTTATGGGTCACATCGGTGATTTTGAGTGGTCAAACCGTAAAAACCAGCTGACTTTCATTGCAAACGTCGGCGCTGAGAGTTTTGTTGGCCAAATTAAAGTTGGCTCAAACAAATACAAGAAACTTATCAAAGAAGGTAAGTTTATCGCATCGAATCTATCAATCTCTGATTCAGACAAAACCATTGCCCTACGTGCAAATACCGCTAGGCACCCAAATGAAGTGTTTGTGATCCGCTCAAGCAAAGCAACTCGTCTATCAAACTCAAACCCGTGGTTAGACAACAAACGTTTTGCAAAACAAGAGGCTATTAACTTCAAAGCCCGCGATGGTGTTGAAATTGGTGGCGTATTAATTTATCCACTTGATTATCAAGAAGGTACGCGTTATCCACTGATCATGTCAGTGCACGGTGGTCCTGAAAGCCACGATAAGAATGGCTGGCTCACGAGCTATTCAGATCCGGGTCAAATGGGCGCAGCACGCGGCTATGCGGTATTCTATCCAAACTACCGTGGTTCGACAGGTAAAGGCGTTGATTACTCAAAACTTGGCCAAGGCGACTACGCAGGTAAAGAGTTTGACGACTTAGTAGATATGAAAGAATACCTAGTCAATACCGGTTTAGTAGACACCAAGCGTGTTGGTATTACTGGTGGCTCTTACGGCGGTTATGCCTCTGCTTGGGGTGCTACAAAACTAACTGAACACTTTGCGGCAAGCGTGATGTTTGTTGGGGTAACTAACCAACTATCTAAGTTTGGTACTACCGATATCTCAAACGAAATGTACCTAGTGCACGCTCGCTCTTACCCTTGGGATAAATGGCAGTGGTACCTAGAGCGCAGTCCGATTTACTGGGCTGGTCAATCGAAGACGCCATTACTAATTATGCATGGTAAAGATGACCCACGTGTACACCCTGCACAATCTATGGAGCTATATCGCTATATGAAAGTGCAAGGTAAAGACGTACGTCTAATTTACTATCCAGGCGAAGGTCATGGTAACCGCAAAGCAGCGGCTCAATATGACTACAGCTTGCGCTTGATGCGCTGGATGGACAACTACCTAATCGAAGGCAAAAAAGACATGCCAGATTATGAAATTGACCACGCGGCGAAGCTAAAAGCCGTTAAAGACGCGAATAAATAAGTAAGCTAGCTTATTGTTTGAGGGCGCTAATTGGCGCCCTTTTTTATCAAGGAAAAAAGATATTGCAATTAATACCAATTGAATTAATTCTCTAATCAATTTGAAGGGTGAAATAGCATATTAGCTTCTTTAAAAATTTCTCATTTAGAACAACTAAATAGCAAAATTTTTGCCTTGCTACTAAAGCTATTTCCCCGCTTCAAGATAGATCATTTACTTAATACAACTGGTATAACTACAATCAAACTCGACACCGAGCGATTCACACTTAGACCCCTAACTTTACAAGATGCCGAAGCACTATTTGCCATATTCTCGGACGCAGACGTCATGCGCTATTGGAACACGCCACCTTGGGAATGCCTTGACGATGCAACGCAATTTATCAAGCAATCACACGAAGACTTGACTACGCAACAAGCGATCACACTGGCAATTGTTTCAAAAATTGATGAAGCATTAATTGGCAAGTGTTTACTGTTTAGCTGGGATAAAGAGTCACGTCGCGCCGAAATTGGCTTTGGTATTGCCAAATCTCACTGGGGGCAAGGTGTCATTCAAGAAGCAGGCTCTGCACTCATTGACTATGCTTTTTCAACACTACAGTTAAGGCGTATTGAAGCAGAGATTGATCCCGCTAATACCGGCTCAGCCAAAGTACTGGCAAAACTTGGGTTTACTAAAGAAGGTCACTTACGTGCTCGCTGGGAAATTGCTGGCGAAGTTTCAGACTCTGCACTATATGGCTTACTTGCAAGCGATGTAAACTAACCAAACTAATAGCCTTTTCCCTAAATTAAATTAGTGACTTAATCACTTTAAATCAGCGACATACTTAATGTCGCTTTGAGAGCTAACCACCAATATACTCTATCAACTAAAGCACTTTGATTTTTCACATTCCGCTGTTAACATAACATCCCTAAAAAGGAAACAATTACTCAACTTGTCTTGAATTAGACAATCTACTTTGTTGATCTCACTACTTAAGGAAAGCAAAATGATAAAAAATGCAGTCGTGCTAGGACTCATCTTTAGCGCCCACACTCTCGCCTTTGACCTCGAAAATACATACCCAACCACTGAAATAAAATACTTGGATGACGGCACTGAAATCTCTGTCCCCTTTCATGTCAAGGGAGAAGCAACCAGTGCAGTCCTCGGTTTAGTTAATGCAAAACGAGCAAAACGATTTTTATGGAATGACGGTTGGAAAGTTGTTACGCCAAAATGTGATGGCAAAAGCTCCGGAAAAGGTATTGCGGCTTTTTACACTCAAAAAATCACAGAAAGTCCAGCAGGAGCATACAACGAAACGGTCGCGACGTTTTTTATTCAACGCAGAAATGCGCCAGATCTCGATTTACCTTGTCCAAGCGACCTGAACTCCCTTGAAGCACAGGTAAACTATGCAATGGCTGCATTTACAACTATCAATACTGCCAATGCTGAAAAGCAGTCGATGGGGCTCCCTCACGACTACGCCTCATTCAACTTTCATTTGATGCTGGACAATGCGAAAGCGGTTGAGGCCGGTGAAATATGGGGTTACCCCAAACAATTGGCCCAAGTTGACATCACCCTAAGTGAAAATACACATCGTCTTGAGCTGGCCAAGAAAAATGGTAAGCCTTTGCTCAGTGCTGAATATCAGCGCAAAATTGGCACAAACACGCCACTGTACTCAGTCGGTGACAACGTTGTGCCCAGCTTTAACCTTCCCGATGACTCTAAGATCCCTCAACTAAGTGGAGTATTGGCCTCTGCTAGCGGCTGGATCTTGCCTTTCGTTGGTAAGTTTACGATTCACTCACCAAAAAGTATCACCACGCGATTTTTACGCAAAACGCAGTTTACTCCTATCGCGGTATTAGAATTCACTAACGTTGAAGGCGTTGCGCTACCGCTTTACGATAGGTAACCTTCATTAGTATAGGCGGAGGCTTAACGGCCTCTGCATTTTAATTACCTTTGCTTGTATTGCGTTTTGCAATATCCGCGATTTACCGCTTTGCTTCTGAGTTTAATATGCTTTGTGTTACGGCCATTTACTCGTCGCCGCCATAGCTTAAAACTACTGGATTTTAAGCTGCTACGCATCAACTTGATCACTTCAGGTTCACTAAGCTCAAACTGTCGCTCGATAGCTTCAAATGGCGTCCTATCTTCCCACGCCATTTCAATGATCCTGGAAATTTCTGAGTCACTATATTGCACTTGCTTAACCTTGTTGTATTCTAATTAGAATCACACGTACGCACCAAGTGCCAAAATAGATTAAAAATACTTACGACCAATCAATATTCCATAGCAATGCCGATAGGCAAGGTATACATGATCTGCCCTGATGCAACGCCCACGGCTGTGCCTATTCCCGCGCCTATAGCAAGCCCCAGACCTATTTTTCGATTGGCATTTTGTTTATCACATTTCATTGATTGTTCCATCATCTAAACCAGTAGTTAATGTGGCAAAGTAATGAAGTAATGTAAACCACCTTATTTGCTTAACAATCAGTGCCCTTCACGCTTAAACCAAGCCTGCAAAAACTCGATACATTGAAGCACCGCGGCTGGTACAAATTGGCGTGCGGGATACAGTGCATATAAGGCTAGAGTTGGCTTGTCAGCGTGCTGTAATATACTAACTACCTCGCCCTTTTCAAGTGCTTCTCTACAGGCAAATTCAGGTAAAACTCCTATTCCCAAATGGCTTTTAATTGCCTGCAACATAAAAAGGACATTGTTCACTTTAAGAGAGCCTTTTATTCGCACACCTTCGTCTAATGGCCATAAGTTCTTGCGTTTTGAATAGCTGTATTCAAAACAATTATGATGGATTAAATCTTGTGCTGATTCGATTGCAGGGTGACTAGCTAAATATTGTGGTGAGGCGCATACATGATAGTTAAATTGAGTAATTTCTTTACCTATATAACTTGAGTCAAACGGGCGACTAGAAGCCCGAAAACCTAAATCGAACCCCTGTTCAACTAAGTCGATATCCTCATCTCCTAAATGTATTTCAAGATCGACATCGGGATACGCTTGCATAAAATCAGCGAACATTGCAGCCAAGTCAGTGATCCCAAGCACCATTGGCACATTCACCTTTAGCTTGCCTTTTGGTGCTTGCTGCGACTCTTGTATGAAGGTATTTGCATCCTCTAACTTATTGAGAATATCCTTAGCACGCTGCAAATAGCCTTCTCCCACATGTGTGAGCTGCAAATTGCGCGTGGTGCGATGTATAAGCCGTGCACCAAGCTCAGCTTCTAGTCGGCTGATCTCCTTACTGATCATGGATTTGGACGTATTATATTGCTCTGCAACACGAGTAAAACTGCGTACCTCAGCCAGTTTTACAAACATTTCTATCGCTCTTAGCTTGTTCATACTTTCCTTGATTATTGTTTCCGCTATGTGAACTCTTGGTTCTCATTGTAGCTATATATCAAACAGCATCTAGTTTATACACTGAGCTTGTCTTTTAGCCAAGAAGCAAATAAGGAAAACCATTATGTATACGTTATATTACTTACCTGGTGCTTGCGCGCTTGCAACGCAAGTCATATTAAGAGAACTAAAACAACCCTTCGAACTGGTTGACAAACGCGGTGTTGATAACTTTTTAGCCATTAACCCAACAGGTAAAATCCCGGTTCTTAATGATGGCGAAAACAGCTTAGTAGAAGGAGCTGCAATCTTACTTTATCTACTCAATAAACACGAAAATAACCTTCTTCCTCAAGCTGATGTTTTTCAAAAGCAAAAAGCGATAGAAAACATTCTGTTTGCTAATGCTACGATGCACCCGGCTTACAATCGTCTGTTTTTTGCCACAGGTGCGATTGCTGACGAGCATGCACGCCAGCCATTTTTAGAAGCGGCAGCGGTTGCCATCAACGAATTATGGGTGTTAGTCGAGAAAAAGTTAGCGCAGCAAGCATTTCTAGGCGGCGATCAGGTTTCCACTGCGGATATCATGCTGGCTGTATATGCGCGTTGGGGCGCCTATTTTCCAGTCGACATTGTCATTCCAGAAAAAGTCAGCAAAATGTTAGCTGCAGTTGAAGCAAGGCCCAGCTTTATCGCCTCGATAGCAGCTGAACAAGCACACAGTAAAGACGCATGAGCTTAATATGACTAAGCCTATTTTCAAACTACAGGATTTAGACAAAGTAACTGCGGTTATTCAACAATATTTTGAAGGGCTACACCAAGGAGATATTAAAAAGTTGGATGCGATTTTCCACGCTGACGCGGTGCTCAAAGCTCCAGGGGTGAGGCGCACCAAATCACAGTGGCTAGATTTGATTTCATCTCGACAAACGCCCGAAAGCCAAAGCGCTGCTTTTAATTACCGTATTTTGTCGGTGGATGTTGTAAACCATCAAGCAATGGTCAAGCTGTATTGCCCACTATTTGAACATCACTATATCGACTTTATCGGTTTACTTAAGGAAGATGAGCAATGGCGTATCGTCAACAAAATGTATGATGATCTGTAGGAGATAATCAATGCCTATCATCAATATTAAAATCACAAAGGAAGGCGTTACACCTGCTCAGAAGCAAGCCCTAATAAAAGGTGCAACTCAGCTTATGGTGGATGTCCTTGATAAAGCGCCACAAGTTACTTTTGTCGTCATAGAGGAAGTTGAAACTGACGACTGGGGAATAGGGTTTGATCAAGTCTCTATGTTGCGGCAGCAACACTTAAGTCCTAAATAACGCACTAAAAAGAGGCATCAAATGGTGCTTCTTCATCTGCAAAGACAATTTTCTTGAAAAAGAATCTTATAAAATTCAGGTAAATAAAAACTTTTTTAAAAAAGTTTCTTGAAAAGTATTTGCCTCGTCCATAGATAGTATTGTGAGGACGCCGACAGGGTCCCAACCCAAACTAAGTAAATGTTTTATATGCTATTTATTGGCTTTAATTGAAGCAATAAATAGCTTAATTATCGCTTTATGAGGATACAAATTATGCGTACAGTAGACCTATCTCCACTTTATCGTTCATTCATCGGTTTTGACCATTTAGCACAGTTAATGGATGCAGCATCACGCAACGAAAAGCAGCCAAGCTTTCCACCATATAACATTGAAGCTACCGGTGAAGACAAATACCAAATTACCATGGCTGTTGCCGGATTTACCGAGCAAGAGCTTAGCCTTGAGTCAGAAAACAATACTCTGACAGTCAAAGGCGAAAAGCAAAACAAAGAAGACAAAGCTGAGCGCAGATTTATCCATCAAGGCATCGCAGAGCGTAACTTTGAGCGTAAATTCCAACTTGGTGATCACGTAAAGGTGATTGGCGCAGGACTTGAAAACGGCCTGTTAGTCATTGACCTTGAGCGCGAGATTCCAGAAGCACTCAAGCCAAGAAAGATTGAAATTGGCAAAGGCAATCTCATCGAAAATAAATAATCGATTGAGGTCACTTCCCCCTGTTTTTACATGATGTCACGTTTCCAAGTCGCCCTCGGGCGACTTTATTGTTTTGAGTTGCTAGTTTACCCATTTTATAGCGTTGAGTAGGTTTTAAGCTAGCAGCGTTAAACTCAGTTCCAATCGCCAACTCGATTCGCCTTGCCTACAAAGTGTAGGCACCTTAGTGCGAGCAGAAAGCTTAGTTATCTCCAAAGCGTTCTGAACGGCAAACTGGTATCTATAGATAATTTGGGGTCGCTCTCACAGGCGTTCATCTCAAGACATCCAACATACAATTCATAATAAAACACCGATAACAACAGTTAAGCCAACATCTATGGTTCTCTTGTCAAATTAGCTGTCATGATCACCGCAATATTGTTAAATACTTCTACTTGTTCGTGAGATAGGCCAGTACACATTTTTTGTATCAACTCAGCCTCTATGACAAGCATTCGTTTCAATATCGCTTTGCCATCCTTTGTTAAACCTAAAAAATGGCTTCGAGTATCATTTGGATTTTTTGTCTTTTCTATTAACCCCTTCTTTGACATCTCTTTAATCAATCTCGCTAATTGACTTTTATCTCTATCCATTAGTTCTGACATCAGAGCAGCTGTACAGTTTTCTGTTCTATTAATTAGATGAAGCGACTGAATTTCCATAGGTACCACATCAATCCCCTGCTCTCTAACTGCTTTTAAAACTAGAGATTTAAACTTAAAGGTTAATGCTAAAAAGCTATCTGGAAGTTCTCTGTTCAAAATCCACTCCTTCATTGGTTGACATTATCAACAATAACACCTAACCTTTACAGCATCAATAGTTGATAATATCAACTTTAATGGAGAGGCGATTATGAATTTAATTAAAAAGGTACTTGTTGCGGCCCCTATGGTAGTCGCATTGGTGGGTATATTAACTTTCGTGATGACCTATCAAAATATAGGGTTTACCAACCGGTTTGTTGAGCAATGGCTGACCTCTACTTTATTGTCTGCCACAACTATTGCTCCAATTGGCTTTGCCATGGTTATGGTAATCTCAAAGGTTGCTGAATCACTGATGCCAAACACAGCAAAGATCATTAAAAATACTGTGATTGGTATATCAATGGCCATTATCATGGAAGGAATTATGGCCGCGGTCACAACTATTAATAATGTCCCTTACAGATCCATGAGTGAATTTATCAACACTTGGTTTCATGCATTTACCATCGCGCTGCCTGTCGGGTTGTTAATTTCAGTTTTTATGACATTGACTGTGAAGCCTCGCCTTGAACGATTTATGGCTAGCTGAAAAAGAAGCTTGTTATGAGATACAAATACATTAAAGCTAATAGCGCAGAAACTCATCGTCTTGTTGGTGGAGAAATAACATCACTACTTGTTACGGGAGAAGATACCAACAATAGAGTCTCAATATTTGATAGCCTGATACCACAAGGCAATGCCGCACCTTGGCACTACCATGAAATAGATGATGAAATTTTCTATATCATCCACGGCTCTATAGAATTTGGTGTTGAAAATGAGGTTATTACTGCAGGTAAAGGTGACTTACTTGTGGCTGGTCCTAATGTGAAGAGGCGCTTTAAAGCGTTGACCGATAGCCATTTACTTGTCATAAATTTACCTTCAGGACCGTCGGAAAATTTTATTCGAGATATCGCAAGGTTGTCAGATGGAACAGCCTTGAGTAAACAAGACAGACTTAAGTTTACCAAAAAGTACAAAATTCATTTTTGTTAGCTTGCGCTGCCACAGCTAATGATTGAAAAATATCAACTTTAAGTGCTATCCACAGAGTTACATTTAACACCTTACAAAAATCAATACACTCAAAACAAAAAAAGCTTGGCTATCAAGCCAAGCTTTGGGTGCGGTGCGAATAACCGCCTTACTCTTACCGACTATGATCCTTCACTTTACTTCCCTAATGACATCCAAACTCTCAATTTGGAGCTCAAAGATTCTGATAGCGATGCCTCGCTGTAAGTATTCCTTTATACCAGTTTGTTTAAACGTGCCCGAAAAAAGGCGCTTAGTTGAACAAATCAGTAATGTTGCCAAGTAACTCAACAATAATCATAATCTTTGAACTCTATTCCCTGCTCCCTGACATCAGTTCCTTTTCCTCTGTCACTCCCTTGCGCAGGTAAATCTACTTCTCGAGCTCTAATTAGCCTTTAAAGTTTGCGAATTCTGTTTCGCTTAGCTCGCCATTTGCATCAACGTCTAGCGCTTTAAATTGCTCAGCAAGTGCAGTATGCGCTTGCGCTTCACTCATGCTGATTGTGCCGCTTTGATCTGTATCTAGCGCAGCGAAGTCTTCACCCGCCATTGCATTAACAGACGCGAAAGATAAACCTGTGATTGATAGTGCAATTAGTACGTTTTTCATCATTTATTCCTCAAAAATTTAAATACTGTTCGTTTTATGAAATTGGGGGGCTACTACTTAGCCTTTGAAATTTGCGAATTCTGTTTCGCTTAGCTCGCCGTTTGCATCAGCGTCTAGCGCTTTAAATTGCTCTGCAAGTGCCGTGTGTGCTTGTGCTTCGCTCATGCTGATTGTGCCGCTTTGATCTGTATCTAGCGCTGCGAAGTCTTCACTCGCCATTGCATTAACAGACGCAAAAGATAAACCTGAGATTGATAGTGCAATTAGTACGTTTTTCATCATTTATTCCTCAAAAATTTTAAACTCTGTTCGTTTTATGAAATTGGTGGGCTACTGCTTAGCCTTTAAAATTTGCGAATTCTGTTTCGCTTAGCTCGCCATTTGCATCAGCGTCTAGCGCTTTAAATTGCTCTGCAAGTGCAGTATGCGCTTGTGCTTCACTCATGCTGATTGTGCCGCTTTGATCTGTATCTAGCGCCGCGAAGTCTTCACTCGCCATTGCATTAACAGAAGTAAAAGACAAACCTGTGATTGATAGTGCAATTAGTACGTTTTTCATCATTTATTCCTCAAAAATTTAAATACTGTTCGTTTCATGAAACTGGAAGGCTATTACTTAGCCTTTGAAATTTGCGAATTCTGATCCACTTAACTCGCCGTCAGCGTTACCGTCTAGCTGAGTGAATTGCGCAACCAGATTTGGATTTACTTTCGCTTCGCTCATGCTAATTGTGCCACTACCATCGGCGTCATATTTGGCAAAGTCGTCACCAGCCATTGCATTAACGGACGCCATTGACAGGCCAGCAAGGGATACTGCTACTAGTAGATTTTTCATCATATTCTCCTTAAAATTCAGTCTTGGCGGAGAGTCCGAAGACTCACCGATATCGAGCTTTTAAATTAGCCTTCAAAGTGCTCGTACTCTGACTCGCTCAGCTCGCCATTACCGTCAACATCAAGTGTCTTAAATTGCTCAACTAACTTAGGATTAACCTGTGCTTCAGCCATGCTGATTGTGCCGCTGCCATCAGTGTCGTACTTTTCGAAGTCGTCCATCGCCATTGCCGATGCTGAAACCAATGTCATACCTGTGATTGATAGTGCTGCTAGTAAATTTTTCATAATCTTCTCCTTAACGATTTAAATAATGTGATAACTCGGCAAATTAACCTTCGTAGTTATCAAATTCTGCTTGGCTTAGTTGACCATCTTGGTCAGCATCTAGCTCATTAAATTGAGCAAGAAGGCCTTCATCTGCTTTTGCTTCTTCAATAGAGATGTAACCGTCACCATTCATGTCTAATTTGTCGAAGTCCGTGTTTGCGTGTGCACCTACTGATGCCAAAGTCATTACTGCTGCTGATACTGCGATTGCTAGATTTTTCATCGTGCTTTCCTCATAAGATTAAAAACTAAATTCTGTGTTAAACGTTTTGCTATTAAAGCTAAAACTGATTTTGCATTTGTTTTTGCGTTTCGTTTTTCGCTTTCGAGATAACTATTCCAACTTTGATGCCAACATTGAAAAAACACCGTTTATCAACAAGTTAAGAAAAACCACTTAAAAAGATTAAGGTTGGATTAAGGCTGACTGTTGCTAAATGGCAACAGTTAAAAAAGCGAAAAATAAAAAGTCTTTATTTTTCTTAAAGTTAGATTGTCGCAGCTTTGCAACAGGTAAATTTTGGGGTAGAAAATTTTGCAAATCTCGCAACACCATTTGATTGAAATTTGTGCACCCTTTTAAAGGATTTAGCATCGTGAAAAAAATTTTTTCTCAGTCATTACAAAAACAGGCACTTATTGCCATGTTTATTGGTGTGCTTCCAATACTCACACTGACTTTGTGGTACGCCCAAGCACTGTCCAAAAACCAACAAAAAACACAGGATATTTATAATAAAAATCAAAAGCTTATTCTTGAATACAATTTTGTAAAAGCAGATATCAGTGCGCTTGAAAAAGCACTGCAAAATAATCAGCTGCTGCAAAGTGAAACACTGCAAGAAAGCATCGAGCAGAAGTGGCAAAACACCAAAAAACGCATTCAATTATTAAAAATAAACCTACCCGATTCGCTGTTTGTTGCTAAATGGCGACAGTTCGCTCCCGATGAGATCAATGCCACTTCAAAAGCTGAAGAGTTTCAACAGTTGGTTAAGGTGCTTAATCAATTCGAGGAAAGCTTTCAGCAAACGCTTAATAAGCGCTTAGCTGATCAAGAAGCCCATTTCGTGCAGCTGCAAACATGGTTTATGTTCGGTCTCGTTATCTTGCTACCCACCCTTATCGTGATCAGCATCTTTTTGATCAACCGGATTTGTCAGCAGCTTAATCAGGTAGAATCTGCGGTATCTGAGGTAGGTAAAGGTAATTTTGATAAGTCGATAGAACTCTCTGGCAGTCATGAATTGCAGCAATTGGGTGACAGGTTAAATTGGTTAAGGCTCGAACTTAAGCGTATTCAACAACAAAAGGAAACCTTCTTGCGCCATGTTACTCATGAGCTTAAAACCCCTTTGGCATCGCTAAACGAAGGAAGCAGCTTATTAAATAGTGGATTACTAGGAGATGTTAATCCAAAACAACAACGTATTCTCATCATTATGGAAAACTCTGTTGCAAAGCTTGGCTCATTGATCGATGATTTGCTCAGCTATAGTGCAGCCAGTCACCCAGATAGTCTACATCACGACGCCGAAATGAATCTTATCCAAGAAGAAGTCTCAAAGCATCTTAGCGATAAGCTAGGAAAGACTGATGTGATAGTGAACTGGCAAAATCATGATGAGCTAAAAGTACCTTATCTTCCGTGCAAATTAGTGTTAACTCAGTTAGTGAGCAATGCCATCGATCACGCTAAAAGCAATGTCACTATTTCAATTGAAGAAAAAAATGGCGAAGTATTGTTGATAGTCCGTGACGACGGTGATGGCATCGACATCAGTGAAGCCGATTCATTATTCCAGCCATTTGTTCGTGGTGAGAAAAATAAAAATAATAATGGCAGTGGCTTAGGTTTAGCCATTGTCTCTGAGTGTGTGAAGCAATTAAAAGGCGATGTGAAATGGCTATCAGTAGAATCTGGCGCCAGTATTCAAGTCGCCTTTCCAAAAAGGGATCCAAAATGAAATACATCGCATTAAGTATCACGCTATTTTTGCTCGGTGGTTGTGCCACAACGGAGCAAAACGTCGAGCAAACAAAGCAATTTATTGGCCCTGTAAAAACAGAAACCAGCGCTAAGTTTGTGCCTTTAGCTGAGGTGATCAAAGCCTTAGTCAGCCAATGCGCCAAAAAACATAACGTGACATTTAACGATTACTATAAAGGTGCACTGCACTTACAGGGCTTTATTCACACCTATTGCGGTACAGACTCAACCACCAAGCAACTTAAAGCCATTGAAGAAGTAAAACTACAAGATTATTGGCCAGACGATTACAACATTTGGTTTGAATCGCTAGCTTGGCACACTCAAAGCCTTCGTGAGCAAAAAATCAGTAATTATTACTCTGACAATAAGGCGCAACAGCACCAAGAGCAATTGTTACAAACCCAAAAACAGCTTGCCGAGCTAAAACAAAAGCTTGCCGACATAGAAAAACAACGTTTAGAAACCGATCTTTCTGAAAACCCATCACTTGAGGAGGATTCACTATGAGTCAAACACAACAAGGCGCAAAGTTACTTTTAGTGGATGACGATACGTCTTTAACTGAGCTACTGGCAATGCGTTTAGAAAGCCACGGCTACGAAGTTGAAGTAGCTCATCGTGGTACACAAGCGTTAAATATCCTCAAGCAAATGCCTATCGACTTGGTCATTACCGATTTGAAAATGGCGCACATGAATGGCTTTGAACTTAATGAGCAAATAAAAAAGTATTACACTGGCATGCCCGTTGTGATGATGACCGCTCACGGCTCAATTCCTGACGCTGTTGACGCCATGCAGCAAGGCTTTGTGAGCTTTTTAACCAAGCCCATTGACTCTCAGCAAATGCTCGATGTCATCAATGAGGCGCTTGCAGGAAAAGTGAGAACCGCACAAACTTCGGATCCAAATAACTTCCATGGGTTGTTATTCCAAAGTGCCGCAATGCGTCAATTGGTACAACAAATTCAAGCACTTGCCAGCAGTAATGCAAACATTCTCATCCAAGGCGAGAGTGGTACCGGTAAAGAAGTGACGGCAAAAGCAATCCATTTGGCCAGTAACCAAGCGCAAGGTCCGTTTATTGCGATTAACTGTGGCGCAATGCCCGCTCACCTGCTGGAGTCTGAGCTATTCGGCCATAAAAAAGGCGCGTTTACCGGCGCAGTGAGCGACAAAGAAGGTTTAGTACAAGCAGCGGATGGTGGCACCCTATTCCTCGACGAAATTGGTGATATGCCGCTTGATTTGCAAGTTAAGCTACTGCGTGTTTTACAAGAGCGAACCGTTCGTCCTGTGGGTGGCCAAACTGAGCATAAGGTCAATGTTCGTTTTGTCTCTGCAAGCCATAAGAACATTCAAAGCGCCGTTGCCGAAAAGCAATTTCGTGAAGATTTATACTATCGATTAAACGTAGTGTCTGTTGAAATCCCAAGCTTAAGAGAGCGATTGGAAGATATTCCACTACTTGCATCACGCTTCTTAAGTGCACTTAGCGATGGCGAAAAGCAATTTAACCAACAAAGTATTACGCATTTGTTGAATTATCATTGGCCGGGCAACATCCGTCAGCTCCATAATATTGTGGAGCACTGTGTTGCTATTACGCCAGGTAAAATGATCACTGAAGATATCGTACAAAAAGCCCTGCCTAAGGATAAAGAGCAGAATGCGTTTACAGGATTAAATGAGGCGAAACGCCAGTTTGAGTATGACTACATCCAAAAAGTACTGGCACTTTGCGAAGGGAATGTGTCGGAAGCTGCAAAACTTGCACAACGCAATCGCTCTGATTTTTACAAATTACTTAAAAAACATGAGATCCAGTGCTAAACCTATTAGAGGGGTAACATTAGTTTTAATTTCTGAAGCACGTTGCTTGGTCAAATTTACCACGGCAAAGAGCTTGTTATACGGACTTGAACGAGCCACGCCCGTGGCTCAAGTTTGCCCCGAGAATATGCGCTCCTCCTAGGAGCATAATAAAAACACTCGGATAGTTAAGGGTTGTCTGTATGAAAATGCGCAAAAAGCTCATTATTAGCTTTGTTCTCACTGTGATCATTCCTATTTTAGCGATTTCTGTGGTCAGCATTTCTCAGACCAAAAGTGACTCTCTCGATAAATTCCTTGATGCTTCTGGCAATGAGATAAGACAAGCCGAACAGTCTTTTGTACTGTTTTTTGAGCAGATGAAGAAAAATGCTCGCTTCCTCGCCGAGTCCAAGGCCGTGCAACAAGTGGGTCAAGACACCACCACTTATTTTGGTGCAGAGAAACCAATGACTCCGCTACAGAATGGTCAAACAGAAGCCAATATTTTTGAGCTTTACCGCGCATTTGGACAAACCCACGAAGAATTATTGTTTGTATATCTTGGCACTGGTTCTGGTGGTTTTATTCAGTATCCTGCGGAGCCCCTTGGCGATTACGATCCAAGAAAACGCCCTTGGTATCAAAATGCCTCTAAAGATCCCAGCAAAGTTATCCTTACTGAGCCTTATCAAGGAGTAACAGGACAAGCCATGGTTTCTGTTGCCACAGGTATAAAACGTGACGGCAAAGTAATTGGCGTACAATCATTAGACGTAACGCTTGCTACACTGACCGATATTGTTAGCAATATTCGTCTTGGGGAGTCTGGGTATTTAATCCTTCTTGATGCCGAAGGCACTGTACTTGCCGATCCTAAAAATAAAAATCATAACTTTAAACACATTAAAGATCTCACCAGCCCACTTTACAAGGCCATTCGCAGCGCCACAAACGAACCCTACCTTACCATTGAAACTGATAACAAAACCTATGATGCTAAGATTTATCGCTCTGACACACTCGGTTGGCAATTTATCGCGGTGATCGATGAAGATGAAATCTTAGCTTCAGCTTACGATATGACGATTAGTATCACTATTATCGCAGTCATCATGGTGATTTTATTTATTATTATTGCAATCACACTTGCCAATAAAATAGTTGAACCTATTGAAATGGTGTCTGATGGTTTAAAAGAAATAGCACAGGGTGAAGGCAACCTTTCCAAACGTTTAAAAGTCATCACCAATGATGAAATTGGAGAGCTGGCCGCGTGGTTCAATAAATTCTTAGACTCAATTAACTCGCTCGTAAAAGATATTCAAAGCAATGCCTCAACATTGAATGATGCTGCATTAGGGTCACAAAAGAGTATCAATGATATCCGTAATCAATGCCATGCGCAGGCTGAAGACTCCGCCAGTGCTACCACAACCACTGAAACCGTAGAACAACTTGCCACTGAAATAAGTGAAAGCTGCGGTCATACTTTGGAGGATGTTGTCACTGCGGACGGACACGCACAGCGTGGTAACAGCACAATAGAAAGTACAGTATCGCAGGTTGCGAAGCTTAATCATTCGTTGGCTGAGTCCGCCAACGCCATGAACCAGCTCGAAAGTGAAAGCCAAGATATCACTAATATTTTAGGCGTGATCCGCTCTATCGCAGAGCAAACTAACCTTTTAGCGTTAAATGCAGCGATTGAGGCTGCCCGTGCAGGTGAACAAGGTCGGGGCTTTGCGGTGGTTGCTGATGAAGTAAGAACCCTTGCGCAGCGCTCACATGACGCCACGCAGGAAATAGAGCAAGTGTTAACCAATCTTATCGCCCAAACGAGGACGGTATCAGCCCAAATGACGTCAAGCGTAAGCGAGTCAGAGACGACTATCAAACAATCACAAAGCGCGCAGCAAGCATTTACTGATATCGCGCAGGCAGTATCAAGAATTAAAACTTCGGTTTCAAATATAGCATCACAAGCTTCATTACAAGGAGAAAATGCAGGCCACACTAGACGTTTGATTGACTCGGTGGATGTTTCTGTACGACAAGTCGGAGAAGAAACAGCCGCATTAAATGCAGGTGCTGACCAATTAGTTAGCTTAGCCAAAGACTTAGAGCGTTTGGTTGGCCGCTTTGATATTGACTGAATAGAAAACTAATATCTTGTTTTTCGCAATTGTTACAAAATATCGTCTCAATTAGTTGTCCTCATAATAAGAACTAGTTAGACTCGATAAATTGATTTATTACAGAAGAATAAAAATGAAGAAATTTAAATTTACATTAGTAGCAGCATCTTTGGTTGCTGTACTCGGTTGTCAAGAAGCGCCGTCACAACACACAAAGTCTGAAGTCACAGCTGATCAAGCCTCAGCTGTAACTGCACCTGTAGCTGAAAAGATCCCACACAAGACCACCATTCACGGTCAAGAACTTGTTGATAATTATCACTGGCTACGTGACGATACCAGAAGTGACGAAAAGGTGTTGTCACACTTAAACAAAGAAAATGCTTATACCGACAGTAAGCTTGTAAACACAGAGCAACTCCAACAAACCTTATTTGACGAAATTAAAAACAAAGTGGTCAAAGATGACCGCAGCGTGCCAGTATTAAACGGCAGTTATTATTATTTTAGTGCCACTGAGGGTGACAAAGAATACTTCACTTATTACCGCAGCGAACACCAAGATGGTAAAAATGCGGAAGCTATCTTTGATGCGAATATCCGCGCTGAAGGTCAAAACTATTATGGTGTCGGTGGTCTTTCCATTTCAACCAACGAAAACCTGTTAGCTTTTGCTGAAGATACATTAAGCCGTCGAATTTATACTATCCGAATCAAAGATTTAACGACAGGTAAGTTATTGGACGATACGATTGAAGGCGCTTCGGGTCCTATCGTTTGGGCAAATGACAACAAAACTATCTATTACATCAAAAAAGATCCGGTTACTTTGCTTGGTTATCAAGTGTTCCGCCATACTCTAGGCACAGCACAAAGCACAGATGAATTAATTTACGAAGAAAAAGATAACAGCTATTACACGTATATCTCGAAGAGTAAAGACAAGAGCAAAATATACATTCACCATTCAAGTACCGAGGCGTCAGGTGTATCTTTACTCGACGCTGATAATGTAAAAGCAACTCCTGAGCGCTTTATTCCAAGAGAAAGTGGTCACGAATATAGCATTGCTAAACTTGGCGACTGGTATTACATCCACACCAATAAAGATGCCGTAAACTTTAAGCTGATGCGCGTTAAAGCCAGTGATGCAAGTGACGTTTCAAAATGGCAAACCGTTGTACCGCACAATGCCGATGCAAAACTAGATAGCTTTGAGCTATTTAATCAGCACCTAGTTTACGAAACGCGTGAAAATGGCCTTAGCCAAATCACTGTATTAAATTTAGATAATAACGAAAGCAAGCGTTTAACCTTTAACGACCCGGCTTACGCAGTGTATTTAACTAGTAACGAAAACCTAGATGCAAATGCGGTAAGAATTGGTTATCAGAGTATGACGACCCCGGCTTCTGTGTATGATGTCAACCTTGCTAGTTTGGACAAAACATTATTAAAGCAAGACAAAGTATTGGGCGACTTTGCACCTGAAAACTACCAATCTGAACGTATTTTTATCACCGCACGTGACGGCATAAAAGTACCGGTTTCAATTGTTTATCGTAAAGATAAGTTTAAGCAAGATGGTTCAAACCCGTTACTACAATATGGTTATGGTTCATACGGTTCTAATGTTGAGCCAACCTTTTCAATAAGCCGATTAAGCCTTTTAGATCGTGGTTTTGTCTATGCTATTGCACACATTCGTGGTTCAGAAACGCTTGGCCGTCCTTGGTATGATAATGGCAAAAAGTTAAACAAAAAGAACACCTTTAACGACTTTGTTGATGTCACAAAAGCACTCGTTGAGCAAAAGTATGGGGATGCTTCACGTATTTATGCTAGAGGTGGCAGCGCAGGTGGCTTATTAATGGGTGCAGTCATTAACCAAGCGCCAGAGTTGTACGATGGTGTGCATGCGGCAGTTCCATTTGTAGACGTGATCAATACCATGCTTGACGAAACGCTACCGCTAACTACAAATGAGTACGACGAATGGGGCAACCCAAATGAGAAGACGTATTTTGATTACATGCTGTCTTACTCACCTTACGACCAAGTTAAAGCCCAAGCATATCCAAACCTGCTTGTAACCACGGGTTTGCATGATTCTCAGGTGCAGTACTTCGAGCCTGCGAAATGGGTCGCTAAGCTACGCGAATATAAAAAAGATGATAATCTACTGCTGCTAAAAACTGATATGGAAGCCGGCCACGGTGGTGCGTCTGGTCGCTTTAAGCGTATTCACGATGTCGCATTAAGCTATAGTTTCTTTATCGCACTTGCTGAGAATAAACTGTAGTCAACGTTCACATTATACAAAGGAGGCTTCAGCCTCCTTTGATTGCTCTTGCCCAACTATTCAACTGACTTTCTTTAGTACACATCTTCCCTAAAAAGATCTAAATATACTTTAGCAGTGTCAATACCTAAGTGCTTCAATCTAAGCATTGATGAAGCATATTAAATACATAAATATTGGGAATTTTTAGCCCAAGTTCTCCATAACACAAGTTTAGTACCCTCTCCTAACAAACTAGCTATTTGTTGGCTATATTTAAAAAATGACTACTCCGTACATAAGTGAAAAATGAATTTATTTCGCTTTGTTTTTATTTGCTGCTGTATCTCTCTGCCGCTTTTATCTAACGCTGCTCCCCATAAACCTGAATACTCAGTACCTATTAAAGTAACCATTTTGGTCGACGATGCTTACCCGCCTTATAGTTATCAAATTAACGGCGAGCTTTATGGCATCTATGTCGATATAGTGAAGCAAGCTGCGCGTTTGCTGAGTCATGAATATCAAGTTAACTTGCAAGCGGTACCTTGGAAGCGAGGTGTTTCCTCTATGGCATCCGGTGATGCAATGGCTTTAATGCCACCTTATATTCATATCAAAAAACGCCCCTATATCTGGCCGTATTCAATTCCTCTTCAAGAAGAGGTGGTGGTTGCCTTTTGCAATCAGGGGATCACGTTAAAAAACTTGCCTCATGTAAAACCAGAAAGAGTGCTTAATATTGGTATTAATGCCGGTTATATCATCTTAGATGAAAGCCTAATGGAAGCGCAAAAACAAGGACTTATCCAACTTTGGGAAAACAAAAGCACACGTTCAAATATCGAAAAGCTCGCACGTGGGCGCGTTGATTGTTACGTCAATGATCGCCTTTCCACGTTACTTGGTATTAATAAAATGTCACAGATAACACCAAGTTTAAACACCAGTAATATTGTTGAAGATAAAATAGTAATGCGTCGCACTGCCCACATTGGGTACTTAAAAGGGTTTGAAGAAAAATATCCATTTAAGCAAGATTTTATCCTAAAGATGGATGCTGCATTGAGGCAGGTAATAGACAACGCAGCAGCGGCAGAAGAGTGAACCTGCACGCATGATAAAACACCTTAAGCCACTGCTTTATAGAAATAAACAGAAAATAGAACAAAAAGGATGGATCATGATTAAATTAGCAAGAAATTCGTTCGCTGCCATTGCGTTTGGATTGATAAATACTTCAAACGCACAAGCTGATGCCGTTGAGTTTAAGTTGCAAGAGGTAACAAAGGGCCTTCACGTGCTATTTGGGCAAGGCGGTAATATTGCCATAAGTTCAGGCTCAGATGGCGTTTACATTGTCGATGATCAGTTCGCTAAACTCAGCGAACAAATTAAAGCAAAAATCAAAACTATCCAACCCAATGCACCTGAGTTTGTGATTAATACCCATCATCATGGCGACCATACAGGAGGCAACGAAAATTTTGCACAAGCAGGCAGCCATGTTATCGCGCATCACAATGTATATAAGCGGTTGGAGCAAAAACACGGTGATGGATCTGACTACTTGCCAACTTTGACGTTTGGCAGTGATATGAAGCTCCACTTTAACCAAGAGCATGCTCACTTGTGGCATTATCATCACGCCCATACCGATGGCGATGCAGTGATCTTTTTTGACCGAGCAAATGCCGTACATATGGGCGATATCTATTTTAATTTAGGCAGCTTACCTTTTGTCGACGTCGACAGCGGCGGCTCCTTAGATGGAGTCATTGCAGCGGTACAAGATGTGATAAAGAAAATAGACGACAAGACCACCGTCATACCAGGCCATGGCCCTGTAACAGATAAACAAAATTTACAAGATTATCTAGCACTATTACAAAAAGCGAAAACGATTATGCTAGATGCAATGAAAAATAATACAAGCTTGGAAGAAGTTGTAGCCGCGCGCCCACTACAAGTACTTAATCTTAACTATGCTAATTGGCTACCAGAAGAGCGCGTTACCACTTTATTCTATCGAAGTTTAAAATAAGCAAGCTGAAGAATACAGAATACGATGGACAGTTTGGTAAGATAAAGCGAAGAAAACACATGTTTCAAATTTGTCCATCCCAATCAAAGTTACACTAATAAATCCGCTCAAAATTTATTTTCGCTCACTTTTTAAACAAAAAGTTGCAAACTTCATTGGACAGCGCCTTAAGAACGCTATACTATATGCAGGCTTTAGATACTTAGAGCACTTACTACTGCTGCACTGTTTTTTCTTGATACTCTTTTTTTTAAAAAGTCGTTTATAGATATACCAATGCGTTACTAGCTAAGTTTTATCTATCGCTTTATCGGTGATTTTCACCACATATTTAATTTTTTGAAAAAGGTTTCAATTATGTCTAACACAGTAAACGGCACAGTTAAGTGGTTCAACGAAGAGAAAGGTTTTGGTTTCATCACTCAAGAAAACGGCGGTAAAGACGTATTCGTACATTTCCGTGCTATCGTTTCTGACGGTTTCAAAACTTTAACTGAAGGCCAATCAGTGTCTTTCACAGTTGAAGAAGGCCAGAAAGGTCCTCAAGCAAGCAACGTAGTAGTTAACTAATACGTATTGCTCAGAGCTAGTGCCTGCACTAGCTCTACGAACTTCCCCACTCCTCACTTAGCCTTTCGGCAACATATCTGACAGTAACAACGCAATCCCCAAAAATGACATAAAACCCGCTATATCTGTAATTGTCGTAAGTACAATTGATGAAGATTGCGCAGGGTCGAGTCCAAATTTTTTCAATGCAATTGGTACAATGGCACCTGAGCTTCCCGCAATGACAAGAGACGATATCATCGCCAGCGCAATAACAAGTGCAAGGCCGAGTGATTGACTCCACAAATATACGCCAATGCCACAAGTAACCGCTATTGCTATGCCATTTAACAGCCCAACCATCATTTCTTTTAGCATCACCTGATACCAGTGTCGCGTTGAAATTTCTCGTAGTGTTAAGCCTCGCATCGTTACAGCCAAAGCTTGAGCCCCTGCGTTACCCGACTGCCCAGCTGCTACTGGCAGCAAAATAGCTAAAGCGGTAACTTGAGCAATCAATCCCTCAAATGCCCCCACGACGGCAGCGGCTGCAAATGCGGTTAACAAGTTAATTTGTAACCACGGAAGCCGTTTCTTTACTGCAAACCAACTACTTGATAGGGCTTTTTCGTCTTTACTCGCACCTACCATGGTCTGCATATCACTCGCTAAATCTTCTTTAGTTGACTGATAGGCATCAAAGAATCGGATCTGCCCAACTAGCTGTTGCTGCGCATCAAGTACCGGAATTGCTCGCACTTTGTGCCCTTCAAACGCTTCCACGACCTGATCTTTATGATCCATTACATTTAGCGTGACTCGGATCGGTGTCGCAACCTGCATTAGAGTTTTACTTGAGGAGCTTCCCACTAAAACATTGAGTGTAGTCTCGCCTACTAAATCCTGCTGTTCGTTTAATACGTAGATAACGTCTGGCACTTTTCCGTCTAATCGTTTCAGTTGCGCGAGCACTTCACGTAGTGTCGTATCTGAGTAAAACGCTTGCACTTTTTTGTTCATCATTCTCGCAGCGGTATTTTCAGGAAAAACCAGCAACTCACTGAGTTCATCCGCTATGGTTGAATGCTGCTCCTTCAATTTAGCAAGTAGCACCTGCAGCGCTTCCTGCGACTGTTTATTCAGTAGCCCAACCGCAATATGACTATCTAGGCTCGCAATAAACTGCGCTTGATAATCCACCGGAAATTGCATAAAAATATGTTCAGCGGCTCCCGGCGGCAAATATTTCCATAAACGATAAATGATATGTTGTGCCTGCTGCTGTAATAATTCAGCAGCTTCGTCAGGAGGTAAAGTGCCAAGAAGCTGCGCACTTTTGAGCGGAAACTTACTTAAAAACTCATCACTGAGCTGCTCTACCGCTGAATCTAATGTATCTTTTGCTGCGCTCATCGCTTATTTCCCCTTGACCTTAACTGGCACCAATGTATCTAACATGCTGGCAAACGAACTGGTGTAGGCATCTAATAAATCTAAAGATTCGCTTGGCTTATCTTGTGTTTCATCCATTCTGCCAAGTGCACTTCTTACTCTGTGATGTGGCAACACGCCAATAAAATCACCACTTCGATTGGCAACTGCAACCTGATCTTGTTGCGCCCAAACGGGCGATTTCAATGCACTATGCAACTCGGTATAACCACTTAGAGAAACAACGTGAGTATCCATCAAATCTGCAATTTTCTGTTGTGGCGCTTTTCGAAGTAAATGTGTTAGTGACAACTGACCCACCACATGGCGATGCTGATTTACCACATAAACGAGCGCAAACCCGATATAGTCACGTTTTTTTAAGCGCAGTAGTGACTCCTCAACTGTCATAGTTTCTTCAAGAATTAATACATCCGTTTCAACCCATGCGCCCACGGTATAATCTGGGTAGCTAATTAACATCTTGCAGAGTGTTTGTCGTCTTACTGAAATGAGATTAAGAAAACGTGCAAGTTCTTCCTCCTGTAAATGCCTTAAGATAGCAGCAATATCAGCCAACTTCATTTTGCCAAGCCATCTCGCAATATCCACATCCGTTTGCGTTATCAGAATTTCCGCTGCACTGCGGGGCTGCATGACTTTAAGCACGTTTAAAGCAACTTCATTTGGTAACGTTTTTAGTAACTCGGCAGCCACATCTGGTGTTTGCAAAGAAAGTAAGCGCGCGGCGCCTGCTGGCTCCTCTTGTAAAAAGTGTTGCGCAATTTTGAGGTTTAATGCTGACATAGAGCCTCCCTACTGCTTACTTGAATGGCTGTGTGTCGCGGTAATATGTGCCGATTCTTTTAAAAATTGCCTTGCCGGTACTAGGGTTCTCCCTTTTTGGGTTTCAATCACTAACATCGTTGCTGTGATTTCGGTGAGCGTGCCTGAAACGCCTGCAATTTCGATTTGATCGTTAATTCGACAGTGACGCAGCGCTTGTTTTGCCGCGACGGTATTTGCGATTAACTCTCGACTCCCAAGGCCAAAGGCCAATGCAACTCCTGCACACAATACGCCTGTCAGCACCACCACCATATTGGTCACAAATTGAATATTGATCCCTAATTGCTCAATACCGATTACCGTTGCGGTAAATAGGATAGCGAGTTTGGCTATGTTACCCGCAACTTCGACTCGCGCAAACCCAACTGACTGCGCTCCGGCTCTTGCCATGGCACTGGCCAAATTACCAAGCAGATAACCACCAACGATAATAAATATACCAGCGAGTAGATTTGGTAAGTAACTAAGTAGCGAGGAGATCCAATCACTGAAGAAGTTTAAGCCAAGGCTGGACGTGGCTGCTGCGATAAAAAACATCATCGTGACCCAAAACACGGTTTTCCCTATTAATCGCGCGTGTTTTAGATTTAGCTGAAGCGTTTGTTCGGTTTGCACTCGTTGGCTCAAGCCCGCCAATGCGCGATTGCAAAGCTTAAATAACGAAATAGTCAGCTTGCTCAATAGCCACGCCACTATCCAACCGACGAGCAGCATGAGTGCCGCGCCCAATAGTTGCGGTGTATGAGTAACAAGTTGATTGATTAATTGCTCGTAACTGGCAGATAAGGCCTGTTGCCAATTATCAAAGGTATCCCCGGTGGCCATGTACACTCCTGAATTCGCTGAAACAACTTACTTTTAAATCAATACATTCATTGTTATCACAGTGTTAGCCGTTGTCCAGAGAATTCCCCAAAGTCCCAAATATTTAAACTACTAACAATACATTTGGGAACATTTTCATGTAAGTGGAAGCAATGAAGACGCAAAAACAAGTACCGTCTTTGCGCCCTAGTTGTTTCTTTATATTGGGTGATATAGCTACCTAAAGCGGATGGTTTCTCGCTCACCCATTTCTTCCGGTTCCACATTTTTGCCCACGGCTAGTTTTAATAAGCCGCTCAAGTCCGGGCTAACATGCCAAATTTCAGCATCATCCAGTTCAAAACGGAGCATGATAAGCTCGGGGTCATCTTTACCCTTTTCAAACCAGCTCTCGGCCTGTCTTGACCAATGAGCATCAAGTACGTCTTGTCGTGTTTCTTCAATTAAGTGTCCGCGAATACAAGCAAATACATTGTGCCCTTTACTGGAAAATTGTGCTGTTGCTTTGCCACACTTAGCAATACGATTTGTTTTACTGGTAAAAAACCAAAACTCGCCGTTGGCGTCTTTATCCAACTGTGCTCGCATTGGCTCATGGTGATTATTGTCATCACTCAAACCAATCATCACATTGGGGCTGCTATCTAGCGCTTCCCAAAAAGTTTTCTTTATGTCTGACATTATCTTCTCCTTATTTATACCAATTAGCGTCTGCTTGAAACGGCACAAACCCACTCTTTCGATTAATTGATAGTATCTTGTTGCAAAGCCTCAATAATTGCTTCATTAAAAGCATCAAGATCATTTGGATTGCGACTTGTGATCAAGTTGTCGTCTACCGCAACTTTAAGGTCAATCCAGTCTGCGCCTGCATTTTTAAGATCGGTTTTGATACTTGGGAAAGAGGTAAGCGTTTTTCCCTCCACCAACTGGGCTTCGATTAACAGCCAAGGGCCGTGGCATATCGCCGCAATTGGACGCTTATTTCCAAACTGTGAAAAGGCCTGAATAAATTTAACCGCCGATTTTTCCTGCCTTAGTCTGTCAGGGTTGAATAACCCGCCTGGTAAAACGAGCCCCGCATATTTACTGGGTTTGGCTTCACCCAAGGTTAAATCAACGGCGACTTTCTCACCCCAATGGTCTTCATCCCAAGCGGTAATATCTCCCTTTTTTAATGAAATGATATCAACATTAAATCCTGCGCTTTCAAGCGCCTGCTTGGGTTTAATCAGCTCACTTTGTTCGAATCCATCAGTGGCTAAGATCGCGACTGAAATATTGTCTGACTCCGTCATCATTCTCTCCTTCAATACGTTACTGATATTGAGATAGAAGCACATGCAGAATTGATACCACCATATAACCTTATGATATATATAAACATTAAAGATTAATGTATTGATTGGATGTAATCTTTACAGAACTGAGGAATGTAAATCTGGACTAGGTTAGCCCTAGTCCATCTTTATTATAATGAAGAGATAGAGACTGAGTTTGTGCCAAACTCAAACACGTTCAATTTTCCGCATTGAGCAAAGTGATTATTGCTCGTGTATGGCGTGTCTTGTTGGTTAATATCCCCTTCCCAGCCTTGACCATTTTTAACGAATGCTTTTACTTCAAACCAACCGTTGAATGTTTTGCTACAGTCCATTTCTACTTCCAGCAACCAGTAATGTGCTCCCCATTGATTGAGTGACATGACGCCAAAACCATCGCTATCGTAACGCTTTTCCGCGCCCCAGCTAGCAGGCCAAATATTGGTTGTCCAATCCAGCGGACTCCCTTCAGCGTCACTAGACTGCCCAGTTTCAGCCGCTAGCCAATCCAGTCTGTTATCAGCTACTTTCCAAGCCGAAGTTGTCATGTTTCGCATGTTCAAATGCTTGATAGGTAAAGAGCAAAGAATAGGATTGGCGCTACAATCAATCCCGCGCTGCAATGCTGCGGCATGATCAAGGCCACCTCGAACGAACATATCCTGGCCAGATTGAGTTTCTGCTTTAATAAAGACTAATGTGCGTTGCCAATCACCAATCTCTGGTGGTGTTGCCAGTTTACTTTGATGATGAATGGCTAAGGCATCCATAGCAGCTAAATTAATTTGTGCGTAACCATTGGTATCAACTTCGACGCTTCTACCCGCGCAGTTTTCTTGGCCGATACCTCCACTTAGCACATCACAATAGGTTCCGGCAGAAAGCCCCGTTTGCAGGCTTTGGACCATACTAGAAGATTCGCGGTTAATGGCGACAAAGCCTAAATCACCTCGAGAAAATGCAATTTGGTTATTACCATTGTCCCACCAATTTGCCACCGTCCAATTGCCATTAGTATGATTTCTAAACTGCATTGCACCTGCAATCATTGGGCGACGATGCTCACACTGCCATAATTGACTGGTGCAATTTAGGTTACCATTTTGATGAACAGGCACCGAAGGGCCACCAGCATCAGTGTCGCCATTAAATTCGTAGCTCGACATCACTTTAGGATAACCATAAGGATATGCCAGCATAAATACATTCGCTAAATCATACAGTTTACCATCATGAAAGGTAACGATGGATCCTGCTCCACCATGGCCGCGTTGGTTGTCATGGTTGTCTGTAAATACCACGGCTTTATAACTTGGCATCATACCCCAAGCTTCGCCAAAGCTTTTTAACCAAGCCAACTTGCCTTGCTTAAATGTCTCGCTCAGTTTAATGCTGTATTTAAACTCAGTGACTAAACCATTTTGATGATATTCAGAAGCAGAAACCGCCTCGCCTCCTTGATCAATCACCTCTTGGAAAACGACCGCTGGTTGATTTAACTTGGCTAACACATCGCCAATATCACTTGCAGGCATGTGCTTGCTTGCATCTAACCTAAACCCTGCCACGCCCAGAGACTGTAAATCGTTCAAAAAGCCCGCTAGGGTATTTTGTACGTAGCTCGCATCGGTGTCTAAATCATGAAGCCCTACGAGTTCGCAGTGCTGTACTCGCCATGCATTATTACCGTAGTCTTCAGGGTTTATTGCACAGGTTTCATGAAAATCTTGTGGACTATAGATAGGATATTGTTTGTTGCCAAAAGTGTTACCCGCAACTCCGGTCCCGCTGCCATGAGCCATGTGGTTTATAACGGCATCAACATAGATATCTACTCCGGCAGATTTACACCTCGCGACCATATCGGCAAATTCGGCTCGACTGCCACTACGACTCGCAATCTCATAACTGACTGGCTGATAACGAGTCCACCATTGATCCCCTGTAATATGCTCATTGGGTGGTGATACTTGCACTGCCGCGTATCCATTTGGCCCCAAAAATGTTTCACATTCCGTAGCAACATCTGGCCAAGACCATTCGAATAAATGAACGAATGTTGTTGGGTCGCCTTCAGCGGCATGTGCTGGTGTAACGCAACTGGATGTTAACAACACTCCCGCTGCAATTTGGTTTAGTTTTATATTTTTCATTATTGCGCCTCTTATTCACACAAGATTAACAATATAGAATTCCTAGCTAAACAATCTATTGAATACGTATGCATAAGATCATCGATGTTCGACTGCTGAACGATAATTTGAGGCTTTAAAAAGCGAGTTTAATAAGGTGACACGCTTGCTTACACTTTAAGCAGCGTAAGCGCTTGAACTCATTTTGGAGAAAATGTAGTTTCAATTGGCCTTTGAAGTAGACAGCTTCAAGCACTGATATAAATAATAACAATATGGATAAACGATGCTAAATCGAATCAAATCAGGGCTCATGATTGTTGGGCTCTTCTGTGCTCACGTCAGTGCACAATCTCAATCACTTGAGTTAGAAGCCGTTTCGGTCTCAAAGAATGTCTATAGCGTAATATCTCCTTTTTATGGCAGACCAACAGTTGAAAATAAAGGGTGGAATTCAAACAGTCATTTTATTATTACGACTCAAGGTGTGTTAGTGTTCGATTCTGGTTCATCCGAGCACATTGGTAACGCTATTATCGCAGCAATTAAACGTGTAACTGAACAGCCAATTCGCTGGGTAGTCAACTCTCATAGCCATGCCGATCATTGGCTTGGTAATGCCGCTTTTGCAAAGCTCGGTGCAGAGCTTATCTCCACCTCTTTGTCCGCTGAGACGATGAAAAGCGATGGACCGGTTGATGTTAAGGCATTTTTTAATATGACTAAAGGCGCAACTGGTGAGAGCACACTCGTCATCCCTACCTCAATCATTTTACATCAACAAACCCGTACTTTTGGTGATACTGAAGTTGAATTTGTATTCGCCAACGATGGCCATTCGCCAGGTGATGTTATGCTTTGGCTACCCAAACAACGCATTCTAATTGGTGGTGACGTAGTAAACTCCAACTTTATGCCCATCATGACACCTAGAGGTAACATTACCCAGCTCATTTCGGTACTCAAAGAAGTGGAGCAATTAAGCCCTCTCCTCGTACTAACCGGACACGGGGAAAATACCTCGGTGAAATCAGTTTCTAGAGATATTCAATTTTTAACTTATGCCTGGAATGCAGTACATGAAGCGCTAGCAAAAGGTACAACGCCAGCAAAGATACAAGAATCATTACAAGTTACATTGCGTAAAAAGTTCGGCAAAGCGTATCAAGATTTTGATACCAGTATTTCGTACCTATTGGAAATGATGATAGATAAACAGCAGCTTCAGTTTGCCCCAATTACATAAATAATATAACAAAAGCGAGTATGCTAGTTTATTCACTCATCTAAATGATACTTTTTAAGTGTTGCCTGATAAATACCATTCGTCTTAAGTTGTATCAAACCCTTATTGAACACCTCAATTATTGCTATTGCATTCGGATGAGATTTGCTAACGCCAATATGGAGCGGCCATTGTGCTATGGTCGGTTGATGTACTTTGAAGCTGCGAAATTCAGCGTGTTGAGATTGTAAATACACAAAAGCAAGCTCGTCGCTAACTACAGCATCTACTCGCGCTTTATTGAGAAGCGACAAACAGGAAGTCAGGTTTGTGAGCTTTTCTAGGCGAATTTGTGGGATCTGAGCGAGTGCAATTTCAGAACGAAAGCCCCGAATAGCACATACACTTAGTCCTTTAAGATCGTCCAACTCTTTAAAATGAATGGTTGGCTCTGTACGTGAAATAAGTACCAGCCTATTACTGTAATAAGCATTGCTAAAAATAAAGCGTTCATCGCGACTTTCAGAACGCCATAAAGCGGGGATCATATCGACCTGCCCTTTCTCAACCATTCGCATGGCACGACTGAATGGCATAATGAGCATTTCAAAATCTTGATTCTCGGCCTTAAATGCCGCGCGAACTAAATCAACAGTAAAACCGGAATGTTCGTTAATGACGTAGGGAGGCCAAACATTATGCGCTCCCACTATGGCATCATTTGCCGATGATGTGCATGACAGGGCAATAAACAGAAGGCATGACTGTTTTACACTCTTTATCGCCATGTTTACGCACTCCCGCCTTCACTTTCAAACTAAGTTGACTGGCAACTTTGCTACAAATATTTGCTCCGTTCCTAATTGAGTATAGCGCAACCGTTGCATCTCGAAATATATACATAATTGCTCACAGGCAACGTTTGAATATGGCATAAAATTCAACGACTTTTGTCCTTCAACACACAATTTAGTGTAAACCAATGTAAACAAACAGTGAAGTTTAATTGAATTGTCATCAATAGCGCTTAAAATACTGCGTCCGAATAAAAATTCGGATAATTCTAATACACGGGAAAATAAAAAATGATTAAAAAATCTATCCTAGCTTCAGCTATTGCATTAGCTTGCCTAAATGCACAAGCAGAGGTGATTATCTCTGAGTATGTTGAAGGTAGTAGTTATAACAAAGCCATTGAGCTCTACAATGGTAGTGATGAAGCTGTCAATCTAACTGGTTACTCAGTCAATTTTTTCTTTAATGGCGCAACAGAAGCTCGCACGAATATAGAACTAAGTGGTGAACTTGCGGCTAAATCAACTTATGTTATTGCTCATGCTGACTCCGCAGCAGAGATCATCGCAAAGGCACAGTTAACAAACACAAGTAGCTGGTTTAATGGTGATGACGCCGTTACACTTACGCTCAATGGTGCAGTTGTTGATAGCCTAGGTCAGGTTGGTGTCGACCCAGGTAGTGAATGGATTGATGGCGATATTAGAACAAAAGATAAAACGCTTGTCAGAGATCCTGCAATAACCACTGGCCGCACCGATGCAACTTCTGCATTTGTTGGCGCTGGACAATGGCTTGCACTTGCTAAAGACGATTTTAGCAACCTAGGTATCCACATTAATGGCGGTGACGTACCTGAGCCAGAGCCTGTTATCTGTGGCGAAAATAATACCTTGATCAGTGCCATTCAGGGCGCAGGTAATGCAAGTCCATTGGCAGGAGAAACGGTTGAAGTTCAAGCTGTTGTCACTGCAAGCCTGCAATCAGATGCAGGACTTGGCGGCTTCTTCATTCAAGAAGAAAACACCGACTATGATGCTGATAGTAATACGTCCGAAGGTATTTTTGTCGTATATTCTGCAACACCAGTAAGCACCGGCGATGTGGTTAAATTACGTGGTAAAGTTGAAGAGAAATATGGTCAAACTCAACTTATTAACGTCGACGCAATTGAGCTATGCGGTTCTGCAACGGCTTCAGCGACTACCGTTACTTTACCTGCAGAGAATGGCCTTGAAGCCTACGAAGGCATGTTGGTTTCGATTTCAAATGAGTTGGTCGTTAACGATACATACGGACTTGCGCGCTACGGCGAAGTACGCTTAGGTACTGAACGTTTATACCAAAGCACTCAAGTAGCAACTCCCGGTGATGCAGCAAACCAGCTAGAAGCTGAGAACAAGCGCAAAGAAATTTTACTTGATGATGGTTCATCAGTACAAAACCCTGACGTTATTCCTTATCCATCACCCACACTAGATGCCTATAACACCTTACGACTGGGCGATTCAGTGACGGGCCTTGAGGGTGTAATGGGATATGGTTACAGCCAATACCGTATTCACCCAACAACAACACCAAACTTTGTTCATACTAATCTACGTACAGAAGCACCTCAGGTAGAAGTGCGTGGAGATTTACGTATTGCTAGCTTCAACGTATTAAACTACTTCAATGGTGATGGTCAAGGTGCAGGCTTCCCAACGTCACGAGGAGCTGACAATCTAGAAGAGTTTGAACGCCAAAAAGCAAAAACAGTTGCTGCAATTTCAGCGCTCGATGCCGATATTATTGGTCTACTTGAAGTAGAAAATGACGGCTTTGGTGAGTTTAGTGCAATTGCCGACCTCGTTAACGCTTTAAATGCAGTAGACTCTGCTAACACTTATGCATTTGTAAACCTTAATGTTGACCAAGTGGGTGGGGATGCAATTACATCCGGCATCATTTATCGTAGTAACAAGGTAGCTGAAGTAGGGACGCCAGCATTTACCGAAACAGTACCATTTGATTACGGTAACCGTCCTCCTGTCGTACAAACGTTCAAAGAGGCAAACGGTGAAGAAATCTTCACTGTGGTCATGGCTCACTTACGCTCTAAAGGCAGTTGCTCAAAAGCAGAAGGCCTAGATCAAGACCAAAATGACGGTCAAGGTTGTTGGAACCAAACTCGAGTCACTGCGGTTAATACCCTAGCGACTTGGCTTGGCACAAATCCGACGGGAGTTGCAGAAGATGATGTGATTATTCTAGGTGACATGAATGCGTACGCTCAGGAAGATCCAATCAACACCTATGTCGAGAATGGTTATGCCAACATCAAGCAAACGCTTCATGGCAATAGCTTAGATTATTCATACGTGTATCAAGGGCGTATCGGTAGCCTAGATCACGCCTTTGCTTCAAACACGATGATGGAAAAAGTAAAGTCGGTAACAGATTGGCATATCAATGCTGATGAGCCCGTCGCGCTAGATTACAACACTGAGTACAAATCAGACACTCACAAAGCAAGTCTTTACGCAACACACGCTTATCGCGCATCGGATCATGACCCAGTGGTTATCGACCTTAACCTTGCTAAAGAGCCGACGATTATCGAAGGCGAGTTTACAGGCCTTGCAGGTTGGTTCTGGTGGCAACATCGCTCAATCGAGCTACCAGCGGGCTTTGATAAACTAGAAGTATCAATCACAGGTCAAGGCGAAGCAGACCTATATGTGCGCCATAAGAAAATGCCAAACTTCTTCAAGTACGACTGTCGTCCATACCTTTGGGGTAGTGAAGAAAGCTGTGTATTTGACGAGCCAGCAGAAGGTAAATGGAATTTCCGCCTGCGCGGTCTATTCCCTTACTACAATGTAACTATCAAATACAAAGCGACAAAAGCGAATTAATTGCTGCTTTAATGTAAAACCCAAGAGCCAAGGCTCTTGGGTTTTTCTTGGTCTTTCAACTTACTATAATCACAACTAATTAATCATACTTTCAGAAAGGACACTTATTCTCTAAGTTAAAAACTATAAAATGTCCGATTATCGCCGTTTCATGTTGCCACGACAGGCTGGGTTAATATCAGCTATAAAATGACGCCAACACTTTCTGAATAAAAGGCCATTTTTGTTGAGTATATTGCTCACGATCATCTTTGTATTCTTGCGCTAATCTTTGCTTTAACGCACAGTACTCAGCGCTTAAATCTGATGACGCTCTTAATTTATCCCTAAAAGAAATGCGCTCTTGCCAAAATGCACTATCGAAGGGAACAAGATGTAAGTGATGAGTTCTAAACTCAGGCGTTGGTTTGCAAAACCAGTGCATTACGTCAGCTTTATAGGGGTAATAACAATAACCGTGTTGAGTAAGGACTTTGATAGCTTCTTTTGACGCTTCTAGCGACTTAACACCCACCATAATATCTATCACCGGCTTAGCAACCATACCAACCACAGCTGTACTACCCACATGTTCAATATCACCTTCAATCCAAGGGCATAGCAAAGGCGCTAACCTTAGCTCTTCATCTTGGAACATCCGTGGCCAATCTTGATTATATTTAGAAAGTGAAATAGCTTGGTCTGCCATTGAAAGGAAGGTCCTGTAATTGCTCTAAGTTTGGTTTGGAACTGTATACAGCTAAAGCAAAGCTTTGCTCATCACCACTACATCAACGCCTCGGTAATTGACGTTTTCGAGCGGTTGCCAGCCGAGTTTTCGATATAACCCGCCCTCAGGATGCTCTGTTTGTAAATATAACGTTTTGACACCGAATTTAATGGCTAACCGCTCCGCTTCTGTCACTAAGCGTGACGCCAACTGCTTTCCACGATAGGGCTTGTCCACATAGACACCACCAATCCAGTGCTCTTTATCTGTGTAGATGCTCATTTCATGAAATTTAAGCTGCACGACTCCTGCGATTGTGTCGCCATCAAGTGCAACGATTACACAAGGAATGGCTGACTCGTTAAGGTAGTCTAAAAGCTTTTGCTCAAAACGCTCTACAGAAGCCTCTTCAACAATGCTCCCCCACTCGTCAAAGTACCACTTAGCAATAATTGGTATCAGCGCTTTGTGCTGTGCTAAAAGTTCAAATTCCATTTTAATTGCCTCAAATCATAAAAGCGCGGATACGTTCGCGCGCTATGCAGTAAAACGCTACACTTAACGCCCCGGAATGGAGGTAAATTCACAGTTTCGCTTTGCTTCATCCAAATTTTTTTGCCCTTGAATTACAAAATAATCAAGCTTCGCATCGATTAATATAGCCTGACGCGCAGGGTTATTATCATCGGGGTTCCAACGCCACTTTCTTATAGCCTGAAGTGCGCTGATATCAAAAACGCCCTCGGGATAACTGCTGGTGATTTTATAGCTTCCCACTCTCCCATCTGGGGTTATACCTAACGTCAAAGAAACACATCCCGATATCCCATCTTTGGCCGCCTCTATTGGATACATAGGTTCTATCCGGCGTTTTTGAACCCAATAACCATCCGCTTGAGTTTTGATGGGTAAATGTCGCATATCTACATAGCGAATATGTTTTAGCTCTTCAGCTGTTAACGGTACAGAAGTGTTACTAGTTTGACATCCGGAGAGTAACAGCAACGCCAGGAAGGTTATTCTTTTCATGTCACGTTTAGTCCTTTAAAATCAAGCACTGTAATTAGTTCCCTTTTATAGGTCAAGCTTCATAAACTCAAGTTAATTTCTATTTAACTGGAAGTTTAGATAAGGAGAGAGACAACTCATTGTTTTAAAATCACTTTTAATCATTTTCTTATCTAGCAACTCTGACTATTTAATTGATAGATATAGACATCATGCTTTTCACCGCCTATATCCAAAAAGGCATTTAGACGGTTTTTGCGTTTCATCCCTAGCTTCAGCATCAACCGCTGCGATTGTTGATTGCCTACAGCGCATATGGCCTGAATGGTATCGACAGAGCACTGTTGAAAAGCCGCCTCTATCAACGCCGCAGCAGCCTCATAGCCGTAGCCGCAACCAATTTCATCCTCCGCTAATCGAAATCCAATTTCACCAACCTTTTTCTCTTCGTCGACATATTTAAAAACTAGCTCGCCAATCAGTTTTCCTTTTTGTTTGTTCACTATAGCCAAGATCAAGCGCTCATCGACGTCACCTTTCCATGGTTGGCAAGCTTGAATTAGTCTCTCTCTTGCCGATTCGAACGTGGCAGGCGCACCGATATATTTTGACGTATTTGGGTTTTTCCGATGGCTGTAAACCGCATCTAAGTCGTCCATTGTCATTCGCCTTATGGATAAACGTTCTGTTTCAAGCTGCATTGTTATTTTTCCCTACCCTAAGATCACATACATAGCCATCAGTTTCATAGATAAACGCTATGTAGCAGAAACCCTGCATTCTATTACTCTTTACAAATCGGCATAAGGACAGTGCGTAAATGCCGCCAAGTTATAAACAGTAACAGTGCACAACCAAAAACGAGTGCCGCGAGTGACTCAACGCCACTCAGTAGCCATCTGTTGACCAACCATGCCACGCAAGAAAAAAATAACAGCTCAACCGCGCCGACTAGCGCATTTGCTGTTCCTGCTTTCTCTGGATGTAACACGCCAATAAGGTGCATGTAACTTGGAAAATAAGCGCCAAATACAAACATAATCGCAGCATAAGCAAGCAAAACAGCAAGCGCACTACCACTTGCAAATAGCAGCAATAACACGCTGACAACGAGCGCCGGCCAAGTCCAAATCACGATATCCAAATAAGTGCGCTTGCGCTGCAATACCTTAGTTAATATTGACCCTATGAGTAAGCCAAACATGGGGATCATCATCGCCTGACCTATTGCGTTGGCTTCCAAGCCAAACTGCCGTGCCAATAAAAACGGCAGATACAGTTGAATGGTGAGATACAAAAAAGTAGGCAACCACTTGAGCGACGCAAGGGAAATAAACGAGCGATTTAACAATAGACTTTGATATTCATTAAAGAGCGCTTTTGGCCTCAGCGACATAGTAATTTTACTGCTCTGCTGCATAGTTTTATAGCCATAAACCAGTATCAGAATATAGTAAGCGAACGCAAACCATGACATCCCCTGCCACCCTACCCAGCCAGATAAAACACCAGCTAAAAATGGACTACAAATAGCAGTAACACTCACCGACATTGATAGCGTCGCCATCGCGCTTTTAAGTTCACTACCTGATAATCTAGCAGCAAGAAGCGTTCTACCAATTAACACCGGCGACGCAGCACCAATGCCTTGCAACACTCGACCGATAAAAAATACCTCGGCGCTAGATGCAATAGAACAAAAAACCGTCCCTAACAGCAAAATACCCAGCCCACTAAAAAATAAAGGTCTATCACCAAACTTATCTCGTAGCGGCCCAACCAGCAGTTGCGCAGCTCCTAGTGTAGTGAAATAGCTAATTACTGCTGCTTGTCCTTGACTAGGCGTAAGCTGTAAGGAATCAGTGATATTAGGTAAAACAGGGATGTAGATTTGGCTTGCGAGCTGAGAGCAAGACATCAGCAAAACAGCTAAAAACACAACTTGAAACACGTCAGCCCCTCTTAACTTAATAAAGGGTAATTTTACTGAGCTTTTAATATCCAAAAAACAAGGTAATAATAAAAACACTTATTCCCATCAGGAAACAATTAATGGATTGGTTAACCGGAGTGCGTAGTTTTAGCAAAGTTGTAGAGTTTGGCAGTTTTACTCGTGCCGCAGATGAAGAGGGGGTTTCAGCGTCTGCAGTGAGCAAGCGAATTGACTGGCTAGAACAACAACTTGGCTTAACGCTATTTATTCGCACTACTCGCCAAGTCAATCTCACTGAGGCTGGTGAACATTTCTTACCGAAGGCTTCTCTATGGCTTGCGCAGTTTGAATGTTTAACTGATCACGGGCAAGCACTGAATCAAGCGCCATCTGGTAGCTTAAAAATCGCTTCAACACTCGCGGTAGGCAGTACCATTTTAATGCCAAATATCGCCTCGTTTTTAGCCAAATATCCTAAATTAAAAATTCATCTTAATGTCATCGCCCCTGGCGCACACCCAGATCTTACTCACGATTTAGTGATCACACGCTACTATGAAGCTTTTGACTCAGCCTCTCATAAAGGCAGCAGACTCATTGATTATCAAATGCAGATCTTTGGTGCTCCTCACTATCTCAAACAACATGAGCCTATCAAGTCCCTTGATGATCTGCGCCAGCATAAAATGTTGTTAAGCAGTTATTATCATAAACTAGGCGGGATTATTTTAGAAAATGGCGACGTCTTCCAATTTGACAACTATAACTTCGTCTCTGATCAACTCGACGCTATGCTGACAGCAGCAGTACAAGGTTTGGGACTGGTATTTATTGCGCCTAGCTACGTGAAAAGAGAGCTCGACCAAGGTTTACTCATACCTGTATTACCTGAAGTAAAATCCGAAACAAAACAATTATGGGCGTATTACCCCAAGACAAACTACACCCCCTATAAAACCCAACTTTTTATCGAACATCTTAAAAATCACCTTAACTCAATGGAGTAGAGAAGAGTGGCTTTCACATTTGTTCACAATTTAAGTACAAAAATTCCTCTAAAGATTTAGAGCCATATGGTAATTTAGGGTGTTTACTCAATTTTGTAGTACTAATCAGTACTAACCGAGTATTTCGCTAAATAGTGCTATACGCAATAACTTTAAAGGACTAACAATGAGTTTTAATCTCTTTAAGAAAACCACACTGGCAACGCTAGTCTCTGGGCTAGCAGCAATGAATGCACAAGCAAGCCAACCGCTTAGTTTAGATACCATCACTAACCCAAAAATAGATTGTGATACAAAAACTGAATTACTAATGGCAAATGCTGAAAATGGCAAAAGTGACAATTTATTGCCCGCCGAGTCTATGTTGGATGTACTCAATACCCACTGCTTCCAAGAACAAAAAACTACAACTGAAACCGAACGAAACCCACCAGAGTTAAGATCAATCCACTTGACCTCCAACTCAGTTAACGTCAACGACGGTGACAAAACCGTTGATATTACATTAAGATTTTATGATGAAAGCGGTGTAAAAGGCACACGCGTTTATTTATCGCCTCCGACAGGATTTAGTTGGGGTGACAATAAATCAGCTGCCGCCGCGAATTGGCAGAAAACAGACGAGCCGGGGGTTTACGAAAGTAAGGTCAGTTTCACTTTTACCGATGCCGACGTTAATGGTAAATGGTTTTTAACCCTAGGTCATATACTTGACGTAAACAACGCTGTCCGATTTTGGCTACGCGAGAGTGAAATTGAAGCTGCGGGCTTTAACCCACATATCATCGTCGCGAATGATAAAGTCTCTGAGGGCGTTAACCCTGAAATAAAATCTATTACGATTTCAGACACTGAAGTTGATGTAAATACAGGCGATAAAACGGTTAATATAGCCGTAGAAGCTTATGACCAATCAACAATGTCTAAAGGTGTAATTAGGGTTTCGCCACCTAGCCAGTATAAATCACTTGCGATAAAACAGGCTGAGTCATCTGATTGGCAAGAAACGGATGTCGAAGGAGTTTATCGTTCGAATTACTCTTTTACCTTTACTGATAAAGATCTACCAGGTGAATGGTTTGTTGCCTCTGCGATGCTCACTGATAGCAATGGAAATATGGGCGCTTACAATCGAGGCCACTTTAATCAGCTCGGTCTACCTTCCGTTATTACGGTTAAAAATCAAACCGAACTAGATATTGTGCCACCAAGTATCGACCATATTGCTTTCTCATCAAACCAGCTAAACTCAACGAATGGTGAGCAAAACGTTACTTTAACCGTCACGGCGTCAGATATATCTGGCATCGCCAAAGGCTACTATTCTCTCAGGGCACCGGAAGGCTCCGAAGCGAAAGATAAACTCTTCACCATAGAACAGTGGCAACAAGGCAGCGATCAGAATGCATTTGTTGGCACTACAAGCCTAAATTTCAGCAATGATGACTTGCAAAAAGGTCAAGGTGTTTGGCAGTTAGATGCCAACATTCAAATAGATTCTGCTGGCATATATAGCCAAGGAGTGAAAGCCCGAGAATTAACAACGTTAGGCGCTACACCTTACATCTTTGTTGATGAAGAACAGATCAGTAAAATCTCAGTGAAGGATATAACGGGAGCAACACAGGTAAAAACCGGAGTAAGCAACCAAGTTACGCTAGAAATAACTGAAAACACATTGTCCAGTTTACCACGCCTATTTGATCTCTATCTAGACTCAGAAGCCGCAGTACAGTTTGATTTTCACTCTATAGATCAAGAATATATGGTCAGCTGTGAAGATCTAAATAATCGTCGTTCATGCCGCTTTAGTAATGGTCCTGATATTAAGTCAGTCCAAGTTTCGTTTACTGTAACACCAAGCGAAGCTGGCGTGTTTGCACCAACGATTCGCTTTTCATCAGAAGTCCCTGAATTAGACTACACAAACAACAAAGTCGCATTTCAGGTAACAGGCTATGAACCACAGCAATTTAGTGTCGTGTTTAAGAACTGGGATGGAAGCGTGCTTTCTACTCAAACTATTGAAGAAAATAGTGCAGCAACGGCTCCTCAAGTTCCGCCCCGAGAAGGTTATACATTTACTGGCTGGAATACAGACTTTAATGATGTCAATCAAGATCTTACCATTACGGCACAATTTGAGATTAACAAGTATCAAGTGAAGTTTGTGGATTGGAATGACACCGTCATCAAAGCAGCAGAAGTTGCTCATGGACAAGCAGCAACGCCGCCCACTGAGCCAAAACGAGATGGTTATACATTTACCGGTTGGGATCTAGCTTTTGACCAAGTCACCAGTGAGCTGGTTGTAAAAGCACAGTACAAAGCGAACTCAACGCCAACGACGACCGATAAGGAAGATAAAGGCGGTTCAGGTGGTGCGTTCGGCTACTTGTTTATTCTACTGAGTAGCGTCATGGTTGCAATTAGACGCAGAACATTACGCTCGCGCTAACTGGAAAACATCTTAAGGGAAGAATAGACTCAACCAAGTAGCCGATTGAGTCTATTCTATTTAGCTGTAGTGGTGTGATTATCAAGGGATACTGACGGTATAAGTACCAAGCGATTTTGACGTAATCACACTATCAACGTTACCTTCATTCTACAAAGCGGCCGTTCAGCCAACCATTTCTGGCCCATTTTAATTTAACGTAATTACTCAATAGCAGGTCGTAGTATAGAAATCACAGTACATTTCCTTATGACTGATAGCTATGGAGTGGTGTTTGAAAGCTCACCAACTTTTTTTCGTTTCTTTGTTCAGCGTGGCATGGAAGCTTTGCTTTACGAGCTTGTTGAGTTCGTGAACGCTAGAGTTGCCCCAAAGGCTACAAGTCCGACACCGCAGGTTTGATTAACTCTGTTTCCAACTTTTTGAAAAACAGATAATACTTTTTCAGAAGTGACAAGAAATGAGATCAAACAGAACCACAAGATATGTAATACAGAAATGTATAGCCCATAAATCAACGCAAAGTATGAACTATTATCATTGTGCGGGGAGATAAGCTGACTAAATATACTTAGAAAAAACAGCATTGTCTTTGGATTCAGCATATTACAAAGAAAACCCTGTGTAAAATATTTGCGTGCGTTGTCATTCTGCAGCGATATCGATACAGTCTTGCAATCAAATTTAAGTTTTGAACAAAAGATGCCTGTAATCCCTAAGTAAATCAAGTAGGCTGAACCCGCGTATTTAATCATGCTAAACAATATTATGTTCTGTGATAATAAGTGACCAATTCCCAATATTGAGTAAGTAATATGAATACAGACACCTATCCCGATACCAAGTCCGGTCAATAACCCAGCTTTCCTTCCATTGTTAATACTGTTTTTTAACACCAAAACAAAGTCAGCGCCGGGACTTACAACGATTAACAATCCCAAAACTATATAGCTTGTTATCTCCACATTCATTCTCTAATATTGTCGATTTAGGATTATTGTAAGTATTTTTTTAGCCAGATATAATCGAAAAAAACGCATAAATTATGTGAGAAAAAATCACAGATGAGACACCTTAAAGCCTTTCATGTTTTTCATATCGCCGCAGAGTCTTCCAGCTATAGTGTGACGGCAGATAAGCTTCACATAACTCATGGAGCAGTGAGTAAGCAGATTAAACTATTAGAAACTTACCTTTCTCTGCCACTGTTTTACAAAAAAGGCCGGGGAATGGTGCTTACCCCAGATGGAGAGTTACTTAAGCAATATACCAATGTGGCTTTTGATGCATTAGATCAAGGTATTATTAAGTTAAGAAGTACCAAAAATAATTATCTTGAAATATCATGCGAGCCTACATTAACCATGCGCTGGCTTATGCCCAGACTTTCGGACTATTACAACCTATCTGGCACTGATATAAGGTTATCTACTGCTGGGGGCCCTATCACGCTAGGAGAAGCTGGCTTGTCGATGGCAATTCGTCGAGATGACTTTGATATACCCTCAGATTATGTAGTACAAAAGTTAGTTGAAGAATGGGTCGGTCCTGTTTGTTCTAAAGAGTACTGGAATAAGGTTCAACATGATTATTCGAATATAACCCTGCTTCACAGTAAGACACGCCCAAGCGCATGGAACAATTGGTTGATGAAATCAAACAATGGAATTCATCTAAACAAGTCTAATCAATCATTTGATCATTTTTACTTCTGTCTACAGGCAGCCGCAGATGGACTTGGAGCTGCAATTGGCTCATACCCTCTAGTTGCAGATGATTTGACTAATGGAAGGCTGGTTGCACCTTTCGGCTTTATTTTATCGGGGCATAATTACGTATTACTGCGGCAATCAAGCGAATTAGGAACGAAAGAGGAGCACTTTCAGCATTGGCTTAAAAATAAGCTTTCTAAGTGTGTACCTGACAATTAGGAGTTTTCCACCTTCGATTCAGACAGAGCAGGCTAAGGTGCTTGCGCGACTGCGCTTGTCTGCTGGAACCAAGCTTTCTTGCAAAGAGCCCTTTAATCGCACTATTTTCTAAGCTGGCTTCAGCATACATTTTTTGAGCTTAAGGTTTTCTTCTACAAGCTTTTTAACATCAGAAGCCTCCGTAACACCATACTTCTACTTCCAGTTGTAAAACGTACCATTGCTAATGCCGTGTTTACGACATACGCCCTCACTTTCATAACTGAGTCAGCTTCTTTTAGCACAGCAATGATCTTTGATTCGGTAAACGTGATTTTTTTATAAATTAGTCTCCGCTTTAATGATTGCAGAAAACTCCAATTATGGATGTCTCATTTTATGGGAAGGTGACAATACAACACTCCAATACAGCGCATAAACTCAACTTGATTGGATAAGTTAAAATCAAAATACTATTCATTTATGCACCTAAATAGGAAAAAGTAGATATTTTTTTCGTTCCACCTTTGACAATTATTAATATACAGCTAACTTTGTTACCAGTCTGTTTCAAAGGTTAATTTTAAAATAATTATAAATAGGAACAATAAGATGAAAAGAACACTACTTACTTTGTCTATCATGTCGACGTTTGGTGCTACTACAGTTTTTGCACAAGATGCAACGTATCAAGGCGCAGCCGTGGATGCGGAAATTGCGAATACCTGCATCGTGCGTTTTAAAGATGATGTTTCAAAGTTTGATGTTGAAGGTAAAGCGCGTGGCATGGTCGCAAAAGCGAATGCACAAGCGAAACATGTCTATAAAAACACCATTAAAGGCATGGCCGTGAACATGAGCTGTGACAAAGCTAAATCTGCGTTTGCAGGAAATAGCGATGTGATGCGCTTTACTCCCGATGGTAAAGTGTATGCAAGCCCAGCAAAGGCAAAGGGAAAACCAGGTGGTGGTGGTAACCCACAAACAACACCTTGGAGTGTAACGCGTGTTGGTGGTCCTGTGAATGGCAACGGTTATACCGCTTGGGTTATTGATACTGGTATCGACTTAGATCATCAAGATTTGAACGTTGACGCAAGCCGCGGTTTCTCTGCATTTTCTAGCGGTAGAAATGCAGGCATGGACGACGGCAACGGCCACGGCACACACGTTGCGGGTACGATTGGCGCGCTCGATAACGGTATTGATGTAGTGGGTGTTGCAGCTGGCACCACTGTCGTTCCAGTAAAAGTGTTAGATGCTCGCGGCTCAGGCAGCTGGTCAGGTGTTTTAGCTGGTGTCGATCACGTTGCGGTCAATGCAAGTCCTGGCGACTGCGCAAATATGAGCTTGGGTGGCGGCTTCAACCAAGAGCTAAATGATGCCGTTGAAAGCGCAGCGCAACAATCTGGTGCTTTCTTTGTGGTAGCCGCTGGTAACGAAAGCCAGCACGCTGCAAATGTGTCTCCAGCTAGTGCGTCACACAACCGCGTATTCACTATTTCTGCGACCGATTCAAATGACCGTTTTGCAAGCTTTTCAAACTATGGCAACCCACCTGTAGACTATGCAGCTCCTGGTGTTGGCATTCTATCACTGAAAAATGGCGGCGGAACAACGACGATGTCAGGCACATCAATGGCTTCGCCTGCCGCATGTGCTGTGATCATGATGCGAAATGGTAACCCAGGTACTGATGGGAAAGCATCGAACGATCCAGATGGCAATGCAGATAGCATTGTTCATCTTTAATATGGCTTAGAGGGCACCTATCGGTGCTCTTCTCCTCTCCCGAGCCCCCCTTCCCAGCTCAATAAACTATTGTTACAAATAAACACGCCCAATTCTGGAGCTGATGCTTAATATGTTGCTAAACTGAGGACAACAATAATAATCAAATTTACTGGAATCGCTATGTCATTACAAAAATGGGGAGGCGTCGCCGCACTCACAGAAGCTGCGACTTATTTATTTGGCTTTGTATTATTTTTTGGGGTTTTGGACTCAAGTGAGCACAATACGCCAGCGCTTTATCTAGATTTCTTTGTGCAAAATCGCGATACCTTTTTTCTTGGTTATATCGTGATTGGGATTATTTTCAGTTTTGCTTTGATTGTGTTGGTGCAGGCAATTCATCAACGCTTTAACACCATGTCACCTGACTGTATGAAGTTTGCAAGCGTTGTTGGCTATATTTGGGCGGCGATTGTCCTTACCAGTACTATGATTTTTTTAACCAGCATTGAAGCGATTGCAAAATTTTATGAGATGGATCCTTCGCTTGCATTAACAGTCAATCGCACCATTTCGATAGTGGTAGATGCACTTGGCGGTGGCATTGAATTGGTTGGCGCGATTTGGGTGCTTACAATCAGTTGCGTCGGTCTCAAGCATAAAATATTTAGTCCACTGCTACATTATTGGGGTTTGCTTGTGAGTCTAGCTGGGATTTTAACTTTATTTTCAGGTTTATCTTACCTTGCCACAAACCCATTTTTTGAGGTTACTACGGCTATATTTGGTCTTGGACAAATCCTATGGTTTATAGGATTTGGCGTGATGCTATTGAGGAATAAGACACCATCAGAGGTTGCTCCCGACTAAGTTAAGGCACAACCACTGCTGGAATAATATCCCCAAAAGTGATCGCCAAAGCCACGCGTTTACTCAGGTTCTGGTAATACTGGTGGAGTGCTATCCATATAAGTCAAAAAGTTAGCCCAAAGTGTATGGGTTCTGGTTTTAACTAATTCCTTACGACACTCGAGCGCCATCACACCGCGAATAGTGCCTTCTCGCCATTGGGTATATACCGCGCCGCAGTGTGCATCGAGGTAGATTTTCCACGCCAACTGCGAGGCTTTTATCGCTTCCACCAGTTGCTCATCAAAAGCATTATGTTCAAGGCTTTTTTGGTAGTAACGTTCAAGTGCTTCGGTTCGCGCGTTAAGCTCGCTCATTGCACACTCGTTGATGTCTATGGTTGAGATAGGGTTTTCACACACATCTCCTCCCGCCAACGCGATTTGACAATTTAATAAAAACAATACAGCCGCAATTAGTTTCATGGTATTTCCTTTTGCGTTTAACCTTTAATGAGTTTCAACATATTACCGATGGAGTCGAGGTTAATTCCACCCATCAGCTCTGGATTATTCAACGCGTAGAGGTAATCCTCTATTGAGGTGCAATCAATCTCGTCACGCAGTTCAACAAACCCAGCCCAATTTTCGAGGTCATCTTCGTCAATTTCACCGCTGAGATATTTTGCTAATACCACACTTAACATCGCCTTGCTGATAGCGAGCGATACTGCGCTGTTATCGCTCAATAGTATATCTAACGCCTGCGCTTTGTGTGGGCCGAATGTAACAAACTCGGCCAGTGCTTGTTGCTTATTCATGATTTTTCTCCAGCTCTGCGACCAAAGCAAATAACTCACTCAGCCCAGCTTGCTGTTGCTCGACTTCTTGCGCCGCAAAGCCTAAGCGAATATGACTTAAACTACTAGCCTTATCGAGAGTAAATTCAGGCTCACATTGTACGTAAATCCCTTTTTCAAGCGCTTTTTCAGATAATTTCGAGACGTCGCGTTTGCTGTTTACCCAATACGCCATACCGCCTTGTGGAATTTCAAAGTCGATATCTAACTTAGCTTTAAGCTCGCTTAGGTGCTGCGCCATCGCATGATGGCGTACTTGATAGAATTTGGTCATGCGGCGTAAATGGCGCTCAAACCCGCCCTCTTCCATCCAGTAAGCCACAGCCAACTGGGTAAGCGCATCATTTTTGTGATTAAGTAGCTGCTTACGTGCCACCAATTGTGCAAGCACATCTGTCCGCGCACTCATATAGCCCACACGAGCACCGGCAAACATGATTTTTGAGAAGGTAGAGATATAAATCACAATACCACTTGGATCGCTTGCCGCCATCGGCTGTAACGGTGGGCAGAGATAATGAAACTCATGGTCGTAATCGTCTTCAATAATAAACACGCCATACTGCTGGCACAGCTGATAAATCGCCATTCGCCTCGGTACGGATAACGTGACCGTCGTAGGGTATTGATGCAGCGGTGTTAAATACAGCAGCTTCACCTTGTTTTGTTCAAGGCAGCGCGCCAAGGCCTCCACTTTAATACCTTCTGCGTCTTGCGCTAATGCAAAAACTTCAGCGCCCGCATTGGTAAAGGCGTGCCGAGCAGGTGGATAACCAAGCATCTCGATGGCAACACCATCACCTGGATTAATAAATGCATTTGCCACCAAAGAGAGTGCTTCTTGGGAGCCATTACAAATCAGCAAGTCATCACATACTAGTCCCCTTGCTCGGCGCAAATACGCCTGAATTTGGGATTTCAGTAACTCGCACCCCGCAATGTCTGAATAGTGAAAGTGACTGACATTGGTTTTGCGACACGCCTTTACCAAAAACCGCTTAAACTCATCATAGGGAAAGGCATGAAGATCTGGTAAGCCCCCTGCAAAACTATAGCGGTAGGCCGTACGCTTAGTGCTGCTTACTGGAGTCAGTCTTTTAGCAAATTGCGGTACGATTTGTGGTGTAGAAGGCACCTCTGAAGTTATCTGTTGGCTACTGAAAATAGGCAGTTCAGTATTGACTCGATAGCCGCTGCGCTCTTTAACCACCAGCCAGCCTTCAGCTACCAAGTTTTGTAGGGCATTCATCACCGTGTGCCGATTCATACCATGTAACTCAGCCAGCTTTCGGGCGGAAGGAAGTTTATCACCGGGGGTGAGTTTACCTTCGGTAATGGCGCAGCGTAAAACATCTGCTAAGCGTTTATGTTTAACATCTTGAGACTGTGTTTTTGGGCTAATAGAAATCAAAACTGGTCTAATTAAATTATTAAGTCTGGTTGTTTTATATCAACCAAAATCAGCGCAATATGCAAGCATTAAAAACACAGAATGAATGGAATATTGATGCTTTCAAAACAAACGCTAGAATCCAATCGCGTTAAGCTCACCCCACTTGAAGCAGCGCATTTACCTGAGTTATTGGCTCGAGGCAAAAAAGCCGAGATCTGGAAATGGGTATTTAACAATTATTGTCGCGATCAAAAAACCATAGAGCAATGGTTTTACGGTTCAGCGCAGTTTGACGAAAGCGAACAACTTGTTGTTGCAATCATCGATAAAGACTCAGGTAAACTGGCTGGTAATAGCCGCTTGTTTAGACTTGATAAACTCAACCTAAGTGCCGAGATCGGCCATACTTTTATTGGTACTGAATTTCAACGCACGCATGTTAATACCCACGCCAAATACCTGTTGCTCAAATATGCCTTTGAGGCGATTGGACTAGTACGTGTGCAATTTCAAACGCATGAATCTAACCATAAGTCTCGTAATGCCATCGCACGTCTCGGTGCCCATTTTGAAGGATTGTCGTTAAAAGATAGGCGCCTGCCCGACGGAAGTTACCGTAATACAGCACGATTCGCCATCACCGACGAGATGTGGCCTGAAGTGAAAGCGAGGTTGGAGGAAAAGTTATGAGCTACCCTAGAAACTACTACGTTGAAAGCAATCCAAACATACTCAGATCTGTGATCACAAAACACCCGCTGGCCACGCTGACGGTGATACAGGAAGGCAAGATAAACACCGTTTTTGTACCGCTAACATTAAGTGATGATCATGCTTATTTTCTCGGACACGCTACAAAAGACAACCCAATTTTCCACGCGGACGGTATTATTCAAGCAGTTTTCCACTGTGAAGATTATTACCTTTCACCTGCGGTTATCCCTGACATTAAGCTCCCCACGTGGTTGTACGCAAATGTGATAGTTGAAGGTGAACTCGCGCTTATTGCTACTGATGATGAAAAATACGCGTCAATACAAGCGCAAATAACGCATTTTGAGCAGTTTTCAAATAGTGATTGGCATCTTGATAGCGTGCCTGCCAATCAACGCCAATCGCTGTTTAACGCCATTAACTTTTTCAGGATTAAAATCAATTCGATGCATGGCGCTTTTAAGTTAAGCCAAAATCAATCGAGTGACACTCGCGCAATAATCAAAGCACATTTAACGCCATCCAAACCAATGTTAGCTAGTTATGTGCGTTAACTACTAAACTCATACTGCATTCATGGTTGAAGTGCTTGAATCTTAAAGACCAGCAAGCAATTTCTATTTCAATGCGTTATTTCAAAAACCTAATAACAAAATTTATTTTGATGATGCAAAAGTGGCCGGGCCTGATGGCAGTGCTAGCTTTTTGTAGCGGTATAGCAAGCTTTATTTTGGTTGAACGGAAAGAGTCGTTTTCACAGGTCATCGCTCTACTATTACTCACTAGTTGGCTGTGGCTTATTATTGATAACTGGCTTCGCGACCAAGTAGAGCAACGTTTTGGTATTGTGTTGTCACCCAACTTTATGCGCTTTGCCCTACAAATGGTGCAACAGGAAAGTCTATTCTTCGCACTGCCTTTTTTCTTGGCTGCCACAACATGGAATCATCCACAGGCTGCGTTTACCTGCTTAATTGCACTCTGCGCGTTTATCTCCGTTGTGGACCCGATATATTACAAAAAGCTGGCTCGGCACAATGTGCTGTTTATGGTATTCCATAATTTTGCTTTGTTTGTTGTGATTTCAGTTACGCTACCTATTTTGCTTCACCTGACAACCGACCAAAGTATACAAATAGCGCTAGTCACCGCCATTATTCTTACCCTACCGAGTCTTGGCAATGTCATGCCACACGCAAGATGGTGGCGTTTTCCCTTATTGGCTCTGCTACTAAGTGCGCTTAGCACTGGCTTGTGGCAGCTACGTAGCTGGGTTCCCCCTGCGGCCTTAAGACTCACCGACATAGCATTGGCTTATGAAGTTGATAGGCAGCAGCGAAAACCGATGAACAGTATCCAACACCTCGATACCCATTCGCTTCACGAACAAGGCTTATACAGTTGGAGCGCGGTAAAAGCACCTCGGGGACTAAACGAAAAGATATTTCACGTGTGGGTACACAACAAACAAATGGTTGACCGAATTCCGTTAAATATTAGCGGTGGACGCGAAGAAGGCTATCGAGCTTGGAGCCATAAAACCAACTTTCCGGCCGACTCAACAGGTAAGTGGGAGGTGCACGTTGTCACCAATTCAGGACAACTGATTGGCCTTACAAAGTTTACTGTATCTCCTTAGGAAGTTTTAAGGAATTACAATCAATTATCGACACCGAAGCGCCGTGATAGCTTTATTATGATATGGTTAAGTGCCTCTTTTTTAACTCAAGGAAGTCTATGACTGATTTTTCCGTTTTACCGGACGAAAACTCAAAGCGATTTGTTGCTGTGCTCAATAAAAAAGTTGAACTTGGTCGGCTTTTTAATGCGCTTGGCCATCTGACCGCTGGCCTCATTGACCAAATTGGTAATACCGATGAGCTTTGCTTTTTACCGTATCAAGACAAAGATGGCGGCATTCACCCTTCGATTTCGCACTACCCTTTTATTGTGCTTAAAGCGGATAATAGTAATAAAATCAGAAAAGTGCGAGCAGAGCTTGTGGCTCGTAACATCCCCTTTACCGATTTTACAGATACCATGATTGTTGGCACATCCGAACAGCAAGTAAGCGCCACCGCTGAAACACCAGAACAAGATTTAGAGTACTTTGGCATTTGCATGTTTGGCGATAGCACAGAGCTTAAAGAATTTACTGGGAAATTCAGTTTGTTTAAATAACCCGAGGCTTATTTTTGGTATTACTGATTTTGTTATAGTTTAGATTTAATTTATGAAACGATTTTCAAGTATTGCGTTGGTAATTGTTGTATTACTAGTCATCCTTAATATGAGTAATTTGCCTTGGGAGTTAAGATTTGCAGCTCCTCAGCATAATTACCTTTTCGTTATGATACTGGCCATCATCTTACCCGCTTCAGTGTTGTTGTGGTCGTTATGTCGACGCACCAAGTTACTCAAAGTGTCTGGCTTCTTAGTCGCTTTGGCAGCAGCAGTGCCGAGTTTCATCGTATTCATCTTTGCCGCTGGTGATTATTCCGAGATCAAACAAAGCGGCGTTGACAACTCCTTTGCCGAACTTAATCGACTGAATGTCAATGACGATAACTATGTGCTTTACCGAACCGACCGCGGAGCCACCACCTCATATGGTTTAGTTTTACGCTTAGAGCGAGAAATCGGATTTGGTATTCATGCAGTAAAGGTCGTTCACAGCAAATACAAAGCCGCAGAAGGTCAGCTGGAGTTGCTTTCTGAGAGCCAAATAAAAATGCAGATCCAGCCTTATGATACGCAAGACCAAATGGAAGTGGTGGTGTTAGATATTTAAAATACTTTCTATCTCTATTGCGTGAAATACATGATAAAAGCAACAAGATCGCTGTGTGAAACAGCTCCTACTGCGTAGCGTAAATACGCGTGTAGGAGGCGGTTTGTCCACCGAGGGTTTATGTGCTTCGACAAATACTCGTTGAAGAATTTATCCCTCTAACCTAAGCCCAAAGCCCGACATAAAAACAACAAGATCGCTGTGTCAAACAGCTCCTACCTCAAGGTGAAACCAAGCAAAAAGCCGATACTGGCTTTTTGCTCTTCACATTTAACACTGTTAAATAATTGTCTTACGGGTTCTTAGGCGATTAAAGTTAACGTAAACCTTTTTACCACAGTCTAATTTAACTGTGAAACCCGAATGCTCCTCTTTGATTTCAATGAGTTTTTCATAATTCTCTTGGAAGTAGGTCTTCGTCGGGATGGATGCGTCTTTAAAGCTGATAAACGCGCCGTATGCCCCTTCAATAGTGGTGTCGCGGCTAACTTCAATCCAATCAAGTGCACGGTTTACATAGCGGTATACTGGATTTGCTTGACCAAGGCGTTTGCTGTCGTAACTGCCGTCGTATTTTAACTCGGTATTCCACCAAGTTTGGTATTGAATGGTGTACTGCGCAGTAGTATAAGGAAAGGCAACACGCTTCTTAGCATCATCACACGTATCATTGGCATAAAACTTACCCGAAATGGCTCCTAAAGTGACGTAACTAAATAGTCCAAGTGGGGCATTTTGTGCAAACAGTAAAGGCGATGTGAGTGAACGCAATAGCGCCAACTTGCCTTGTTCAGTAAGGCCAGACTCACGCACTAGCTTTGAGGTGATCTTGTGTGGCGCTGGGGCATCAAAATCTGGTGTAAATGGTTCCCCATCAAGGCTTGCAGCTAACGTTCCTTTTAATCCCAGTTTTTTGAGATTAGCCAAGGAGTTTCGTGACCAGTCAGACATCAATGCTTCACTATAATTCTGCTTGGTGTCCGTGCCCGTCACCTGCACTTTAGCAGCAGGAAAATACTGCTTAGCAAACTGAACCAGCGCCTTTTCGGAGCCTTGCCAATAGCCGTACATAGTGCTTGGGTGCGCTAACGCTTTTTCGTAACCAGATGATTTTTTACACTCGCTAACATCTGGTATGGCGTTGATTTTTAGGTTAGTACCAACTAAGTTCTCGGTATCCTTTCCCGTATCGTTAATCGCACCTTCCCACTGGCTGAGCAGCTGCCAAGTTGCTAAGTCTGTAGAGCCAACCGCCTCATTATTCCAGTTAATTTCAAAGCGGTGGATTTCATCAGGTAGCTCAAAAGCTTTAACTCTAAACTCCGTCACTATTCCATAACTTAACGCCCCGCCTCCGCGTAGCGCCCATAAGATATCTTCGTTTTCAGTTTCAGATACCTCAACTCTCGAGCCATCTTGCAAAATAACAGTCGCACCAACGAGTGACTCACAGCACATCCCTTTTGCTCGCGTCCACGGGCCCCAACCACCGCCTTGAATATACCCAGCTAACCCAACCGTGGCGCAAGTGCCGTGCGGAATGGTTAACGGCGGAATATCTTTATAACCAGATTCTGCAAGCTTTGGGACTAATTGATAAAAGCGATATCCAGAACCAATATGAGCGATATAGTCATCGCCTTCTTTCTCAATGGAGAAGTCTTTTAAACCGCTTAAATCCAGTAGCACCACATCTGTGCCGCTACACTCCCCTTCGTGATCATGGCCGCCAGAGCGCACCCGAATGGGTAAGTTAAACGCTATCGCCTCTTGATAGGCGCGCATTACATCATCGGTGTTATTACACATCACAATCACCGAGGGCGAAAACTGAAACCGTGTGTTAAAGATAAGCGCTTTAGCTTGATATTCTCTAAAGCGCTCCATCGAAGTCCCCCCCGTTGGCAATAAAGTAAGCAACTGCTTTGCAGAAAAGCCATGCTTGCTTTCTAACGCGAGTATAAATCCTTGTGTCGCGCGCCAATAGCGGTCGATACGCTTTTGTGCTTCTTCTAACTGAGATTCAGGGATTGGTTTATTGGATTGTTTAGGCATTGTTGTTTCCTTGCGCTGTGCTATTTCCACATGGACAGTCGTCCACTTTGTTACCCGTAATGGCTTCGGCGAGATCTTGTATCGCCGGTGCGAGATCTTTTTTATCAATATTGACTTTAATGAGATATGGCTTACATGGGTTTTCATGAAGCGCAGCAAAAACCCCATTTAGATCCGCGACGGTCTCTACATTCAAATATTCGACAAAATACGCATTCGCTAATGATTTATAGTCCCAACGATGCAGATCATCAAATGGTGCAAATGCGCCCGCAGGAGTAAACGCACAGATATCAACGAACGACTGCTCAATTGCATACACTTGGTTACTCATTACAAACACTGCAGTATTGAGTTTGTTATGGCTAATGGTAGACAGTGTTTGACACATCATCATAAACCCACCGTCGCCGGCAACCACGACACTACGCCGATTGTCAGCCAAGGCTGTGCCGAGTGAACAACCGGTTTCATGACCTAACGACCCCCAAGCAGCGTCACTAATAAAGCGACTTTCATCAATACCAGTTAAACGAGCCGCCATATAAAGCGAAGAGCTTTCACCTAAAATAAGGTTGAAGTCACGCACCTTTTGGCATTGGGCTAGCTGCTTTTGGTATGTGTAAAAGAAGTTTTCGTAGCTGATGGTATCGCAATCTTGTACGGGACTTTTCAAATAGGGGTTTTCCGGCAACGAGCAAAGCGCACGATGCTGCATCGGGTAATGCTCAATATACACCGTTAAATCATCAATAAACTGTGCTAAATCGATACCACTAAAGCGCTCGCAGTTACCAATTCTTGCTTTGCCCATATTCACGCGGATCAATTCGTTACCTTGCGTTTTTAACATGGTCAGGTAATCGTCGGTGAATATCGCGCCCAACGCTAAAATGCAATCTCGTTTACTAACAAAATCAAACGTTTCAGGCCATGATGCTTCACCCGCATAGGTGCCAACAAACAACTCCTTCCCAAGCCCTTGCGCCTCACTTAGTACTGATTTGGCTAGCGTGGTCGTGGTATACGGAATATTGAGAGTACAGAGCAAGCTCTCGACTTCCCTTTGTATGCCCAGCCGCGTGATCTCAATGCCTAATAATACCAATGGCTTCTCAGCCTCTTTGAGTCGGTTGATTACTTTATCGAGTAAACTTGCCATCATCGCAGGATTAGAAGCCGGTTTTGGGATCACTAAATGGCCATCTGGTTTATCACAAGCTGCGCCCCACACGTTTTGCCATGCTTCTAGATAAATAGGCCGCTTTTCACTCATGGCAAGGCGTAACGCATTATCAATAATCTTAGGAGCAGAAGCAGGATCCGAAAGAATTTCACTGGCGACAGTGACATTTTCAAACACCTTTTTATCAGCGCTATAGTCACCGGTAGAGTGATGAAATAACACGCCTGTTTCTTCAATATCTACACGGTTTTCAGCCGATGGGCTTGCCGATATAACGACAACAGGATTACGCTCGACATAAGCGCCGGCGATCGCGTTTAATACACTGAACGTGCCAACGCCGTATTGCACCGACACCGCGCCAATTCCACGGTATCTTGCATATCCATCCGCCGCATAGCCTGCCCCTAGCTCGGTTACATCACCTATTGCATCAATACCAGGAAAGTTATCAAGAGCAGTCATAAATTCTTGCACATAGTCACCAGGCACTTGAAACACCTTATCAAGGCCCAACTGCTTTAACCGCCACAGTAAATGGTCAGCAACCGTAAAATTAGCGGTACTCATGATTAATACCTCGATAAGCGAACTCAGTGACTTCGTCTAGCGTGTCTGAATTGGCATTTGGCTGTTGCGCTGAATGCTGACACGAGCACCCACCTTTACGGCAATCTACTGGTAAGTAGTTATGATGTGACTCTAGCCACTGCTCATACTGTGCTTTGTCTTTAGATAACCAGTTAGGTGTTGGTAAAGCAAAAAACTCAGCCAATGTCGATTCAGCCGTATTTAATGCTCCTTCTACCCAGCCTTGTTCATAGGAGTACGCTTCGCCAACAATATAGATTTCTTCACTCGCAACAGGGTGGCGCATTCTGCACATGATCTCATCGAGACGATAATTGGCTTTCCACTCATGCCAACCACCGCCATAAGGGTCATCTCCCCATTCTTGGTAGATAGCAGAATATGGCATTGGGAGCGCTTTTTGATTATGTAACGCTTGAATTTGGCGATGTGCCGCTTCAACCATCCCGGTGGTAATTTGATACTGGTTTTTAGGTACTATCTCATTTTCGGTATAACCTTCTGCACCATAGGCTGGCATATAGCCTTGGTAATGCTCGCCCTTTTCTAAACCTTTCCAGTAAGGAATAGTGCCAATATCATTGTAAGAAGCCATTAGCAGCGAGTTGGTATTGGGCTCACCATAGGTGTGCTCTACTTTACATACCTGTTCGCCTTTTTCGTTAGTCTCGTATTCAAGGCATTCTTTTTGATCGCATTCCGTGCCCATGTAATAAGTTTGACGGATTGGTAAGTCAGTGACAGAGCGACCAGCAACAAGGCCCAAACTGCGCCACCAAGGTTGCTCGTGTGCCATAAACATCTTAATCGCCTTTTGGATAAGCACAGATGGAATGTTTTCTTTCAACCAAGGGTCGTCAAAGAACGGCGATTCAATTAGCTCAAGCGAGCGCCTTGGCATAGCCAAAATAAGCCGCTTCACTTTAACGCTGTACGCTGGAGCATCTTTATCAACCACTTTCCCACTGCTATTCACTTGTGTTGGTTGAAAAGTGAGTTGATAACGATACTCGCCACAATCATGCAGCTCAATTTTTGCAAGTCGATGCAACATATTAACGCGCTTACAGCGGTCAAGGCAGCCCGGTGCCGCTGCAAACTCTTCACATAACTTCAGCGGTAACGCCTGAAAACCATCTTTGAGGGTCTTAAATACCGTATCATCGCTATATTCAGTGGCAGGCAACTGAGTAACCGCACTGGCATTCGCCACATTAGCATCGTAGCCCCCCGCTTCTTTCATAAAAAGGTATGCTTCGTTACTCAACACATGCTCAAGCAAGTTCCAAAAGCCAAAGCGCCAAATTTCCTTGCCAAACACTTTGACTTTCATCTGCTCTGCAAGAGACATGTCAGCAAACCCCGGGCAGATGAGGTTCATGACTTTAACTTGAAGATCTTCCGGTCCATAGCCTCGCTCTGTTTCTTCAAGCTGGTATGGGATTTTATCTGGACACTCGGCGAAATCACGATATCTAAAATATTGTCCGCGCAGGTAAAAGAGGTTGTTTTCACTACCTGCTTCAGGGGAGCTTTCTGCATTTGAAGGGTATAACGGCAGCTTTGAGCCCATTGGGAAGTCTTTGGTTTGGAGTTTTAGCTCATCCACCAGCGTACTCACCATCACATGATCCTCAGGAATAAAGCGCATTCCACCAAGCTCAGCCACAACGTTGGGCAACCCCGGAAGCGTGCGACTGTACAAGCGACCACCGATACGATCGCTATATTCAAATAAGCCTATGCGATGTGTATCACCAAGCTCTTGTTGAAGGCGCCATGCACTATATACACCCGATACACCGCCACCCACAATGGCAATATCTAGTTCTTTATTCATTTTAATATGCTCCTTTAAGCTATTACTTTAAAAGCATATTTAAGGGTCGTGATTTTATCTATTACACCGAGTTACAACAGATTACAGAGACATTACAGCAACTACAAAAACCACTTCACTAAATCAACATAGATATGTAACCCAATGTTTTAGCTTAGCTAATCGCATTTATTTTGATTAACGCAAATGCCGTGCAAACGGCAATGACTCAACTCGGTGAAGAAATCCGCATAGTCCTACTTACTTCTTATTCCGCCTAAAAGATGTTTATTAATTAAACAAGTCATTTAGCATGATTTTGGTTTTCTTTTTCACCAATTAGCGCTGACTCGATTAAAACAATTGAAATGAAAGTTTCACAAAAAAACTTCTAAAAAACTCAATTTTTACGCAAACAAACATTGACCTTACCACCGTGGCAATCTTTACAGTTATTTAACTTGGCAGATTCATCCTTAAGGTGAAGTTGACTTTTTATTAACCTCACTTTGTTAGTAGGGCATGGAAATTAATTACTTCGTGCGTTACCGCTTTGGCACATGCTTGTCGGTAAACAAACTAATTAGGCCGTTACTCAAAGGTATTAAACACCTTTAACACAACTACAGATAGAGACTAACGAAATGAAATTAAAAGAAAAAATGGTTGGAGAAGTAGAGCAAAAACTCCTAGAGATGATCCGTATGGATGTCGCTGAACACTACCCGACTGTCTCCGCCTTTTATCTAGAAGGTGGGCATTTTGATCCGCGTTATTCCGCTACCGAATTCTCAATAGATTCAATGGTAAAGGTGTTAAATGTTGCTAACAACGCGATTCTAGAGCACAAGAAAAAACTTAAAGTGGTGCTTGGCGTGTTGATAGACGATCTGGGCTTACAGTGCGGTAGTGAGTCTTGTGATATTTCTGCATCCCCAGCAATGACCACCGACAGCCAAGGGCTTGCGCCATTACCTGACGAGCTAGAAGCCGTATTAAGTGATTACAGCATTGTAAAACGCGACCGTTTAGTACTTCAAGGTGAGCGCAATTGTAAAAACCGTGGGATCCAATCTTTACGTAAAATCATCTCGCAAGATTTAGCAAGTTTCCCACAATTGTCACTCGCAACGAGCAACGATGTAACTAAAATTCTATTCGAAAACAGTAAGGGAGTAGACATCGTTTTAGCTGAATCAAAAGATAAGGATATATGGACTGCAAAATGCCCGCTTATCATGGCGCAGCACTATAAAGACACTTACCAAAAAGCACTGAAAATGAATCCTCAGGCTGGGGTATTCCACATTATGGACTTCTCTGAAATGGATGACTTTCACAAAGTCGTAAACGGTACTGAAGTAGCGTTAGGACTTTTCCTACAAGATGAAAGCCTTGGCGACAATATTGTTAAGATCTCCAATATTTTCTTGTCTGACTTTGATATGGAAGATTATTCCATTAACACCCAAACCAGCACCCTAGCCGAAACTTGCGAAGCGTAACGCACGCATTTATCCGCTTCAATTTGACTGTTGCCCCAATTTTATACGGAGATTTTTTATGTCACTCATTACAGCACTAGAGAGTAAGTCCACTACTGAAGCGTCGCTACGCTTTCCTATCTATTTAGATCATAACGCCACAACACCGTGCGACGAAGCTGTGTTACAAGCCATGTTACCTTACTTTTGCAACGACTTTGGTAATGCTGCAAGCATGTATGGTTTACATGGCTGGAACGCCCATAAAGCGGTCGAACAAGCGCGTGAAAAAATTGCAGATGCCCTTGGCGCACAACCTGAAAATTTTATCTTTACTTCTGGCGCGACTGAAAGCAACAACTTAGGGATCCGCGGCGTGTTTCGTGCTTGTAATCACAAAGGCAAGCACATTATTACTTCGTCGATTGAGCACCCAGCAACGCTTGCAACACTTAGAGATCTAGAACAGGAAGGCGCTCGCGTTTCTTATCTTGAGCCGTTACCAGATGGCAGCTTTGATATCGACGCAATGAAGGCCGCAATCACGCCTGAAACGATTTTAATCACCGTGATGTACGCAAATAACGAAATTGGCACCATTAATCCAATCGACGACATTGCCTTTATTGCACAGCAACATGGCATTCTATTTATGTCTGACGCCACACAAGCGCTAGGCAAGGTCGATATCAATCTAACCACTTGCCCTATTGATATTTTAACTTGCTCGGCACACAAAATTTATGGCCCTAAAGGGGTTGGCGGCCTGTATTTAAGACATCAACATGGCAGTAGAGTGGTTGATATTAGACCGCAGATCACCGGTGGTGGAAGCGAGCAAGGGCTACGCGGTGGCACGTTAAATGTACCTGGCATTGTTGGTTTTGCCAAGGCAGTGGAACTTGCACAGCGAGAACTAAGAAATGGCGCAATTGACAAAGTTGAACAGCTAAGGGACAAGCTAGAAGATGGTTTATTGGAGCTACAACAGGTGCAAGTCAATGGCATGAGCGAAGAAAGACTCCCGCATGTTTGTAACGTCTCTTTTCATGACACCGACGGTAAAAAAATGCTGAGCTTATTAAAGAAAAGCATTTCGGTCAGTACTGGCTCAGCTTGTTCGTCAAGCAACCTATCGCCAAGCCACGTATTAACCGCACTTGGGCTATCGGATGAACTGGCACAGGCAACCATACGCTTTAGCCTAGGCAGGCATACTACAGAAGCCGAAATTGACTTCGCACTCAACAAGGTTAGAGAAGTCGCGGCGCTAACTTTACTCGTTTAAATAATACTAAATTATTCCCAAACAAACACTTAAGGAGAAAAATATAACAATGGAAAACTTATCGAATTTAGCCAATGCACTTGATTACTCGGACATTATTCACCTTGAGTTTTACGTGCAGGAGCAGCTTGCAAAGGGGAAAGAAATTTGTGATTTGATCATTGGAGATTTTGACACGCAACAATTTCCGATGCCCGACTACCTTACCGCACAGATCCAGCAAGCTTACGAGAATAAGCATAACGATTACCCCCCACTTGAGGGGGTGTTATCACTTCGCGATGAAGTAGCAAAACAAACTAAAAAGCACTTTGACGTCAGCTACAACCCAGACACAGAGATGCTGATCTCTGGCGGTGCAAGGCCTTTGCTGTATTCTGCGATGCTCGCTACAGTGAGCGCAGATGACAAGGTGATCTACCCTGTTCCTTCTTGGAATAACATGTTTTACACCACTATGTGTAGTGGCAAGCACGTGCCTATTGAAACCAGCGAAGCAAATCAGTTTTTACCTACAGCGGAACAGCTCCAAGCGCAAATATCTGACGCGCGCCTTATCACCTTATGCTCACCGCAAAACCCTAACGGCTCCATGTTTTCAAAGCAACAGCTCAGTGAAATCTGCGACATGGTTGTCGCAGAAAACGCGCGCCGCAGAGCGATAAACGCCAAACCACTCTATGTTATCTACGACCAAGTGTACTGGATGCTGACAATGCAAGAGGTTGAGCATTATCATCCGGCGTCGCTTTGCCCAGATATCAAGCCTTACTTAATAGTGGTTGATGCCGGCACCAAAGCTTTTGCCGCAACAGGTATTCGAGTTGGGTGGGCGACAGGCCCACACGAAGTGATAGCAAAAATGCAGGTGATCCAAGAACATATAGGTGCAATGGCCCCGACGGCAGAGCAACTTGCCACTGCGGTGTTATTTCAAAATGAAGCCTACCTACAAAGTTATTTAGCCGGCTTTAAAGAAAAAATACTAGCCTCAATGGCGGTACTGCATCAGGGTGTTCAGGATATGAAAAGCGCAGGCATGGCAATCGATTCATTTATACCAAATGCCGGCATTTATATGACCTTGAAGATCGACGCCATCAATATGGAAACACCCGACGGAAACGTACTCGAAAATGCAGATCAAGTTAGTCGTTATTTAATTGATAACGCAGGGTTAGCACTGGTGCCATTCCCCAGCTTTGGCTGTCGCTCTAAAGCGTCACAGCTTTGGTATCGCGCTGCCGTTTGTACTATTTCACCGAGTGAAATTGAAGCGGCGCTGCCAAGATTACAAAGTGCACTGCTCGCACTTACCCAGTCAAGACTATTACTTGAGGCTTAGCGCTATTCTGCACAACAAAAAAGCCAGTCTTCATTATTGAAGACTGGCTTTTTAACGTTTGCCTATTCTAACCTTCGGCTACTTTAGGCTATTTTGGCAAAGCCCATCTAAAATTGGACAGTTTGCATTTTCGTCACCACTACAGTTGTCCGACAGCTGTTTCAAGGTCTCACGCATTTGCTGAAGTTCATTGATTTTATGCTCAATCTCATTCAAATGATGCTGCGCTATCGATTTGACTTCACGGCTAGTACGGTCTGGGTTTTGTAACAAATCGAGTAAAGACTGGATCTGCGCAATAGGAAACCCCAGTTTTCGTGCTTGCTTTATCACACCTAGTAATTGTAATTGTTGCGAGTCGTACAGCCGGTAACCCGCTTCACTTCTTTTGCTGCACTTTAGTAGCCCGCTGGCCTCATAATGGCGGATCATTTTTGCAGAGAGTCCTGTACGCTGCGCGGCTTCACCGATTGTGATCAGTTTTTCCATGACGTTTACTCCTTTGGTTGCCAACGTTGCAATAACAACGCATTGCTAATGACTAGTAAACTACTGGCCGCCATCGCCGCACCTGCAAAAATAGGGTTAAGGTAACCCAGTGCTGCCAATGGAATGCCAATGACATTAAAGATAAATGCCCAAAATAGATTTTGCTTGATTTTGCGATAGGTTAATTTTGCCATCGCTAAAGCAGATGCCACTAAGCTTGGCTCGCCGCGCATCAGCGTCATTGCCGACGCGCTTACCGCCACTTCCGTACCGGTTGCCATTGCGATACCCAGATCAGCCTGTGCCAGCGCTGGGGCGTCATTGATCCCGTCGCCGACCATTGCCACACAGTAACCTTGCTGTTGGGCATTAGCAATATACTCAGCTTTGTGCTCTGGCAGTACCTGCGCTTTATAATCGTCCAGCTCCAGCAATTTAGCATTGTACTGTGCACTACTTTGGCTGTCTCCGGTCAACATTGCAACTTTAATTCCTTGCTGCTTAAGCTGTTTGACCGCGGTATAGGCATGAGCTTTAAGCTCGTCAGTAAAGTAGAATAGCGCCAAAAACTCGCAACTCAGTTCACTATTTTGGCTCACTAACCAAGATAAAGAAGCGCCGGGTATTTCTTCTGGTAGCGCAGGCAAGGTTAAGCCTAACTCTTGCATCCAAAAACCGCTCCCCAAATAGACTGTTTTATCTTGGTATTGTGCTTTAACGCCTCTACCCGCCACCACTTTAAAGTCGCTTACAGGAAGTAATGACAATTGCTTTTCTTGTGCCTTATTGACCACAGCCTTGGCAAGCGGGTGTTCGCTGTATTGCTGTAACGATGCCGCTAGCTGTAACACGTCGTTTTGATGATACGTAAAAGTGTGCATATTGCTAAGCTCAGGTTTGCCCACCGTAAGCGTGCCCGTTTTGTCAAAAATCACCATATCGATGGCAGTTGCTTGCTCCAGTGCACCAGCATCCTTTACTAAGATCCCATAACGCGCGGCAGTGCCAGTACCCGCCATAATCGCGGCAGGTGTTGCTAAACCAAGCGCACACGGGCAAGCAATAACAAGAACGGCCACTGCATTCAGAATACCTGTTGGCCAATCTCCAGTACTTAGCCCCCAAGCAAAAAATGTAATAAGCGCTATTACCAATACAGCAGGTACAAATACCGCACTCACTTTATCCACCAACGCTTGCACTGGTGCTTTCGCGCCTTGTGCTTGCTCTACCAAGCAAATAATTTTGGCTAGGGTCGATTCCGCGCCAACACTGGTTGCATCCACTTCAAGCACGCCATCAAGATTCACCGAACCACCAGTAACTTTATCTGTTTGTGCTTTATAAACAGGGACACTTTCACCGCTGATAAGCGCTTCGTCTACCTGTGAGTGGCCTTCAACTACAACGCCGTCAACCGGTATACGCTCACCAGGTTTGATCAATAGTCGTTCGCCGCTTTTTACTGCCCCTGCAGGGACTTCTTGCCAGCTATTATCACGCCAGACCATAGCCGTTGTTGGCCTTAAGCTTTCAAGCGCTTTAAGGGCGCTGGTTGTACGCCGCTTGGCTCTGTGTTCAAGGTACTTACCCAGCAGTACCAAACTCAACACGGCACTGCTGCTTTCGAAGTATAAATGCGGAGCGCCATGCTCACCGCTGAATGTCCACCACAAATACACTGAAAGGCCATACGCTGCACTGGTGCCGATAGCCACCAGCAAATCCATATTCCCGGTTCCCGCTTTTATTGCTCCCCATCCGGCACGATAAAAACGCGCTCCAAAATAAAACTGAACAGGCGTGGCCAGTGCCCATTGCATCCACGCCGGGAGCATCCAATTTTGGTTAAACAGCATGGCAAACATGGGTAACACCATAGGTAGGGTGAGTGTCAGTGACGCCACTGCTGGGAACCAATCAGCACGATAAAATGGAGTTGCTGCAACTTGTTCGCTTGACTCATCCGAGCCTGCTTGTGGCTGCACCACGGTGTAACCGGCGTCGTTAAGCTGGGCTTCTATTTCAGCGAACGGTAATTCTGCCACTAAAGTTAAGGTGAGCTTTTCAGTCGCTAGATTGACCTCAGCTTTAATTACCTGCGGTAACGCTTGCGCCGCCTTTTCCACTCGGCTCACACAAGACGCACAAGTCATGCCTTTAACTTGATATTGCACTTCACTGGTATTGACCTTGTAGCCGGCATCTTTTACCGCACTCACCAACGCTGATACTTCCGCACTGCCCTCTACCGACACTGCTTCCAATGCTAAATTAACACTAGCACTGACAACGCCAGACACTTTCTCTAAGGCTTTCTCAACTCGGCCAACGCATGAGGCGCATGTCATGCCTGATACATTAAATTTTATTACCTTGTCCATTTCTATCTCCGCAAACGCGTTAATTCTCATTGTTGGACACTAACCCTTACCCTCATGGTAAGGTCAAACAAAATTGTTCATTCATCTAACAGAAGCTTATTGTTAAATAGTAGTTGACCTTACCATCAAGGGAAGCTTCACAGTGCAAGCTCTTTAATCCACAAAGGAAATAATGATGTTAAGACTAAGAGTAGAAAAAATGGTCTGCGGTCACTGCGTAAAAGCAATCACAGAAGCAATGCAAGCGGCTGATAGCCAAGCGCAAGTGAATGTCCGCCTCGATGATAAAATCGTTGAAGTTTCAAGCACCAAAGGAGAAGACGACGTTATCGCTATTATTCGTAATGCAGGCTATAGCGCAGAACTCATCAACGAAAGCTTTGCCTAACTCCCAGAAGTTATCAATCCAAGTCGACCCAAACCACTTTGCATTAGTAAGGTGGTTTATCCACTCACTTCCACCTTCATTGCCACTCGCACTTGCTTTATACAGCTCACGTTAATAAACGCTCACAATAATTCACACTTTGACAAAGCGCAGACAATGCGGAACAATTACGCCGTTTGTATTAGATAAAACCAATACAACTGCGACTAAAGGAATAATTTAAGGACAACACAATGAGCTTTATCGGCGCCAGTGCAGGCAACGAAGCCCAGAGCGTGCAATACAATGTCGACGCGCAAACTGCCAAATTACGAACCTCAGGTTCTGCTTCTTGGCGGCACAACAATCCAGCCTTACTGCCATTAAATATCAGTGCAAAGCGAAATCAAGCGCTTGGACAAGCCTATCGTATTGCGATATTTCCCGACCGTGCTGCGGGAGAGCAAGCCTTTTTAGAAGAAATCGAAAGAGCCAAATACGGCGATTTTACCTTAGGCCAAATGGTCAATGCGTTTATTCCTGACTACATCATCGACCCACCACAGTGGGATGAACAAAACCAAACGGCTGTTCTACCGCATATTGAGCCAATAACGGGGATGGATGTGAGTCTGCCAATTAGCGACCCACAAGCATTCTTAGACTTGGTAACCCTTAAGCTGGGTTGGCAAGTAGGAACTGAGAGTGATGTTGCCAGAGATTTTGAAGCCGAAGCCAGACAAGCGTCTATCGTGTCAAACGCGAACGTTCTCATTAACGGTAGAACCGCTGTGCATAGCGGCAGCGGCGGTGTGTTAAGCACAGTAGACGTTTGTTTGACTAAGATAGGCAAAGTGGTTGTGCCTATTCCTTATGGTAACATCGCCTGCTCATCAGACGCAGCAAGCGTTGCCAGCTCAGTAAAAATTCAAGGTAACGGTGCGGCCAATATCAAGTCTAACTTTTCAAAAAGTACGGGAGATCAACCCGGTAATAAAAAAGGTATCGCTAGCCGAACATTGGGTAAAAAAGCAGAGTTTCTGCAAGGCAGCTTTGATGTTTACATCGAGGGAAAACCGGCGGTTAGGCAGGGAGATTTAATGGTATCTAATAATAAAAATACGCCCCCTGCACCATTGAGCCAGCCCGGCGGTGCGACTCCTGCAGGCCTTGATGTAGTGCTTGGCGCAGAGCCATTAAACCAAGATGGTACGAATAAGATCAATATAAAAGTGTCGGGTAGTAGCAAACCTAGCGATGAAGAGGTGAAGATAGGATGAGCCACACTTTACCAACCAAAACCAATGCTAACAGTAATTTTAGAGAACTTGTTTTTGAGGGCTATGCAAGCGACAAAGAGGTGGTGTCTTTGATGCTCAAAGACACCTCGGTTGATGGCACAAAAGAAGGCTATTATAAGGTTCCCCTCTACACTTCAAACACGGTAGACCAACAAAGCAGTGATGCCGACATTGAGCTGGTACACATTTATCCATTTTTATACGACACGCCAGAGCAGCAACTACAATCAGCCTCTCCAGTAACCAGCGGATTTATCTATATTTATGTCGATGGCTATTTATGGCGTGAGCTACAAGTTATCGAACCTGAAGACTTTGACGCTCCGGCGCTATTCTCAGATGTGAATTTGTATTGGCAAAAAGGTTTTTTAAGTTGGAAAAAGTCGGCCAGTAAGCCAAACTCACGACCGCAAGGCACGCGTGCAGCAACTTGTAAGCCAACCAGCAGCATTCTCGTCCCGCATAAACTAAATGGCAACGAAGTAAGCGTAGAAATCGCATGGTCTGAAGTACAGTGGTCATGGGAGCAAGTCTTGTTGTTTGGCGGGTTTAATGAACAGGATCCGCGCTTAAATACCGGCACGCCACTCGCTGACGAAGAAAGACATTGCCCTGCCCTAGGAGATGCAGCAGCGCTCAGAGCACAGCGCATGACGAAGCTGGATAACTTAGGGCAATTTGCCACAGGCTTTAACGACCAAGGCAAAGTAGTTAACACCCCGACACTCCATCAAAAACTGCACCTTCCAGAGCGCGATAAAATCGCCCAAGTGCCGATTTTTGACGGGATCCATGTGGCTCGATATTTCATGTCACAAATTCAAGATCTCACCACGGATATTCAGCACTTACTCAACAAGTTATCAGGGTTAGATAGTGCAACCGGTAAAATTGATCTGCAACAACAAGCTAAGTATGAGCTCGCCAGCTTTATGGTGCAGGTTTTTTACCACCAAGCCGATTCGATTTTAGATAAAGACATTGAAATTCAAAGCAGTGGAGAGAAGCTTGTAGAGTCAGATGAAGACGCAGTCGACTTTGCCAATAAATTAAAAGACTGGCGCACTTCTCATTTAGAGGAAGATAAATTCTTTAAGTTTTTGGAAGAAAAGGCCTTCCAAAAACTTGCTCGCCGCATTGCAGAAATCTCTGACGAACTAGTCGAGTTCTTAAACCAAGAATCTCTTAGTGCAGGTTTTACTGAATGCTTCAAAGACTATGCCTACCAATCAGATCTGAGATTCTTTGAAGCATACGACTTGGTCACCGATGTATTTCTCGCGTTAAAGCCTCACCCAGCCGCACCGCTTGCACACCTTAATACAGACAAAGAGTTTTGGCATGAGTTAAGTTCAGGCTATCAGGGGCAAGATTTTATCCTGCAATGTCTGGGTCAACACCCAACAAAACCAGCTAAGCAAATCACCCAATTTTTGTTTCCAAAGCCCACAGGCGACAAACTACACGACTACGAAAAGGCGGAATATGATCGCTTTGCATTGCCTTTAACTAGCGCCAAAATACAAAAGATCCATGATCAAGAAGCCGTTTTGCCACAAGAAGAGAGTGAGCAAATGGGGCGCCGCCTCTCCCAAGTGATTATGGGTTTAGCAGGCAGTTTATTCGAAATTCCAGAGGCCGCTTATAACCTCTCTACACATCCGGGAACGCTTGGGGAGCAAAAGGCCCAAACTCGTGAGGCAATGGATGCAACACAACATGAGATAGCGCAGTCAGAACAAGCCCTTATCAACGCTGAAAGAGAAAAAGCAAAAGCATTTAAAGAGTTACAAGAAAAGCGTGCTGAGTATGAGTATAAGAAGAGTGTGCTTGAAAACTTAACAGAGCAAGAACATGGAATGAGCAGAGCGCAGCTTGATCAACAATTAGAACTGGAACGTGCGCGTCTACGAGAGTTAGAGGCTAAATTTGCTAAAGCAAAAGTTGCCGTCAGTCGTTCTAGAAAACAGGTCAACTCTTATGTGAAGGTAAACAATGCTTGGAAGAAGTATCCGTTTGCAAAGCTCATTGATGCAAAAGCGGACGTGTTGCAACCTTTGATGCGCTTGGTCGATATATCAGCACCTGGGTACTTAGTTGAAGTGGAAATGAGAGTGCAAGATTACCTCAACGGGAATTTTCCTGAAGGGTATATGCCACTTGATCCTCAGTCTCGAAAATTAGCTGCAGAAAAGCAAATTAAAGAACTCAACCAAATTATTCGCGGCAGTAATAAACGCAAAATAGACGTTGGATATAGAGGTTCTAAGCTCAAACTATCGTTAGAAGACGTACTAAATTTAAACAAACGACTTGAATTTCTAACCCAGTCTCTCAATCAAGCGGAAACCATCACAACGATAGAAAGCAAAAACAAAACCATTGCATATTTGATAAAAATTACTGGTGCTGATGTCTCAGCCAAGTCAGCAGAATCAACAGCCCAAGCAATTTATGATACGGCTGTAGAAGAGGCAAAACAGTATGCAACAGAGCTAGATAATCAACATGCAGCACTTAAAAAGTTGTCTGATAGGCTCGCAAATTTACAAAAATGGCAAAATGCGGCTGTTACGGAGTCTGTATCTGGGCAGTCATTAAAGGGAGGAATGGCGGGTATACTCGGTATTGTATATATTTTTGAAGTTGCGAACTTTCGACAAGCCTTTTTGAATTTTGAATTCTCACAAAGAAAATTTGCTGATATTACTGGTGCAATTTTCGACTTAGCGGCTATTCATTTCTCTGCTCTCTCTATGGTCACAGAGATGAAAGTTGGGTTACCTAGCCTGCGCCAATATCAAGAATTTCAACAGTACAAAATGGCGAAAGGAAATCTCAGCGCCGTTCGTAAGTTTGGTCCTGAGTTTGCAAAAAAAGCAAACATCATTACATGGACAGCTAGATTAAACCTTCTAGCATCTGCATATAGTGCCGGGTTGTCAGGTTTTGATGCCTATTACGCGTTTAAGCGCGGTGACTCTGGTGGTGCCGCAGGCCTTAGTATTGCAACTGCAGGCTTTGTCGCGCTAGCAGTTGAAACCGCGCCAACCATACTTGCCACGATTACCAGAGGCGTTATTTTAAACCCCATGAGTAAACTGGGCTATGTAGGACTCATTCTGGTATTACTTGGATATGGTATTTATTATCTATTACGCGATGAACCACTAGAAGCTTGGATTAAAGCATGCCCTTGGGGCAGTGACGCATATGGTGGTGGCGAGCGTGATTGGTTTGGTGACAACCCCTATTACTGCTGGAAGACAAACCCCGAATATGCACTTCATAGTCTCTATGATCAGCTATTTTCTCCAAAAATATTTAGTGACGTATCTGTTGTACAATTACACACTCCCTCTCGGATATATGACAAGGTAACCTCCAAAGGCAAGTTCCAAGTTGCAAAGTTTAATGTGCAAATTCCAGGTCATATTCCAGAATCAGAGCTTGGTTACTTAGACATTCAGCTAGACATTCGCCCACTATTAGCAGGAAAACCTTGGAGCTCGTTAATTGCTGTTGCACCCACGGGACAAGCTCAAACAGCATTGGATTACTTTTGGCAAAATACCAATATCATCGTTAATCCTAATTTAACGGGTTTAATTATTGAATTTGAAGAAAGTGCACTTTATCCCTATTTTGATAAATTCAATCATTCTAAAATTCAAATCAGAATGCGGTGTCGAAAATATCCTAGAGGCAGAGGAGCAACAATATACTCTGGTTCATCTCAAGAGTTAAGGTTACCTGCGTCAGAAAGAGACGAAGAAGGAAAGATAGAAAAGCCAGACCTTTGGGCTGAGCAAGTCATTAACGTCGAAATCGAAGATTATGGCATGAGCCCTGCGGGCGTGTTGCAGCGAATCCTAAATTAACGAAAGGCTACCCATGAGAGACAAGTTAAAATCTAATCAATCAGTTCTTGCTTTTATAGCAATTTTGGTAAAGAAAATTGTTGAAAAGGTGATGGAAACTGAGGGTAAAAAGGAGACGCAAACGTTAACTCCAGCGCCTGTAGATAAGGTAGTGCATGATCGGCCGATAGTAGAAACACCGCTGCTAAAAATAGAGGACTCGACACCACGAGACTTTAAAATTAGCAAAGGGATGCTGAAAGTGAGCCCTACCGTATCTTCTCACGCTCAACCAGTCCAACAAAATAACGTCTTTTCTTCTGATCGGCGAGTAGCGCTTGGTGGTGCCGACTTTTCACGGACTGGTAAATTAGCAAACATTGTATTTGCCTATATGGCATCCATCATCGCGCTCCTTTCAATTATTTTTTATTTCGGTAGTGGTGATAGTTTGTATTTATGGCTCACCACGGGACTACTAGCATTTGCTTTGCCCCTGTTTGTCTATGTTTACCGTGTTAAACACTATACTTCTGAAGTGCTACGGGTCGACTTCTTCCGAAATACAGGCCTTGTCACTTTTCCCATTGGTAATAACGAAGGGAGCTTCTCGTTAACACTTGATGAAGTTGAACTGTATATTGTAAAGCTCTCCTCGGGTAAAGGTGTGATGCATAACTTGGCGTTTTTAGCCCCACTTCGATACCCAAAAACACTTAAGCGCCAGACACTTTATTCAACCGATTGGGAGCCAAAGGATATGGACAGCAGCGTGCGGCTGTGGAGTGAAATTCACCGTTTTATGGATACCACTCAGCCCATACCAAGTTCATTTTATAAGGGTTGGCAAGAAACGATAGAAAGCCCCTACCTTGACCACGAAGACCATATTCAAATATTAGGTGAAGATTTAGTAAAACAAGCCCCCTTTTACGACCTAAAAAATGACCGCCCACTAGATAAAGAGTTTTGGTAATACTCGAATTAATCTCTATAACAAGGAGTTTTTGTGACAATAAAAAAGTTAATTAAGAAATGCGTTGAGCATATTCTAGATGAAGGAACGCCCACTCGTGCAATCACTGATGTGAGTGTGCAAAATCAACATCCCAAATATGGTCAAGCTTATCAACAACAGCCGCAACAAGTAATACGAAATGGACAGCAAGTTACGATAACAAGATCTCAAGTTTCAACAAAGCGAGAGCCCAACCCAGTCGCTGAATTTTTGATTAAAGCCATTGTTATTTTGATAGGCATATTTGCAGTTGGTGCTCTATGTTTTGATGCATATTATTTAAATAAACGAGGCGACAATGCAGCTGTCGGCTTAATGATGGCGGCCGTAGGTGTGATGTATGGGTATCACTTTATTATGGCAAAGCTTAGCGATTACACTCAGCTTGTAAAGACATCCCGTTTTGTAGGATGGGGCTTAAATATAGCAGGTACGTTTTATAGCCTGTTTATCTTTGCTGATTTGCTGTCTGACTTTCGCGGGCACTCAGAGGATCAAGTAGCCCTTATCATGGCTTTCATCAATATCGTTTTTATAGGACTTTTGTTCTTTCTAATGCAAAAGATAAAGCAACCCACAAAGCAAATTGATTAAACTCCTTGAAGTAATAAGCCACCGCTAAAATCGGTGGCTTACTATTTTGAGCCTGTGCGCATTCAGGAAACCTGATTTACTGACTCTTTTGCATTAACTTTAAATAGTTATTGTAAATATGGCTTACTTGCATCGTTGATTTACCTGCACTTATACCATGGCAGCTGAAACAGTTAGCTGGTTTAATTTGTGGCTCGCTGCCAGTGACATCGCTGAAAGTTTGGGTATAAGTTTCCATAGTGATATTGGCAACCGCCAATGAGCCGCGTAACGCCTCGTTGGCTCCCTTACCCACAATATTGCCACTAATGCCATTTGCAAAATCGTAACCTTGCGTGCTCAGCCAGATTGATCCGGAGTAAAAGTAGTTACTCCAAACTGGATTCTTTTGTTCCAGTTTTACATTCACTAAGCTATTTAGTTCGGTAATATTATTGAAGTTAGTTTCATCTTGAGCTTGTTGTGTCTGACTCCCCACCAGTTCAGGGTTATTACCCGCTATATATGGATTGCCGTTTGGCACGCCGTACTGATATAAACGAAACGTGTTGGTCGTAGTTTCAGAAGCTGGATACGTTAAATGTGCATTTTGCACCTCAGTTCCGCCCCGATAAAATAGCAGATCATGACTATTACTCACTACTTTATCTTGCTGTAAGTAAGCCGTGCTTTTCTTAAACTTTCCCTCAGAGCTGTAGTAATCTGGTGCATTCAATTTATGCTCGAACGTCGCCCAAATAAACTCTGGGTGATTTTCAACCACACCGACAACATGCATGCCAACGAGCGCTACTTCTCCCGTACCGCTATATTTATTGTCTTTTTGGTAAACCGCTTTACGAATATAAAAATGCTCAGCTAAATCAAGCTTTGGATAGACTTGCTGCAGCGCTTTGGCATCCATCCAAGCAACCTTTAACTCAACCGACCCCACAGCAAATTCAGCTTTGCTATCTGCTTTAGGGTGGGAGGTTGCTGACTTCATATAAGTATCGTTAACGTGGATCGAATAATGTACGGGCGTCCCACCAAACTTGCTGTAAATAACACCATCTGATCCTGCTTGATTTATATCTTCAAGGATCAACACATTTGCGGGGCGAAGTCCGGTTGGATTTAATAAATCATTCCAAGGGGCAAAATAAGGTTTTAGCGCATTATCAACCTGCCAAAACCCAGAACCAAACATCAACATGCCACCAGGAGCACGCTTGTCAGGCTGCGTTAAATAAAGAAACTTATTCCACGACCACTGATGAAAATCGCAGTTTGTCGAGAGATCTTTACCATCTTTAAATGCAAAGGGACTATTTGCACCTTCAGGAGGGTTTGGCACAGGGCTGCCAAACCAATCGTTATTCGGTTTACAAGAAGTATCGTTCGAGTAAGCAAGCGCACTTGGCACAGCCAGTGTACTTGTAGCAAGCAATAATGACATTCCAAGTAATTGGAGTTTAGTGCGTGTAATTGATGACGGTAGCATGATGCTTTCCTTAAGATGTAAAACTCCTGTTAAATCTAGTTCATCAAAACGGAAGCCATCAATTACACACCATTACATTTAATCTGTATTTCACCCTTTTTAATTGCTTAAAACCGCATGTTTATCGCCTGCTGATCTGTTACTTACTGCGGTGAGCGAAGCTAAAGCTTTGCTCTGGCACCAGCTGACCGCTTAAATTGTTTGGTGTTGAGTAAAACGACACATTTAGCATGTCTTTTTGGTTGTCTAATTCGATATGCGCAAAGCCCCAAGTAAAAGCTTTATTCCAGACTAGGTCGTACTCTGGGTAACGCTTTTCTTGATAGTTGGCAAGCGGTGTATGCGTACCGCGCATTTTTGATGCGGCGCCGCTGATAATAAGTGGTAACTTAGGCTTTGTGTTTCCGGGGAGTACACGTGAGCAGTCGTCCGTTAACAGTTCCAAATCATGCTCATGGCCTGCGATATACGCATCCGCGTACTCACACAGTTCGGGTAAGATTAAGCGGCGTAATACGTGCGCTTCGTCATATTTGGTGCCACCAATCGACCAAAGTACATGGTGTCCATATACAATTTTCCATTTTGCGGTTGAGTTTTTAAGCCCATTTGCAAGCCAAGCCAATTGCCTGTGATCTTCCCCATTTACAGGTTGCTCGTGTTTTTCAATGTCTTCAACTTCGGCTTGTTCGCTTGCCAGTGCACTCGCCAATCCTTGTTCACTACCGTCCGGTTTTAGTGGAATTTCGTAATAATGCTGACCTGAAAGCAACATATTGGTATCGAGCACAAAAAACTCGACGTTATTGCCTTTCTCACCAAAGGTGTAGCTGTAATAACCTTTGCCATCCATATGGAAATTAGCTTGCTTAGCCATCCATTCGGTCTGTAATTTCACGCCGCGACGAGACGTCTTCCAATCGTGGTTGCCTAATGCTGAGTACACAACCAACTCTGGGTTTTGAATAAGTAGCAGCTTTAGCGGCCCTAAAATCAAGTCATCCATACGCTTTTGGTCATCTTTGCCATCGTTAGCCGCCGCTCCATCAGGATAGATATTATCACCAAGCTGAATAGCAAAGTCGCATGGCTTTTTCTCACACAAAGAGGCCATTGCCTGTCCAACCACCAACGCACCGGTTTCCTCCGTTGCGGTTTCGGTTCCCGGATAAATATAGATAGGCGCATGATTAAACTCTTCGAGCGGGCGATGTTCTTCTAACCAATCCGCCTTTTCAGCAGCAATAAATTCAGCCTTATTTTTAGGCGATTTAATGTGCTTTGTTTTTGGATAATCTGGGTGATAGCCGCCATCACCAAAAGCCAGAAAGTTAATATTTTCCGCGGCCTGCGCTGTGCTACTAAGCGCGAATAGTAATGCTATTGATGTTATTTTCATTGTTACCGACACAGTGTTACCACTGCATCCTCCTGCATATAAATAAGGTGGGTGTCCTTTTAATACATCCTATACCTAAGACTCTAGCTCGATATGATGAGTGTCCTTTTAATACACCTTTTAAATAAATATAAGAAATGCTTTTACTAGGACACCCACCTTTACTGCTCTCTTAGAAGGACGTTACCGTTACTCCAAGCTCAAATGAACGACCATAGGTTTCGTATTGGTAGTTGTAACGAGTGTCGCCTTGATAAATGCTCATCGGCTCGTCGGTTAAATTGATCGCGTTGAAATAAAGCTGAGTTTGCTCGGTATAAAAGTATTTCATGCTTAAATCGAGTTGCAGATGGTCGTCTTGTAAAACGCGCTGCTTGTTCTCTTCAAACAAAAAGCTTTTGCTCTTGTACGACGCACTCAACCTTGCGCTTATTTGGCTATTTTCATAACCAAACATTAGGTTGCCCACGGTGTCGGATTGGTTTGGTAGATTGTCATCAGCATCAATAAATGTACCATTCGCTGAGAGCATCAAACCGTTTTGAAAGTTCTTCGTGTACGCAAGCTCCACCCCTGTCAGTTCAGCGGCGCCGCCATTAACGCTTTGAATAACTTCTTTATAGCCTTGCCACTGACCGTTATCTTGCACCTCGGCTTTGGCAATAAAATTATCGATGTTTTTGTGAAAAACGCCTGCAGATAACACGCCAATTGCGCCGGGGTAATATTCTACGGAAAAGTCATAGTTTGTTGACTTGTATGGGTCTAAGTCTGGGTTTCCGACTTCGGCTTTACGCTCAATTTCAACTTCGCCATCATCTTCTGTGGTCTCTGTTTCTATGATTTGAAATGCTGCTGCATCTTCAAAGCTTGGACGCGCAAGAGTCTGTGTGTAGGCAAAACGGGTGATCAGCTTGTCGCTGATTTCATAGCGCAATGTTAAATTTGGTAATAAATGGTCGTAGCTATCTTCAACTTGCCATTGGTTGATCTCGACGCGCTCAACGTCATTCACTTCATCATTAATGAGTTCAACACGATTACCACTCGTTGCATAATCTGTGTCTTCGTATCTAAAGCCTGCAATAACATTGAGTTTATCAATGTCGACCGTCAGCATCGCGTAGAGCGCGGTGACGGTTTCTTCACTGGTGTATGAGCGACCTTGTGTTTCAATGTCAGTTTCAAGCTGGTTTAGCTCAAGGGCACTGCGATTACTGTAGAAGTAGTCGCGGATCAGGCCGCGACTTAAACCCGGACCAAAGGCCCCAAGATCATACTCAGGCTCATTGGCGGCAAAGTCTTTCGCAGTTAGGTCATCAAAGCCGCCATCGTATAGTTTGGCGTCAACGCGGTTAAACTTTTCACGATCAGCATATTTACCACCAAATTTAATTTGCGCATTGTGACCAAGTAAAGTGAAGTCTTTAGTTAAGTCCAGTCTAAAGCTGGTATTTTCATCTTCACTTAGGTTGTTCTCCCATACAATTTCATCGATTTCAAAATTGCTAAGCTGCTGAGAAGCTTCATCCGCTGCAAGCGTGGGTGTCTTACCATCCAGTACATACCCTAGCGCAAAGTCTTCTCCAGCAAATGAGGTATCCAAGCGATTTGGCTCGCTTTCATCTGATTTCGAGTAGCCAATGCTGTATTCAATAAACCAATCCTGCACTAAGTTTTCGCCGCCCAAAACCACAGATAAAATGCTTTGCTCTTCATATCTGTCTTTGGTATCTCTATCCATTTCTGCACCTGAGAAATAGGCCGCATTTTGGCTTAGCTCATCGGCAAATACATCGCCTTTGTCAAACTTGTACTCATTGCGTTGACGAAATTCATCGTCAGAAAACTTGCTGTAGAGCGTGCGTAAGTAGTATTTGTTAAACCCTTTGTGATGTACATCAAGATTCAGTGCCGCCCCTAAACGCTCTCGCGTAATACGATAGTGGCGCTGCTCCATTTCCTCAGCACCAAAGAAGCTCACTTCTTCTCCTGAGTTCACATCGTCCATTTCTAGTTCCATCCAGCCGCCATCGGTTTCCATATTATGAGAACCAAACTCACGCTCAAACCAAGATACCGCCGTTGCAACCCCAACTTCCACCTCTTTACCTGCGGCATAAATATCGGTGAAGCTAAACGACGCTTTTGGGCTGGTCTCGCTCACCTGTTTATTGTGTGACGCTTGTAACGTTACGCTGTAGCTCTGCCCTTCTCGGTCAAAAGCACTGAGGCTTTTTACTTCGATGCTACCGCCCACAGCTGATGCGTCCATATCCGGTGTGACCGTTTTGCTCACCTCTAGGCTTTGCACTAACTCACTTGGGATGACATCCATCGCCACCGAGCGCACGCCCGCTTCAGGAGAAGGCACGTTGGCACCATTGATGGTCACGTTATTTAGATTTGGGTCGATCCCACGAATTGCCACAAATCGGCCTTCACCTTGATCTCGTTGAATAGAAAGTCCTGGCAGACGTTGCAGTGCTTCTGCTGCGTTTTGATCCGGCAACTGACCGATGGAATCCGCGCTGACGATCGATTTAAGTGACAGGGCATTTTTTTGTCGGTTTAGTGCACCTGCTTGTCCAGCTCTTTGCCCTACAACAATAATATCGTCCATTTGGCCCGATTGAGAACCAAGCTGTACTTGAACATCGGTGACTTGGTTATCAGCAATTATGACGCTTTTAGTCACTGTTTCAGCGCCAAGATAACTTATCTCAAGCGTATAATTACCCGCCGGGAGATTGGTTGCCGTAAAGCGGCCATCTCGCTCAGAGATAAGGGTTCTGTCTAATTCTTTGATCACCACTTTTGCTCCTTGAAAGTGGCTCTTTTGCGATGCGGAACTAACTTGCCCTGTTAGGGTGTTAGCATTTGCAGCTGAGCTTAACGTCAGTCCAGCGCAGATCATCGCAACAGCAGAAAGCGTAAAGCTTGTCGGTAGATTTTTTTTCATTATTTGCTCGCACAGGTTGAGTAGGATTTTAGCGCCCCGCTAAAACGTCGCGGCTACCCTAGTGCGAAAACGTGACGCTTTTATTTCACTTGAGTGCGCTGCAGCCTTTAACAGGGCATTTATGCCAGCCGAACTCGTGAATTTGAGCCGATATGACCCCCAGCCCTTAGGACTTTGGCAACGATATTTAACCTGAGCTCTGAATAACAATCGCTTTGCTAGCTGCTGTTATGCAAAAGTGTTGCAGTTTTTGTCATAAAAACATCGCCTTTACTGAGCTAAATTGACCCTATCAGCACCAAGCGCAAATTTTTACTATATCGCTCTACATTTTGACTAGACAACAAATATGAAACTTCAGCCTTTTTTACTTCATCAATCACGGTGGTTGCTACTAGTGCTACTCACACTGGTTGCCATTACCATCACGGCCTATACCTCAGTATTGCGACCACTGTCGGACGTCAATTGGCTCGATAGCATTGGTGAAGGTGGCCTCACACTGATGACACTGATTTGGATTGCGGTGACCTTGCTCACTCGACCAAAAGGACTCGTCACTAACCTACTGTTTGCAGGGTTGAGTGCCATGTATGTTTCTATGCTGTGGGATTTTTTGGATGAGATGGTGGTATTCACGCCCCATTATTTAACCAGTTTTGAAGCGATCCCTGCTTGCTTTGGCATGGTGCTGATGAGTATTTCAGCCTATTACTGGTATAAAGAACAAAGCATATTCAATCAAACCTTAATGAAAAAAGAGCGTTTTTATCGTGACCACAGCATGACCGACTTTGTCACCGGCCTTTACAGCGTAGAGTATATGCAAAATCAAGTTCGCCACGAACAATCCCGCCTTGCCAATGGCAATAGCCCATTTTGCTTAACGCTATTCGATATATGTGATTTTGCCGCTTATTCTCGCCAGCATGGTATGCAAAAAAGTAATCAGTTACTGCGCGATATTGCCGATATGCTCTCTTTGAGCATGCGTGAGAGTGATCTGCTATGTCGTTTTGCAGCGGATAAATTTGTGGTCGTTCACCCACAAACCAATCATGTTCAAGCCCAAGCTTTTGCCAACCGTGCGGCAGAATTTATCGCTCGCCATGCCAACTATGATGACGGTGAAAACCAGCCGCAATATAGTGCAGTGAGATGGAGCTGTATCGAAGTTGATGACAAACACTGTGAATTTGAATCTCTGATAGCAGCGCTTGTGAACGAGCTGAATCAGGCCAAGGAAGCCGCGGCTTAATGTCCTATTTTGAGTGCCAAACAAAACAACTTGCGAGTCGCTATTTTGCACTCCCCTTGGTGGAGCTGGCTTCTCAGCGCGGTGTACATGCAGACATCATTTTGAAAGGCAGTAAGTTGTTTTATACCGATCTGCACGCTAATCCAACCTGCATTAGTTATGAGCAGTTTGAAACAATAGTAAGCAACCTTGTCAGTCAAGCGAGCTGTCAGGAAGTCAGTTTTATTTACGGCCAATACCTACTTAATACGCTAATCAGTCACCATGCCGAGCTGCTATTTAATTGCCACAACATACAGCAATTACTCAAAGTACTTCTGCTTAAAGGGTTGGATATATTACCTTTTTACCACGTTAGAAAACTCCAGACGGAAACAAGCTGCCATTTGCTGTTTTCACCCGCCATTGCAGAAGGTAAGCCTGCGGTCACGCGATTTTTATGCGAAGCAATGGCAAGCCTTTGTTGTGGCTACCTTAAGTGGCGCAGCCCAGAAACCGCCTTGACATTGCAGTTTCCGTATACAAAGCCAAAACAAATCGCGCAATACTTAAGCCATATACATCTAGCTTACAGCTTTGATCACAGTGATTTTGCCGTTGTAATGAGTAACCAAGCTTTAGCTCAGCAACAAATTGGTACGTTCCCTTATTTAGTGGCTCGGCAGTTAAAGGGCTTGCCCTCACCACAGCGTGGGTTTCTCGCCCAGCTGCACCGCTTACAATTAAAATATCCTAAATATCATAGTGAGCAAATCGCTGAAATGATGGGCATGAGTGCTGCAACTTTCAAACGTAAACTCAAGCTACATCAGACTACTTTTATTAACGAAAAAGACAGACTGCATCGTCAACAAGCCATGTTTTACGTGACTGAGCAAGGCTATTCCAATGAACAAATTGCAACCGCTTTACAGTTTAGCGACATTACTAATTTTCGCCGTGCATTTAAGCGCTGGACGGGATTAACGCCTTCCTATTTTCGTAAGATTTAACTTTATCCCCCATTTTTTCTTCTACACTGAAATGGATCTTGCGGTTACTAGGTCTTTTATAACGTGACTACGTTTCGATAATCCCAGAGGCTGCTTACCTTTGCTGTTTTATTTTTGTTCTTCTGAGTGAGTTTTGATCGCGGCGCTCGACTTGCCGCATAGTGGGCTAAGCTAAAGTTGAGCAACAAAGAACGAAGCACACTCAGGTGAACCCGAAGGGCAGCGCTTGATTGCCATTTCTACTGTGTTATCGCCAGACTTACATAGAACAACTATGCTACGCTGGCTCTGCCTTGTATAAATGGCAATCAAACTGCTGCAAAAACAAACTTGAAAGATAAGCAGCCCCTTGGCCGAAGCTAAGCACGTTAATAGATAACAAAGAGGATTAAAAAAATGAAAGCATTAACGGGCGCTGCAATGGCGATAATGGTAGCGGGTTTAGTGGGTTGTAATAGCACAGAAAACAATTCCACAAACGCACAAGCTGCGACAGCTGAAACAGATTTAGTGCATTGTTATGACGTCAATACTTGCGGCGGGCATAACGATTGTAAAACCGCGAGTAATGCCTGCTCAGGACAAGCTTCTTGCAAAGGCACTGGCTTTGTTGCCATGCCGAGTAAAGCGTGCAGTGATGTCGGTGGCAATCAAAAAGACGCATGGGTTGGTAGTGTCGCAAAGGCCGACCTTGTGCACTGCCACGATGTCAACGTTTGCGGAGGCCATAACGATTGTAAAACCGCAAGTAATGCTTGTGCGGGACACGCTTCTTGCAAAGGGACTGGATTTGTCAGCATGCCAGCAAAGGCCTGTGCTGATATTGGTGGCAAAGCGAAAAGCTAATAAGCTTTAACCTCGGCGCGTGTTTATCTATCAAGATTATTATTGCAATAGATAAACACGCACAATGCATTAAAAGAGCGCAATTATGTCAGTACCCTTTCTGGGCTTTGGTCTTGGCCTACGCACGTGTTATTTTGACGCTATTATCGACACCCGACCCCAAGTAGATTGGTTTGAGATTATCTCTGAAAATTACTTTGTCGACGGCGGCAAGCCTTGGTATTACCTCTCGCAGATTAAAGAACACTACCCCATTGTGATGCACGGAGTATCGATGTCGATAGGCAGTACTTCGCCCCTAGATATGAATTACCTTGCGCAACTTAAACGCACCATCGCACGGGTTGAACCCGAATGGGTGTCAGATCACCTCTGCTTTAGCAGCTTAGGCGAGTTTAATAGCCATGATTTATTGCCACTTCCCTACACTGAAGAAGCGCTGATACATCTCACCGCAAGAATCAATCAAGTACAAGATTACCTTGAGCGTCCAATGATCTTTGAAAATGTCTCAAGTTATTTAAACTACAAACAATCTGAACTGACAGAGTGGGCGTTTTTGAGCGAATTGCACCAGCGTACCGGATGCCAGTTATTGCTCGACATCAACAACGTATATGTAAGCTCACGCAATCATCAATTCGACCCAATGACTTACCTTAACGCCATACCAACACAAGCGGTCGCACAAATTCACTTGGCTGGCCACAGCGATTTTGGTACACATATTGTTGATACGCACGACCAACCTATTTGCGAAGAGGTGTGGAGTTTGTATCGCCAATACACTCAAAACCGATCCCCTATTAACACCATGATTGAACGTGATGATAACTTTCCTGAACTCGCGGGATTATTACAAGAGCTGAACTTAGCCAAAGGAATAGCCCCTAGCAGTTGGAGAACATATGGCTGATCTCGCCGCGCTGCAACACGCCTTTATTGCAATGCTAAAAGGCGATGACAGCCAATTAATGGCTGAAATTGAATATCAAAGCGGCCTAAATGTCGCACAACGCGCACAAATATACACTAATGCTTATCACATCAGATTAAAAAAAGTATTAGAACAAGATCATGAAATGCTTGGTTTTTATTTGGGTGATGCCCTGTTTGATGAGATGTTTTCGGGCTATCTAGAGCACTTTCCTTCGCGTTCGACCTCATTGCGTCAGTTTGGCGATGCGCTTCCTGAATATTTAAGCCAATTTGAGCCATTTAAGCTCTACCCTATTCTCACTGAAATCGCACAATTTGAACGTACATTACTCAGTGCATTTGACGCAGAAGATGCGCCTCAATTAGGACTTGTGCACCTACAAAAAATTGCAGCAGCACAATTTCCAAACTTGCAGTTTACTTTTCACCCCAGCGTTCACTTATTGGGATTTACACATAATGCGGTCGACAGCTGGCAAGCGCTAAAGAACAGTACACCGGTCCCTGAAGTGTCGACAAAACCAAACTACTGGATACTCGCCAGAGAGCGCGATATGCGCACTGGGTATCACTCGTTAACGGCAGCCGAATTTGCTTGTCTACAAAGCATGAAGAACGCGCTGCCGTTTAGTTTTGTCTGTGAATACGCAGCTGAGCAAAGTGATGATTTAGCACAAGGCACAGCAATGGTGATGCAGTTACTGCAAAAAGGGCTTAATTTGGGATGGTTTAGTGGCTTTAAAGTTGCTATATAACCGCGATATTCAACAAAGCGGCATGGAAAATGAGGATCAAAGAGAAGTTAAAGCTGTATCAACCAAGTTTAATAATAAGCATGGTTTTCACCTTGATTGGCATTGACCTTGTTAACAATTCAAAAGTCAAAAGTCAAAAACCAAGCTTAAATGTAAAGATAAATTAACAAAAAATCACATACCCTATACTTATTTGGAATTTTTCTAGCCTATTTATTCCTCTTACCCTGTCGCGTTACCCCTCCCTAAAATCAAAATTAACTAATTGTATTTATTTACAATATATAAAGAACAAGCATAAATCTCTCGCTTATTTGGTCAGCTAATCTATGCATTAAAAAACACATTGTAAATTTTTTTTGTATTTTTTGTTTATTTTTTAAGCTTTACTTCTATCCTAGTGTAACCAGTCGAAATTATGTGCAATTTTTATTTAGCTGGCGTTGTTCATTATCTCAAAACAAACGCAATCAAGCGTTGAACTTTGGTGAATAACGCGTCTACAGCAGCTAGATAAGTTCATAACCTTGAGATTGGTAAACACAATTAAACAAAACAACATGCAAGGAACAACAAAATGCGTAAATTAAGTGCTATTAGTTTTGCAGTATTAGCGGGTTTGACTTCAGTCAACGCACAAGCCGCTAAAATACTTAGCGTAGAGTCAAACAAAGCAATCGATGATCAGTATATTGTGGTGTTCACAACACCTTCTGTTTTAAATGTCAAAGACAGTAAAGCGGTTGCAGCCTTCGCTAATAAGCAAGCTAAAGCGTTACAGAATAAACATAACGTAAGCATTACAAAAGAGTTTGGTGGCGTGCTAAACGGTGTGGTGATTAACGCATCGGCAAAGCAACTAAAAGGTCTGCTTAATAACCCAAATATTGACTATATCGAACAAGACCAAGTGGTTACAGTGACCCCAGCTATCACAGCAAGCGGCGACCAAGCTAATCCAACTTGGGGTCTAGATCGCGTCGATCAACGTAATCTACCGCTAAACTCAAACTACCATTATGATTTTGATGGTACTGGCGTAACGGCCTATGTTATCGATACGGGTGTTCGCATTAGTCACAATGAATTTGGTAACCGTGCATCACATGGTTATGACTTTGTTGATAATGACAATGATGCAACAGACTGTAACGGTCATGGTACCCATGTTGCAGGCACAATTGGTGGCGGTGAATATGGGGTAGCGAAAAACGTCAATATCGTTGGCGTAAGAGTATTGGGTTGTAACGGCTCGGGTTCATATTCAGGCGTTATCTCTGGTATCGATTGGGTTAAAAACAATGCATCAGGCCCATCCGTTGCTAACATGAGTTTGGGTGGTGGCGTTTCTCAAGCGGTTGATGACGCAGTAAATAACGCAGTTGCCTCAGGCGTTAGCTTTGTTGTTGCGGCGGGTAATGACAATAGCAATGCCTGTAATTACTCACCAGCACGTGCAGCCAATGCAATCACTGTGGGTTCAACCACAAGCAGCGATGCCCGTTCTAGTTTCTCAAACTATGGTAACTGTCTAGACATTTATGCACCGGGTTCAAGTATTACTTCTGCCTGGTATAACTCAGATACATCAACCAATACCATCAGCGGTACTTCGATGGCCGCACCGCACGTTGCGGGTGCTGTTGCGCTATATTTGGATGAAAACCCAAGTCTAAGCCCGTCACAAATTGATAGCTTGCTGAGCCAACGCTCATCAAAAGGTAAAGTCTCTAACCCACAAAGCGGTTCACCTAACGAGCTACTTTATACACTAGCTGATGGCACTGATCCGGACCCAGATCCAGATCCAATCACAGAGCTAGTTAATGGCCAAGGCGTCAGTGCATCAGGTGCATCTGGTCAGCAAACCTTCTATAAGTTGGTTGTTCCAGCAGGCGCTAGCGCACTGAACTTCTCACTTGCTGGTGGTACTGGCGATGCCGACCTGTATGTACAGCAAGGCTCTCAACCAACGCTGAATAGTTACGCTTGCCGCCCCTATCTGGATGGTAATAATGAATCATGCGATTTCACCAATCCGACTGCAGGTGATTGGTATGTGATGCTAAATGGTTACGCTGCGTATGCAAATGCGACCCTCACAGGTACTTACTCATCTGATCCTGGTGGCTGTGGTAGCAATTGCTTAGAAAATGGCATCCCAGTAAGTGGTTTAGCTGGTGCATCCGGCCAAGAGTTGCAATACACCATTGATGTTCCAGCAAATGTAACCTTGACAGTTGCAAGCTCTGGCGGCTCTGGCGATGCAGACTTGTATGTTCGTAAAGGTGCGGCACCTACGACATCAACCTATGATTGTCGTCCGTTCTTAAATGGTAATAATGAATCTTGTAGTTTAAGTTCAGGCCAAGGTGCAACCTATTACATCAAGTTGCGTGGCTATTCTAGCTTCTCTGGCGTAACACTTGTTGCAAGCTATTAATTAGCTTTATTACAAATAAATCTCATTTCGTTTGGGGTTTATTGAAAAAACAAGTACAGTGGTGGCTCGTTTGAGCCACCATTTTTGTTTTTAATGAGTATTGTATTAGATCTCTACAGCCAATTATTACATCAAGGGTTTTATGACCATGTGTCTGACGGTGAACTACACACCGAAGTGCCGCTCATCTGTAGTAGTATCTCGCAAGTAAAACTCGATGGCATTATTTACCATCGCACTGCGCAAACTGCGGCGATGATGCCTGAAAACTATGGTAGTTTGATCCTTATCTCTGAAGGAAATGGTTGGTGGCTGACTGAGCAATCTTTGCAGCGTGCTGATCTAACGCAGTTAATCTATCTTGAAGCAAATCAAAAACATGTCTTTCACCTTCCTACACAATATCACGCCGTTAGCTTCAACTTTCCAATCAATTGGCTCGTAGCTCGAACCGGCAAGCGGCTTTTGCATGGACAAGCGCTGACAATTCCCTCTGGTCTATCAACATTATTCAAAAGCGCCTTAACCGCCACAACGCTAAATTTAACAGCGGCAAAATGGCTTGAAGATGAAATTGTACTGCATCTAAGCGCTTGCCAGCCGACCCAATTACCAAGGTCGCCACTGGCGGATTTAAAACGGCTCATCTCTACACATGCAAGTGATGAAGCATTTTGTATCGACATGCTATGTGAGCATTCTGGCTGGTCAAAACGTTATATTCACAAACTCTTTGCCGCATCTGATCTGAGTGCCAGTGAATATCTGATCCGCACCAGACTCACTCACGCTTATTTTGAGTTACTCAATAGCTCCGCATCATTAAATCAAATTGCTATTGATAGTGGATTTAAAAATCAGGCGCACTTCAGCCGTCGTTTTAAGCAATTATTTTCTCTTTCACCCAAGCAAATTTCACAACGAGTGCACTCTTAGACAAAACTGAACCGTGCAAATATATATAATAAGAATCACTCTCATTATCTATAGTAGTAGAACAATGAAAATTAACACACTCTATGCTGCAGTATGCCTCTCACTGCTTTCTCAAACCACCAGTGCCAATGAAAATAAAAAAGATGAGTTAGAAAGAATAGAAGTTCAGGGCAGCCAATATAAAAGTACCGGAACAAAGTCGTCTTTAGCACCAATCAACGCGCCCTTTTCTATTTCTCATATAGATCAAGACACATTGCAGCTACGCCAAGCTGACTCGGTCAATGCTGCGTTGCGCTATGTTTCTGGTATCACACCAGAGAGCCGCAGCACAGTCACCATTTTTGATCAATACACTATTCGCGGTTTTGAATCTTATCGAAATTATTACGATGGCCTAGAACTTCAATCCAATAATCTTTGGAATTTATATCCTCAAGTTGATGCCTTTGCCACCGACACCATTGAGGTGCTAAAAGGCCCAGCGTCAGTACTTTATGGCTCAGCACCGCCAGGTGGCATGGTTAACCAAATCGCAAAGCTTGCCAATGGCACTGAGCAAACACAGGTTCGCCTAAGACTCGGTAGCAGAGCGCTCAAAGAAATCGGCGTTGATCATGGCGGTGTGATCACCGATGAATTAAGCTATCGCGCCATTGCGCTATCAAGAACAAGTGATGGCCAGCAAAAAACAACGGAAGAAGAGCGCACGGTATTTGCACCTTCACTGCGCTGGCAACCGAACCATGATACGGCGTTAACAGCACAACTTTATTACCAAGACGATCCCAAAGCCATACCGTCCACTCCCTTACATAGTGTTGGTACACTCACGCGTGCAAGTTACGGTTATCTAGATGCCGATGCATTTGCAGGCGATATCAATTGGTCCAATTTTGATAGAACAACGCTAATGGCAGGGCTAAAGCTGGAGCATAGTTTATCCGACGATTGGTCTTTGTTTGCTAATTGGCGTTACACCGATGCAGAAGGCTTACAGCAAAATACCTACAACCAAAACTTAACTGCTGATAGCGACACCATACTTGCCCGTGCAGCCTATAAAACCGATGAAACGCAACATGGCTATGTTTTAGACAACCAATTGTCTACTCACTTTACGGTTGGCGACTCATCACATCACTTGCTCTTGGGTTTTGAATACAAAACCTTAAGCTCAACCGTAGGGTATTGGGATACACTTGGGACAGGCACACCAAGTATTAATCTTGCAGCGCCCAACTATGCAGCGTTTGATGTCAGCGCTTTGCCACTTAACTTCTATACCGAAGCGCACGATATTGAACAAAGTAACCGTGCGTTTTACATCCAAGACCAAGTGACAATATCAGCGCTAACCCTCTTGGCTGGTCTTAGATACGATAGTTTCACCAGTGATGTTACTGCTGATAAAAACTACGCTGGCACCGAGTGGCAAACGGAATCAAATATTGATGACACCCAACTCACCGGAAGAATTGCCGCACTTTATCAGCTGGATTCTGGTTGGCGACCTTACGTGAGCTATAGTCAGTCATTTGAACCCGTTGCAGGAGAAGATAGCGTAACTCAACAAGCCTTCAAGCCAACTGAAGCAGAACAATGGGAACTTGGCGTTAAATATCAATCTCGCGATACACAGCTAACATTTGCGCTATTCGATCTCACCAAGCAGAACGAAATCATTAACAGCAAAGACTTTGTCACGAAAACTCAAGCCGGTGAAATCCAGTCCAAAGGTATTGAGCTTGAGGCTTCTCACACCTTTAATGAACAAGTTGATGTGCAGTTCAATGCTACGCATCTAGACCAGAAAGTCACTAAAAATGAATTAGACCAAGATTTGGTGGGGAAACGCTTAGTGTGGGTTGCAGATAACACCGCATCACTTTGGTTAAACTATTACCCAAGCCTGTTGAGTGCACTTAAAGTAAGTGTTGGCGCTCGGTATGTTGGCAAGAGTTATGTTGGCAAATACAACTCAGATACCGTGCCATCCTATACCTTATTCGACATCGCCTTTGATTATGAACTCAGCGAGCGAGCTAGGATCACCTTTAGCATTAGTAACCTCAGTGACAAGCGATACGTTGGTGCATGCTATGACGAAAGCAACTGCTGGATGGGTGCTGAGCGCAAAGCCGATGTTGGTCTCCATTACCGCTTTTAATCTCTCACCTAAGAGAGCTTACGAAAGGATTTAAAGGGACGGATGATTTAAACGGACACCCACCTTAACGCTCCAGCAAGCATTTAGGTGGGTGTCCTTATTAATTCATCTCTTTATTCATTCTCATTTAGCTTTAACTCAAAGGAAAACAATGCGTAAAACACTATTTAAATGGCACAGTGCAATGGCATTAATCGCGATACTGCCGCTCGCCGTTATGTCAGTCACAGGTAGCATGTTGGTGTTTAAGTTCGAGATAGATAGCCTATTACTTCCAAAGCAAGCGACATTGACTTATCAGGACCAAGACGTCCAGCGTCAGCCCATGAATGCGCTCGTTAATTATGTCGCAGACACCCATCCAAATTATGAAATTGGTAGCTGGGAAATATTCGATGACGGCTACGAAGCTGATAGAGTCTATTTATTAAAGCATGGTACAGACACGTGGTTTAAAACGTATCTAGATCCTTACGCAGGCAAAATGCTAAGCGAGCCTGTGGGTATTCACAGCGATTTTACTGATTTTATTCTTCACCTACATTACACCTTACTACTTGATGATGTGAGTAAAACCTTTCCACACATGGGTGTCGTTATCGGTTTAGCTGTGGCTATACTTTTTACCTTGCTTGGTGTTTCCGGCTTAGTGATATACCGGCGCTTTTGGCGGCGATTCTTTAGCTTTAGGCGGCAAGCTCCTCGGCTCGTCATGATGAGCGACCTGCATAAGGTAGTTGGCATTTGGAGTGCGCCAGTATTGCTCGCGCTCGGCATTACTGGCGTTTACTTTAATGCAGTGGAGTATTATCACGAGGCTTTTGAACACCAAGAAGATGAGCACCATATTGTCAGCCACGCAATGTTTAATCACTCATTAGATTTTGATGCCATGATGACCCAAAGCCATCGTGCGGTTAACGGACTTAAACCAACCTACTGGCTATTTCCATTTGAGCCAGAGCAAACCAGCATTACCATTTTTGGTAGCGTGGCCGATGCCAACCCGTTCATTAGTAACTATGCAGCAACGGTTAGCTTTGACGCGCAATCTGGTAAACAAACCTTTGCCTACGATATTCGAACTGCGTCTACTGTAGACCGGGTAATCGACAGTTTTAGAAAACTCCACTTTGGCCACTTTGCAGGGCTTACCAGTAAAATAATTTGGTGCATTATGGGACTCGCCCCCGTATTACTTGGCTTGACTGGGTTATATTTATGGTGGCAAAGAAAGCGTAAGAAACTCAAGAGTAAGAAAAACCGTCAACTCGCCTTAAGCTGACGGTTCAAGTTTCAACCCAGATCCGTTATTGTCGTTATTATCAGCAAATAACGAGCAATCACTATGAAACAACTTGGGCTAATTGGTGGTATGAGTTGGGAGTCAACACAAAGCTACTACCAGCTTATCAATCAAACAGTTAAAGCAAAGCTTGGCGGGCTACACAGTGCAAAGCTTTGCTTGTATAGCGTCGACTTTGCCGAAATTGCAGAGCTTCAAGCAGCTGGTGATTGGCAAAAAATGACCACCATTTTGGCTGGTGCTGCTACTTCGTTGAAACGTGCAGGCTCAGATGCCATTGTGATCTGTACCAACACCATGCATAAGATTTCAGATGAAATTAGTGCAGCGTCAGGATTACCGGTACTGCATATTGCCGACGCAACCGCCAAGCGACTTAAAGATGACGGCGTAAAACGCATCGCGCTGTTAGGTACGAGATTTACGATGCAACAAGACTTTTATAAAGCACGATTGCAAAACCTTCACGGCATTGAAGTAATAACCCCCAATAACGACCAGCAAGCTTTGGTTCACGACATAATTTATGACGAATTATGTCGCGGTGAAGTCAACGCAAGCTCAAGGCAAACTTATCTAGACATCATCGACGCACTCCATCAACAAGGAGCTGAAGGGGTTATTTTAGGTTGCACAGAAATCGGTTTGCTCGTTCAGCAAGCACATACTCAAGTTCCTCTTTATGACACTACCAAACTTCATGCTGAAGCCGTTGTAGAGTGGTCACTCGGGGCAACATCTTGCTTTATTCATGAGTAATATCAAACTTTGTTGTAATTAAAAAAATAACAACGAAATCGCTATTGTCGCGATTACTTGGCTCCTATAGAATAAAATCTCACTTACTCTAGGGCCTGTTGACCTTTGCTGTTTGATTTTTGTTCTCCTGAGTGTGTTTTGATCGCGACGCTCGACTTGTCGCCTAGTAATCTAGGCAAAAGTTGAGCAACAATGAACAAAGCACACTCAGGGGAACCCAAAGGGCAGCGCTTGATTGGCATTTCTACTGTGTTATCGCCTAACTTACATAGAATAACTATGCTACGCAGGCTCTGCCTTGTATAAATACCAATCAAACTGCTGCAAAAACAAACTTGAAAGGTCAACAGGCCCTAATTAAATCAGGGATGTATTATGACCCAATACGACGAATATAAAGTTATCCATGTAGTTGAAGGTGGCTGCGGCACGCTATTACTTGGCTCAAGTGGATTACCGTTAAAAAAGCTTGAAGCAACTTTAAATATGGAAGCGCAAGATGGCTGGCAGCTTGTTTTCCAAGTTATCGAAAACAAACGTTTTATGCTGTTTTGGAGCCGCGAAGCCGTGATCTTAACACTTGGTCGTAAACGTGCTTAAACGCTTTGCTCTGTCTGCCATTCGCCGCTATCAAGCGAATGGTGGAGCAAAAGCCCACTTCAATATAAGTTGTAATTTTACGCCGTCATGTTCTGAATATACCTATCAAGCAATCGAAAAATACGGCTTCTTTAAAGGCGTGCGTATCGGCTTTTGCCGTATCAAGCGCTGCAATGACCCAGATTGTATTGAAATAAAGTCAGACCCCCTACCGTAACCAATCCTAGGAGTTTGCATGGACGAAATAGCATTAAGAGAACAAGAAGAAGCGTTGAGGAACCAAGTTGCTCAGCTAAGTCCTGAAGCGCGCAAGCAGTACTACCAACTTGAAGAACAGCTAGTAAAAGATCCTGATACTTACGCCGTACTCAATTACTTCTTTGCCGCAGGTTTACATCACTTTTATCTGGGTAAAACAGCACGAGGTGTAATTAACCTCACCTTGATGCTCTTAGGGCTTGTATTTATTCTCTTTTATGGCTGGGTTCTGCTAATTTTAGTGTGTTTAATTGAGCTACCTCAGTTATTTAACAGCCAAAAAATAGTGAGAAAATACAACATCGATGTAATGCGAGAAGTACTAGATGAGCTCAAAGATACACAACAGAATCAAGCAATCTAAAGAAACGCAGTGGCTTTGGATTATAGCGGCCACGGTTGTGGTCGTTTTATTTAGTGGTTATCAGTTTTATACCAAAGGCGTGCCTTACTTCGCTGAAGAGATCTCGGCCTCATTGCCCAAACAAATCTACCAAATCATCGACGAAGGAAGCCTAAACGAGCTAGATAATTCGGAATTTTCTGAATCAAAATTAAGTGAAATCAAACAGCAAGAGACTCGCGCTTTATTTGTCTCATTGCTTGGCGCCAATGCATCGAGTGAACGCGAATTTAAACTTGAACTTAGGCAGTGGAAAGATAAAGCCAACGCCATGGCATTGGCCAATGGTAGCATTGTGATCACCGATAACATGGTCGAACTGGCATCTACTCAGCAAGAGCTTAGCGCAGTGTTACTCCACGAGATTGGCCATGTGGAGCATAATCACGTCATGGAATCCCTTGTGAGCTCGTCTATCGTATTTGTCAGTTCGAGTGTCGTATTGGGTGACATCTCTGCGCTCTCAGATCTTATGATGCAGGGCGCAATGTTAGGCATCAACCAAAATTACTCTCAGCACGCTGAACTCGAGGCTGATTTGTACGCGCACAACAAGCTAATTACGCTGTATGGTAATAGTATTGCGATGATCTCTATATTCGAAAAGCTCGCCAAGGAAAGCGATGAACAGCATAGTTGGTTAAGCACACACCCAAGCTTTGAGCAACGCATTGAGCAGCTGCGACAAAAGCCATGATCCTTACAGGTTAAAGTGGGTGTCTTGTTAAATTCCGTTGTTAAACTCTGCTCAGTACAAGCTTTTAAAACAACTTTTAAAAAGACACCCACCCATTTACCATTTAGTATTTCATTTGTTAAATTGACTAAGGCAATCTACTCTTAACATACATTCAAAGGATTGAAGGTATCTAATATGGCCACTGCACGCTGCCGACAAATTTGTCTATCAGAAACCAAATATTATCACTGTATTTCTCGCTGCGTTAGGCAAGCCTACCTTTGCGGTCAGGACATAGCCACTGGGCGCTCTTACGAACATCGCAGAGATTGGGTCGAAGAAAAGCTACTCGCCCTTAAAAAAACGTTTTGCATTGATGTCTGTGCATATGCGGTTATGAATAACCACACCCATATAGTTCTACATGTTGATATTCAAAAAGCCAAACGTCTAACTGACAAAGCTATTATCATTCGCTGGCACAAGCAGTTTAAAGGCAATTGGCTCACACATAAGTTTATTCGTAATGAGCCATTATCAGATGCGGAAAGGTCAATACTTGATAATACTATCAATATATATCGATCACGCATTACCTGTATCAGCTGGTTTATGAGAACACTTAATGAGTATATTGCACGACGAGCAAATCAAGAGGACCAATGTACAGGTCGGTTTTGGGAGGGGCGCTTCAAATCACAAGCACTACTTGATGAAGCTGCACTTGTTGCGTGCATGGCTTATGTTGATCTAAATCCCATTCGCGCTAACCTAGCTAAGCTACCTGAAGAATCTAAATACACGAGTATAAAAAAGCGTATTGAATTAGCCAAACAAGGAAAGCAACCTCGCTCACTACTCCGATTTGCAGGCAATCCGAGAAAGCATATGCCTAAAGGTATACCGCTTGAGCTGTCATCATATATCGAACTGGTCGAACTCACAGGGCGTTGCATAAGAAGTGACAAAATAGGTTACATTAAAAACAAACAACCGATTTTAGACAGGTTAAATCTAACCTCTAAGAACTGGATAACCCTGACAACACAATTTAGTACTGTGATCCATGGAGCTGCTGGTAACTCAGCAGCAAAGCAAAAATATTGTGATTCACTCTCAATTCAACGGCGTTCAAATATATCCAATTGCGTAGTACTTTTTGGTTAATCATCAAATCAATTGAGAATTGAGAACCTAGACCAATTGCGCCTTAGCGAGAAGCAATATAGTTTGCTTATTCATGCATCCATAATGCAGGCCAATCATAAACTTCAGAAATGGCTCTAGAGATTTCATGGATTAATTGAAAGCCATTGTCTGAGTTTGTCATAACGACAAAACCTCGGCCAACACTAGCAAAAGACACGGCATAACAAGTATACCCAGCATTCCCACCACTATGTCTAAATCTATAAGCGTTACCTTCTCCATCGAGTCCTATTCCTGTACCACCAGCACCGGGAACTCTAGTAAGCATGACTTTCGCAAGATGTGGAGATAATAAGCTTTCGTCATCACCACGATAGGACTTACCTAGAGCAATCATAAATAATGCTAAATCAGAAGGAGTACTCCATAACCCCGCAGCTGCCTTTTCAGGATATAGCCGATAACCTCCAGCGATCATATTTGCTTGTAAATCATGACCTTTAGCAACTCTATATTGAGGCAGATTCAGCGACGCTAGCTTAAAAGAGCTGTTATTCATGTTTAGGGGCTTTAATACCTGCTTTTCCAATAACTCAGAGAATGACAGCCCACTACTATCTTCCATCAACAGTTGCAAAACTGTCATGCCACCACCTGAATAAAACTCAGACTTCCCTGGTGTTTGAAACACTCTAACTGATGGGGAATTACTCAACTTACTCCCTTGTAAAACCTGTACGAGCGAAGGAGTCTTTTGGTTTCTGCCATAACCAGCGAATCCTTGTACATTGAGCCCTGAAGTGTGACTCATAATTCGACTGGGTGTCACTTTATTTTCTTTAGTAAATTTATTATTGGGGACCTGCCAGCGTGTAAGCTTACTGTTTACATCTTCATGTAGTCCAAAACGACCTAGCTCTATCATCTTAAAAGCACCAAAGCTCGTTACAGCTTTAGAAATAGAAGCAGCCTGAAACAGCGTATCCGGCGTTACATTCACTTTTGAGTACTCATCTGTAACGCCGTAACCTTTCGACCAAAGAATATGATTATTATCAAAAACTGTAATGCTAACCGCAGGGACGCGGTATGTGCTCATTCTGGATTGAAGTGTACTCGCTGTTTCACTACTCACTCCGCTATCATTAATTTCGCGAATACTCTGCTCGAACACTTGTTGTTTATTTACATAATCTGGTGCTACAGCTTTCAACTTTTGTTCTGCACAACTCACCACAGTAACCAGAGCTGCCACCAGTGTGATTTTCATGACTCTCATATATCAGCCTTAATATTCAAACGCTAAAATATTATTGTCGTATTGAGGTCTTAAAAAGTTTGCTTTGACGACAATTAAGTTTCAAACATCAAACTAACTCTATCGCCTGTATTGTTGGCATATGCAGACACCCACTTTAGCGTCACCGTTTAAAAATGGGTGTCTTTTTAACATTCTGTCTCCGAGAAGCGATGAGCAACATAGTTGGATAAGCACACACCCAAGTTTTGAGCAGCGCATTGAGCAGCTACGGCAAAAGCCGTGAATCATAAACAGGAATAGCATTAATGCACTGAAAAGTTGTTAAATAACTCCAGCTATTAACACTGACTGTTTCCTTATACCGTACAATCCCATTACATTTTTTAACTTGCAATCTATGTTTCTAAATTGGAGAATCTGTTTTTAAATGAATCACGGGTAAAAAATGAAACCATCCAAACTTTATCTACTACCTATAACAGTAGCCAGTATCAGCACATTTCTCACGGCCTGCACATCTGAAACAGAATCTGATCTGTTGAAAACAAACGCAATTAGTGCGGATATATCAATAAATTCAAATGGAGAAAGAGCCCGAATTGTGGCCGAGTTAAATGTTGGGGACTCGTTCGGCTCTAATGTAAATTTAAGCGAAGGCGATACACTAAGAGCGATCGTAAATGGTCAGACGATCCAATTGATTAAAGATACTGACATTCTAGATATTGATTACGAGGGCAGATCCTCTGTTGTAACAGGTAACAGCCTATATACTATCCAGTTAAATCGGAAGAAGGAAGAAAATGCTTCAGCGTCAGTTGAGCTTCCCTTAGGCTTTCTGATACTTACCCCCGAAGCAGAGAAAACTTTTCGATATGATGAAGATATTGAAATTCATATTGATGGAATAGACTCAGCGAGTGAAACATCTCTTATCGTTAACTATGCATGTCCGAATAATACGGGCGGGTTAGTGACAGGCTCTTTCTCAACACAGTTTGGAAACTCGACAAGCAATACATTCAATGCAAAAAGCGCTAGCCTCATAGATCTAGAGCAGATTGCAACTTCAAAACCATGTGAATTTGATATGGAAGTTCAGAGAGTTAGAACAGGCAGCTTTTCTGGTGCACTTAAAGACAATAGTTTAATTAGGGGTATCCAATCAAGGGTTATTAAAGATCTAGAGTTTACTTTTTAGTTTACATAGCTTTTGAGTAGTCACAGCGTTAAATGCCTCACCCTGTTTCTTCTCAATTTAAATGGGTGTCTTTTTAGCCGCTTTCGCTTTAGCCGTACTTTAGCGTAGAAAAACGAAACCAAAGTGGATCGAGTCCACTTTGGTTTAAGATAAACAGAACTAGCTAGACTGCTCAGTAGCCCTTTTTTAGTCTTCTAGTATCGCTTTGTACAAAACGATACTTCTTTGCAAGTGCTCTTTCCTTGTCTCTCTTATCTTTTAGGCTGACGTTGTTTCTTTGATGTTCACTTCTTAGTTTTATGAAGTTGTTGAAGCGCCTAACTTCAAGTTCTCCACTCTCTATCGCTTGCTGAACAGCACATCCGGGCTCATTTTGATGCGAGCAATCACTGAAACGGCAGGCGCTTTCTAACACTTCAATTTCTGCAAATGTTTTACTGATCCCTTGTTGGCAATCGGCTAGCTGGATCTCTCTCATTCCTGGCGTATCGAGCAGCACTGAGCCATTGTCCATAAAATGTAACGAGCGAGCGGTTGTCGTGTGCCGCCCTTTTGCATCATCTTCACGGATTGAACCAGTGAGCTGCTCTTTACACCCTAACAGCGTGTTCACCAAGCTGGACTTACCCACACCAGATGAACCTACAAATGACAACGTTTTTCCCGTGCTACACCAAGCTTTTAGACACTCAACGGAGCTCTGCTCCAACGCATTTATCGCTTCGACTGTCAAAAATGGGTCCAACTCCTGAACGAGTTGTACTTGCTGTTGCCAACCGTCAACCAAATCCTTCTTAGTCAAAACAACAATTGGCTCCACTTGCGCTTCATTAGCCAGTGCTAAGTAACGTTCGATCCGGTTTAGATTAAAATCCCGATTTAGCGAGCAAACAATAAACAGGCAATCGATATTTGCGGCTATCAATTGCTCCGCGACTTTACTGCCAGCAGCTTTCCTTGAAATAACCGATTTGCGGGATAATAGCCTAATAAATTGATAATTTTCATCTAACAAAACCCAATCACCAACCGTCATACTAGGCAGTGATACATGAGTAGATAAAGAAATTTTCCGTGATTGCAACTGGATTAAATAATTACTTCTGTGGTGCGCTATCACGCGGCCAAGAATAGATAATTCCAATTCTGTTAGTGTCAGTTGCTGTTGAAAAAATGCTTGCCAACCAAGCTGTGTTGGCGAATAAGATGTATTCATTATAAAATCTCAAAAATGCAGAAAGACTGCAAAAATCAAGCAGGGTTAATGAATATCATTGACCCCGGAGAAGCCTGTTAGGCATCACACCGGGTAAAAGGAGTAAAAATTTAGAAGAGACGAAAGTTAGAGTCTACTAATCACACCTAGCTACAACTTTTACCGGGTGGCTCAATAAAACAATCATCAAATTCTCCTTAAACTTTTTTGAATACTGCCGCAGATTAGCACTGAAGATAGGCAAGGTAAACCAAGTATTTCACGCAACTAATTTCAATAATAGATAAAAGTTTTGTGTTTAAAGCGATATCAATCACGCAATTTTTGCGTATGTTATCTGGGCTAAAACAAGAGCAGACGCTGATCCGCCTGCTCTTGTGATTTTAATAAGCTTACAACGCCAGCATTAAAATTTCTTTCGCCTTCGCTAAATCAATATCGCCGTGCTCACCTAGCGCCGTCATGCCGTTCTTTTCTAGATTAGCGATAACTTCTTGTACTGCTTTTTCGTCTAATTGATAATCAGCTAAACGCGTTTGCACCGCCATCGATTCAAAGAAGTCTTGAACTGCTTTTATCGTTTGGTCAATCTGCTGTGCTTCGTCAGCGGCTGTAATACCGAATACACGCTCACCAAGTTGCTTGATTTTCTCGGCTTTTTTGTCTCGTTGCACATACATCACCGCAGGTAATACAATCGCAAGCGTTTGCGCGTGGTCAAGGTTATACAACGCCGTTAGCTCGTGACCAATCATATGCGTTGACCAATCCTGTGGTACGCCTTGACCAATAAGGCCATTTAGCGCCATAGTTGCAGACCACATAACGTTTGCCCTTACATCATAATTGTTAGGCTCGCTTAACGCCTTTGGTCCTTCGCTGATAAGCGTTTGTAAAATACCTTCTGCGAATCTGTCTTGCAGTGGCGCATTTACTGGATACGTTAAATACTGCTCAATCACGTGAACAAACGCATCCACTACCCCATTACTCACTTGGCGAGGCGGCAGTGAATAGGTGTATTCTGGGTCAAGTACCGCAAACTGCGGCTGTACCGTCGGTGACGAAAACGCACGCTTTTGCGAGGTTGCCTTTTTAGTAACCACTGAGTTACCGTTACTCTCAGAGCCAGTCGCTGGTAAAGTAAGCACAGCACCAATCGGCAATGGGTTGCTAAAGCTTGCGCCTTTTACCAAAATGTCCCAAGGCTCACCGTCAAAATTAAAAGCTGCCGCCACAAACTTTGCGCCGTCAATCACACTGCCGCCACCAACCGCAAGAATAAAGTTCACATCATTTTGCTTTGCCGTCGCGACCGCTTGCATTAGCGTTTCGTATGTTGGGTTTGGCTCCACGCCACCAAATTCCACAACCTCAACACCTGTCAATGCATTCATTGCTTGGTCGTATACACCATTGTTTTTAATTGAGCCGCCGCCGTACAGTAGCAGCACCTTTGCAGCTTCTGGTAATCGTGAGGTGATTTCACTCATTTGGCCTTTACCAAAAAGAATTTCGGTTTGATTTTTAAATACAAAATTAAGCATACTCAATTCCTTACTGTTGAATATTCGATTCTTTCGCTAACATTTCTAGCAGCTTTTCTGCTAGTAATGTGTCTGAAAACGGGTTTTGCCCTGTAATTAGCTCTCTATCAACAACCACTTTTGGCTGCCATGCATTTGCAAACTGCATTTTTCCTCCAGCCTGAGACATAGCTGCTGCTGGGTAAAAGTTGAGCTTTTCGCCATTTAACGTGTTTTCAAATACTTGTTCTTCTGGGTTCGAAAATATCGTCATTTGATATCCGTCATAAATCCAGTTTTTCGCTTGAACAGGTGACTGTGTTGTTAAACTCTGATAATACGCTTTTGGTTCACTTTGTGCCGAAAGCAACGTAATCGGGCCATGGCAAATCGCGGCTGTTGGTTTATTCTCACGGTTAAAATGGTGCAAAATTTCACCCACCTGCGGATTATTCGCCAAATCAATTAACGGTGCGTGTCCGCCTGGAATAAATACCGCATCAAATTCGTCTAACCCCGCAGCAAGGATCTCGCTAAAACTTGCGGTATCATTAATATCTGGCAGGTTAGCAATAAATTTTTTGATGCTTTGTAATTTAGTCTCATCACCGCCAAAGTAATCAACCGTCACTGACTTTTGATCAACAGCAGGGGCATTGCCTTTTGGTGTTGCTAATACCAGTTTATATCCAGCATCCACCAACGCCTTTGCTGGGATCCCAAACTCATTGAGATAATAACCTGTTTCTATTGTCTCACCACTGGCAAGTTCCATCGAGGTTTCGCTCGAAAGTAACACTAATACCTCACCTTCACTTGCATGAGCGTTAAGCGTAAGTGCTGCACCCAATAACGATGACACCCACACCAACGTATTCACTATACCCTTTTTCATCCCGGCTCCTCATACCAGTTCAATATCGACGAGTTTAGGCGATTTGCAGGCACAGGAGAATTCGGATAAATTGGTAGGAGCAATCAGAATATTTATGGCTCGAGTGTTTTATGTCTCATCTCACCCAACTAAAAACCTTTGTGGAAGTATACCGCTGCAAAAATATCACCAAGGCAGCGGCTAACTTGGGGATGTCGCAGCCGGCTGTCACGGCACATATTCAAACCATGGAAGCGGTCGTAGGAAAAGCCCTGTTTGAACGCCAAGCACGAGGGGTGAAGCCAACGCCAACAGCACATGACTTAGCGCTGCAGGTGTCTGGTCATATCGATATTTTAGAGCAGAAGATCACCTCAATTCGAGCGCGCTCCAACGCGGTGTTTGGCACACTAAATATTGCTGGCCCCGCGGAGTATTTAAGCTTTGTCTCCGGTCCACAAATCGCCAACTTATTGCAAGCGGGCAACATTAACGTGGTACTTCATATTGGCAATAAAATTAACATTTTCGACGCACTAATAAACGACACCGCCGACATCGCTATTGCCGCCTCTGCGCCAGACCCCACAACCTTTGACTATCTCGTTCTAGATAAAGAACAACTGTGGCTAGTGATGAACCGTTTAGAGGGCCGAGAAATTCAAGACAGCGATATTACCGCCGACTTACTCTCAAGCTATAACGTCGTCACGTACGATCAAGACTTGCCTTTGGTTAGACAATACTTTGACCGTGTATTTAATGCGAGCTGCAACTCTAATGTCATCGCTATTTGTCCAGACATTAGAGCAATTGCTAACATTATTCGCTCTGGAATAGGTTACTCCGTCCTCCCCGATTATCTCTGCAGAGATCTCATAAAAGCAGGTGAACTGATCCAACTTGGCCCCGTAGGCCCTGAAAATAATATCTATTTGGTGTGGAAAAAGGGCGCGTTAAAACACCCTCGCATTGCCTTTGCAAAGGATGTGATCTCCGCCTTTGCTAATATTAATTATCTTTCGAATTAAAAAGTTGTAAAAAAATTATTTTCCGCAGATTTCTGCTGAGAATTCCTGTTACCTTGCTGTAAATTAAAAGAGACGGGTTGGAACAACAATGGACTATCAAAGCCAATATCGTGACTTAACTATTTATTACGACGCACTAAAAAAAGCAACAAAGCAAAGTGAAGCGGTACCAGACACCACAGAAAAATGGCTGGCACTCGTAGAAACGACCTTATTTGAACTACAAGAGCTTGCCCATATGGAAAAAGCTTATATGCAAAAATCAAGAACGATGAATAACCTAATTGAGTTGGTGTACTCCAGTGCCCCAAGCATGGACTAGCAACTAAAGGTTATTGCTGTTGAGTTTTGCATTGACAAGAGTGCTACTACTAGCACTCTTTTTTTCGCTAGAAATGGGGTTAAAGTTTGAAAATTAGCAGCTTAAACTTCACGACGCAGATAGCCTGCGAAAACTCAGAATGTTATGTGTGCTACTGGTACGCTTTCAATGTAGCAAAGATCTCCTCAGACAGTTCAGCAAACACACCATGGATCCGCTCTGATAGCACTTTTACATTGTCGAAGTCAGGGTCAGCAAGCATTAAAATTTCAAAGATTGACCACTCAGGCATAACCTCTTGATTCACCCATTTGATACCCTGTAACTTTGTCCAATATTCAATTTGAACATCCTTTGTTTGCCCAAGGAGCCAAAGTTCGAATTGCACCTCTTGATGGTTCAACACCACTGCCAATTTGAGTTTATGTTTTTTAAGGTAATCGTTTTGTAGATAAAAGTATGTAAAGTCAATATATCCGTGTAACACGTTTGCGACTGTAAACTGGCCTTTATACTGCTTACTGAATTCAGCTCTGAGACTTTGAACGATAGAGACGAGATCCTTATAGGTTCTCTGCAGTTCGCCACTTGCAAATACCATTTTATAGGCAGGAATTCGAGCACTAAGACTTTTATTACACATGTTGTCCTCTGAGTTTTTCAGGCACATAGACAAAGTGACCCACACACGAAGCTAGTTTTGCAAGGGGCCTGAGTCATCATAAAATTGTCAGATATCATATCAAACTATCAAAGTCGAATGGTGCTTCATATACGCTAAGCTAGGGTGTAAGTAAAAGAAGCGGGCTGTTTTGAACTATTGGCATAACTATAGTGCTAAGTTATACTTAAGAAGTCAGACAAGAGGTGTATTTATGGCTGTTACTTCGGTGAAAAAAGCAAAAAATGTTCAAACATTTATACCTAAAATGAGCAACTTTGAAATAAGCGCTAAATACGAAGGTCTAAGCTTTAAAAAAGAGAGCGTGAGCAAATCAATTGCTGATTTAAAAGCAAAATATGCGAGATAAATACGGCGTTGCTCAGGATAGTTATTGTTATCCAAAATCTGACGTACTAGTTAATAAGCTTAATATTACAGATGCAAATGAGTTAGCGGAAGCTGAGCTAGCGTTTACCGCCTTTAGATATAGTAAATACTCTTCTAAAATCAAATCCCTCCACCAATTTAGTTTAAATCATTTACGACATCTCCACTGGTATTTATTTCAAGATGTATATGATTGGGCTGGTGAGATTAGAACTGTTGACATTTCCAAAGGGGAAACTCGGTTTTGTACTTGTTCACGAATCAATGTTGAAGTACAAAAGCAGTTCCAGCAAATTGAAACATTGGATATAAACGCAGCTAAACCAGAAATCTTAGCCCAGCTTGCAGATATCTACTGTGAATTAAATATTATTCATTCCTTTAGAGAGGGCAATGGTAGAACTCAACGTTTTTTCTTTGAAGAGCTACTATTTTTCTTAGGCTTTTCTGTCAATTGGCCAGACATATAAAAAGATGAATGGGTTCAAGCAAATATAGATGGCTATTACGGTAATTTAAATCCACTAAACACCATCCTAACACTCGCGACGAGATAGCTTACCCCATACGTTTAATGCCTGAATTGTAGCGAGTGCTAATCCACATACAGCACGATATGTTAACAGCCCTATTTTGGTGCTGACTCAAGATACCCAACTTGTAGCGGAGCATTTCTTCGAGCTATAAACCCGATATAAAGTACTGCGACACACAGCAGCATAGGCACTGATTTTAAGTAAGCAAAATAGTCATAAAAGAAGGTTACTTCCCAGAACATCTTTGCGGTTTCTTCGTTTATACCCATTCTATCTAAGTTACGGAGAAAGTTTTCCATCAATGCCAGAAAGTCAACGAGAGCTAAAACCATTGCTAGGAAATATAATGGCCCTTCAGCATAGTTTTTCTCAAAAACAGAAGCCGATTTTCCCCGAGTTAAAATAACAGCTATCTCGATACGACGCTTGAGTAAAAAGAGCAATAGTAGGCTGAGAGAAAACTGAATTGAAAACGCAAATATATTTTCTATAAAGTAGCTTTCCACAACAGGGAAGATCGCGATGTGAAGCGTATATATCGCTACAATTGCAAGAAAGTAAGGCACGGCAAAACATAGCGTCAGTAGCTGACTATTTTTGTCTTTGTAAGAGTAAAAGAACAAAACTAACAATAAGATAAATAAAGTAGATTCAAAAATAATTACGCCAAAAGCCGAACCCAAGATAAGCGTAAGAATACTACCCTTGTCCTTCATATTGTCTGGATACAGTCGTGAGAGCGCTTCGGTATCATCTAAAATATCAGCGAGTTTAACTCTACATAAGTCAGCAAATTTCATTAACGTACCAAGCTTGAAGGAGCTAACGCCATTAAGATAGTTGTCTAGTGTTCGCATGCCAATCCCGAGGTGGCGACAAATATCTTCTCGAGACATCCCGCGTTTATGCTTTAGACCTTTTATTAGCAGCCCTATACGCTGGCTTACTTCGTACTCTTCTGGCGTTTGCATCGACCTACCGTTTCCTGAATCTAATAATTAATCTATTGTTATTAAAAGTGTGATAGCTGCTGGCGGCTCTTCTTACGTGCGAGCAATCCAATATACAACAGAGTAATGCACAATAGTGTCGGAAAAGCTTTTAGATACGCAAAGTGGTCAAAAAAGAACGTAACTTCCCAGAATATTTTAGCAGCTTCCTCATCCACGCCTAGGCGCTCTAAATTACGAAGAAAGTTTTCCATCAATGCAAAGAAGTCTATAAGCACTAACGTTAAAGCTAAGAAATACAATGGCCCTTCCGCGTAATTTTTCTCGAATACCGAGGCTGATTTACCACGTGTAAAAAAAATTGAAAGTGACATTCGATACTTTAGTAGAAATAACAGCAGTAGGCTTGAGATTAACTGACCACCGTAGGCATAAATATTCTCGATGTAATAGCTTTCAACCACCGGAAAAACAATATTTTTTAAGTAAAATACCATTACTGCATCTAGTGAAAGCACAACTGCAAAAATCAAAGTTAGCGATAAGCTATTTTGATCTTCTTTACATAAATAAACTAAGACAAAAAGTAAAATACAGGTGATCGGCTCAAAAACTGTAGCACTAACTACCGTAGTCATTAACAAGGCTAGAATGCTGCCCTTGTCCTTCATATTGTCTGGATACAGTCGTGAGAGCGCTTCGGTATTATCCAAAATATCAGCGAGTTTAACTCTGCAGAGATCGGCAAACTTCATTAACGTACCAAGCTTGAAGGAGCTAACGCCATTAAGGTAGTTGTCTAGCGTTCGCATGCCAATCCCGAGGTGGCGACATATATCTTCTCGCGACATCCCGCGTTTATGCTTTAGACCTTTTATTAGTAGCCCTATGCGCTGGCTTACTTCGTACTCTTCTGGCGTTTGCATCGCCCGCCACCTCCCTATCCCGTAATTTACTAATCGACTTATTACTACGCGCTTTGGGGCTGCTGCGTATTTCTTTTCCGCGCGAGTATTCCTGCATAGAGGAGTGCTATACTAAGCAACATCAGCGGGGCTTTAAGGTATTCATAATAATCATAGAAGAAGGTCAACTCCCAGAATATTTTTACCTTCTCTTCATCCATACCTAATCGATCTAAATTGCGAATAAAGTTCTCTATTAGCGCACAAAAATCAACAACAGCTAGGATCAGGGCAAGGAAGTAAAGTGGTGCTTCAACAAGACTCTTCTCAAATACTTCGGAAGACCTTCCTTGTGTAATAAGCACTGCAAATTTCATTCTATATTTAATTAAAAAGAGCAAAAATAAACTTAGTGCCAAGTTTATTGAAAAAGCGTATACATTTTGAATGAAGTAATTAGCAGCAACGGGAAAAACAACGTATTTAAGCCAGTAACCAAATGCATTACTTAATGCATAGATCACTACAAAAATTGCGACCATGCATTGATTGTTTTTATCTTTGTATGAATAGCAAAGCAATATAATTAACAAAAACAAAGTGATTGATTCAAAAAGCATTGCCGTTGCAAGAGAACCAAAAAGCAGTGTAAGAATACTCCCTTTGTCCTTCATATTGTCTGGGTACAGTCGTGAGAGCGCTTCGGTATCATCCAAAATATCAGCGAGTTTAACTCTGCAGAGGTCAGCAAACTTCATTAACGTACCAAGCTTGAAGGAGCTAACGCCATTAAGATAGTTGTCTAGCGTTCGCATGCCAATCCCGAGGTGGCGGCATATATCTTCTCGCGACATCCCGCGTTTATGCTTTAGACCTTTTATTAGCAACCCTATGCGCTGGCTTACTTCGTACTCTTCTGGCGTTTGCATCGCCCCACATTTCCCTTTAACCAAATCACAAAATTAACCCAAACATTACATTTTGTTTAATATAAAGACAAGTGGAATCACACTTCAGTTATGAAATAGCGCACATATTCAAATAGGTAGTGACGATACATCTGTCACAATTACGCTTAAGATGATGAGGTAACATAATGTATTCTTTATCGTAAGGAGAAGTTAGAATATAGAAATAAGCGCAATATCGGAGATATATTACGCTTACTCAGATATCAGACTAGTTTTGAATTGGTTGTCTCTTGGTTCTTACGATTAAACCAATATAAAGAAGGAGCACACATAAAAATATTGGAACAGCCTTTAAATAAGCAAAGTAATCGAAGAAGAAGGTTACTTCCCAAAACATCTTTGCAGTTTCCTCATTAAGACCAAGTAGCTCTAAGTTACGAAGGAAGTTTTCCATTAATGCAGCGAAATCAATAAAAACCATTGTAAGAACCAGAAAATAAAGTGGCCCCTCTGCATAATTCTTTTCAAATACAGAAGCTGATTTTCCTTTGGTTAGTATCACAGCAATTGTCATTCTGTGCTTTAGTAGAAAAAGCATTAATAAACTAAGTGTAAGCTGAATAGAAAATGCGTAAATATTTTGTATAAAATAGCTTTCAACAAACTGAAAAACCACTGTTTTAAGTATAAATAACGCCACAGCTGACACGGTAAATACAAATGTAAAACACAAAGTCAATAATTGACTATTTACATCATCCTTTGATAAAAGGACTAAGATAATTAATGCAATCGGAATCAAAATTTCAAGGATCGTTACACTTACAAACGACACTGATACTGTGGCTACAATGCTAGTTAGCAAAGCTAAATTAAATAAACTTTTCATAACAAACCCTACACTTTAGGCTTTTCTTGTGTTGCAGAAGCCTGTTCATTCTTTGGACCGTTTCCCGTGCTCATGCCCGACCCTCCAAAAACTTGTTTACAGAGTGAACGTTCAAGTGTTGAGGTTTTGGGCTTCTTTCGACCCGTTGACAAAATCAGGCTAAATAAACTTTTCAAGATACACCTCAGCAATTCAACTTTTCTGGTGGAGAGGCTTTATGCTATCCCCTTTCCTCAAGCCCAAACCACCATAAACTTGTTTACACAATAAGTGACTAAGGGCTATTTTTATTGGCTTTTTCTGTGCAGCCTTCATTGTTCTTTTCCTCATGTTTTTCTCCATACAGGCCAGAGAGCTTATCTGTATCTTCTAAAATATCTGATAACTTTACTTTACAGATTTCAGCAAACCGAAGCAATGTCCCAAGCTTAAAGGAGCTAGAGCCATTTAAATAGTTATCAAGGGTCCTGTCACCCACACCTAAACGCCGGCTAACCTCTTCTCGGGTCATCCCTTTTTTGCGCTTTAGCCCCCGTATCAATCGGCCGATACGTTGGCTTACCTCGTATTCTTCTGGCGTCTGCATCGCCCCACCATATCTCTCAATCACCCCAACCAAGTTAACCAAAAGTTTACATCCAGTTAAATATAAAGACAAGTAGATGACAGTACTATTTTTAGGTGCACACTCGCAAAACAACCCAAAATAGAAACAAACTTATCATTATATTTGAATTTTTGGTATCAATTGATTCAAGCAACCCTCGCTAAACCTGCTTATTTGTTGTTTTGCAGACCATTAAAATCAATAATTAAAAAACACACAAACTTCTCTATTTTTATGTGAAAATCTTCACATTATTGTGTAAGTGCAGCATTTGCTTTATTTAAAACCTGCTTACGGCGCGCTGTTATTCCTGCGTATAAAACAAACATACAGAGCAGATAAGGCACGGCCTTAATATAAGCAAAGTAATCATAAATAAAGGTCAGTTCCCAAAATGGTTTGGCAACTTCTTCATCTATACCTAAACGCTCTAGGTTACGGATAAAGTTTTCCATCAATGCGGCAAAATCAATCAAAGCTAACGTACATGCGAGTGCATAAAGCGGCGCATCTACTTGGTTCTTCTCAAAAATGCTGGCTGAATTCCCTTTGGTAAACCACGCACCTAAAAACATTCTGTATTTGATCATGAACGCCAGCAGTAAACTCAGTAAAAGTTGAGTTGCAAAAGCATAGATATTTTCAATGTAATAGCTTTCAATAGCTAGGAAGATGACATAATTCAACCAGTACGCAACAACGATTTCTAACGAAAAAGCAAATATAAAAATTGCAACAATGCTTTGGCTATTCTTGTCATTACGCGCATAAAACAATAACAAAATAAGAAAAGCAAATAAGGTAAATTCAAGCACCATAACGCCGACAAAATAGCCCGTAAATAGCAAAAAGATATTGCCTTTGTCTTTAATATTCTCAGGATACAAGCGCTTCAGCGCGTCGGTATCATCCAAAATATCAGCCAGCTTTACCTTGCAAAGATCCGCAAACTTTAACAATGTCCCAAGTTTAAATGAGCTCACTCCGTTTAAGTAATTGTCTAACGTGCGCGAGCCTATACCTAAACGTTTACAGACATCTTCTCGGGTCATACCTCTGGTACGCTTTAACCCAAGTATTAACCTACCTATCCGCTGGCTTACCTCATATTCCTCTGGCGTTTGCATCTGTCCACCATTGTTTTACGTTAGCTCCCTTGAAATTAACCCAAACATTACATTTAGTTAAATATAAAGACAAGCTTCTCTCGATAAATTGCAATGAAAAACAATAAAACACTCAATACTTCACCAACTTTACGTAATTTGAAACATTTTCATCGTTTTTCACGCTTAACCGTTCTTTAAAGACAAACCTTCCTAAGGGTATGCCCCTCATAGCCGTGAGTAATCCGCAGCCGGCGTTTTAAAAAGCTCGCTGGGTAAACCAGCTCCTACGCGGAGGTGTGTCGCAGGGTAAACCAGCTGCAATATTAAAAGGTGATTGTTATGCTTTACAAAAAAGTACAGTTGTTCTATTTTAATAAAAGTACAAGTGTTCTTTTTAGAGGTCAGGATGAAATTCAGCTACTTTAACGACAAAGACGGGTCGCTTATTACCAAGATAAGTCGGGGTGTCACAGGGCTAATGTGTACGCTTGCGCCACCTATTACTTCGAGGTTAGGTCAGGTACTACTGATGAGCCCGCATGGTAAGCGTCAATATCAGTTTAAAAATAAAAAACCCAATGGTGAGTTCAATATTCTTACCTCGCTTGGTCGCGTTCATGTAAACGTATTTGGCCTTGGCCCGAAGACCGTTGTATTAAGTCATGGTTGGGCCGATAACAGTAGTTGCTTTGATAATTTGATCCCTGAACTCGTTGCGGCAGGGTTTTGTGTGGTGGCGATTGATCATGTTGGTCATGGACAATCTCATGGCAAGCAAGCCCATTTGCTGGCTTTTGTTGAAGCACTGGATACCCTGATTGAGAAGCTAGAAGCCGATCGCCATGATATTGTGGCTTTGGTAGGGCATTCTATGGGTGCTGTAGCGCTGATGAACTTACCGGATTATCGCCTAGAAAATCGCGTGGTTATTAATGTTGCAACTCCCGTGCAGTTTTTTGAACTGATGTTTGAGCGCGTTGCGCGAGCGGGCATTTCTGAAAAAATGCTGCACCAAGTGTTAGGTGCTATCACCACAAGGTATGGCACGCATTGGCATTTGATCCGAGATAAATTCCACGACGGTGTACTTAAGTTTGAGCCGACATTTATTCACGATACCGAGGACCGATTTGCGCCATTTGAACACGTAGCGTCGCTTATCGCAGCCACTCCTGAACGTTTAATCCAAACCTCAGGCCTTGGACATCGCCGCATTTTAGGCGATACTGGCGTTATTCAACGTATTACTCAAAGAATAACTGCATAAGTGATGAATAAAGGCGAGAGAACGAGACAAACCATTTTAGAGCAAGGTATGCGCTTTAGTAGCCAATATGGCTTGATAGAAGTCACTATTGGTTCTATGGCAAAGCTTTGTGGCTTGTCTCGCAGCGGGCTTATCTCGCATTTTGACAGTAAAGAAGATATGCAGTTGGCGATCCTCGATTACTGTGAAGATCAATTTATGCTGCATGTCGTCGCACCGGCACGACACCAAGATCCCCTTGTGCAACTCAAAATGCTCTTTTCAATTTGGGCAGACTGGACTCACGAATTATTTAATGAGCCACATTCAACTTGCCCGTTTATCAAAGCGTTGGTTGAATTTAATTGCCATACAGACAGCCCTATTCATACCAAAGTTACCGAGCAACATAACCGATTATTTAGCTATATTAAGCATAAAATTGTACAAGGGATAGAAAGCGGTATTTTTCATCCTGAGCTTGATGCGCAGTGCGCGGCGTACGAGCTATACAACTTGTATCTAGGCCATGCGATAGCGAAAAATACGGTACTAACAGAACATGCCAGCGAGTTGTTTAAACGTAATATTGAGCACTTACTTGAAAGTTACCAAGCTGATCCAAAAACACGGAGCGTATCTGCATGATTGAAATAATCTCTACTCCAACCCGCGATATTGTTGAGCAGCTTACTGAGCTATACATCGCGACCTTTTCAGCGCCACCACGCAATGAAGAAATAGACCAAGCAGCCATTCACTTGCTTATGAAAAAGGAAATCGAAGAAGGCGAAGTGCGTGTTATTTTTGATGACTCAACAAAGCAACTTATAGGCAGTTTGTCGCTAGTGCCAATCGCCCACTTTAAAGATAAGGCGCGCTTTGATCTTACGTCAGGCCTATATATTTCGAACTTTATGGTTGATGCGAATATTCGCGGCAAAGGAATTGGCAAGCAATTACTGCAAGACACCTTAGCCGCTACTCGCCAACCTATCCACACTCGTTGTCGAGTAGATGCCTTAGCAGTGAATCATTTATTTCAGCACCATGGCTTTAAATTGATTGCTAATTACACAACAATCATGAATAACTCGGTTGCGGCGCGTAATATCTACACCTATCAAGCTGAATAAACTGCGGATAATCCTTGGATTGTCATTGTTGATTAATACATTCACTCTTATACTTTGCCAAAGAGTCGTCGTGTAGAGTAATGAGATGCTGAGGTTTTTTTCGATTGAACACGGTGTAATTTCCGAAATGGAACCAAGCGCCGACACCCCGATTGAAATAGCAATCAAAAACGCCCATTGGATAGATACTATTAATCCCACTGAGGAGGAGCGAGTTGCCCTGGCAAACACGCTAAATATTACCCTTCCTGGTGCGGATGATGTAGAGGAAATTGAGGCCTCTTCACGCTGTTTTATCGACAGCGAAGGTCTGCATGTACACGCTTTGTTTATGTCTCCCAATGACGGGCGTTTTAATACAGTGACCGTTGCCTGCTTATTACAAAAGAACTGCTTATTAACCATTCGCGATGACGAACTTGCGGATTTTAGATTGCTGCGACTGCGTGCACGAAAAGGGCAAGTAGCGTGCGATAACCCAAAACAACTGTTAGTGACTTTGTTCGACCAAAAAGTCGAAAACCATGCGGATATGCTTGAGGATATGCACCACCAGCTTGAAAAGCTCAGTGCCTATGTGCTTGAGGAAGAAGACTCAGATCTAGAAGAAGCCGTTAGTCGTATTTCAAGACTAGAAGATGCTAACGGTAAAGTGCGCTTGTGTTTGATGGATACGCAGCGCAATATCTCGTTTTTAATGCGTCATGTGGGGGTGCAATCTGAGGAGCGAGAAACGCTACGGGAAGTCACACGCGATATCGAAACCCTAATGTCGCACTGCGCCTTTCTCTTCGATAAAGTGAATTTTTTGATGGATTCTACGCAGGGTTTTATCAATATCGAACAGAACCAAATTATTAAAACCTTTTCCATTGCCTCTGTCGTATTTTTGCCGCCCACAGTGGTTGCCAGTGTGTATGGAATGAATTTTAATAATATGCCAGAGCTAAACTGGGCTTGGGGCTATCCTTTTGCCATTGCTATTATGCTGCTCTCTGGTTTTGCTCCTTATTTATTCTTTAAACACAAAGGTTGGCTATGATTTTTGGTTAATCTAGAGGTGTAGCTTCATTTCCAGCAGGCAAGGTGTAAATCCCGCTTTTTCATAAGCACGAATTGCTGCGGCATTACTACTGTATACATCAAGGTAAAAATCGTTGACGTTTTGGGTTTTACACCAAGCGATTAAGTGCTCCATGATCTCTTGATTCAAACCTTTACCACGATGCTCAGGTGCTACATACATAAAACCAAGATAGCCATGCTGCGTGTGCTGTAGCTGCTGTTTAGACGCTCTGATCTGCACATACCCTGTTGCCACTATTTGCTCTGACACTTCTCCAACAATCACTAACGTATTTGAACAATTGAGTAATTTTTCAAAACCGTAGTATTTGGCATCTTGTGATTTGATTGTTGGGTTATACGGACGCTCCGCTTCAATCACTTGCTGTTCTAAGTCTAGAAGTGTAGTTAAGTCGTTGATGGTGGCTGGTCTAATTCTCATATTTTTTCCTTAAAAAAAAGCCACCTTAGCTTAACTAAGGTGGCAAAGCCACTATCTACAGTGTTAAAAATTGTCAGGGACTACATGAGTTTAAGTATTAATGGTCGTGAGATTCCTCTGCAGTAATACCAAGCCATACTAGTTTTTCTGGTACGTAATCTAGCTCAAACGTGTCTACCAGTTTGGCTTCTTCTAAATCAAACTTTTTAATTTGTTTTGCAATTGGATCGCTCACATATACCGCTTGCTCTGAATGAGAAAATGTAATTTGGAAGCCGTGACCTTCTGGCATCGTAGTTAAATCAGCATCACTAACTTGTACTTCACCTGCAGCTTCAAAATGGTGTTCACCATCATGCTCATGACCGGCAAAAATGCTGAGTTTACCTGCAGTATCCATCACCACAACATGCTCACCCGCAAAGCTAAATCCAAAACTAGCAATGCGATAGTTATCACTTACTTGCCATTCAAGCTTCTCGATATGGCCATGCTCAGGGTCAACCATCAGCACATCATTACCTGCTGATGCAATAAACTGCTCTGCATCATGGTGGCCTTTAAGGGTGCCAATTCGCTGCCCGTCAGCAAAGTAATCTGGGTTAGCTAGTTTTACTGCACTAAAGCTTTCACCTTGCTGAGTGATAAGCGCAACACCGTCACCGCAACCAAATGCCACTGCTTCTTCATTTTGTGCGCTGCCGTGAAGTGCAGGACAACTTACGTTAAATACCTGCTCTTGATGAAAATGGTCACCATGCGCATGATATAAACCAATTTGCGAAGGTAGAGAAGTTTCGGTTTGAGGGTCTCTGATCGTGCTAATTAGAAATTCGCCTCGAGCTTGCGCCGCACCGTGCATGTAAGTGTCATAATGTAATGCAGCGACTTCGCTTTGCTCGCCGCTAATATGCGCTTCACTAAACATTGCAGCACTGGCATTTTGTTGGCTGTCTTTGTCACCATCGGAGAACACAGCAATACCAGACTCACCCACCGTAACGTGTGTTGGCTTCACTGACTCTAAATGGAATGAAGCAAGTGCAGGCGCTTCTTCATGAGTATGGTGATGATCGCCATGCTCCTCTTCATATAAACCGCCATCAATAAATTCTACTAAACCTTGGTCACGTTGTACCAAGACAGCAAAGCGGTGATTTTCAGAGCTATATACATATTTTGGATAGTGGATAACACCAATTGAGTCGAGAAGCGATTTATCCGCCGTTGAGTAAACATTCACAACGTTACTTTCAGCGCTAGTAACTAACAGGCGACCATTTGCGTCTGCTATAGTATCTCCATGATCGTGATCATCATGACCATCGTCATCGTTGCCATTATCTTGTGCTGGCGGGTCTACTTTTACGATTGTGTGTTCAGTACCACCACATGCAGAAAGAAGAATTGCGGAAATGGCAACTGCCAAAAGTTTACCTTTTAATACCATGAGAGAGATCCTATTTTTATCTATGTTATACCATAACTTTAATTATGTTATCTTATAACAAAACCAAAAACAACATCTCGACTAATCACCTATTGACTATTTTGCACGCAAACCCAATAGTGAAGTCCACTTGGCACTATCAAACAAAAGCCACACTCTAAATAACCTGAGCTGCGGATAATTAATGCCTTTCTAGCAGCCAGTTTTAGCGCTAACTGCGTTGAATTCACTTCCAATAGCCAGCTATTGGTGCGTAAATTCACCTTGCCTACAGGATGTAGGTACCTTAGCGAGAGCAGGACGCGGAAGCAGTGTTTTCCCTAAAACTTGCTGGCTAGACAAGGAAAAAACTAAGTTGTGCTTTAGCAACAATGAGTTGGAACATTCCTTATCCAAACCTCAGGTTAAATAACAAATGCCTTGATGTAACACTCCGGCTATATAAAAAGGACTACTTAATGGACTATTTGGTTGCTATCACTTTATTTGCTATTGCATCTTCCGTAACGCCTGGGCCAAACAATATTATGTTAATGACGTCTGGTGTTAATTTTGGCTTAAAGAGGAGCATTCCACTGTTAAGTGGTATTTGTGTGGGCTTTTCGGTTATGCTTTTGCTGGTCGGCTTAGGTTTTGCGCGGCTATTTGAGCTATTTCCTAGTTTGCATTTTATTTTAAAGTGCATTGGCGTCATGTATCTTTTATACCTTGCCTACCTTGTCGCGATATCTTCACCCACAGCTGATGCAGACTCAAGCCCTCAACCTTTTTCGTTTTTAAAAGGCGCGCTATTTCAGTGGGTAAACGCAAAAGCATGGATTGTGGCAATAGGTGCTATTTCAACTTATACCTCCGCTGGCGCAGACTTTATGAGTCAAAACTTGATGATCACCATTGTCTTTCTGTTGGTGTCATTTCCTTGTGTTGGGATCTGGTTGGTGTTTGGTTCGTCGCTGAAACATGTATTAAAAAATGAGCAAAGCCTTAGATGGTTTAATTTTGTAATGGCTACATTACTTGTGCTTTCAGTAATGCCAATCGTGTTAGAGATCTTTGCAGGATAATCCCCTGCAAAGATTACCGCGTTATTGTTACTTGTTGTCCGCTTTTTACCGACGGGCAATCACCCACACTGCATGCACAATTCCTGGTATATAACCCAACAATGTAAGCAAAATATTTAACCAAAAAGCCCCGCCAAGACCGACTTGTAAGAATACACCAAGTGGTGGAAGCAGAATTGCAATGATGATCCTCAATAAATCCATTGTTCTCTCCTAAAAGTTATAGACGCTTTCATTCTGCATGGGTTATGCCAATTCAAAGGAATGCCTTTTGCATTAACCCAATAACAGTATAGGAGATAAAAAATGCCAGATTGGATTAATCTTGATTTAGCACTCATTTGGTATCACTTTTACCAAATTATTTTTGCGTTTTTACTTACATTACCTTTGGCTATTAATAGAGAAAGTAGTTCCGATAGCGCGGGGCTTAGAACGTTCCCATTAGTCGCTATTTCCTGTTGTGCTTTTATTTTAACAAGTATGGACGTCTTTGAATCACATGAAGCACAAGCAAGAGTAATGTACGGTGTCATTACTGGAATTGGCTTTATTGGTGGCGGCTCTATTGTGAAAAATGATAATTCCACACATGGTACAGCAACCGCAGCAGGTATTTGGTTAACCGGGGCAATAGGGATCTCAAGCGCATACCAACGATATGAAATCGCAATTGTATTAAGCGCGGTTGGGTTTTTGGTGTTTCGCTTACTAGAGCCTTATAAAAAACCTTCGAGTTCTCAATAAACTTACGTTGAACCTTTCGTTCTTTTGCTTGAGACTTGGCGCTTGAGCTCTAACTTTTCACCAAAGAAGTACTCGTAAGCTAAAATAGCGATAAAATAAAAGAATCCAAAAACGCTGATATCGATAAGCAATTTACCGAAGTCAAAGGGATCTTCGAATAAAAAATATTCAAAATCAGTAAGATAAAAAACTAATTTAGTCAAAAAAAGTGCGGGTAAAAGTGAAATAACAAATTTCAAATTAATGTCCTTTTAATTTGCCTGAGGTACTATCCGAAGTGCAGTTTACCTGCTTTCTTCCTAGATTGCACGCAATATACATTTTATTTCGATAGTTTACAAAGAGTTACTATCTTATTAGCTGAGCACTAAGCTCAGCTAATAACGAAACATCAAAACTTGATAATAGTTGAAACCGCTTCCTCGTTTGCCGTTTCAATAGACATTTTCAGTTCACGATTTTGCCAATCTATATCTATCAAGCCGTAGTTACTTCCCGATTTATTAATCAAATGGCGGTTAGATGTTGTTAACTTTGCGATGTCTTTGCTTATTGCACCAACTCGTCCGGTTGGAATACTGGCACCTGCTGGCGCACAGTTGCCCCACTCACCTTCGATGCCTTTTTGGTTATCATCCACTTGGGTATAACACCAAGGCTTATCGTTGTCTCGCGTGATACAACCTTGGTAGGTTACACCTGCATATTTGAACGGTAACTGACATGCTTTGGCAAAATTGCCATCCCCTTTGTCATCTGCGTAAATCGGTAACCTTAATGGGTTTTCGATATGATAAGGCCAGTTTTGACCAAACCCTGATGCGGTCACTTCGTAGACGTTAACTGCTTGACCATATGTGCTGCTTGCGGGAATAGTCTTTTGCAAAAGCTCTCCCCAATGCTGATCGCCAGACAAAAACACAACGGCCTTAGTCTTACCTTCGTTCACTGATTTCTGTACCAACCTAAGCAAACGCTCTCTTTGCGCTGGCATTTCAGCCCAAGACTCATAACTAGTACCAGACATATTTGTTTCTTCTAATGACGCGATGGCAGCATTAAATGTTTTGCCGTCTCCATAAGCACAGTAGTTAGTTTTACTTCTGCCTTGATGCAGCGGAGGCAGTACTTGAATGCCGCTTGCAATGAGCTTGATTTCTGATGGTTTTTGTAACTCTTGCTCAAGCCATTGCCACTGCGCCTCTCCCAATATGGTGCTACTTTCACCTTCACACGCACCGTAACTTGAAAAGGTTGGAGAGCGGAAGTAACGGGCATCCAATGTGATCACATGTGTGGTTTCGCCCGAGCCACCCAGCATTTTGGCTTCGTAAATACCAGCTTGACCGTTTAGTCTTGGGTCAGCCTTATCAACATCAAAGTGGCGTAAGTATTCTTTCTGTGCGTTTACTCTCTGTGGATAATGTTTGCCTTCATTGTTCCAACCAAAATCGTGGTCATCCCAAGTCGCCATCACTGGGATCTTAGCCTCTAAAAACTTGCGATATTCACTATTGTTCTTTTTATCATCGTACTTCTGGCGCATCACTGCCATATCGGTGGTATCTGCGTAGATATTGTCCCCTAACCAAAGAAATAGGTCCGGTTGTTGACCAATTAGTTTAGCGAGCGCTTCGGGCATATCTCCTTTGGTTTTGAAACATGAGCCAAGTGCAACTCTATCTAATCGCTTACTTTGTAGGGGTTGAGTGTGGGCTAAAAGCGCTGGCGGCGCTTCTGGTTGGCATTCTTCCCAGCCGCCTTCTTCAACATAGCACCAAGGTGCGGTGTGATTTCGGGTTGTACAGCCATAAAATTTTTCCCCCTGATACTCCGATGGCGTTTTACACGCTTTTCCAGTTACCGTTTTGAATTCTGGGATGGTTTCTGTTCTTACGTGACCCCATGTTGCGCCTTCGATGCTTTGTTTTAAATAGCACCACTGGGAACCTGAATTACTTTTATCCGTCGTACCTTGATACTGTGCGGCTAGATAGCTAAAAGTGGATTTACAAGACTCGTAGTGAACTTCAGGTTCAGCATTAGCTACGCTGCTCATGAGCATCAACACGGCTGGCGTGAGAGTATAAGTTTTCATCGTTTCCTCGGTATTTGAATGTTGGCATCCTTGCGAGTTTTCCTTGCGGGAACGGAGTCTAATTCGGCAATGTTAAATTTTAGTTTAATATTTATTTCAAGTTCACATTTACTTCGACATTCATGAAATAATACGAAAGTGGCTCAATTAATGAGCCACAACTAGGCCTTATGGCAAGTGGTTAATAAGCCAATCAATAAATACTTGGATCCGAGCTCTTTTTGGTGAATAAGGATCAAATAACACATAGCGTTGCCATACCACAGGGTGAGGGATATCAAAAAGCTGCACAATAAGTCCAGCTTGTTGAAAGTCTAAAAATAGCTCTTTGGAGACGATTGCCACACCTTGGCCTTTAAGCGCCGCACTCAGTGCCATATCATTAGAAGAGACTCGAGTGTGTGGGCCTTTGGCACAAATACTTGAACCGCATATCCCCTGAGACTCAAACCACTGCTCCCAGCTTACTTTGTCATCGTCGTGGTGAATAAGGTTGCATCTTGCTAAATCACTGGGAGACTTAATTTGCAGCGCTTCTTTGTAGCTTGGTGAACAAACAGGATAGTTGCTATCTTCCCCCAGATATAACTGCTCAAGTCCGGCGGGACACGCTAACTCTTTCTTAGTAGAAAACCGGATCGCGATATCAATATGATTTAAACGAATATCTTCAAAGCGATTAGAGCCAAGCACACGAATTTGGATGTCGTCATGAGCTTCGTAAAACGAGCTTAGGTTAGGCATTAGCCATAAAGAGCAAAAAGACTGGGTTGACGTTATGGTCAAGCTACCAGCCAATTCTTGGGTTTGAATTTGGTTCAATCCCCCAATAATGCGCTTAAACGCACTTTGAGTAGACATTAACAACACTTCGCCGGCTTCAGTTAAGTGCATATTGCGGCCTTTTCTTACAAAAAGCTTAACTGCAAGTGCATTTTCCAGTTGGCGCATTTGTTGACTTACTGCCGCTTGCGTAATGTTCAATTCGAGTGCAGCTTGGGTGTAACTTTGGAGCCGAGCTGCACTCTCAAAACAGCGTAGTGCACTTAAGTGCCTCAACCTCTTATCCATAAGCTCAACTTATATTAATTGTAATTAACTATCGTTGGTATCCTGCCATATTTTGACCCAAGATACAGTCATAAATTACTTAACCTGAACTCAGGTTACTCACCACGACGACAGGAGCAACAATGAATTATTGCAAACCAAAGCCAAAGTCACGGTTATTACACTGGTTAAATATAATCGGAGCCTATCTGAAGTTAGAACACACAGTGAAACATAAGTAGTTTCAATATATGGGAACATAATCAAGTACGGTGGAGCCTGTTACAATTTTTGTTACACAAAAAGTCGACTAACCCACCGCTACAATTCGTTGATATTAATTAATATTTTAAATATTGAACGGATAGTAAACCTTTATCCACACTCTTTTTGCAACAAGTTTTGTTAAAGTAAATGGAACATTGCGCCCATTATGTTTTGTTCACACCTAGTGACAACATACAGCACATTGATTACAACAATAACAAATATGGATAAAGGATTTTTATGCTATCTAAATCTCTGATATGCAGTGCTATTTTACTAGCTACTAGCGCTTCTGTTGATGCCCAATCTAATGCTGAACTTCATCGTTTAGCCACCGTAGCTAAACCGATAGAACAAGCAGTCACATTTAACTTAGATCCATCTAAGGAGCGTTTTTCAGGACACACGACTATAAAACTTGAGGTGCTCAAAGCCACTCAGTTTATTGAGCTCAACGGTTTAGACTATGCGATCAACACTGCTGAGTTAGTCGGAAAAGCGTCGTGTGAGCTCAGAGATAAAATGCTCGAAACCGGTAAAGTGAGACTAAGTTGCGAAAAAACACTGCAACCGGGTCGCTACACGCTTAATATTGACTATACCGCCCCTTACAATCGCAATAGCGTCGGTCTCTATAAAACCATAGACAATGGCGTGCCTTACTTATTTACTCAGTTTCAGATGAGTGATGCAAGAAGAGCAATACCAACGTTCGATGAACCTGAGTATAAAATTCCATTCCAACTCACTATTACCGCCCCTGACGATCAAAAAGTATTCGCTAACACGCCTGTTTTAGAGATCAAAAAGTCAAATGGCATGATCACCCACTATTTCGACAAGACGCCGCCCCTTCCTTCTTATTTAGTTGCCTTGTCCGTTGGTCCATTCGAAGTGCTTGATGTTAAAGGGATGTCGGTTCCGGGTAATATTATTACCCCACAAAAGAAATCAAATCTCGCCGCTTATTCCATCGAAAACACACCAAAGATACTCAAAGCACTTGAAGACTATTTTGACTTACCCTATGTCTATAAAAAACTAGACCAAGTCGCAGTCCCTGAATTTCCGTTTGGTGCAATGGAGAATGCAGGCCTTGTGACTTACCGAGAAGACATATTACTTATCGATCCAGCAACGTCGACAAGACAAGCCCAAACTTCGCATGTAAACGTTATTGCTCATGAACTTGCACACCAATGGTATGGTAATCTAGTTACGATGAAATGGTGGAATGACCTGTGGTTAAACGAAGCATTTGCCACTTGGATGGCTGCAAAGATCACATTACAGCTGTTTCCTGAGCTAGAGACAAATTTATCCTTATCTCAACACAATGCAATGCCCTATGATGCTCAAGCAACTACCTCACCGATCCGCAAACCGGTTATTACAGAGTCTGATGTAACAGACGGCTTGGGACTTGCGTACAGCAAAGGTAGCGCGGTACTTTACATGGTTGAGCAGTGGCTTGGGGAAGCGGTATTCAAGCAAGGCATGCGCAATTATATCCGTAAATTTGCTTATAAGAATGCAGAAGCCAAAGATCTGTGGAATGAGCTGAGTAAAGTCTCTAATAAAGATGTTGCGACAGTGCTAGACTCATTTGTATCACAAGCTTCATTTCCACTTTTGACGATTAAGTTAAATGGTCAGAATGCCACCGTATCCCAACAACGCTTTGTAATAAAAGGACAAGAAGCGGCAGCACAATCTTGGCATATCCCCATCACACTGCGCTATGGTAAAGGTGACAAAACGGCCACTAAGACAATACTTCTAGACTCCAAGAAACAACAGATTAAATTAGACTTTGAGCCAGAGTGGATCTTACCAAACGACAATGCGACAGGTTATTACCGCTGGGATCTTTCTGAGTCTCAACTCGCAAGCCTAATATCACATGCCCCAAACAAGCTAAACGAGCGGGAGAGATTAGACTTACTAAGCAATGTTGACGCGCTGATGGAGTCTGGAAAAATAAACGCCAACGCGTTGATGTTAACGCTCAGTGAGTTTATTAACGATACTCATCCCAAGGTAGCAAAGGCCGCTCTTACTCAATTACTATCACAACATAAACAGTATGAAGACGATTCAAATAAGCTACTTTGGAAAAAGCTTTTTACGACTTATGTTGAGCCTGCGTTTTCTCGATATGGACTTGAGGCAAATGCAAATGAACCAGCTGCCACATCTGAAATACGTGCAGCATTGGTTAGAGCACTGGCTTTCGAGACCAAGCATCAAACCATTATTACGCATGCCAAAAAACAAGCGAGTTTATATTTAACGTCACCTGATAAAGTTGACCCCTACTTGGCGAGAAGTTTCCTGCAAATTGCCGCTTACTACGGTGATGCTGAGCTGTTGAAGTCGTACAAAAAGGTATTTGAAACTACTAATAACCCAACTCAACGTACTAATCTATTGCTTGCAATGGGTTATTTTGGTCCACAAGAATTGCAACAACAAGTACTAGATTATGCCCTAAGCGAGCATGTAACGGCCTCCGACTTTAATTACATATTAAGTGGGAATGGTAAAGGCGATGAGCGAAAAGCGCTTTATCAAAAGTGGTTTTATCAGCACTTTGAGCGCTTAAAGGAACGCTTCCCTCCTTTTGCCAAGCCACAGCTACCTTTTTACCTATTTTCGTACTGTGACGCAGATGCGCTAAAACAAGCGCAGCAGTTTTTTGGGCCAATGCAAAACGAGATAGAAGGCTTAAGTAAATCACTTAAGCAACTGGAATTGGCAACAAATACCTGCATTATGCAAAAGCAAAGAGAGCTGGCTTCAGTTAACCAATTTTTGAATAATCTGTAAAAGACTCCAACCAGTTGTGGCGCTTTTGGCTTTTGCTGGGCGCCACTATTTTTTAGGATAAATATGTTACGTTCATTTTTATTATTGCTATGTCTACCATTCACCTTGGCCGCTGAAACCGTGATTGATCCCGCTCGTGATAGAGCAATTCCTGTAGAAATTCATCAACCATCCAATACCGATAACTGCTCAACTACAGCGCTTTGTCCCGTTGCACTGCTAAGCGCCGGCTATGGTGTCTCTCATACCGAATATCAATTTTTGACCAAGGCGCTAAACCAAGCAGGATATTTGGTTATTACTGTAGGCCATGAGCTTGCAACTGATCCTCCTCTTTCCGTCGAGGGGAATTTATATGAAACACGCGCAGAAAACTGGCAACGGGGCGCTGATACGCTAGTGTTTATTCACGATTACTTTAAGCCGAAGTTCACCACCTTTGATTTTGGGCATCTCCTGTTAATTGGCCATTCTAATGGCGGTGACATTTCAGCATGGTTAATCAATCACGGGGCTAAATTTGCAAACCATATCATCACGCTAGATCATCGCAGAGTGCCATTACCGAGAAGCCTTGATGTAAAGGTCTTGTCGATACGAGCAAGTGACTTTCCAGCGGACAAAGGAGTATTGCCAAGTCGTGCAGAAAAGCAAAAATATCAGGATTGTGTTGTCACAATAGCGAATGCAAAACACAACGACATGACTGACGAAGGTCCGAGCTGGCTAACAGACAAAATAGCACAAATTTTGGCTGATCATTTAGCTGGAAAACCTTGCCTAGGGAATGAAAAAGTAAAAGACCAATAGTCGCAAAACACAGAGAGAAATGAGGAAATTTCACTCCTCTTTTTGTTTATATGTTCTATTTAAGCCGAGCTTTATTTAATTTCAGCCACTGGCATTGATAGCGGTTTTACACACATAAAATATGCCCAAGCAATCAATATGATTTGCAGTGGTGCTCTAATTAGCAAGTAAACTGGCCCCCACTGATGTCCTCCCAGGCCAACGCTGTTGAGCGCGGCATACACATTTGCAGGAAAAAACAGGATAAAAATGGCAATAGCCGCTTTTGCTGTAGGCAATTGATATTTAGGTATAAATAACAGAATCGCTACTACGAGTTCGATGACACCAGTGAAGTACACCAAAGGAAGCCTATACGGCACCCAACTAGGTAACATTTCTACCATTCCCTGTGCTTTTACGATATGGCCAATAAAAAAGAACATAAATGCGATACCGAGACCCCAACAAGCAAGCGTTGTTGTCTCTACCTGTACGCCTCTTACCTTTGAATAGATAATACCGAGTAATAACGGGCTGCAAAGTAACAGAATAATGATGATTGGTGTAACCATGGTTTATGCCTTATCCCTAAACATTGTTAGCGGCTAAAAAGCCACCAAGATTATCCAATCATGTCACGTGATGTTCCTAAAAACAATAAAATTAGCAACCGTATGTGCTAGGGCCTGTTGACCTTTGCTGTTTAATTTTTGTTCTTCTGAGTGTATTTTGGTCGCGACGCTCGACTTGCCGCCTAGTAATCTAGGCAAAAGTTGAGCAACAATGAACAAAGCGCACTCAGATGAACCCGAAGGGCAGCGCTTGATTAGCATTTCTTCTATGTTGCCCCACAAGGATGTGGGGTAAGGTGACTTTGCAGGAGCACAAAGTCTTTATCGCCAGACTTACATAGAATGACTATGCTACGCTGGCTCTGCCTTGTATAAATACCAATCAAACTGCTGCAAAAACAAACTTGAAAGATCAACAGGCCCTAGATTTTGCTGATCTTTAGCTCACCACTTTCATCAAATCCGCTTTAGTCTTGCCGATATCAAACTGCTCAACCATCTCTCGCAATTCATTGGCTTTACTCAACAATGACAGCCCCGATGCATTCGTCATCTCTACCAAAGTATTGTTTTGCTGCGTGATACCATCAATTTGCTTAATCGCTAGATTAATTTGCTCAATACCACTCGACTGCGTATTGCAGGCCTCTGCGATAGTTTGCACTTGCGATGCAAGTCCATACACACTTTCCACGATGGTTTTTAGCGTCTCGCCGGATTCTGAGGCCAGCTTAGACCCTTGCTTCACTTTGATGTTACTGCTTCCCAGCAGCTCAGAAATGTCTTTTGAAGCGCTTGCACTGCGCAGCGCTAAATTTCTCACTTCTGAGGCAACGACCGCAAAACCTTTTCCTTTTTCTCCGGCTCTTGCAGCTTCAACAGAGGCGTTCAGCGCTAATAAGTTAGTTTGAAACGCAATAGAATCAATAACCTCAATGACGGTAAGTATTTCTTTAGCACTCTTACTAATTTCGGTCATTGCCTCAATCGTTGACTCAACTACCTTTCCACCTTGCTGTGCTTGCTGGTTCACTTCAATGGCCAACTGATTAGCCGATTGCGCATTACTGGCGTTTGAGTGCACGGTTTCGGTGATTTCACCAACTGATACCCGCGTTTCTTCAATAGATGCGGCTTGAGAAGAGGAGCGTTCACTTAACTCTTCGATGCCTGTGGTGATCTGCTGTACCGAAACTGTGATAGATTCAGCCATGGCTAATAGCTTTTGCATCATATTAGCTAAGTTGCCAACACTGGTATTCACCGATTGTTTCAACAGCGCAAAATCGCCCGCATAACTTTTTTCAACTTGGCGCGTTAAATTCCCCTGAGACAGCCCATCCATCACATTCATGCACTCCTTAAGAGGAGCTTCAATTGAGTCCAGCGTTTCATTCATGGCTGTGATTATGCTGGCGTATGCGCCATGATGTTTGCTGGCGTCTGCTCTATGATGCAAGTCTCCCTCACTGGCCGCTTCAGCAAGCTTTTCAGCATCGGTTAGCATCAATTTTATCGCACCAACACAAGCAAAGAGGCTTTGATAGATGCTATCAAACTCTCCTTTATAACCATCATTCGTTAAGGCGGGTAACTCTCCTTTTGCGATACTTTCTAGATACCCGCTAGTAAGAGCTACGGGTTTAGAGACCGCATCAAGTGTTTCATTGACACCACGAATGATTTTTCGAAATTCCCCCTGATGCTTGGCTTCATCTGCACGAGTAGAGAGCTCCCCTTCTCCTGCTGCAGCAACTAAGCTGTAAGTATCTTCAATAAGCAACGATAGTGATGAGGTGGCGCGCTGTAAGGCCATATGTATTTGCGCAAATTCCCCCTTAAACTCACCGCTAATCCGCTCGGGAATTTCTCCTTTTGAAAGCGAAGTAAGATATTGTTTTGTTTGGCTAATGGGTTGCTCAACAGCATCAAGTAGTTTGTTAAGTCCGCTGGCTATTAATTTCATGGAGCCAACGTATCCCTCAAGGTTTAGACGTTCACTTAGTTTGCCATCGGAAGCTGACTTGATGAGCTGTTCAACCTGTTGCTCCGCACGTCTTGTCTGGCTTAAATCCTTAAATTCAAATACCGTACCTAACACCCTACCATTTTGATCGGAAACCGGGTTGGCGGTTGCCGCAATGATTATGTCACCTACGCACCACTCCCATTCTAACTGTCGTACTAATTGACCCGCAGCCTGATTCAGTGCTTTAAAACTGTGAAGTAAAGCTTTGGGAATTGGATGGTTAACGACTTCAATCGGCACGTTTAACGCAGTGCGGTAACGATCAAATAAAGAATCACATTGTGCATTTACGTAGATCACTTGATTACTGTCATCACATAAAAGCACGGGCGCGGCTACATTATTTAACGCATAACGGATCCGTAAGTTTTCTCTTGCTTGTAGCTCTAGCTTTTGAGTCGCATCAAGTAAGCTAGTTTGCATCTGCCGTAGATTTACCAGTAAGTTACCTATTTCATCGTTACTGTGTACAACGACTGTGTTGTCTAATCGACCACTCGCAATTGCCTTTGCTACATCAGATGCGCGGCGGATTGGGCGAGTGATTAAGTGCTGCATATACCAAGTCAGTAATCCTAAAGTCACAAGCGCAACAGCGATGAGTCCTAGGGTACTAAAAAAGATAAGTTGGTTTTTTGTCGCGACAATTTCACTCGTTCTCGTGTCTACTAACGCGTTAATTTGCTCATTAATTTCAAGTAGATATACACTTGCTTGGCGGTCTATTCCACTCACTGAAGCATCAGCAAGGTCAATATCAAAGCCTGAGCTTTTGAATAGCTCCACCGCTTCACGATATTTTTGTCCTAAGATGAGGTGTTCTTTTTGATATTCACGTAACTTATTTTCTAGGGTAGTTGGTAACGCATAGGCTGAAACAATTGAACTGAGTTGCTTTTGTACCTCAGCTTCTTTGGTTTCAAATCTCGACCAATATTTATTTAGCTGAGCAGGCTCTCTTCCTCTAATGAGTACATTTTTCCACTCTTGTACTTGGGTTTTGAAATCATCGAGCACTATGTTTATTTGCTCGCGAGCAGCCAATTCATTGTCTATCATGCTGTCATACTGTTCCGCGACGCGTTTCATCACCAAAACAGTAATCATCGCACCGATGAGCATTACCACTAAACCCGCTGTTACCGCAGAAATAAGTTTTGCTTTAACACTTTTCATTCTGAGTATCCCTAATTATGAAAAGATTGTTACATAAAGATAGAACAGGAATAGTGGTGCCACAAATCAATGCACTATCAAGGGTGAAAAGCCGTTATTGCACTTTGATTTACAATGTAAAACTTATGACATTCGTCATCATCACAGAGTCACAAATATCTGCTAGGATAGGTTCGCAAGAGAATAAAGGAATAATACCTGCGGAGCAGGTTTTTAGCGGAGTAAGTAGATGTCGGCGTTTTTTCGCTATCCGACGGCTTGGTTGGTAACAACTATTTTCACTTGGTTAGCCGTTGCAATACCAAGTTTAATTTATGCTCAGCAAAAAGCACAATGGCTGCCTTGGGTACAGCATATCGGTGTTTTGATCCTCGTACTTTTATGTATCAATGAATCCGAAAAATACTATGGCTACAAGGTTAGATATTCAATGCTGTTTGTATTGGCGCTTTTGATCCAGTCAATTAACCTTACCTCCCCCGCTGCAATTCATCTCATTTACAACGTAAAACTCGTTGGGATCCTTGCTTTTTATGTTCCTTTAAGTTTTGCGCTTGGGTACATCCTAGTTACCTCTTGCTTGTATGTTGCGTCGCAATACTTTTTTTGGGGACATGGCTTTGAATATCTCAACGCTGTGTTATTTGCCTGTTTTCAGTTATTTGCGTACGTAGTGTGTAAAAGAATGCAAAAAGAACAAGAAGCCAAAGAAGCGCTACAACTCGCCCACAGCCAGCTATCTGCAACGCAATCTCTGTTAAGCCAAAGTATTGCTAAACAAGAGCGGCTTCAATTAGCACGAGAGTTACATGACGACGTTGGACATCAAATAACCAGTCTAATTGTAAATTTAGATGTCGCAAGACGAACTGCGGCTGCACCATTAACCGAGCTATTAGATAGCTGTTATTTGCAAGCTAAAGACACCCTAAAATGTATTCGCGATTTAGTCAGCGACAAGCGTAGCAACGAGCATATCGATCTCCATGATGCATTGCTGAGGCTCACTGAATCTATCCCTCGTCTTAACATTGAACTCGACTATGAACATCACCCGTTACTCGAGAAACTAAGTTATGCCAATTGCATCCTAAAATGCTGCCAAGAAGCCATCACCAATACCTTGAAGCACGCCAAGGCGGATAAAATGCAAGTACGAGTGTATTGTCAACAAGGACTAAAAGTACAAATAAGCGACAACGGCATTACCTTAAATAGTATTCGATTTGGAAATGGTCTGGCTGGTATGCAGGAACGGATCCAAGAACTCGGCGGCAGTCTTGATGTGTCAACTCATCAAGGCGTAACATTAACTATCCATTTTGGGACGACAAATGGCTAAAATATCAGTTTACCTAGTCGATGATCAGGCGCTTGTGCGCCAGGGTATGCAAGCACTGCTTTCGCTAAGTGGTGACATTGTTTGTTCTGGAAGTTGTGGCAGCGGCAGTGAGTTCATCCAACAGGTTCAATTAAACCAAATTACAGCTGACATTGTGCTTTTAGATATGCGAATGCCTGAGCTAGATGGTGTCGATGTACTCACCGAGCTTTTGCCTTTGGCAATCAACTTTAAAGTCATAATCCTCACTACCTTCAACGACACTGCAAAGCTAAAATTAGCACTTGAGCTTGGTGCTAAAGGCTGTCTTCTTAAGGACGTGGACTTAGAAGAGTTAATTGATGCCGTTCGACAAGTCCATCAAGGTGAACTCATCATCCAAGATGAGCTTGCTGAGACCTTACTAAAACCTGACCCCACTTTAGATAAGCTCACCACACGAGAAAAGGATATTTTAAAACTAATCGCGAAAGGGTATTCCAATAAGGAAATCGCCAATACTTTATATAAAGCGGAAGGTACCATCCGTAACTCGGTTTCTTGCTTGCTCGCAAAACTACAGGTACGAGACAGAACACAAGCAACACTAAAAGCTAAAGCGCTCGGCTTCGGGGATTGATATTGCTACACTGCCATATCGCCATTTGCGGAGCCGTTTTTGAACAACCCAAATTTACCACTAGTTTATCACGCTAATTACTCATTCAATTTTGATCCAAAGCACCGCTTCGTGATGAGTAAATTTGCACGTTTATACCAAGAAGTAGATGCATTAGGGCTCATTCACAACAATGTTTATAGCCCAGAACCCGGCAACCCATCGCCACTAGAAAGCGTGCACTGCGAGCAATATGTTTGGGACTTATGGCGTAATCAACTCGGCGCTAAAATGATGCGCCGTATAGGTCTACCTTGGTCAGAGCAGCTTATGGCACGTACTTTTACTGCGCCTCTTGGAACGCTAAAAACTGCAGAACTTGCGCTTAAACACGGTATTGCATGCCATTTAGCCGGTGGCACGCACCACGCACATTATGATTTTGGCTCTGGTTTTTGCATGGTAAACGATCTCGCCTTTACGGCCACACATCTGCTCGAAAATAATCAAATCACCAATGCCCTCATTTTTGACTTGGATGTTCATCAAGGCGACGGCACTGCCGCTATGCTAAAGCACAACCCGTATGTTTATACCTGCTCAATCCACTGCGAGAAAAACTTTCCGTTTCGTAAACATGCTAGCGATTTAGATATTGGCTTAGAAGTAGGGATCAGTGACACACACTACCTAGAAATAGTCGCACATACGCTTGAGTCATTATTGGTTGATCTAAATCCAGATATTGTGCTTTACGACGCTGGTGTCGATGTTTGGCAAGGTGATAACTTAGGTAAATTGGATATCTCATGGCTTGGCATTGCGAAACGAGATGCACTGGTGCTGACCTTATGCCAAAAGCATGGTGTCTCTGTCGCGACCGTAATTGGTGGCGGATACGATAAAGATCACCAAAGATTAGCAAAGCGCCACGCGATTGTAGTGCAACAAGCTGCAAAACTTTAAAAAATGATGATCTTTTTATATTGTGCATTCGTTTATCATTATGAAGGGTTTGATTGGTGTAACACCTTTAGTTAATTTCCCCTTCTCCATGGCACTGATTAGGCGCACCGTGTGGTGCGCTTTTCCTTTTACTCTCTTGAAAAAAACACTTTAATTAATATTTAAAAAACATTTAATTTACACACTCGACTCTCCCTGTTAATGTACCCACTTCGCTAACTAAAACAAGGAATTAGTATGAAAACCAAACTTGCGATAATCGCTTCATTATTTGCTGCGAACTCTGCATACGCTACTGTGGAGTTGTACTCAGGTGCGAATAACTGTGCTTTAGACACCAAACTAGAAGCAGCTGCTTTCACTAAACATGCGAATGCAGTTGGTAACTTAGAGGCGTTAACACAAAAACACGGTGAACAAGCGGGCGCCACGGGAAATGGCTACTTTATTTTCAATCCTGCCTACTTAAGAACAGAGCGTTACTTCAACTGTAGCGTGCCGCTAAATGCCAATATTGGCCAATTTACGCTAACCGTTCATGGAACAACTAAAGGACTAACTGGTACTAATGCTTTCTGTTTGATTTCAAAAATTCGTAAAGTGAGCGACGGCGGTATAGATAAATGGTTCAAGTTTAGAGAGACAGGTAAAGGTTTCGATTGGACTGATATATCTGATCCAAACGTAGCAGAAGAGCAATTTGTTAGCTACACCACAATGTTAGACAATAACTACGAAAGTGGCGCTGTTTTGGACTTCAAGTGCAGAACAACGTGGGATAAAGGCAGCGTGGCAGTTGGTCAAATTGAGCTTAGCTACTAATATTGATTAGTACCCTAACACTCTGGGCAATCTTTCCCTGAGGATTGCCCATTATGGTCCAACAAATTCTTGATTGTGCTTGGCCAGAGCACGCCTAATTCGGTCTATGAGCATCGGATCTGTATCCTTGCTAAATGCCATACATCCACGCTGCTGACTGGCCTTCGTCACTTCTAAAAGCGGTGTAACTTCATCATCGTTAAGCCCAGCGGTTTTAAGTTCCTCACTCATGATGTATTCCGTTGACATTACAAGGTCTATCCGCCCTTTGAAAAAGAGTTTGTAAAAGCTTTTGGAGTCGGCGGCAACAACCAAATGATCTCCTTGAGTAAACCCGTGTTGAATCAAAAAATCATAATAGATATTGCCTTTTACTACTGCAGAAGTGTATTGCTTAGCATCTTCCAATGAAACAACTTGAATATCTTTGCGCGTTTTAAGTTTGAAGAAATACACGCCTACAGGGCGGATCAAAGGACATGCCCATTCGTAGTCAGCTTCACGCTCTGCGGTACGATAAATAGAGTAAATCATTGTATTTGGGCGCTCTTTGGCAATTTTCATTGCTCGTACCCAAGGGTAAACTTTTATCTCGTAGTCAACCTCAGCTGCTGCAAGCACCTCCCTTACCTTTTTTGTTGCTCTCCCAACAACCTCACCTTTTTCATTGGTGAAGTTGTACGGCTTCCACTCTTCGGTTACCACCAGTAGATCTTTTGCAGAGGCACTCAAACTCGTTAAAGAGAGTATAATCAGGCTATAAATCGCTAATTTCATTACATAAGCCAATATTTCTTCTCCGCTTTTTGCAATTCCACCTTAACTCATGCACCATATCAACAATATAAAGTTTCAAGAACATCAATATGAAAAGCATAGTACTATTTATCCTTCTCGTCGCTTGTAGTTTTACTAGCATGGCGAATGAACAAGCAACGTCAAAAAAGCCGACAGAAAACCAACAACAACAGGCTTTATCACAATTGCAAGAACCCATGTATAGGCCCTTAATTGAGCGTTACATTCTTGATGAATTAAGAGCAGTCAGAGAAGATCAAATGCGCTTACGAGCTGATATAGAGAAAAAAATCAGCCACTCTCAGCTAGATACTGCAGATCGCGCAATTACCTACACCACAGATACCATCAATAATGTGCTCTTTTTGATCACAGCAGCTGCGTCTATCTTAGTTGTCGTTGGTTGGACTTCTTTTAGAGATATTAAGAGTAAAGTAGAAGATATCGTTAGCCTGCGCGTTGGCACGATCACCGACGAATATGAAAAGCGCCTTCAGGTTATTGAAGAGAAATTACGCGAACGTTCTGAGGAAATCCTCAATAACCAGAAGAAAATCTCTATAACGAATGAAGTACACTCTCTGTGGATGCGGGCAAATCTTGAGAGTGACATGAATTCTAAAATTGAAATTTACGATGAGATCCTAAATCGCAAACCGGAAGATGTTGAGGCGATTGCCTACAAAGCCGATGCGTTATTAGAGCTTGGTCAAACCAACACTGCAATTGCTTTGTGTAATCAAGCATTAGAAATTGACAGTGACTATGGCTATGCCTATTGGCAGCGCGCGTGTGCTTACTCCATGCTATATAAGCATGCAGATGCGATGGCCGACATCCGTATGGCTTTAGAATATGCGCCTAACTTAAAGAACGAGTTACAACACGAGCCAGCGTTTGCAAGTCTTGCAGATAACCAGAGCTTTAACGAGCTGGTGAATAGTTAAGTTGTTTTAGCAGCTCGATTTGTAATTGTGTAATCACGTCGAGCTGCTTTTTAGAGATAACCAACGGATTTTCAATTTGATGGATTGTAGTCCCCTGCAAATTAAAGTGTTTTTTCAGCTCAACCATCATATTACTATCGTAAAAAAGTGCAGCCAAAGAGCCGTCTGCAAATGCTTGCGCTAAACCATATTCCAGACGTTTATGCAGTTTAATATCGTCTTTACGGACATAGAAGTACACCATTGAAGGGTAGAGTAGCAGGTTTTTCTCACCATAAGTCACTTGCTTGTTATCAAACGCCTTAAGCTCAGGCACTAACTCAATGACACCTCGTGGAAAAATTTTACCGACGCTATTTGCAAGCACTCGATAACTTGCCAACCCATCAACATATTTTTCTACCGTAAAACCCGCTTTTTCAAAAATCTGAACGTCAGGCCAATCCTGCCCTAAGACGACGTTGAACTTTTGTAGCTCAGCTAATGATAATTGCACATTCAGCTTGCCGCTGTCGGCCACGTTCATTGCCAGTGCCCTTATACCAAAGCTGCCAAATGCTATGGGAATGGTCACCGGCTTTGCCTGAGTGTCTCTAGCGGCTGTTGAGACCGTCCAGAATACATCTACATTGTGCTTTAGCAATTCCTTAAATTGTCGTGACTGGTTGATTGGTAAATCAATCGGCTCTATCCAGTACTCGCCATATTGCTCTCGTGACTTATCTAAAGCTAAACGCAAGACTGACAAAAAATATTGGTTCTGCGGTGTGCCATTTTCTTCTGCTGCGTCCACGACCCTAATAACCTTTGGCCCTGCAGAAACAGTATTCGCAGTTACCAGCAGTAATAAACACAAGAGATACATAACAGGAGCCTGCATAGGATCACCAATATTGCTCAACGGTGATATGCCCAGGCTTGGCTCGCCTATGGCGTTCATATCCCATACTTTGCAACTGGGCACTTAGCTCTTTCACCATTCCGGGGTTACCACAGAGCATAAAATGACTATTATTCGGAAACTGCTTATAGCCAAGGTGAGTTAATAATTGCTTGTTTTCTATCAGTTCAGTGACTCGGCCTTGGCAACCGCTCTCAGGTTGTTCCCGTGTAACAAGCGGCACATAAGTAAAGCCGTCTCTTTGTTGTTGCAACTGCTCAAGCTCTTCACGGTAACACAAGTCTGCATTTAGGCGCACACCATGAATAAGGATCACCTGTTTAACCTTCTGCCACACTTCACCTTCTCTGAGCATAGACAAAAATGGGCCAACCGCCGTACCTGTACTTATCATCCAAAGCGTATCGCAAGGTGGTAGTTCATCTAATATAAAAAAGCCGTTTGCTTGGTAAGTTACCTCGAGCTCATCACCGACTTGTAGCTGATGTAAAGGTACAGAAAGGTTGCCGTCGGGCACTTCAACTAACAACACTTCATGAATTGGTTCTGACGGCGGGTTTACAAAAGAATACGCTCGCGCAATGCGCTTATCCCCTTGTTGCAAACTCAATTTAGTATATTGACCCGCCTTAAACGGTGCGATATCCGCTTTAAATTTGATACTGAATAATGTGGGCGTCCAATGTGTGATTTCGACGATTTCTCCTTTTACCCATTGCGACATTATTTCTCCAAAACTCACAAGCCGTATTTATTTAACGATAACATAACCATGGCAAAAAAATTGGCTTTGTCAAAGTTTCGGGCACCAGGTTTTTCCTAATTCAACAGGAAGCGGATCTCTGACGATAATCTGTGAAGTGACTTTCGGCAGCGGCAGATTAAACTTGTCGATATGCGCATTCACCATGGACGCATATCCTGCATTCGCAGCGCCAAGCGAATAGGCTTTCATTGTTGTCGACACGGTTAAGGCTTGTTTGTTTTGCTCTAGCTGTTGTACCAACTCCCGCAACCAACCAAGGTAGTGATGATTATGTTCAATTAGGGCAGGTTCCGCAGCAATATTAGCAAGCGCTTTGTGATAGCTGGAGAAGTCAGAGTTGAGTACGTATATCCCAAGACTATTGATTGACACTTGTTTCACGGCTCTATAGTTGTCATCTTTTGCGTAATGGGTCGCCGCGTTAATAAAATAGCTAAGAGCTTCATCAACCTCTCCTTTTGCAAAGGTTGCATTACCAAGTGCAGTTAACAGCCCTGCTTGCATAAAATTTGGCAACCGTTCTTGATCCACACTTTTTAAAAGGTTATATCCGACAGCTGGCTGACCAATCCGAGTATAGGCAATTGCTATATTCACTTTTAATGCAGACTTGTGCTGGGAGCTGACTGAAGCATTCATAGCACATCGATAATGCCAAATCGCTTGCTCATTTTGATTACGACGACGATAGCCTACACCTATATTAGTCAGAATTTTCGCCTTATCTTGGTCCGCAAAAATCTTGAAGGGTGGTGCTTTAAGCGTATCTAGTGCCTTAATAAAAATGGCGTTATTGAATGTGCTGGCACTTGCTCTAATTGCTTGATAATGAAGTTGATATAAATCTTGAACCGGAAGATCTTCCTGAGCAATCGCGTTTTGGTATACCTTAAGTGCTTCGTCAGGCACGTTTTTGACCAGTGACTCAAACGCATCTAAGTCAACTTCAGCATTCGCCATCAACGCTAAAAAGCCTATAACAAGAATCGTCATCACCCAACACCAGCACTTTACTATTAGAAAAACTCTACCACCTTTATGCAGTTTAAACTAGTCAAGGTTATTTAAGACGGGGCCAGATCAAAAAAAAAGCCGCTTCAAGCGGCTTTTTTGGGTGTGATTCGCGTTGTTTTAGGCGTGTCTCCAAAACTCTGCGATTACGTTACCAAGGAACTTTTTTAAATTGTATTAAATTGACTCTAGCGCTATTTTAACCATTTCATTGAACGTGCTTTGACGCTCTTCTGGCGGCGTTGCTTCACCAGTAATAACATGGTCACTTACTGTGAATAGTGCCATCGCTTTGGCGCCATATTCAGCCGCTACGCCATATAAACCAGCTGTTTCCATATCAACAGCCATGACGCCTAGCTTGTCTAATTCTTTATAAAATTCACCATCGGCTTGATAGAAAGTATCTGTAGTGAAAACATTACCAACTTTTGCTTCAATACCTAAACGGCGAGCAGCGTTTACGCCATTTTCTAACAAACCAAAATCAGCAATTGCAGCGAAGTCATAGCCACGTACACGAGCACGATTCACATTTGAGTCTGTGCTCGCGCCTTGCGCAAAGATCACATCGCGGATCTTGATGTCTTGACTAATACCACCACATGTACCGATGCGGATCAGGTTCTTAACACCAAAGCTAACAATAAGCTCACGAGCGTAGATTGACATAGATGGAATACCCATGCCTGAACCCATGATACTCACTGGCTTACCATTGTAAGTACCAGTAAAACCAAACATGTTGCGAACGTCAGTTACCTGACGAGCATCTTCCAAAAAGTTTTCAGCAATGTATTTTGCTCTTAGTGGATCGCCCGGCATTAATACCGTTTCTGCAAAATCACCTGGCTTTGCGCTAATGTGTGGAGTGCTCATATTGTTTCCTTTAGTTAGGCTTTTATCTCGGCCTTAAAGCCTTCACCGTACTGCGTTGCATCTAAATCAAACCACTGGGCAAGCGTTTGACCTATGTCAGCAAAACTTTGTCTCTCTCCTAACGGAGTATTGTTCATACCTGGTGTATATGCCAATACGGGCACGTACTCTCGCGTATGATCTGTACCTTCAGCAGTTGGGTCGCAACCGTGGTCGGCAGTCACTAAAAGCAAGTCATCAGCTTTTAGTTTGGCAATAATTTCCGGTAAAAATGCGTCAAACTCAGCAAGTGCTTCTGCATATCCCACTGCATTTCTGCGGTGACCAAACTTTTCATCGAAGTCGACTAAGTTGGTGAAAATAAGGCTGTGGTCTGGCGCTGTCTCCATCACTTCGCTTGTCTTCGCTAGCAGATTCAAAAGACCAGGCGCTTTGTGCTTTTGCGTGATCCCTTGATGCGCATAAATATCTGCAATTTTACCAATACTAATTACTTCGCCACCGTCATTGGCTAGCTTATCTAGCACAGTCGGCGAAGGTGGTAATACCGAATAGTCTCGGCGATTACCTGTACGAATAAAGTCGGCACTTGAAGTGCCTATAAATGGCCGCGCAATCACTCGTCCTATATTCATTTCATCAAGCAGTGCCCGTGCGATTTCACATACTTGATAAAGCTTGTCAAGTCCGAACGATTGTTCATGAGCGGCTATTTGAAAGACGCTATCAACTGAGGTGTAACAAATCGGCTTACCGCTTTGCACGTGTTCTTCACCCAGCTGTTCTAAAATCGTTGTGCCCGATGCGTAACAGTTACCCAAAATGCCTGGGATGTCTGCACGTTTGCACAATTCATCTATAAATTCTTGTGGGAAACATGGGTTAGTATTTGGGAAGTAACCCCACTCAAACAATACTGGCACCCCTGCCATTTCCCAGTGGCCAGACGGTGTGTCTTTACCACTCGATAATTCTTTTGCATATCCCCAAGCAGCACTTGGTTCTATGGTTTGCGCCACAGCGCAAGTTTCTTTACCTGCAGCTTCACACGCTGCAATGAGGCCTAGTTTAGAAAGATTAGGTAAGTCTAACGCTTGTCCTTTTTCTTCTTTATACGCCTGCAATAAATGAGCGAGAGTATTAGCGCCTACGTCACCAAACTTTTCTGCGTCCGGTGCTGCGCCAATGCCTAGGCTATCCGCCATTAAAATGATTGCTCTTGCCATAGATACCTCTCTATACTGCTCAGGCTGTTATTTATTCTTAAATACATGGTTACCTTAAGCGTTGGTTACTTTATGTTTGGTTAAAAAAATCGTACAGGACATAAGTCCGCTGTCATAAAATAGTCACAAAATTCACGAAAAGCTGCGATCTTGCTAATTTAGCTCTGTCGCCCTTAAGCGGACATAAGTCCTGTTTTGAGTCCGCCAAACCCGTTAAATTTGCTCATTAAGCGAGGCAAAAGAGATTAATCGTGTCTTTTTTGCTATTGTGATCTTCCAACATAAACAACTGCTGGGTGTGAACTTTAGTGACACGAACTATTATAGCCATAGCTGGCGCATCTGCGTCTGGTAAGTCTCTTTTTAGTCAAACGATCTACAACGAATTAGTGAATGAGCTTGCCTCAGGCACTATCGCGGTAATCGAAGAGGACGCCTATTATAAAGATCAATCGCATTTACCTATAGAGCATCGTACTCAAACGAATTATGATCATCCTGATGCGTTTGAACACGAGTTGTTACGCGAGCATTTAACTAAGCTTCGCCTAGGTGAATCCGTAGAGGTTCCTACCTACGATTACGGACAGCATACACGTAGTGATAAAACCCGAATAGTAAACCCTGCTAAGATACTAATCGTTGAGGGTATATTACTACTGAGCGATCCTGCATTAAGTGAAGAGTTTGATATCAAGGTGTTCATTGATACACCTTTGGATATTTGTTTGCTGCGTCGCATGCAAAGAGATATAGAGCACAGAGGAAGAAGTCTGTCATCTGTGGTAGAACAATATCAGGCGACGGTAAGACCGATGTTTTATCAGTTTATCGAGCCATCCAAGCATAATGCCGACTTGGTTGTGACCCGTGGCGGTATGAATCGCGTTGCGATTGATATTATTAAAAGTAAAATAAAATATTTGCTACAAGAATAACGGGAAATTGGCATGACAACAATTATGAGCTTAGTGGGCATGATGATGCTCCTAGGCGTAGCATTTGCGTGTTCAACAAATCGCAGTGCTATTAATAAGCGTACCGTAGGCGTTGCATTTTTATTGCAAGTCCTTATTGGTGGCTTTGTACTCTTTATTGAAGCGGGCAAAAATGTATTAGCTTCAATGTCTAGCGCGGTTGCCAAAGTGATTAGCTATGCTAATGACGGTATCGGTTTCTTGTTCGGGCCATTAGCCAAACAAGACTCGCTAGGGTTTATCTTTGCGATTCAGGTGTTACCAGTGATCGTGTTCTTCTCAGCACTCGTTGCTGTGTTGTATCACCTTGGTATCATGAACTGGATCATTAAAATTTTAGGTGGTGGCTTGCAAAAGCTGCTACAAACGTCACGACCAGAGTCGCTTTCAGCTACGGCAAATATTTTTGTCGGTCAAACGGAAGCCCCTTTGATCGTAAAACCGTTTATTCCAAAAATGACGCAATCAGAGTTGTTTGCAGTTATGGTTGGCGGTTTGGCGACGGTGGCAGGCTCCGTTATGGCGGGCTATGTGGCGATTGGTGTTGAGCTTAAATATCTCATTGCCGCGAGCTTTATGGCAGCCCCAGGTGGCTTCTTAATGGCAAAAATGATTGTGCCAGAAACCGAGAAGCCACACGAAAATCTATCTGATGTAGATAGTGGTGATGATAAACCAGTAAACGTAATTGATGCTGCAGCATCTGGTGCATCAAGCGGTATGCACTTAGCACTGAACGTAGGTGCGATGCTACTTGCGTTTGTGGCACTTATTGCGCTACTAAACGGTCTACTAGGCAGTATTGGTGGAATTTTTGATTACCCAACACTGACGCTACAAGAAATTTTAGGCTACGTCTTTGCCCCTGTTGCTTGGCTACTTGGGGTACCTTGGTCGGAAGCCGTGACGGCAGGTAGTTTTATCGGCCAAAAATTGGTGGTTAACGAGTTTGTTGCCTACCTAGATTATATGAATTATCGCGATACGTTGAGCACACACACTCAGGCGATTGTCACATTTGCTTTATGTGGATTTGCTAACTTATCGTCGATTGCCATCTTACTAGGCGGACTTGGTGGTATGGCCCCAAGTCGTAGAAAGGATATCGCTCGCCTAGGGCTCAGAGCAGTGTTAGCAGGGTCTATGGCTAACCTCATGAGTGCAGCAATTGCAGGTTTCTTCCTCTCGCTAGCTTAGAAACTTATTGAGATAAGCCGCAGTTGCAAAACAATTGGTTGGTTGCTTTAAGGGGTTAAAGTGACCACACTAACTTGAACGATACTTCACCAAAGGGCCTTTTAGGCCCTTTTATCGTTTCTGAGAAACGCTTTTTTGACAGCACCATGTTAAGTGACCAGCACCTCTCACCTACAGCTCCTTCATCGCTTTTGGTGGAAATATCTTTTCTTGTAACCCAGTTACTAGGCTGACTCCAAGCAAGACTAAAATACTGCCAAGGATTGTGTTAGCACCGATTTGCTCTTGCAAAAAGAGATGCCCCCATAAAATCCCAAACACTGGAATTAAAAAGGTAACGGATAAAGCAGACGCAGCGCCAAGATTCTCGACTAATTTAAAATAGAGAATATAGGCAAAACCCGTGCATAATATGCCAAGTCCAACTACTGCACTTATCACTGTAGAGTCAGGCGTTTCTCTCATTGGCATAAACCAAATAAAAGGCAATACCAATAGGGCAGAGCCCCATAAGTTACCATGGGCATGATTAAATGCGCTCATTTTTGGTGCCGTTTTGGTGTAATGAGAGGCCACTGCATAGCTCAGAGTCGCACACAGCGTTGCAATAATAGGTAACCATGCACCTTCGTTCAATACGGTGCTATCCAACCCAACTAGCGTGATAACACCTGCAATCCCAAATCCACAACCTAGCCACACCGACTTTTGAGTCGGCACTTTTAGCCAAAACACACTGATTAACACACCCCAAAATGGCGCGGTTGAATTTAAAATTGAGAGCATAGAAGCATCAAGCGTTTGCACTGCATAAGCAAATAACATAAAAGGTAACGCTGAGTTAAACAGTCCGAGGATTAAAAAGTGCTTTTTGTACTGCCAAAAATGTAAATTGCGCTTTAATACTAAAGCAACCGCGGCGAGCGTTAGCGCACCAAATAAGACTCTAAATTCAATGAGTACAGCAGGACCAAGGACACCGGCAGCCACCTTCATAAATAAAAATGAGCCACCCCAAATTGCGGCAAGTAACACTAAACCAAGAAACCCTTTCACTCCATACTCCAAGGTTAATATTAATGAAGCTTTACCTTACGCCGATATATAAATACAGCACAAGCCATTTTTGGTACTGTCATTAGGAAGTGTTTAACTTTCTTTGAGAAAGAGGGAAAGGCTAAAACTTAAGGTATGGAATGAGACTCGCTTTTTACACAATGATAGTCGCTTTGCTTATCCTCACAGGATGTAGCAAAAGGCAAACTCTAGCGCCAACAGAGCAAATACAATTGACTCAGTTGCCGGTTAGTCTCGCCCAACTTTCTAGTGACGCTGCGCTAACCTTACTACTCATTAACGATCATTTACTACAAGTATGGGATAACCAAAGCCAACAGCTGATTAGACAAATCGAAGGAAGTAAATACCAACTTACTTTTCGTGACGCTTTAATAGCGCCGAGCAAGCGCAGTATTCTGAGTATTTCGGACACCCAACTCAACATCTGGCAATTGCACTCAAACGAAGTTGTCAGTTATCCATTACCTGAGTTTGACTCGTTTATCCGCGTTACCAAAGCCCTGTGGTCCAGCGACGAGCAGTTTATCGTCCTTGGCTACAATGACGGCAGCATACTACTTCTGAGTTTAGATGAGCAAATCATCACCAGAATAAACCTTCATGAAAGCAGCATTACACATTTGATTTTTAATCGTAACTTGACCTCGCTCTACTCGGCCTCTTTAGACGGTCACGCTAAAAAGCTTGAGTTAACTAGTAAAGAAGTCACTGTAGATTATGAGCTGCCTCATCGTATTACCAGTTTGGCATTATCGCAAAATGAAAACTGGCTGTTCGTATCAGACGCCCTGCAAGACCAAAAATTCATTGATACGCGCACAGGTCAAGCAGTGTTATCTCTATCCTATCCTCAGCGCTTCAAGTTTTTTCGAAGTGCACAGTTCGTAGCTAACGACAAGTTTCTACTAACCACCTCTTCCAAGGAATATATTTCGCTATGGGAATTAACGTCGGGAAAAGAAATTGTCAGTTGGCCAATAGCACAACTGAATCTGGGCAGCACCGTTTGTGATGTACACATCTCCGATAGTAATGTGCTTACGACGATAAGCTCAGATGGGGTATTGGAAAAGTGGGCCTTAACACCTATATTGTTTGATTATTAGAGACAAAAAAAGGTAGCATTCGTCGATAAGAAAAAATAATAAATACATTTATGGAACACTCAAATTTTGACAATCAATCGCACTGTTTAAATTGCCACACTCAACTTGTTGGCGAGTACTGCTCAGGTTGCGGACAGAAAAAAGCGTCGAGATTGACCTTTAAACACTTACGCATTTTACTTCAAAGCGCAATGCTTGAACTCGAGTCCCCCTTTTTTAAATTGCTTTTTGGATTATTACTTCGACCTTTTAAGACCATTCTTGGATACTTAAATGGACAGAGAAGTCGCTTTGGTAATCCCTTCAAGTTTAGTTTTATTCTACTCACCGTGATCGTGCTTGCCTCGCACCTACTTGAAATCAGCTTCATATCCAGCAGTCAACTTTTGGAATCGAAAGAGCAGCTCAAATGGCAATCTGAAATCGCACTATATGAAGCAACGCACATTTATCGCGTCTTTATTCTGGCATTCTTACTCGGATTAGCCGCTAAGTTAGTGTATCGTTCTGCGCCCTACACAATGCTGGAGTACGCTATAGGACACCTACTCATTCTAACCCTAAGCATACTGATATTCTCAATTCCACTAATGCTGGGTATCTTCAGCGAGCAGCTTTACGCAATTTTTTCGCTCTTATTTTCTGGTTTGTACAGCATAATACTGAACTATAAAATGGCAGAAAATGAGCTAATAAAGTGGAAAAATTGGGGTAAAGCAATGCTTGCCTACGCGATAGGATCGATACTATTTTCTGGTATTCTCGGATTTTTATTTGGGGTGTACGGTGGTTTTACTCACAAGATTTGATCTGCATGTGAATAATTTAGCTAAGCCTTAGACAAGTCTGAGTTTGTCTAGGGCATAGCCATTAATACTACTGTTTTAGCTGTGCTTTTGCAGCCTCAACCTTTTCAAAATCAAGACCTAATTCGTTAACTGCTTCTTTGATTAATGCAGGATTTTGCATTACCAAGCCCATCAACTGTTGAAGCTTTTCGGGTGGAATTCCTAGTTGCTGAATAGTCGCCATCGCCATCATTGGATTTTCAGTCAGCTGGGTAAATACCGCTTGGATCTGTTCATCCGAAATATTGTGCTCTTTAAGTAATGCAATGATTGGGTTCATCTTGTTTCCTAACTAATTTTTACTAATCGTGCGGCGTAAAAACCGTCAAATTCTGAATTTACTCCTGGCAGTAAATGTAGTGAGTCTTCTAACTGCCAGTTGGGGTTATTTGCCAAAAAGCGTTCAACCTGCTGCTCATTTTCAGAAGGAAGAATGGAGCAAGTTGCATACACCAGTTTGCCGCCCACCTTACACATTTGACTGTAACGCGCCAGAATATCGGTTTGCAAAGCAATAAGTGTGTCTAAATTTTGCGAATTCAAGTGCCACTTTGCATCTGGATTCCGCTTTAATACACCAAGACCAGAGCAAGGCACATCCAATAGCACGCGATCAAACTTCTCTTTTTGGCGCTTAATGGTTTTATTGTTTTGAATAACACGCGTTTCAGCTACATGCACACCAGCACGTTTCGCTCGTTGTTTCAGCGTTTCAAGCTTATGTTCATGGATGTCCATAGACAACAAGCGACCTTTATTCTCCATTAGCGCCGCTATATGTAAGCTCTTGCCACCAGCGCCTGCACAGGCATCAACCACTTTATGGCCAGGCTGTATTTCTAAAAAAGGCACTATTTGCTGAGAACCGGCATCTTGCATTTCAAACCAACCCGCCTGAAACGCTTGAGAGCGAAACAGATGGCTATTGGACTCTACTTTTAGCGCGACATGAGAATCAAGCGCAATCTGTGAAACTTTGATCCCTTCTTTTGCTAAAGACTCTGTTACTGTCGCAATATCGCTTTTTAGGCTATTGACTCGCAAATATTGTTGAGCACTTTGATTTAGCGCGGATGCAACCGCTGGCCACTGCTCACCCAGTTGTTCATGCGCAACCTCGTTTAACCAATCAGGTAATGATAAACGAACGGCTTGAGGCGCCTGCTCAATTAAGCTTTGCAGCTTTTCCAGATTATAACGCTCGGTATCCACCCACTCTGGAAGCGGCTGCGCTGTAACGACTTGGCAAGTTAACCAGTAGCCAAAGCCATCTAGCGGCATTTCTTCATGCTCAAGTAGGTAAGCCAGTAACCGTTTAAAGCGGAAGATATGGTAATAATTGCTCACCACATACTGCCTTTCATCAAGGTTCCACTGAGGGTTGTTCTGTAGTAATTGAGTTAATGCTTTATCGGCATGAAGAGAAGTATCTAGCACATGTTCAATGCACTCAGACAGAGTTTGGACTAACGAGCGAGTTACAGACACGATATGGTCTCGATTATTGCTAAAACACTATTTTAGCGCGCATACCAAAGGGCTTCAATTGGAGTTTATGATATTAGCTGAAATTAAGGTAATGAATCGAAGCACACAACAATATGCGACTTCGATTCATTTTTACATTATTACAGCGAGTCAATTATCGGCTTAAATATCCAATACGGTTGAGCTCATCAGCTCGGTGACGCAATGGGTCCTGAATACGACACATCCCCAGCCCTTGTTCAATAAACTTAGCGAGCATCTCATTTCCTTGATAGCCGCCAGAATCATTACAAGAGTCTGGTAGTAGTCTTGTTTTTAACACCTGAGGGTCAAAGGTGCTCACACCCGTTTCAGTAGCAAGCTTTACCTGCTCATTTATCGCGTATGATGTTGCAACTGGTGTTGTCCAAGAGGAGCCATACAAGGCTTGCTCTACACCATAGCGCATACCAAGCACATCAGGTTCCATTTTAGGCGTACTATTTTTTGCCGTGCTGTCGTATGGGTCATAACCGACATTAATATACAAATCGATGCTCTCATTGCCGACAAAACTGTCTGGCTGTTCTACATAAACCTGTTGCCACTCAGATTTTCCAAATGGCTGAATTGTCGTGTTTTTTGCTGAAGTCGAATACTGATAAACCCGAACTCGATTGCTAAATTGCATGAGATCTAAGTCATCATTGCTTGTCACAGCATCAATATTACCAGCATGAAATGCAAGCGCTCTGGGTGAGCCAAATATTGCCTCATAAACAGGCTTCAAAGCATATAAAAATTCAGTAGCTTTTGCGTTATTCAGCTCTCCCGCACACGCATTTTGCTCCCATGCGATATACACATCTTGTAGCGTAAAGCCGCCCGAATAGTTAATAAATTCAACTTCGTTCGCTTCAATAATATCAGCAGTTAACGAGCTTGCTGCACTTGTCATGAAACGAGAAAATTCACTGACATCTTGCGCACAGAGCGCGTTTTTATGCTGAATAAAAGGTGAGAAAGACTCAGTATCAATAGCAACAAACTCTGCCTCAGGGTTATGCTGAGCAAGATAACCGAATACCTTAGTGCCATGACTATTAAAATTGCGCTTCGTGACTCTATCTGCTTTATCAGCAGGCACTACATCCCTATATTTAATAGCGAGATCAGATAACCACGCGGCGGGTAGAAATGCTGGCTGCGGAGAGTCAAATTTTTCATTCGTAAAGGTAAACTGATTGACCTCTGTTAAAAGTTTAACTCCCAGCTTTGAAAGGTTTACCTCTGGGTTATCCGCGATAAAAGTTTTGGATTGAGGGTCATATTTAAACGCAGCTTTGACTCGAGATCGGTATCTAAGCGCCGTATGAAAGTCCATTCCATAATCTAAAACTAGCAATGTTTGCGATGACTTTGTCCGAGATTGGTCAAACACTCCATCATTAAACTTTACATTAACGATATCGCACATTTCATGGGTCGCTGTCGTATCTGTACAGTTTATGCCTTGCGAGGTTATTACTTCAATTGCATCTGCGACGAACTGTTTGCCCTGCTGTTCAATTGCGTCCATAAACACACTGGGATCGGGCTCAACTATAACAGGATCTGGCGGCAGTTTAATTGGATCCGGTACAGGTTCATTTGAATCACTTCCTCCACCGCAACCAGAAATAAATAACAAAGACGAAACGGCAAATAAAGTACCTGTTATTTTAACCATAAAACCTATCCTTAGAATGGTGCTCGATACATTGTATTTTGCCTACCAAGCAAAATATTCAAACACAACAAATTAACAAAAATTTTTCTTAGAGACTATATCATGGATTGTCAAACAGGCACCATAAAGTAACAAATTAGTACAAAGTCCTAATTAGCTACTAGTTTAGATACTGTTGACGATTCAACTCATCAATACGATGCTTCAATGGATCTTGAATTCTACATACTCCTTCACCATCACGAATAAATTGAGATAGCTTAAAGTTGATGAAATAGCCACCATTGTCAAAACACTGATTTGGTAACAAAGTCTGCTTTAACAGCGCGGGATCAAACCAAGTTATTTGCCTATCAAGCTCAAGTTGAGTTTGTGTCGCAATCGCATAGGAAGTGGCGATCGGCGTAGCCCAAGAGGACGATGGAAACTCCCAATCGGCACCGTAGCGCATTCCATAAACATCAGAGGCCATCTTCGGCGTGCTATTCTGTTCCCAGAAGTCGCTTCTTCCATAGCCAAAGTTTACAAATAGATCGATATACTTATCACCATTAAACTCAGAAGTATGATCTACAAAAACCTGTTGCCAATTTAAATCGCCTGTAGCCGTTATATTGGTGTCCACCGGACCGGTGGTATAGGACATCACGCGTACCCGGTTAGGGTATTCAGTTACATCTAAAGGATTCTCACTACTACTAGCACCAATCGCACCGGCATGAAGGCCTAGTACTCCGTGGGTATTAAACAGTACATCATAAATAGGCTTGATACTCTTAACAAATTCGGTAGCGGTACTATTGCTCAATTGGCCATTACATGAGCTAGAAGACCACGCATTACGGACATCGGTTCTTTCAAAGCCGCCGGAATAGTTTATATACTCAACACCATGCTGCTCAATAACATCGGCTCGTAAGGAATTAGCAGCCCTTTGCATTTTGCTATGTAACGCTTCGATATTACGGCTGCAAAGTGCATCTTTATGATTGATAAATGGAGAAAAGCTCTCAGTATCAACAATGACAAACTCGGCATCAGGATTGTGTTGTGCTAAGTAACCAAAAACCTTAGTTCCGTGACTAAAGTGCGGCTTTCCAGTTATATGATCGTATTTATCGTGTTTCGCTATCGAAACATATTTAGCCGCTAACTCCCCAAGCCAAGCCGCAGGCAAAAAGCCACTTTCGGTATACCCTGTCTCGCCATTGAGATAAGTAAATCCGTCAAGCTCAGTTAACAACTTTTTCCCTAATTTTGAGATAGTCACCGATGGATTATCAGCCACAAAAGACTGGCTCTGATGATCATATTTATACGTCGCGATGACTCGGCTTCGATAACGCAATACCGTTTGCAAATCCATACCGTAATCTAATACCAATACAGTCTGCTGCGATTTAGTCCTTTGCGGATCATAATTACCGTCATTAAAATGAACAGTGACAGAATCACACATCGGGTGTGATTGTTCGGCCAAATCACAGGCAATATTTTGCTCCGTCATCCAGTTAATTGAATCTGAAATATATTGCTGAGCAAATGGTTTAACAGGGTGCATACTGGCATGACTTGATGCTACATATAAAGCACTCAATAAAAAAACAGTTTTTGTGGAGTTACCCATTACAAAGTCCTTCTTTTAAATCTCTTGATTTACGATGATGTAAGTTAAAACACTATTTTTACGACTGCTTTTTAAATAACTTCTGTACTATTAATATTGTTTCATCTACGCTTTTCTTACGATTGATAACTGCACCAAATTGATTGGCATAAATCTTCCTGATATCAGTATGAAAGTCGTCATAATATCCGAGTTCCATCATTACAGTCTCTGGAGAATCAATCACTTGTGTATCTCCATAGGTAGCAATGGAAGCATAAACCAAATCTTCAAGATCTAGGTCTCTGCGCTTTTCGATCGTCTCACCGTTTACCAATTTAGCATTTAATGCGTGTGCAACTTGGCCAGTAGCCTCATACAAAGGCCCCGGTTCTCCCGCTTTGGCAAGTTCGTCTAACAAACGAATTGAAAATACTCTAACCAGCGCTTGTTGTTCACCAAATGTTTTTTCAGCGTGCTCATAATCTACAAGGCTTTGCTTTGCAATTTCAATCATCTTGGCGTCATGCAATAAGTCTTGCATCTCTTCGCTAATAAAAGAGGCAGAATTAAACTTACCCACTGACAATTGCATTCTCTCAAAAGCCGTTAATAATCGAACCTCAGGGGTGGCAAGTTTAGGATCGGCTTTAGGTAACTTAGTATTGATTTCATTGATAAGATTTTTGTCTAACTCATCGAGTTTACTTAATTCCACTTCCTCACTTTTAGCGAGTGTTGCTATTGGATTATTTCTTACCTCATTTTCCGCCCCAACTTCTGCAGCAGAAAACAAGTTAAACTTAAAAGCTGCCAGCGCTATCACAGCGATCAAACTTGTAATCAAAATACTTTTTTTCATAAGAATAAAACCTAAAAATTAAACCGAGACATAATTTGAAAGATAAAAACCTGCTTGTGTCCGAACTGGAAAATACTGCCAAATTTATTATAAAAAATAGCCATAATAGCTTTTCAAAAGCCTATGCAGTATCAGGGCTATGCTACTCATAATGGCAACTTTACTCATTGCTATCCCGCCGCTTCAAGCGTCTTATAAACACCACAGCTATTTTTTAGCGGTATATACAGCGTTTGCGACGGAACAACTAAACTGATTTAAATACAATCACAAGTAAAGACTGCTGTCTCAAATAAAAACCCAACTTTAAATCAAACAGATAGAAAAAAGGGAAGGAATAACCTTCCCGATTGAAGAATTATTTACTGGCGTACTACAACTTGGCCTAATTCAGCTTGTAGCTGATTTTGCCAAGTTAAATCACCAACTAAAATGTCGTTTGCAATAATGATGTGATTTACTACTTCTGCACCATTGGTTTCAAAGTTGTATACATCCAGCTCGGTAGGCTCACGAGTAATTGAAGCAACTGAAAGCTCAACGCCATCTGCACGCAACATCGTTTGGCCTAACTCAACATCTTTAGCAGCAACCATCGCGCCATTGCCTAAAAGCATACCGTGGTGCTGAGTCACTTTAAGTTCAGAGCCATCTTCTAAAGTAAACACGTAAAGATCTGATTCTTCAGCACCTTTAGTACGCGCTCTCATTTCAAACGTGTTTGTCGATAGCAAGCTCAAAGAAGCATCCTTTGCCAGACCAACCAAACCATAGCTATCATCTATATGTTTTGCTGCTACATCGACAATATCACCACCTTTGGTAACACGGATTAATGTATTCGCTTCAAAACAACCACACTTACATACTGCACCAACCGTTCTGTCGTAAAAGTCGACAACAGGATAGAAACCATTTGCTTTACCCCACTCACCAGCTCTAGCAGTGATATAGCCCTCACGAACAGCCCAATCTATACGTTTAACACACTCAGTCGCTGAAATAGCCTTTTTTGCACAGCGTCCATGAGCGGCATTATCGGTAGTCGCTTGACTTTGATAAGCAGCAATATCCATTGCCGCTTCTGATTTGAATGCAACAAGTGCAAACAACGTAGTGAATAAAATCATCAAAGATCTCATAGAAAAATTTCCTTGTAATTAATGTAAATTGAAGTTTATTTCACAGCTTCAGCTTTAAGGGTGACATTATTAAAAGCACTATACCCATAGGCTGATAAGTACCAAGTGCCACTCGCAGGGTTAGTGATGACACATGACTCGTTTGAAGTATCTGGATTTTCTGAAGCGCAGTCGTTATCGATAGGATAAGGTTCTTGACCATGCTTGATATAAAGATCAGCATCACCAGTTCCACCGGATAAACTAACTACCAATTTGGTCGTGCCTGAAGCAACATTGAAAGGGAATACTTTAGACTGGCCTTTGTTACCACTGACTATTTCAACTAAGCCATCTCCAGGTTGGTCTTCAAATTTTGCATAAACCAATTTGTTTGGCGAACCAACCACATCCGAAATTTTGTTTTGAGAGGCATTGTTACTAATTGCCGCAGTCACCTGAGCTGGATTTAGGTTTGGTGATTTAGACAAATGTAGTGCAGCTACACCAGCAACGTGAGGTGATGCCATTGATGTACCGCTAATCGTTTTCGTTGCACTATTAGAACCAATCCATGCTGACGTGATTGAAGATCCAGGCGCGAATACGTCGACACACTTCCCGTAGTTAGAAAAACCAGATCTTGCGTCATTGATATCTGAAGAGGCAACAGTGATTGCAGAAGGCTCGCTTGCTGGTGATTTAGAACAAGCATCACCTCGGTCATTGCCCGCAGCCACTACAAAAGTAATGCCACGATTCACCGCATTTGCTACTGCGTTATTAACAGCTTGAGATTTGCCGCCTCCCAAACTCATATTTGCAACAGATGGTCCAGAAGCATTACCCGCTACCCAGTCGATCCCTGCGATTACGCCAGCATACGATCCCGAACCACTACAGTTAAGAACTCGCACACCAACTAAATCTACAGCTTTGGCAACCCCATATTGCGAACCACCGATTGTACCTGCAACGTGTGTACCGTGACCATTACAATCCTGAGAAACAGCGTCGTTATCAACGAAATCATATCCATTTCTTGCACGGCCACCGAAATCATTATGGCTGTTTAACACCCCAGTATCGATTATGTAAGCAGTGACACCTTGACCGTTGTTCGCACCTACATATTTCTTATCCAATGGACGATCTCTTTGATCGATGCGGTCCAAGCCCCATGTAGGGTTATTTTGTAACGCGTGGAAATCAGAGAACTCTGGATCAATGGTAAAAGTCGCATTTTGCTCAATGAACTTAATATCTGGATGAGAAAGCAGCTTCAATAACTGCTCGGAGCTTGCTTTAACAGCAACACCGCCTAAGTTATCATATTGATACTCAACATCTAAGCCAAACTCAGCGCTTAACTTCGTCGTTAACGATTCCGTAAATGCCGCTTTAGTGGTGATATCCGCATTAATTAGAGCAGCCGGTGTGTTGTACACAATAATATAGCTGTCTTTAATCGCCTGTGATCCCGACGAGTTACTGTAAAACTCAGCTGCTTGAACTGTAGACCCAAGCATAAGGCTCAATAACAAGGGAGTTATTTTCCTTTTTTTCATGATTTTTCCTTTTTATTTTAAAAATCAAAGTAAATTCCGATTTATACCGACTAAAAAGTAATGCAAACTACAACTTAAACTACAGATATACATAAAAACACATTTTAGCGGCAATAAATTTACACATAAAAAACAAAAAAACAACAAAGCAAACATCAGATGAAAAATTCAAAAAAACAAAACAAAAAAACCAAAATTAGCAATAATTTCAGAAACTTAAAAAAAACCACCCAAAATCATCGAAAAGCAAAATAAAACAAAGAACACAACAAGCAGCTTTTTGAAATATTAGAAAAATAAAAATAAACCAAAAAACATCACAAAAATGATAAACAAGCGTTTAAAAACCTTAAATAAATAACAATAAAATAAGATGACAATTGTAGTAAGGTGGGCTGTTTTGAAAAAATCAATAGAACTAAAAGTAATACAAGGCGTGTTTTAGGAAAAAATAAATCTATTAAGAGTAGAGGCGGGAAACCCGCCAACACTATTTAGTTAACAGCCAACCAAGGACCCGAGCCATCGGCAGTTGGGATATTTCCTTTGGTCCACCATTTGGCTTCGTAGATCACACCATTGTAGCTCGCTCTATCACCTTTTAAGTAAACCTTGTCGGCATCCCAAGCGGGCACACCGTCAACAGGCGGTTCAGTCGGGTTGGTTGGTAAGTCATCAACGACACGAACTTCAGGCCAGCTTGCGTGTGATTGATAAAAGTTTGTCACGCATTTCTCGTAATCTCCCGGAACCAGCGATGAATAAGCTGTTTGATACCCCACGAGTTTACACTCAAATGAATAACCTCCAGGGCGGTCTGCATAATAAGCCCAATCACCTTCCCAGTTGGTGTAAAGGACATCAGTCGCGCCGTCGAGGTTTAAGCTGCCGTATGGTGTTTGCTGCCAACAGGTATTTTCTTCATCAGCTTCAATGGTGATGTTGTAATAATGCGAGAGTCCTTCCCAATAACGAATGCGGTTAACGGGCTGACCTTTGTCTTTATTTTGCGCGCCGCATTCAATACCACCATTGATAATATTAATCGTGGTACCAAAGCCATAACCAATCCCCGCCTCACTTTCACGCAATGATGGCGTCCAAGTTCTATCAATAACGTGTAACATTGCAGGTTTTGGCGCTTGCGGCGTTAAGAAAAACCAAATTGCAGACGCTAAATTTAGCCAAGAGTCTGCTACTAAACCTGGGTTGTTTAAAAGCACCGTTGCATCACCATTAAACATAACTTCACTAAATGCGCCATAGTTGAAGTGATATGAAAGCTGCTTAGCGCCTCGGCCAAAATATCCTTGTCCTGTCCCGCATGGCCAGCGGCGATTCTGCCAGTCATTTTGTCCACACCCCGTGGTATAGCCTGCTTGCCCTTCTGACCAACCCATTTCACGCACATGAACCAATGCTTGTTGCCACTCTTCTAACCCGAGAGGGTTATCAGAAGTGTTGTCTTTGGCAATATGCCCCCCCGTTTCTTGGGCAAAATGCGCAAATGCAGTCACGATTGAGCGTTTACAGATTGCGTCGGCGTCTCGGCCATCTGTATAGTCGCCACAAAATGCGGGAAACTTACCAATAGCACGCAAAAAGCGCGTATAGGTGTATTCAGGCGCCGCCATTTGCGTCAGAAATTGCCACTGAGTTTGACCAAATACTCGCTCAGCTCTTTTTACATTATCTGGATTACTGGCAAGCCCCGGCGCAATGGCCTCTACAACGGCATTATCTCTTGTTTCCAGTGCTTTAGACCAAATCGCATACATAGGGTTATTGGTCTTCGCGCTCCGGGCATTATCCAATTCTATTCGAGAAACAATATAACCATTGGGGTTTTGTGGATCGGGTTGCGGACTCATGGCCATCACTTGACTTGCAGTTATGGCAAGCGAAACTGCGGTCGCTAATTTTAGACTGTTCATACTTTTCCTTTACATGTTGTTGTTAATAGTGGAACCCACCAATTCAACAATTATTAACAAAATGACATCGCTGTCAAATTTTGTTCACTTTTTATTCTTACAACACATATAATAACGTTCACAAAAATCGATGAACCCTAGCGTTTTTGGTACATAATCCAACGTGGTATGCTAGGGCCTGTTGACCTTTGCGGTTTGATTTTTGTTCTTCTGAGTGTGTTTTGGTCGCGACGCTCGACTTGCCGCCTAGTGATCTAGGAAAAAGTTGAGCAACAATGAACAAAGGGCAGCGCTTGATTGGCATTTCTACTATGTTCTCGCCTGACTCACATAGAATGACTATGCTACGCAGGCTCTGCCTTGTATAAATACCAATCAAACTGCTGCAAAAACAAACTTGAAAGATAAACAGGCCCTAGTCAAAATGCCTCACAGTAAATAACAACAACAGAGAGCCTATGAAAATTATTCCTTTACAACCAGAACATTTCGAGCGTGTTATCGCACTTGGCAATCTCGTTCATGGTGATAATTATCTTGATAACGCAGGCATTGAACAAATGCGCCAAAAAGGCTGTAAAGACGGTATAAATGCTTCCTTTGTTGCCTTAAGCAATGACGATGAGCTACTCGGTTTTAGAACATCATATGGTGCCGGACAATGGCCTATAGATAAGTGGAGTTCACCGTCTTTGTGGCCTGTCGATCAAAATGACATGGCCTATTTTAAATGTATCGCGGTGTCACCGAACGCACAGGGCCAAGGTATTGGGCCTCAATTACTAAAACACGCAATAACAGCACTAAAACAACAAGGCGCAAGAGCTGGCGTTGCTCATCTTTGGAAACAAAGCCCAGGTAACGGTGCCGTTAAATACTTCACCAAAGCCGGTGGCAAACTGATCAAAGTCCATGATGATAAGTGGCTAGATGATTGTATCTATCACGGCTATGTTTGTACTATTTGTGGTACAGAATGTCACTGCCAAGCAGCAGAAATGGTATTGGAGTTTTAAGATGTCAGGGTTTGATCCTCTCACTCAGCCACATTGCCAAGGCCAAGCTTTTGCCAATAGCTACTGGGCTGCAACCTGCCCTTTAGGTACCCCCAACCCTTCGCTAGATAAACCACTACAAGTAGATATCGCAGTGATCGGTGGCGGCTTTACGGGCTTACTTACCGCCTACCATTTAGCTACCACTCATCATCAAAGCGTTGCCCTATTTGAAGCCAATCAAGTAGGCTTTGGCGCGAGCGCGAGAAATGCGGGATTTGTGCTACCAAGTACGGGACGGCTTGGTTATGCGCAACTGGCCAAAAAATATGGTTTGGATGTCAGTAAATCCATATATCAAGAGTATAACAACGCCGTTGCTTTAGTCCGTGAACATATCGACGCCAATCACATTGATTGCAACGTGCAAGCATCTGGGTATTTGAAAGTTGCACACAATCAGCAAGCATTTTCGCTACTAAAAGCGCAGTCCGAATTTCTCACTGCAACCATGGGTAGCAAGAGCCATCAATTACTGTCTCGGCAACAACTGACCGAAACCTATATGCACAACCAGCAAGGGTTTGGCGCATTGCGATTTGACAACGCGTTTGGTGTTCACCCGTTGAAACTGTTACTAGGTTACAAGGCATTAGCTCAGCAAGCTGGTGTGCAACTTTATGAAAACAGTCTGGTCACCCGCCACCAGAACCAAAATGGCAACCACCAGCTCGAAGTGAACGGCCACAAAGTCTCAGTAAATAAGGTAGTGATCGCAGCGAATGCCTATGCTCAGCGACAGTTTTCACCGTTAACTCAAGGGCGTTACTTGCCTATTTTAAGTAGTATTATCGTGACTGAACCACTCAGCGACGAGCAACTCGCAGCCAATGGCTTAATCACAGAGCAAGTCGTCATGGATACCAGACGGCTTAAATACTACTATCGTCGTCTTCCTGACAACCGTATTTTGTTTGGTGGGCGAGGCGCGGTGTTTGGCCATGATCAGGACAATGCAAAATATCAATACAACTTGCGCTCTGCACTTAACGACTGCTTTCCTAACCTCAATGCTAGAGTAGATTATTTTTGGAGTGGTTATATCGCCGCCACGCTTGATGATCTTCCCCATATCTACAGTGAAAATAACACCGGATACGTACTTGGGTATTGCGGCTCAGGTGTGGCGTTTAGTGCACAGGCAAGTATTCGACTTGCTGAAAAATTAATGGGTCTTAAAGTCCCTAATTTACCCATCTATACGAAGCCACTACCCAAGTTTCCAATGCCACGATTACGAAGAGTAGGTCAACTCGCGTATTACCAATATGCTCAGTTGATGGATAAATTCGCTTAGCAAATTAAGAAGGTGCACCTATCACGCACCTTTTTCAACGACTAAAAGCTATAGCGCAGATTAAAACCAACGTTGTTGTACACATCAGCATTTCTATAGTTTAGATTTGCAGAAATATGATCAGTAAAATGGTAGCCAATCTCAGCAAGGTATACAAAACTACTTTCTCCTTCCTCACCATTGATGCGTTCAAACCCAATACCGGCCTTCGCATCGAATGAGTCTACCGAGAGCACATAAGCCAATTCAAGATGATAAAGATCGGCATCGTTGTTAGCTGATACGTCAATTTCATTTCTATAACGGTATTCGCCGTTGATAATATATTCCACTTCCGCTGTTGCATCCATTTGCAACTTGAGCCGAGAATAACCACCATATAAATCCAGCGATGATCGCTCTGATAGTTGAAATTCATGACCCACTAGTAAAGTAAATTGTTTCCAGTCTGTATCAACTTTTGTTTCGATTATTCGAGCGCCAACGCCACTAGCGATATCATTTTGCTGACTGTTTTTATCACTCGATATTATATAGGTACCTTGTAGATAAAATTGGTCGAAGGATTTTTTTGCGCTCAGCGCCACCCCTGTTGGCTTTATTTCACTCAGCTCTTTAATTGAGATTTTCCCATAACCTATCTCAACGTAATCTTTTGATTGTGCGAAGCAACCTGAGCTTACCAAAGCTACTGAAAGGCAAGCAGCTAACTTAACTGTAGAATTCATGATCATCTCCTTATCTATCTACATAGTAAAGGTCGGAGCATAACAAGGTTTTGTTGCACGTTTAAGTGTTTCTAGAATAAAAACGCTTTTAATATTAATTTATTTAACCTGAGGTTTGGATAAGGAATGAGCTAACTAATTGGTATTACATGTTGGGTGCGATGCAAAAAGCTTAATTTGATAGGTAAATTCGCAGAGATGAACACGAATGTCAGAGAAATAATAGCTTGGTGTTAACAGGTATAATGGCGAAAGTTTGGATTAGAACATGCATTTTGTTTTAGATACGATTTCTACTGAAAGAAACCGCATCTTATCTAGGGCCTGTCGACCCTAGTGACCCTGATATCAGAAACTATATCTTAGGTTTACACCAAAGTTATCGTATTCGTCTGCATTTCTGTAGCTAATATTAGCCGAGATGCTGTCGGTAAATTGGTAACTCAGCTTGGCTAAGTATACAAAGTTAGTTTCGCTTTCATCTTCTTGAATACGTTCTAGACCAAGGCCAACGCGTGCATTCAGAGCTCCGAATGAATGCTCGTAGGCAGCTTCAATATGGTAATGATCGCTCGTGTCACTCTCTTTATCAGAGAAGCTTTCTTGATAACTGTAGCCATCGTTATAAGCAATATCTGCGATGCCTGAGTAATCCAATTCTAATTTGTATCTAGAATAACCACCATATACATCGACAAAGCCAGCATCTGTTACATCAAACTGATGACCAACTAAAAGAGTAAGATAGTTTAAATCTGTCTCAACTTTAACCGTTGTTTCTATATTTGCGTAATAATCGCTTTCGATTGAAGTACCTTTAAAGTCATCACTTAATGCAGCATAAGTACCTTGAAGATAAAAGCCGTCAAATGCCTTGTTTACCGTAACTGCGATACCCGTAGGCTTGAATTCATCAACGCCATCAAGCGTGATTTTTCCATAACCTAGTTCAACGAAGTCTGTTGAGTTTGCTAGGCTAGCTGTTGATGCAAATAATGCAGATACTAATGCCACTTGCTTTAAAATTGAATTCACGATCCACTCCATCATTCTCGTATTTAATCCGTGGCGCATACTACTGAAATTACATATAAATACAACTAGAACCCAAAATAAATACAAAATGACTTTGTAACAAAGTTTGTTACTATTAATCAAACCGTTAACTTGCTCGAGTTCAACTCAGTGTCGTAAACCAAGAGGAAGAAAATTAGCTAGGCGCTTTGGAAGTGGATGTTATGCCGTTCACAACAAGATTAACGGCATGACAAGGGCATTGTAGTCAGAAGCTATACCTCAAATTCAGACTGAGGGTATTGTAGACCTCAGCATTTCTATAGCTCACGTTTGCGGAAATATTATTGGTAAAACGATATCCAACCTCTGCCAGATACACTAAATTATTCTCACTTACATCATCCTGGATCCGCTCAAAGCCAACACCTACCCTAAAATTAAGGTCTACATGTGTATAGTCATAAGCAGCTTCTAAATGATAATGATCACTTGACTCATTTTCCCCTTGGTCAAGAAATAATATAAGCTCTTTATTGGTGTAACCATCATAGTACGTCGTATTGACTAAGCCTGAATAAGCTACTTCCAATCTATGCCTAGAATAACCGCCATAAATATCAATAAGGCTATTATCATTCAAATCGAACTGTTTACCGGCCAATAGGGTATAAGCTCTAGAGTCAACATCGAAATCTAATGTAGTTAATACGTCTTCTTCTGCACCATAAACTACTCCGGTAACCGCGACGTCATCAGCCATCAGAGCAGAAGAACCTTCTAGGTAAAGCCCACCGAACTCTATATTTGCTGTAATGACAAAGCCTTTAGGCTCAATCTCACTGACGTTATCGAACGCTAACCGACCAAATCCAAGCTCCATAAAATTTGTTGAGCTGGCGATGCTAGGTAGTGACGCTAACATGGCGGTAAGACTTATTGCCATAATTGAAACTGAATTCACAATCGTATCCTTGTTGATAGTTCCATGGTTAGAACCCAATATAGATACAAATTATTCGTATAGCAAATGCTTTACAATATGAGCAACTTAAAAATGCCTTACTACTCCCTCTCTCTACGCTCACAAGCATTAATCTTAAATTAGCCAGCGAAGATCAACTCCCCTCAGTCATACTGCGCTTTAATCTTTAGGATTTCTGGTAGGTTTTCATCGAGTAATTCAACTAATTTTGGGTCAAAGTGCTTACCACTTTCAGAATGAATGAAGGCTAATGCCTTTTCAATAGGCCAAGCCTCTTTGTATGGGCGCTTTGAAGTAAGTGCATCAAACACGTCCGCAAGCGCACAGATCCTCCCTTCAAGTGAGATTTCTTCCCCCTTTAATCCTTTTGGATAGCCGCTTCCATCAAATTTTTCGTGGTGCTCCATTGCCATTAAATATGCAAGCTTGACGAGTTTTGAATCAGAGTCCGCGAGTATATTTGCACCCAGCTCAGCGTGTTGTTTCATCACCTCATACTCTTCGGCATCTAAACGTCCGGGTTTCAGCAAAATGCTGTCGGCAATACCAACCTTACCAATATCATGCATCGGGGCGGCGAGCATCAAATCTTCCGCATACGCTTCCGGTAAACCACAAGCTTTAGCAAGCACAAAGCAGTAGCGGCTCATTCTTGCAATATGTTGGCCTGTTTCATTGTCTTTGTATTCCGCTGCCTGACCGAGCCGCTGCATCAATTCAACGTATGCACTTTTAAGCTCAGTAGCACTAACTAAAGACAAGTGCGTCTTCACTCGCGCTCTAGTTATAGCAGGGCTGATAGGCTTTGTGATGTAATCAACACCACCTAACTCAAAGCCTCGAGCTTCGTCAAACTCTTCACTCAAGGCGGTCACAAAAATCACCGGGATCCTCGCCGTGGTAGGGTCTTCTTTTAATTTGGAGCAGACTTCAAAACCTGTCATTTCTGGCATCATAACATCGAGTAAAATTAAGTTAGGTAGTTCTTTATCTACTAGCTCCAGCGCCAACTTTCCTGACTTTGCAAACTTCATACGATATTGATTACCCAGCGTTTGCTTTAGAATTTGCAAATTTGTCGCTTCATCGTCAACAGCTAGGATCAGAGGCTTGTGGTCATTTATCATTACACATCAGTACTCATTAATTGTGCGAGAATTTCCTCCGCACGTTCAAATTCAAAATCATCCAATGCATGTTTCAACGCCTCTACCTGGCTTCGGTAAGTAAGGGGCGCACTCTCTAACAATGCGTCAAGCACATCATCCTCGACTTGCGCCTCATCTATCATCTCTTTTACTTGTGGCAAGTTTTGCTTAAACAAAAAAACGTCGCCCTCACTCAACGCGTTGGTCACGACTTCTTCATCACTCAGACCAACCACGTCGTCTAGTTTTTCAATAATGAGCGCCATTTTGGCTCTCAAGCGCTCGTCAATTTCCTTTTTACGCTCTATTTGCTCTAGCAGAGCAAATAGCGTCTCCAAAGCCAGGTTTCCGGCAACGCCTTTGATGGTATGAATGCTCTGTAGCACATCATTCGTAAACTGACCTTCGTGCGCAAAGAGCGCTATCACTTCTTCTCTTTTACCTTCCCAAAAACGCGCCAGTTCTTTTAAAAACCGAGCCTCACTGCCCCACAGGTTTATTGCTCTAGCTCTATTTATAAGCTGTTTGTTGCTGGTTTGCCTTACTCCAATCGCCGTATGAGCGATATTGATATTGAGCGTCTCAGCAATAGTGCGAGTTAAATCTTCTATCACCACTGGTTTTGACGCAAATGCAGCCATACCAGCAGCTTTTGCAGCGGCTCTGTCCTCGCCCAACACACTCGCGGTCAGTGCAATTACCGGTGTCTCTTGTTGCCTATTTTCTCGTTCATATGCTTTGATAGCACGCGTCGCCTCAAGTCCGTCACAACCCGGCATATGAATATCCATTAGAATAAGATGGTATTGTTGCGCTTTTGCTTTTTCGATGGCCTCAAGCCCATCTCCTGCGACCTCTATACTATGACCTTGCTTTTCAAGTAATAAGCTCAACAATTCGGTATTTTGTTGAATATCATCGGCAACCAAGATATTTAATGGGGGAAGTTCGACATGAACATCTTGCGCTCTTGTGAATGCCGCGATTTTCTTAAGAGGCACAGTAAAGTAGAAAGTAGACCCTTTTCCAAGCTCACTATGAGCCCATATTTTTCCACCCATTAACTCGACTAGCTGGCGGCTAATGGTCGTCCCAAGACCTGTGCCACCAAAGCGGCGACTCATGCTCTCATCGGCCTGCTCAAAGGGGTTAAAAATAGAATCTAGTCTATCGTTGGCAATCCCTATACCAGTGTCTGCAATTTTAAACAGTACATAATCGTCATGGGATGACTCAACTCTAAGCTCTACACTGCCCTGTGCAGTAAACTTAATGGCATTGCCCAATAAATTTACCAATACCTGCCGTAAGCGGTCTGAAGCACCATGATAAGTTTGATGCAAACTGTGACTCATCGTGAGCTCTAGTTTTAAGCCCTTTTTCTTTGCTTGATACCAAAACGTCGATACCACGTTGTCGAGTAGCTCAGAAATACAGAAATCATTTTCAATCAAGTCGAGCTTGCCTTGGTCCAGCTTAGCAGAGTCTAAAATATCATTAAGTAAATGCAGCAGCGCCTTTGCACTGGTAAGTATCGTATTTACATGCTTACTTTGATCAGGCTTCAGCTCAGACTCTCTCAGTACTTCACTAAATCCTAAAATGGCGTTCATCGGCGTGCGAATTTCATGACTCATGTTCGCCAAAAACGCTTGCTTGGAAGCCGCTGCGCTTTCAGCAATGCTTTTCGCGGCACGTAGTTCGTCCTCCATGTTCTTGCGCTCGCTAATATCAAGTAATACGCCCGCAATGCCCTCAACTTTACCCGCTTGATCGTATTCAAATGAACCTTTATCCAGCACCCACTTGGTATGGCCAGACTTGTGTAATATTCGATATTCCTGCGAGTAACTCGCTTTGCCGCATTGCAGTGCTTGTTCAACCACATCGTGCGTTAAGCTTTTGTCGTCTTCAATAATCAAGCTAGCAAAATGAACTTGCCCAGAAATAAACTCTTCTGCTCGATAGCCTGTAAGCTGCTCAACAATGGGACTTACAAACGACATTGTCCATTCGTTATCTATCCGGCAGCGAAACGCCACGCCAGGCATGTTATTTAATAGTGTCCGATAACGCGTTTCCTGCTCAATCAGCGCTTTTTCCATTTGCTTTTGGGCTGTTAGATCAGTGATAAAACCCACATAAAACGCGCTTTGGTCTTTTAGTTCAACCTCTCCTATCCCCAATCGGATAGGCACTAAATGCCCATGCTTGTGTAGTGCCTTGATGTCACGACCAACCCCTTTAAATTGCTCAAGGTAAGCGCTGTTGAATGATACTTTCGTTTGCGCTTCTTTAGGTAAAAACACCGCAACATTGCGACCAAGCGTTTCTCCCTCAGACCATCCTAAAATTCGTTCAACTAACGGGTTACAGCTCTTAATGATACCGTCACCATTGATAGTTATGATCCCGTCAACGGCCGTTTCTAGGATCGCCGCAAGCCTAGATTCATTAGCGGCTTTGTCTGCAGCCACCGAACGGTACTTGCTCGCGGTATGAATAAGCGCAGATAAAGCACTAATGATCATACTGACAGCTGCAATAAACAATGCGAGTGACTGTGTGTGCTGATCTTGCATTTCTTGGCTAATTATTGGTGAATCAGATACAAATTTTGCCGCCTGCATGCCCGTGTAATGCATTCCCGACACCGATGCCCCAAGCGCCAAAGCACCTAAACACCTCACAATACTGATATTGTTGTCGCTGACATAATCGCGCAGCTTACTTCTCGTTTGAATAGCGATGAAAGCGAGTGACACCGCAACGATAATTGATAAGCCAAAAAGTGTAGGGTCATAACCCAACATAGGGCCAAGCTGCATGGCTTCCATACCGCTATAGTGCATGGTGCCAATTCCGGCTCCCAAAATGACAGCGGCGAGCCCCTTAACTGAAAGTGTGACATTTGGTCGAGTTATCAAATCAAACGAAACCCAACAGCCTAAGAAAGCGGGGAAGATAGACACTGCAGTAAGCCAAGGATCGTAATCCACTTCTACACAGAGTGAGAACGCCAGCATGCCAATAAAGTGCATACTCCAAATACCACCTGCCATGGCAACAGCACCGCCAAATTTTGCGAGTCGATTTATACGGCTATTTTGGTTTTGCTCAGCAAAGTCGATCTGGATAAGCGTAAAAAATGAGGCAATAACAGCCACAAGCACAGATAACGCCACAAGCGTAGCATCATAAGTTCCGTTGAGTAGCAACTCTGGTGCGGGATCGGTTACAAAAAACGTATTTAACATAGCAACACAGATAGTAAGATATTCTTAGAGTCTAGCTTTCTAGGACTGAGTTTGACAGAAAAAAGCGCTGTCAAAACAAGATTTCAGGATAAATTCATGTTTATTGTGCGCTAGTACTATCTCACTAGGAAATTTAACGACAATATAGGTACAAGTTAATCGATATAGCCAATGTGGGCTATTCGTATCCGACTAGCTCAGCGTACCCTTCACCGGTATAGCCGCCGGACACTTTTACTCTTCCTTCCCAATACGGGATCGTCAGCTGATTTCTCGCATCACGATTGATACTTTCTATCAGAATAACAGGATTGCGCTTTAGTCGTAATTGCCATTTAAATGGATAGCTTACTCCATCTAACGAAACCTGCTCCAAAACACTTAATTGAATATCCTTATGCGCTATTTTTGTCGCTCTACCCTCAGCTGTAATTTCAGTGCCTCGGCAATCTTTGTAGACTTGTTGGCTATCACGAATACAAAATACCATTAGTGCACCATTCGATCTGTCTTGACTCCGAATGCTAAACCAGTCCCAGCCGCGTTGTGATTTACTGATAAACGAGGAAGACCATTCTCTATCGAGCCACGCGTCACCGCTGACTTGATGTGTTGCACCTTGAAAAGTAAGCTCACCCAAGACGCTTAAAAAAGGAAAGCTGTAGTATATGGAGGCATGGCCGTCGGACGTTTTTTCACTGTAGCCATTCTTCCCATGTAGCACCATTGGGCTTGTGTTAAGTGTTAAACTAACACGGCTGTTTTCGTCCTCAGCATGAAGCGTTAACGGAAAAAATGTTTCCGTCTCACTGCGCAAATACCAATTATCCAATTGCGTGATAAATGGGTCTGCTTGAATTTTTACTTGTCCGGCTCTGCCATAACGTTCGAAGGCTTGGTGCCTTGTATTATCTTGAATTGCAAAATGCGCAAAATATAACTCACCATCCCACCATGGACTGGCATATTGACCACTGACAACTGAGGTTCTAAATAACGTCCATTGAACACCAAACTCTTGTCCTGAGTCACTTTTTAAGTTTGCAGTAACATACCACCATTCAATGCCTTGGTCCGGATGACTGCCGTGATCAAGTGGAAAACTTAACTGATATGAGGGAGAGACCGGATCGCCCAACTGAAGGTTGAAAAAGTCACGGTTTGAAGCTGGTGCTTCTGATGATTCTGGTGTGCAGCCGACACCCACGATTAACAGTAATAAAATGATAAGATAATTAGTCTTCATACAACAGATCCGCAGTATCGTAACGACTCAGTTTGAGTAGAGGTAGTACACTAACTAGCAAAGCTAAACCAAAAATTAGGGTGATAAAGACTGCGATCTCAAGATAAGGTAATAGAAAAGGGATCGTCCAACCGAAGCCAATTGGCATCACAAATTTAAGCAAGATCCACCCGAGCATCCCACCAAGTATCGTCGCCAGCACTAAACTCACAAGCAGAATAACAGCGCTCTGCGCTAATTTAATGGCAAACGCTTGCCAAGTGGTAACGCCTAATGTTTTTAAGATGGCCAAAGGTTGAATTTGCTTAGCGCCAAGTGTCAGTAATGATACCCACAGCCCAAATAGCGCGATAGCAACTATCATTAAATTTAACGCGTGTGTTGCATAAAACGTATGTTCAAACAAACGCGTAGCGTATTGTTTAAAACGCTGATTTTGAACCACTTGAGAGTCGTTTAAATGAAATCGCTGCATGACCTTTTGCTTAAATAAAGCGGTATCAATATCTGGCTTCAAAACAATTGAAAAACCATATGCTTCATAGTTAAGCCCAGCGTTTTCAATTGCGTCACTAACGGCGACGAACACCGCACGCTGCTCGCCATAATCGTAATAAAAACCCGTTATCTCACAGTTAATATGCTTTTTGCCTTGCTGCAACCGAATACGCCGACCCAACTTCACGCCATACAATAATTTGCTTGCCTCGTTGGCAAGGCACCCACTCACATTCTTATTCGCATCATAATAAAGCACCTCGTTATTAGGTGCGGCTCCCGAAAGTAGCCTAAGATTGTAGTGATGTTCGCCAGAGCGACCGAAGCTAATCAAACTCGCTGATTGAGTAGCTTGTTGATGTGAGCTCAGACCATAACTTATCTCTGCACGCCAAAATACACCGACCTTGTCGATATCCTGTTGGCTTAAAAGCCATTGATATTGCACATCAGAGACTTCGCTAGGCCTCACATATAGGTTTGCGCTAAGGCGGCCATCTAAATGGATCTGCAAAGCTGAACTAAAACTGCTCACCATAATTTGCAACCCTACGGAAGTGCCAACCGCAAGCAATACGGCATAAACACTGATTGCAAGCACTCTGATCTGCTCGCCACTGTCTGCTTTCATCCATTTTACTAATGGATGCTGAGTTGGAATACCTTTAAACGCGGCTCGTAGTACCACTGGTGTTATCATAAAAAAGAGCAACAGTAGGCAAACGCACAACCCAAGCGCATGAAATGGCGCTTCGCTACCAAGATAAAAATACCCAGCGGCCACAGCCAGTAGACTTCCACTCACTATTTTACTCTGCCAAGATTTATAAAAAGTAGGAGGCTTTACTTGGCAATAGGCCACACTGGCAAGTACCAAAAGGTTTAACACAAATGCTTGCAGCACGACTAACCAACTGAAATTAACCGGTAAACGCCTATCTAACGCGAATAAGCTCTCTAACGCCATAGAGATCTCACTCACCAATAAGTTCGCCCCCAAGAAAGCCACACCTGCGCCCACCAGTGCAGCAATCAAACTTAAGACGAGCACTTCAATGACTACCGCTGCGACTACATTTGCTTGAATACATCCGAGTAGTGTGAGTTGCTGATGTAGTGTTTTTCTTGCGTGCAGACAAAGCTTTATGGCGTTAAAACTTAAAAAAGCGCCAACTACGTAGCCTAGGAATGCAAGTGCTTGCAGGTTGAAGAAAAATGCCTTCGACAACGAGTCGAATGACTGCGCTTGTGCAATTTGCAACTGAGCTTGGTCACCAATAATCTGCCTAACCTTTGTCTCGTCCAATACTGCATTTGAGATCTCTATATAACTTATTCGACCCGCTGAATTCAGTAAATGGTCAACTAATGCAATATCGGCTAATGCGGTATCACCAGTCAGTTCCGATAAAACAACGAAGTGTACATTCGTATCAAGAAGCTTGATCACTTCATGCCTACTGAGCGACAACTGTTGAGCCATCGTGTCAGATACGTAAATTGTATTAAATCCAAATTGTAACGGTGCGGTTTGATTGCCTGACGTGCCTCCCTGTGATTGCGCTTTAGGCACAGACAACCATTGCAAAGTATTAACCCCTTTGATGCGAAGCCTATTCCCGCTCGGCAGGGTAAGCACGCCTTCCAAAACTGGCTCAGCAGATACGACTCCTGCGTTTCGAAGCGCCGTCCATACATCGGCAGTCAACATCTCGCGGCCTACGCTTGGCCGAACAAAGTGACTAATAGGATTGTTAATAAGTGCGCTGGTTTGCTGATAGCGATCTGTTGCTTCTTGATTTAGTCCTCGAATTGAGCCAAGCAAAGCACTACCCAAGGACAAGCCAAAAACGAATAGCAAAAACAACCAAAGATGCCTTTTGTAGAATTGGATAAAAACAGTAAGTATCAGCCTAATTTCTGATAACGCGCTCAGCCGTTCCATTACTTTAGCCATAAGCACGGTTATTTTGAATAGTGACTTTTCTATCGAGGCTGTCAGCAAGGTGTTGGCTGTGTGTAACCATAAGCAAGTTAACGCCTTGCTCTTCGCACAGCTCACGCAGAAGTGATACCACTTCTTCGCTTTTCGCAGCATCTAAGTTGCCCGTCGGCTCATCGGCCAGCAATAACTTAGGCTTGTTGATCATGGCACGTGCGATACCAACTCGCTGCTGCTCACCACCTGACAATTGCTGAGGCAAGGCTGTTAATTTATGCAAAATCCCTAAGCGCTCAGCCAACGCTTTAACATCGCTTTGCTTTGGGTTCAATTGATTGAGCTGTGCTTGAAAAACGATATTGTCGTAAACAGATAAAGGTGCAAGCAATTGATAGTGCTGAAATATCATCCCCAAACCACGACGGTAGAGCGCCAGCTCGGTATCATTAAATTGAGTAATATTTTGCCCATCAATAATAATGCTGCCGCTATCAGGCCTTAATAAACCACCAATCAGATGGATCAGGGTAGTTTTACCCGACCCGCTATCTCCAACAATCGCGACCTGTTCTTTAGCGGCAATACTGAGGCTAAGCTTATCTAATACAGCTCGATTCACGTCACCATCACGACGCGTAAAGACTAAATTTTGAACTTCTACCACTGTATGCACATTCCTTTACTACTATGTGGGCACTACTCAATGCATCTGTCTCGTCAAGTAGCCAGAACCTTTTATTTATCGTGTAAGCAAAGATTAGCTATCGTTTAACTACCAAGGAATAGCATCACCGCTATAGTCGTAAAAACCTCCGCTTTGTGCATCCACAAAATGAGATAACACGGAATAGATCCCATTTGCAGACTCATCTGGAGTAATTAACGCGTTAGGGCCACCCATTTCCGTTTGGACCCAGCCAGGGTGAATAGCGACGGTGCGGATCCCTTCACCCAGTAAATCATTTGATAGGCTTTTTACGACTGAATTTAATGCAGCCTTCGAACTGCGATAGATATAGCCGCCGCCTTTGGTATTCATGGTGTGACTACCAACCTTAGAGGAAATGGCTGCAAAAACCTTTTCATTGCCGTTGCAAAGATGGGTGTAAAATAGCTCTGCGAGTCGCATGGTGGAAAATACATTAACCTCCATCACTTCTCGCCACGCTTCTATATCTGTTTCACCAAATGCATAGTCTTTCGGCCCATAAATACCCGCATTGTTGATAACAATATCGATGGCCACAGGGGCCAGCTTCTCGCTTAATTCTTCCATCTGGTCGTAATTGGTCACATCTAAAGCAAATACTTGGAGCTCAGGAAAAGTTGGCGCGAGAGAATTGAGCTCTGAAGCAATAAGCGGGTCTCGACACGTTGCTAACACGTGCCAACCAGCCTGCAGATAGGTTTTAGTTAACGCAAGTCCAATACCGCGGTTTGCACCAGTGATCAGTATTTTTTTCACAGTTGAAGCTCCTAAGCCGTTATGACAAAAGCCAATGGTGTAAATTCACTATACTGATGATAGGTTGAATAATCCACTTTTTGCACACGTGACTAGCGTCTCGAGTCACAACACATAAACCATGAATTTAATTCAACTTAAATCAACCTCGTTCATTAAGCCAATTCAATGCATCTCTTTTATCATCAAAATACTTCACTTTACCAGTAACAAACCAGTTACCTATTGTTGCTGCAAGTCGATGCCAGTTTTTACCGCCATATATTGCTACTTTGGCAAATTCAGTGCTATGCTCAAAGGCGAGTCGGAAGTCATCCCACATGGCTCTTGGCTCCCAGCCCTCAAAATCAGTCGCATCAAGAAATGCATAGATTTTAGGCGCTGTTACTGCTTTAAGTGCACTCTCGATTATTGGTGTAATAACAACATAATCTTCATGAGTGAGTTTACCTGTAGGCTTAAGTGTGAGATAAATATCATCTCCAAAGCGCTCAGTGCCTATTGATATACCATGGAATGAATTCGTCATGTTCTCTTCCTTTATGTTTATCTCATAGATAAAAAGCATAATTAAGTCTCAGCTTTTTTGCCAATATCCAAACTTTTTTCATTATTGTCAGCTTCCGTTCAGATTTCTAATACTACCATGCGCGCCGTTGAGTCGATGTAGCTCAATATATGGAAATTAAAGGGATGACTATGAAAAAACTACTATCTATCGCAGCTGTTTCACTACTTGTTTCAGCAGCAGCTCAGGCTAACACTGGTAACGTACAAAAAGAGTGGTTCAACGCCGCTAGTTACACAGATTATGACTATGATGGCTCTGACAACCGCGCACTGATGCTTTCTTCTCGCTATTTCTTCGCACCTCAAGAATCAGTAGGCGTATGGGATGACTTTGGCTACCTTGATACGGACAGCAACGTAGGCGTAAGTTACTTTAACGATGATTTCTCAAATGCTTTCTCAGCTCGTGGTGAAGGCTTTATCACTAAAGAATGGTTTGTAACTGCTAGCATCGCAGATCTTGGCGAAGCTGACGACCATTACTCTTTCGGTTTTGGTTACCTTTACAACGACAACCTAAAGCTAAGCATTCGCCAAGAAGAGTTTGAAAACGGTGATACTACTTGGTTCAAAGCTGAGTACAATCACGAACTAAATTCTACAGATTACATCGGTTTCACTGTTGAAACTGAAGACGAATTTGATTATCTAAACCTAAGTGCACGTTACTTCATGCACGTTGGTGGTGACAGCTACTTCACAATCGACTTAGAGCACAACCGCATTGATACTGATGGTTTTGACGACAACGTAACAAACGTGCTTGCAAACTACTACTTCACTCGCAACTTTGCGCTTGGTCTAGGTTCATATGATTCAGACTTAGCGGTAGAAGCTAAATACTTCTTCAACGACACTTACTACCTTAAAGGTAGTGTAGTTGACACAGACGGCGGTGAAACAAGCAATCTAACTTTTGTTGCTCAATTCTAAATCAACACATGATTGAGGTACATCTGTACCTCCCCCAACTACTCAACACCTCTTCGCGACCACACTCCGCGTTGGGGTGTTTTTTCACATTTTGAAACAAGCTACTCATCTAAATTGGGTGCATTTCGCTTATCAAGCGTTATTATGTATCAAAATAATAACGGAAATGCCTATATTATGATGAAGATAAAAACACTCGTGCTCGCCATTGCTGCGGCAGCCGCGCCTTTTGTTTCAGCGTATCAAACCGAAGATACCCGCCTACTCCGCTTTCCAGATATTCACAAAGATAAAGTCACTTTTGTGTACGCTGGCGACATTTATATTGCCAATGCCAACACAGGTAAAAGCCAACGTCTGACTGACCATATTGGTTTTGAGACTTTCCCTAAGTTTTCTCCTGATGGCAGTAAAATCGCTTTTGCCGCTGAGTATAATGGCAGCCGTCAAATCTATGTGATCAATGCTGACGGTTCAGGATTAAAGCAACTGACTTATTACAACGATGTTGGACAAATGCCACCTCGTGGTGGGTTCGATTACCGTGTGATGGATTGGACGCCCGACGGCAAACATATCGTCTTTAGAGCAAACCGTACGCCATGGGGCAAACGTATGGGTCGCCCTTATATGGTACCGGTAGAGGGTGGACTCGAGCAGCCGCTGGCTATTCCGGAAACCGGCGGTGGGATGCTTTCTCCAGATGGTAGCAAGTATGTTTACACACCAATCGACAGAGAGTTTAGAACCTGGAAGCGCTCTCGTGGTGGTCGAGCACAGGATGTTTGGATTTATAACCTTGAAAACAATACATCTAAACAACTCACAACCGACAAAGCAACCGATCAGCAACCAACTTGGGTGAATGACAGTATCTACTTTGTGTCTGATCGTGACTACACGCTCAACCTTTATAAATATCGAGATGGCAAGTCACCGGTTAAAATGACTGACCACAAAGACTTTGACGTGCTATGGCCATCAGCCGGACCAGACGCCATTGTCTACGAAAATGGCGGTTACTTATATCGCTTTGACGAAGCGACAAAGACAACTAAAAAGCTAAAAATCGATGTTGCTGGTGTGCGTCAATATGCCATGCCATATAGTAAAAACGTTAGCGACTTTATTGATTCTATGGATATATCACACGATGGTAAGCGCGCATTGTTTACTGCCCGTGGTGAGCTATTCTCAGTCCCAGTAAAGCAGGGGCCGACTCGTAACCTCTCTTACACGCCAGAGGGCCGTGAAATTGAAGCAAGCTGGTCACCGAATGGCCGTTATATTGCCTACATGAGCGATAAAACAGGTGAATATGAAATCTATCTAAAAGATAGAGCAAATAACAACAAAACCATTCAGTTAACCGACAATGGTACCATCTGGCGCTTTACGCCAATTTGGTCGGCTGATAATAGCAAACTGCTCTTTGCAGATAAAAACCACACGCTATGGTGGGTCGATGCGAAATCTGGCGATATGCATAAAATTGACACCGCCAAATACGACGAAGATGGTCTAACCGAATATACTTGGTCACCAAACAGTGAAGATATTGTTTTTGTTAAAAACAACGAGAACCGCTACGCTTCACTTTGGCACTATAATATCAAGGATAAAAAGGTCACTCGACTGACTGACAACATGACCAGTGAGCGTAACCCGACTTTTTCACCTGACGGAAACTACATTTATTTCACTTCTGAGCGTGACTATAACCTCACCTTTAGCAGCTATGAATTTGATTATATGTTTAATAATGCCACACGCATTTATAGCGTTGCGGTGAATAGTCAGATTAAGCCGCTTAATGCCTTTGAAAGTGATGAGTTAAGCATTCAATCAGACGATGAAGCGAAAAAAGACAGTGACAAACAAGAAAATTACATTGAGGCCAGCGGCTTTATGTCGCGGGTTGTATCACTCTCAGCCCCAGCGGGTAACTACGGTTCGCTTACAGGTGTTGAAGGTGGCGTACTAACCTTAACGGGCGGTGCGTTGAAGCTCCTCAGCACGGAACCAGATAGCAAGCTTGAAACCGTCGCCGAAGGCGTAAGCAGCTATAAAGTTGCAGCTGGTGGTAAGCACCTAATCGCTCGCGCTGGTAACAACTTCAGTGTAATTGCACCAAAGCCAAAGCAAGATTTAAAAACCAGTCAGCTTGATTTATCTAAGATGAAACTGAAAATCGACCCGCAAGTTGAGTGGCAACAAATGTATGTAGAAGGCTGGCGCACCTTACGCGACTGGTTCTACGACGAGCATCACCATGGTCAAGATTGGGATGCTATCTTGGAGAAGTATCAACCACTTGCCAGCGCTGTCGCACACCGTAGTGATTTAGACTATGTACTTAGCGAAATTGCGGGTGAAATCAACGCAGGTCACATTTACGTACAATCTGGTGATGCCCCAACAGCAGAACGCAAAAAGCATGGTTTACTTGGCGCAGAAATAAGCGCTCATCAGTCTGGCTACGTAAAAATTGAGCGTATCTACAAAGGTGAGAACTGGCATGAAGACTACCGTTCACCACTCGATGAAACTGGTGTGAATGCCAATACGGGTGATTACATCATCTCGGTAAATGGCCGCTCGGTAAAAGACGTGGTTAACTTTTACGAGCTACTTGAAAACACCCAAGGCGAGCAAGTTGAGCTGGTATTGAGTAAATCACCAAGCGCTGATGATAGCTGGAAAACCACGGTAAAACCTGTCGCCAGCGAGCAAGGCTTACGTTACATGGCATGGGTTCAATCACGCGCAGACTACGTGGATAAACTATCAAACGGTAAGGTTGGCTATGTTCACCTGCCAAATACTCATTATGATGGTAACCGTTCATTATTTAAGAACTTTATGCCACAAACGAGCAAAGATGCGCTGATCATCGACGACCGTTACAACGGCGGCGGCTTTATCCCTGAGCACATGATCACTTGGCTTGCTCGTAAGCCACTCAACTATTGGAAACGCCGTGGTGTTGAACCAACAAAAACACCTTCGTTTGCACACGATGGTCCAAAAGCGATGCTTATCAATGGTTATTCAAGTTCAGGCGGTGATGCTTTACCTTACTACTTCCGTCAGGCGGGCCTTGGCAAACTGATTGGTACTCGCACTTGGGGTGGTCTTATCGGGATCTCAGGCAATCCTAGTCTTGTTGACGGAGGCCAAGTTATCGCTGCAACCTTCCGAATTCTAGATAACGATGGTAATTGGATTATAGAGAACGAAGGCGTCAGCCCTGATATCGAAGTGATCGATAGACCTGAACTTGTTCATGCAGGTAAAGATCCTTCTGTCGAGCGTGCAGTGAAAGAGCTACTGCAAGAGTTAAAAGATAGCCCGAAGAAAACACTGACAGTGCCTCCTGCACCATCTAAGTTCTGAGCGAGTAACTAGCTCCTCAAAGTGGTTTAAGGCTCTGACTTTAAACCACTTCTTTTATCTCTTTCTGCTTATTCGCTTTGTGCCTCTTAAATAGGTTATGAAAAAGTTACCACCATGTAATATCTCGTAATCGACCTTATCTTTTTTTACGACTACTTTGTATAACGAGTGTTCATCCCTCACCGACATCAACTTGCTTAAATTTTGAGTTGTCTTGGATAAATATCCTATATCCTAACGTATTTTTTATTTAAGCCAGTGGTATTGCACAACGTTCACCGTCACAAAGGAGCAAACTATGAATGTGCAGAACAAAACAGGCCCATCGGTAGAAGTAGATAAAGAAATTGATGCCAACATCCTCTTAAGCAGTGCACAAAAACAACAAATTAAAGCACGCAATAGCGAGTATAAGGCTGCTGATTTATCTTGTCTGAGAGCAATTGCACAAGCCGCTATTAACGTGGAGTTATTCACGATCCCACTTTATATGACCGGCCTCTACTCGATTCAAGGTACACATCAGATTGCGGACGCTTCAAATCTTTATCCCGGTCGCTACTGGCCAGGACTTGGTCCAACAGCGGGATATATACCAGAGCACCGCCTAAACAAAGGCTACGACGTAGAGCTTAAACCGCTTTTTAATATCGATGCTTTGGTTGGTGACAATGACGACCCAAACAACCAAAAAGACGCATTTAAACTCTCTGTGAACCAGCAAGTGTTTAACGGTGTGTATAGTGTTTTTATTGAAGAAATGCTGCACTTACAACTGGCCTCAAACATGGCTAGCAAATTGGGCCTCACACCAAGCTTTACTAGCCAAGCATTAATTGACGAGAAGTTTGGTTGGAAGTGCTATAACAATCAAAGTAGTATTCCACATATTTTGGACTTTGCTGATTGCAGTGACGATTTGTCTAAATTAAGCCCTGAAGTTCAAGCTTACTTTAAGCAAATTTTCCCAAATAAAACGTTACAAGATCTTCGTGTTAATGCCACTGAGCTCAACAAAGAACAGACATTACTTTTTATGTTAATTGAAGAAACGGAAGAAAACGCAAAGAAAATTATCCAAGAACAATATTTAGAACCAAACAAAGACACAAAACGACCAAAATATTTTGAGCAAGCACCTTATGACTGGTGGAAACCAGATTACACTGAGAAAAACCTACCGCTGTTTGGTTCGATTGGACACATGTACCTCAGCTATTGGGATTATATTCAGATCCAATATGACGATGGCACCAGCTTGCTCGACTACGCAACCATTCAACGTGACTATTTTAATGAGCGCCCAGGTAACAAAGATTATCAGCCACAATTCCCTGGCATTAAAGGCTCACTCAACGTAAAAGAAGATCATACTGCATTAAAAGAAGCGTTAATGAATAATGTAAATGCCATTACTGATCAAGGTGAAGGTGATGGTGTAGCAGAAATGATTTGTAAACGCTGGGCAGATGAAAAATGGGCACAAAACCTCCTAGCTGCTAAAGTGGCTAAAGCGGATGATATCCACCTCAGCACCGTAGAAGAGAAGTTTCAACCTAGTGCAGAAGCATTGAAGGCGGATTATCCCGCAAGCTGCGGTGAAGGCCCAATTTCGGGTTCGGCTTGTGCGCGGATCACTAATAAATACAAAGATCACTTTCAAATATTTACCGATACCATGAAGCTCATTGTCGACTTTGAGAAGCCTTCAAGTCAATCGGACGAACGTTACATGACATGGTCAACTTGGTTTGCTGAGGGTAATAACTGGAATGAGGCGTTATTGGATCCCAACGGCGGTGATGAAGCAGCTAAGCAAAACCCAAATCTACCTTGCGTCAGCAGTGTAGTAAAAGCGCTTAACAACCTTAAACTCTCGTCCAATATTGGCAATACGCATCAATTATTCAGTCAATCTGCGGTAGGCACAATTAAAGGTCTAACTACAGCACTTGACCGTTATTGGTCGGGTAAAACCAGTGAGTTTCCGGGCCCTGCAATGGGTGGCTCAGGCGATAGGATTTCGATTTGCTGGGCAACCACGGGAATTGCGCCGGATTTAGTAACGGGTATCGCCCCGCAAAATCCGAACACCCTTTATCACGCCTGCCAAGGAATGAGCTATACCAACATCGGCTCGGATGACTTACCTCCTCCTGAGGTTTATCATAGTTGTAAGGGAAGTAACGACTGTAAAGCACAAGGTGGCTGTGGTTTTGTTCATAGCACAACGCCAGGCGGTAGCTGTGGTGGTAGCGTATCAACAGGGCCAAAAAGTGCCCCTGCTGATAATAAGTGTAATAACTTGGGTGGGTGTGCTGTGCCTATCTCAGCCTCTCAACTCTTCCCAAAACTTTCCGGTGAAGACCAAGAATACGATATGCAGCTATTTAAGTTTAACCTAAAAGATAACAGCTTCTCTGCTATTGATTACACTTATCCGAAAGGCCAACAAGCTCCAACCGATCAATCTGCAGATCATGTGCTAATGCCTTATAAACAAGGAGATGCCGTATACAATATTGCTTGGCAAGCATACTGCAATGCCAATGGTTTATTGAACGAAGATGGCGAACCTAAAGAGAAGCCAAAACCTTCAGATATTCGTCTAGCTCTTCCTCCATCAACTTGATAGGAAAGATAGCATGACAAATCCAATTCGGACGCAGCAGCTTGCTGCGTCCGCTATCGAAAAACTAACCGACTTGGGGTTTGGTATTGGCCTAAGAAGCCAGCACTATCCCTTTATTATGTCCCATTTAGAGCGCGGTACATCACTTGGTGTCGACTGGTTTGAAATCATCAGTGAAAACTATATAGATAATCACGGATATGGCCGGCATGTCCTCGCTCAGTTAAAGGAACAATACCCGCTAGTGATGCATGGTGTGTCAATGAATATTGGTAGCAGCGACCCGCTTAACTTTGAATACTTAAGCAAGCTTAAGGAGTTAAGTGAATTCGTTAAGCCACAGCTTATTTCCGATCATTTGTGTTGGACAGGCATTGCTGGTTTGAATAGTCACGATCTCCTACCTATGCCATTGACTGACGAAAGCCTACAACACGTTATCAACCGTGTTGACCAAGTTCAGGATTTTTTAGAACGGCCTTTAGTGCTTGAGAACCCATCAACATATCTTGAATTTCAACATTCAACCCTCACTGAAAGCGAGTTTTTCAGTGAGTTAGTCACCGCAACAGGCTGCGGTATGCTGTTGGATGTAAACAATGTTTTTGTTAGTAGCTTTAATCATGGTTTTGACGCAGAAGCGTTTATTCGTCAACTCCCCCATGAGCACATCGTTCAAATCCATCTTGCCGGTCCTAGTGACTGCGGTGATTGTTTGATAGACACTCATGACCAGCCGGTGCCCGCCAAGGTTTGGCAGCTTTACCAACTGGCGCAGCACTTAACGGGTGGCGTGTCTACCCTACTAGAATGGGATGCCAATATCCCCAGTTTTCCAGAACTCGTTGATGAGTTAAGCAAAGCAAAACTGGTACTGACAGGGCATATTCCAAAGCAAGATACAGTTACTAACACCAACGCGCTGTCCACTCCAATCGTCAATGAGCGAGCAGAATCAACGTAATGAAAACGCCAGACTTAACGCAAACTCAACAATGGCTTAGCACCGTTTTGATGGTACGAGGCGATCTACCACAAAAGCTCAATACCGCTGCAAATCCGCATGGTTTAACGCTGCATGACTGTGTAAAAAGTAACAAAACACTGGGAGCCATGAGAAGAGTAGACATCTATGCTGCGGGCTATGTGATGCGTTTAGTAGAATGTCTTCGGGGGGAGTTTGCTCTACTTTGCCAGTTTATGGGCGACGAAGTATTCGACACCTTCGCCAAAGCCTTTATTGTCACCTTACCCTCAGAGTCTTGGACACTACATCAACTAGGCTCACGCTTCGCTGATTTTTTAGCACACACTAAACCTACCGGTGATTTTAATGCCCACCAGCGAGCTATGTTTAGCTTGCCTTCAGAGCTGGCTAAGTTTGAAAGAGCCAAAGCGCTTGCACTGTTAAAACCAGGACCGGAAACCGAGCAATCAACAGCGCTAATAAACGAGATTGAACTCCTTTGCGGCATTGCCGAAGACTTTGTCATATCGGTGCCAGAATCCGTACAACTTATTCAAACCGATTACCCTTTGCTTTCTCTTATAACCCAGCTTGAGCAAGCAAAACCGTGCACCTTGCCAACGCCTGAGCAAACGCATATTGCAATATCGCGCCAACAATATCGCATCAAAATGAATGTATTAAATGACTGGCAAGCGAATTTATTACTGCACTTGAGAGAAAAACCGCTGCGCTATCAAGAAGCAATAACCTACTGTGCTAAGTGCATGAATATGGAGACTCAAGTATTGAGAGCGCAGTTAGCAGTTTGGCTGCCAAGCGCGATTAATAGGGGGCTGTTTATAATTCAAAATGAACCAGCACCCTGCTGATCCAATTTTCTAATAAAGGTTCGGTTGCTAAAGTTAAATAACTCTTGATGGGTTATTTTTATAGGCAATACAAGATAGACTAGCTGTATCGACTGCTGTTCCCAAATAATAATGATAACAATCAATAACCGTAAGCTAGACTTAGCCACGGGTGAACTTATCTACCTTGATGAGACAATCAAATTAGAGGCAAAGGTGCTGGCAGTATTTGAAATACTGTATAAGCATCGCGGAACGCTTGTTACGCAAGAGCATTTACTTAATTCTGTATGGCAAAATACCGTCGTCGCCCCAAATGCCCTTCAACGATGTATTGCTCAGCTTAGAAAACTACTTGGGGATAGTGATAAACGTATTATCCAGACTTTTCATAAAAAGGGCTATCGTTTACAAGTTGGGGATCAGCATACTGATTTAAGCCAAAAGCTGAGAGCCTATATTCTCTATTTCGCAGCTTTCATCACCCTCTTCGGTATGTTGTTTATCTATTCAACGATGCCAAAAGCTAATTTCCAACTTTCAGAGGTTACACCTGTAAGTTACGGATTGGAGTTGGAAAGCACTGCGACACTTACCTCAGGTAGAAGGTTGTTATATGTGGCCAGAACGCCGCAAGCAGCGGAACTAAAAGTAAAGGATTTGGATTTCCAAACAACTAAGTTAGTTACCCGTGCATTGGATTTTGTTGGCAAACCTCAGCTTAACAAAGATGGTAAAAAAGCAGTACTCATTGAAACACGCAAAACAAAATCACAAGCTAAGTGTCATCAAGCTATCGTCGTGTTACCAAGGTTTGCTGCCAGAAAAGTGATCTCTCCTTGCTTGAATAGAGAAGTACAGCAAGCCTACTGGGTGGGTCAGCAAGTGTTACTTATCGCCAATAACGAGTATGCCCTTTTTACTCCGCACTCAGACTCAGTCACATTTACTTCTTTACCTATAGCTGCAACAATTTTAGCGTCCTCATTTAATGAGGGTCAACTTACTTTACTCATCCAAGATCCAGATAAAGAGGCTTATCTCTCTAGTTATATGATTAGCAGAGAAAACGAGCTTTCTCTTCTTCAACAAGAAAAATTGTCGGGTGTAGAATTGGATCGTTCGCTAGTGATAGTAGATGGGCCAGATACAACACATATACTTTCAACCGCATCTGCGCTCTACATTTTCCAAAACCTCCAGCTTGTACAAACCATTCCTGCAATCGGCTCAGAATCGTTCTACATTACTGAATATCTTAAAGATAACAACTATTTAGCGACACAAATCCGAGAACAAAAGCAGATTAATATTCAAGACAACCACTCTACAAGCCGACTTACAATCAGCCACTACGACGAGCTTTCAGGGCAATTTCAACCAAGTGGAAATGCCATTGCATTTCTCTCTAATCGTACAGGTACCAGTGAAGTTTGGTTAAAGCAAGAACTGCAAGAGATCCCGCTCACCCATAACAAACATATTTCGTCTTTTGTTTGGACAGCCGATGGTAAACAATTGTGGGCAGCATCAAAACAAAGCTTATTGAAAATTAATTTAGTCACTGGCGTTGAAGTTTTTCCTGCTTTATTTGAAAAGCAAATTATAATGCAATCAATTGAAATAAAAGGAAGTAACTACCTTCTCATCAATGATCTTGGCAATAAACAGCTAGTACTTTTCGACCCTGTAACCAACCATAAACAGCCACTTTATCAGGGGCAGGTTCACTGGGCACAAATACAGCAAAACGGTACTGTCTATATAGCCACACCAGATGAGCCAAACTTAAAAGTACTCATCAACAATTCGCTCAAACCACAGCCAATAACAAACAAAATCACATTGCATTGGCGTTTTTACCTACGTGGGAATGAGCTGATTATTCCCGACAAACAGGCGACTATCTGGCGCTATAACATCAACACGCAAGTTTTGGACATATTGGGCAAATCCGACGAGCAGACTCGCTTGATCACAGATGTTCAACTACATCCTTTTAAGGTTTTAGCTGACTCACCAAAAACACTTAGCGCAAACCAAGTTAAAGTAAAAATAGCAGAGCCAGAAAACCACTAATATAAAGGTGGCTCACACATGTGGGCCACCTTTATATTACTCTTAATAACGCTAAAGCCGAGACAATACTTGTTCAATATACTGCTTGGCTTCTTCATTTTTTTGCTCTGTTGCTAGCAACAAGGCACGCTTTAGCTGAAGTGTTGCTTGTGTTGTATCGCCCGAATTCAAAAGAGTCTGCCCATAACGTAAATTGTAAATAACAGAGTTAGGCATAGTCGTAAGTAGCTCATCGAACGCGTTTTTTCCAAGTATTGTATTGCCTTGCGCGAATAAATATTGCCCTAGAGCAAGCTGATTGGCCTTAATATCAATCGAGTACCCATAGCGCTGTTCTAGTTTTTGGTGATATTCTCGCAACCCATTTAGGCCTGACTTGTCAAATTGAGCATAATCTTGAAGCTTTATTGCGCCAAGAATATGTTGTAATCCATGTCTTAGCGCTAGCTGTGCGCCTACATGATAATGATGTTGACTTAAGTCCTCCAACATCAAGTGTTGGTGTCGTTTTGAAACGGCGAGTGCAGCAAAAAACGGCCTATTTTCGTCAAAGCTGCCAAGACTGATATATAGGTTATTGGTAAGTTCGCCCTTGGCGATGTTGTCACTAATATCTTCTTTTAGTTGCTTGGGAAGTTGACTCCAAACTGGCGCAGACAATATCGCGCCTTGGAAATACCCGGGCATCTTTCCTAATAAATTCAAAGCAATTGCCGCCCTGCTTGAGTACCCTTCAATGACTTTAAACGGCGAAAGATTAAATTGCCGTATCAATGTTGGTTCAACTTCACTTGCTAACACGCGAGCTAGCAAGGCAAAATACGCTTGGTCAGATAACTTGTCAGCCCCAGCAAAATTCAATTTGGGCACTCGCACAATCACAAGTTGCGGGATAGGTGAAAAACTAGTGTGACTCAACCAGTCCACTTCAGCTTTCAGTACATCAAAACGACTCTCTCCCGCAGTTGTATAAAGCGTTGAGTATGGCTCCTTTCGGTTAACATCAAAATCAAAAGGCAGATATATTTGTACATCAACAGGCCCTCCCACTAACTTTGAACTCACAGTGATATGCTGTAACTTTGAGGCTATCTGAGCGTGACCAACTAACGCAAACAACGCGCAATTTAGCCACATCAAACTTTTTAAAAGTATTTTCATGCTTTTCTCCATTTTTGGGTAAGCTTATGAAATAAAAACTTTTAAAACTTGATGCATTGCTTATTTTTTATTGATGAATTGCTGATGTGGATCACATCTGAGTTTGTCAGAGGCTAAATATCAAGTGCTAACATGGTTGCCTAAGTCGCAACGTTTAGCACAGTGACTATGGTTGTAAAAAGTGATGGTAAGGCTTACTAATTACGCGTATACACATTAAGCAACGGAAACTTATTCTCACCGAAAGCCAATGTGAGGGAAAGCGTTTCACCGCCATCAAAACTTTCAGAAAGCTTCATCGGCGCGATCCTTTGACCGTTCGCCGTTAGTGCCAACAGATGTTTTTGTGTTAACGTACGGCGGCCACTCGATTGGTTTTTAATCGTGATCATTGCCCAGCGCTCACCGTTTTCGTTACTCATCAGTACCGCGTTAAGTACCTTGAAGTCACTGATATCTGGGTAAATATTGGCATCATTCGGAAAAGCCAGTTCCATATTGTTAGGCACTACGCTATCAATCGTTAATGCTTCTTCAGCTGCCTGTGTATTCACAGCCAACATAAGTAACCAAAAACTACTTATTATCCTTTTAATCATTTAATTTTCCTTCTATTTTCCTTTGACTAATTCAGTATGGCGCCAATCTTTGGGCACAACAATACTTGCACAGCACCTGCGTAAACTACAAAACAAAAATGCCAGACAACACACTGTGTGATCTGGCATTTTCTTAACTACTCAACTAGTCAACTACTCATTGCTGATAGTAGTGACATCAATTATAAAGTTTCTTCTAACCACTTAAAGAATTCACGCTGCCATACTATCCCGTTTTGCGGTGTCAGTACCCAGTGGTTTTCTTCAGGGAAATAAAGGAAACGGCTCTTTAAGCCACGTAATTTAGCGGCTTGAAAAGCTTGCATCCCTTGGCTCAGTGGTACACGGTAGTCTTTACCACCATGGATCACGAACATCGGCGCATCCCACTTATCTACATAGCTGATTGGGTTGAACTGATTGTATGCCTTGCTGATTGCCGCATTGTTTTGCTCCCAGTACGCGCCACCCAATTCGTTGTTCACAAAGAACATTTCTTCGGTTGTGCCGTACATACTGCGCAAATCAAAAATGCCACAGTGCGCGATAAAGGTTTTAAAGCGGCCATCGTGATTGCCAGCTAAGTAGAACGCAGAGTAACCACCAAAGCTCGCCCCAACTGCCGCGATACGTTTGTTGTCAACGTATGACTCTTTCGCAACATCGTCGATTGCGTCTAGGTAATCTTGCATTACCTTACCACCCCAATCTTGGCTGATATCTTTGTTCCATTTCACGCCGTGTCCAGGCATACCGCGACGGTTTGGCGCAACCACAATGTAGCCTTGTGATGCCATCACTTGGAAGTTCCAGCGGAAGGAATAGAACTGTGATAACGGCGACTGCGGCCCACCTTGAAGGTATAACAGCGTTGGGTATTGCTTACGCTTATCAAAATTAGGTGGATAGATAACCCAAGTTAGCATGTCTTCGCCGTCTTTTGTCTTTACCATTCGTTTTTCAACGTTCGGTAAATCCAAATCAGCATAGAACGCCTCGTTCACATTTGTCAGCGCAACAAGCTTTTTGCTATTCAGATCAAAGCGGAAGATCTCTTTTGCTTGATTCATGCTATTACGAGTAACAACTAACTGATCATCTAAGGCAGCGACAATGCTATTTACATCAAACATGCCCTTAGTTAGCTGCTTAATTTTTGGGTTGGCTTTGGTTTTGCTGCTCACCGCTACTTGAAATAGCTGGATTGTTCCGTCAACTGGTGCAATAAAATAAATATGCTTACCATCGTGACTCCACTCAAAAGCGCTTACCGTGCCGTCCCAGTGCGCAGTTAGATTGATTTCTCTGTCACCCAACTTAACGATAATGTCATTTTTATCCGCCTCGTTACCCGCTTCATCCATACGTAAGAAAGCCAGTTGCCCTGTGGATGAGAACTCAGGGCTTTTATCATACCCCAAGTTTTGTTCAGTTAGATTGGTGGTTTTCTTGCTCGCTAAGTTATAACGATAAATATCTGTGTTGGTACTGCTCGCATATTCTGCGCCAGTCAGCTTTTTACTGACATAGTAGATATTTTCACCTTTAGGGCCCCAAACATAGTCGCTTGAACCACCAAATGGTGACGTCGGACTATCAAAAGGCATGCCTTTCATGATGTCGACTTTTTCTTCAGTAGTGAGGTCCTGATAAAACACATGTTTAACACTGCCGTCTTTCCAAGTATCCCAATGGCGGTAGTTTAAGTCATCAAACACGTAGGCATCTGCTTGCGTAAGCGCTTTATGTCTATCCGTGGCCAGCACAGCTTCAACATTGACGGTGTCATGAAATAGCTTTTTGTTGCCATCTGGCGAAATGTTGTCGTCTGACAATATCCCTTGATACGCGCTTAAAAGCTGAGACGCCCCACCCTTTAACGGCACTTGATAAACTTTGCTATCAAAGTCATTGTTCTCAACACTAGGCGTTGTAACTCGATAAATTACATGGGTTTTGTCTTTAGATAACCCAAGCGCACTCACGCGCTTTACTTGCCAAAGCTTGTCTGGGGTCATTACCTCTTTGGCAACTAACCCAAAACTTGGTGCTAATCCTAAGCTAGCACATAAAAGAATTCGCAACATCGCGAAATGCCTCCAATAATCAAAACTAGAATAGACTACATAAACCCAGAAGAACTTAAAAGCATTCGCGATAAGATATTTGCGCCTATAGCGCGAGTCACGTGCAAGTAGCAGAAGTTGCTCAAAATGAATTTACGTTGTGCTGTAAGTTGGCAATTCGGTATTTTCTCGGTGTTTGATTGAACAATTTCTTAAACGCTTGTACAAATGCAGAGTCAGAAGCGTATCCCAACTCAATAGCAATTTCCTGTATGCTCTTTTGCGACTCTAACAATTGCAAAGATAAAACTAACCTTACATTTTGTCTCCACCGTGAAAATGATTGAGAAAACTCCCTCGAGCACAATCGCGACAAAGTACGCTCAGAAGCGCCCACTTTTGTTGCCCATTCCTTTAATGTAAATGGTAAATCCGGTTGCTCTTTAAGCTGTAAGAAAATGGATAAAAGGCGTTTATCGGTAGGTATGAGCAAGGGTATTTCATAACGGTTTGCGATCTCAATTTGATCTCGCAATACAGTTAGCAAATGTGTGATATTGGACTCTGCTTGAGTGAGCGTCTCGTTTTCAAATAGAAGCAGTATTAACGCTTTAATAAATGGCGTTACCAGACAGGATTTTGGTTCGTCTCCATACTGAACATATTTGTCGGGATTAAGGTAAATCGCCAAAAACTGTGTATCTGTAATCGCTATGGATTTATGCACTGTATTTGCGGGTATGAAGAGCATGCCATTGTGAGGTACGATCCCGCTTTTATCGCCGATACTTGATTGCAGCAGCCCCTGCAAAGGAAACACAATTTGATGCCACGAATGTGAGTGAAAGTCATCAATATAGCCAGAAGCCATATTCGTCGTTTTGGTTATGATTTGTTTATTAGGAGAACCTTTGATGAGGTCATTAGCTTGCATCTTGGCGACTTATCAACATTAAACGTCTGTTAGTATAAGTTACGCCATCCGAATTTAATATACCATCTACAGCCTATCATTAATTAAAAGGCACAAAGATGCATATTCACTTTATCGTTCATGAACATTTTGAAGCGCCCGGCGCCTATGAATCTTGGGCAAATAAACGCGGTCATACCATTACCTATTCGCGAGTTTATCAAGGAGAACCGCTCCCAAAAAATATCGAAGACTTAGATTTTTTGATTGTAATGGGAGGACCTCAAGATCCGTCGACAACTATTGAGCAATGCCCACACTTCGATGCAAAAGGTGAGCAAGAAGTCATCTTAAACTCCATTACCGCCGGAAAAGTTGTACTTGGTATATGCCTAGGGTCGCAACTCATTGGTGAAGCGTTAGGTGCAGTATTTGAACCTAGCCCTGAACGTGAAATAGGAAAATATCCGATAACCTTGACGGAAGCCGGGATGACACACCCACTATTTAGTCATTTTGGAAAAGTGTTGGATGTCGGTCATTGGCATAATGATATGCCGGGGCTCACCAATGGAGCACAAGTGATTGCATATAGCGAGGGGTGCCCAAGGCAAATTGTCGCCTATCAAGACCTAGTATACGGTTTTCAGTGCCATATGGAATTTACCAAAGATATCGTCGCATCACTGATTGAAAATGACGACCTCAGTGACGCGTTACAGCATCCATTTGTAGATGAGCCAGACGTTTTACTGAGTCATAACTATGACGAAATGAACCAAAAACTGCACGACTTTTTAGACAAGTTAGAAAGCTTTTATAAATCATAGTCCTGAGTGTTAATTATATTATTTAACCTGAGGTTTGGATAAGGCATGCGCTCGAGGCTAATACAAACACCCACCATGATTCGCATCTATGTTATGGTGAGTATCTGCTATCTGCTGTTAGCAGCTAGGGCTCTGTGTTAAATCAAGTAGTTAATATGCTTAATTGTTTAGGCTGAGTATGCAAAAAATATCGTTGCTTATCTCGCCAAATTTAGGTGTAATGAGCACATAATAAACGCTGAGCGATGCAGGGAAAGCTTAATTAATAATAGATTAGCTGTTCAAACTAGCTAAGAGCGCTAAAGCCTCCAAAAAGCCTATTTTTTCTAAGTAAGCCATAGCATAAACGACACCAACTCTGACACACCGAGCAGGTGGCGGCTCAGTCCAACAAGCGAGTATGCAACACAAACTGCATGTCATATAGATACTAAATTGTTATACAACTACGGATAGCCCAGAGTATGCCCAATCCATTTATTCCTGAATCGTTCAAGCCTCCGACGTTTTTTGATAGTGAAAATTTTCACTTCAGAGTTCTTGAAGAAGAAGTTGCTGAGTTAGACTTTGAAGCAGTAATATCCAGTCAAAAAAGGCTACAAGGAATATTTGGCCCTGAAACTGAGTGGCCTAAAGTTAATATGACCCTAGAGGAAAATATAGAAAGCTTAAAAATTCATAAACAAGAATTTGAATCAAGGGATGCTTTTGCATATTCCATATTTAACAATTCAAAGGAAAAATGCCTAGGCTCTGTTTATATAGATCCAAGCCGATCACTAAATTATGACTGCGAAGTCTACTTGTGGATTCGAGATGATAGTATTGCGTTAGAAAAAGTACTTTATCAGACTGTCTTAAATTGGCTTCAATCAGTGTGGCCTTTCTCAAAAATAGCATTACCGGGCAAGTCGATTTCATGGAAAGATTGGACTCATGAGTTAAAAGTTGTATAACAACGTCATGTTTAACCGTGACACCCGTCCTTACGCGTCCTTACTCCTTAACCAAAAGTGAAGGCATAAACTCTAAAAATGTTTGGGAATGTAAGAAGAGGCTAAGACACCCACCACAATTCGCATCTATATTATGATGGGTGTCTGCTACCCGCTCGTCTGTTATCCGCTTCGTTTATACGAAAAATAAAAACTTAAACAGTATTTTGATATTTAAAAATACTTTACCCATCGCGCTGATGTTTTCCGTTTATAACCTGCAAACCATTTACATAATGGGTATAAAAGCACGCTTAAAAACATTGCGAATAGCCATATCTGCCAAACATGATAAAAGCCAAAATATGCAGTTTGACTGCTACCATAGTGCTGATTCGCACCAAATAGCCATTGTGCCAATATACTAAGCGCAAGTAGCGCGTATAGGTGCGTAATGTAGAAAAACATCGGTGCTGACCCTAATACTCGAACCGGCTCCAATACTCTGAGCGCATTAGTCTCTAAAAACGTTAATACGAATGCACCAACTCCCAAGGTAAGTAAAATAAAGTCGAGAGATGGTGGATATTTGGTAAAGTTAAAAAAGTCCATTGTGGTGAGAAGTATTGTTGCCTGTTGAGACCAATCAAGCGTTTCTCCGTATAGATTTAATCCTCTTAGGATCACTAAACCAATTAACAGAGCTGTGCCACTTTGCAATAAAATGGTTTTACGTGCCTGCGATGACACTGAGCCTGAAAATAAAGGCCCTACCGCATAGCCGCACAAGATAACGCCAATCCAAGGTAAAACCGGATAAGACGCTTTTACGTTAACAACAGCATCTGCGACTAAATAACCTCGGTCATGCAGAATCGTCCAAACGGTATAGCCTATTTCATTCGGTGCAAACTCGATGGGCGACAATAAATTATGACCAGCCACAATACTTACACCCAATATTGCTATCACACTACGAGGTAAAGCGACCATCAGTGCCAATACCACCATACTGACACCAATTGCCCAAATAACTTGCAAGTACAGTGTTTGATACGCGCCAAACCAAGAAAAATTAACCAGTGTCATTTCAAGTAAAATTAAAAATAGGCCACGCTTTAAAAGAAATGATTGGGCCGACCGCTTCGCACCGCTTGCGGGGTTTTCATACAACCAAGCCGATAAACCTGTCAAAAAGACAAAAATGGGCGCACAAAAATGGGCACTTAACCGGGTAAAATACAGATCTGGACTCGTAGTATGAATGTCCATTGGATCAAGAACTGGTACATGCAAGAAAAACCGCTCTCTCACATGGTCAACCAACATAAATAACATCACGATGCCACGCAGTATATCGATAGAAGACAACCGTGTTTTACTGTTTTGCAGATTATTCATTACACTCTTTCTCGTGTTAAAAACGAAAAAACAGTCCAAGTAAAATGACTCAGACTGTTACTCTCGACAAGCAGAAGACTTAAAATATGCTAAGACTTTACGCTCTTATTAGGGATCAAAACTGATACTTCACACTTGCGCTGTATGTTGTAGGTGATCCCGGCATGGTCCATAGTTTGTGATAGGAGTTTTCAAAATAGGTCTTATCAAACAGGTTGTTGATGTCTAGTTTCACACTTACCTTGTCATTTAATTCGACCGATGCCGATAAATTAACTAGCGTATAGGATGGCAAAATGAAGTTTGCGTCTGTTGTTTCGCCCAGACGATCACCCACATAATTCACAGTTGCTCCAAGATAAGATTCTTTTCCTAAAAAAGTGGTGTAATGCTTTAGTGAAACATGACCAATATGATCTGCAATATTGATCAAACGTGAGCCTTTGGGGATAGGCACGCCCCAGTCTGCATTAATCACATCATTTGCGGTTTTTGCGTCGGTATAAGTATAAGCAAGCGCGAGTACAGTCTCGTCTGTTAACTCAGTCGTTAATTGAAATTCAATACCTTGGCTTTCTACTTCGCCCAAGGTTGCCGATAAGCCAGTATCAGGTTCAGCGGTAAGCATATTGGTTTTTTGCGCATCAAAAAGTGCAATGCTACCCGAGAAACGATCCGCAACACCTTGCCATTTAGCGCCGATTTCAAAAGATTTAGTTTCCTCAGGTTCAAACGCATTACGATTAGAATCTAAACCTGGGTTTGGTCTAAACCCTTCTGCGTAACTTGTGTACAGATTAACTTTGTCATTCGCGTTATAAATAAAACCCAAGCGTGGCGTAAACTCGGTTTGCTCTTGGCTTTGCGCTTCATCACTACGAAGGTTAAGAATGTCTTGCTCAAATTTATCAACACGGACACCCACTAATACTTTCGATTTTTCAGTCAGTTCGATCAAGTTTTGAGCATAAATACCTAGACCTTTTTGGTTTTCTTCGGTCAACGTTTTTAATACCGGTTCTGGTTGTGTTTGCGTGTAGTCTGGGTTATTTGGGTTAATGCTATAGGTGGTATCGCCCGACCCCCATGCCGTACGCCATACTTTATAGTCAGTATCAATGTCAAAATTATAGTGATCAACGCCCACTAGAATGTTGTGCTTTACACTGCCAAATTCAATTTCACCACTGAGTTCAATACGCGCAGAAACATCCAAAGCTTGGTAGTCTCGAGCACGTCTTTGACGAGAAAGTAGGCTCGCGTCTGTGTATATCAGCTGTCGACCATCTGACAATTCGGTATCTGAAGATACACCTTTAAATGAAGAATCTCGATAAGCAAAGCCAGTGAGTATGTGCCAATCATCGCTTAACTTATGATTTAACACTAACTGATGACCTAAGGCTTCAACTTGGTGCGCACCATCACGAATATCACCGTAAAAAGCGTCCGTGTTAACGTCATCAAAGTCATTATTTAGAATATACACCCCTCTATCCAACGGCTTTTTCTGATCGAGTACTTCCATTTCATAGCTCAGACTCGTGTCATCAGAAATATTCCACAGTACTGACGGCGATAAGTGCAAGCTTTTGATTGAAACATGATCTCTATGTGTGTCTGAATCTTCATATGCGCCATTTAGTCGATAGGCAGCTTCTTTGGTCGCTGAGTTTGTGTAATCAAATTCAAACTGTTTTTTACTGTAATTACCAAACGTTGCTTGAATATAACCTTGCTCTTCGAACTGAGGCTTTTTGGTAATGATATTGATAGTGCCACCGGGCTCCCCTTGCCCATATAACGCAGAGCCTGGACCTTTCATGACTTCAATGCTTTCGATATTGGCTGTACTTCTATTGCCGTTGTAACCTCGAGAATTAAAGCCATTGACAAGATAGCCTGATGGATTATTTTCATCGCCCGAGAAACCACGGATAGCAAAGCTATCAAACATGCCTCCAGAGTTATTTTGCCTAACAACACTCGGTGTGAGTTCTAACGCTTCCATAAAGCGAGTAATACTTTCGCTTTCAAGCAGTTCTGAACTAATGGTATCGACTGCTTGAGGCGTTTGAACTAAAGGTACATTACCACGATAGGGCTGACGAAACTGTTTAATCTCTATACGTTCGATTTCCCCACTTGGGCTATGATTTGAAGCTGATTCTTGCGCAGTAGTGCCATTAGCCACCAAAATGAGTGAGAGTAGTAATTTTTTGTTCACTGGTATCTCTATTTTCTGGAATTTAAAATTTGATACACTATAACATACCATCACTTATTGTTGTTATTTGATAAATTGTCAATTGACGCTTTTTTTGTGTATTTGGTCGAAAGCTCTCTTGCTTGAGGTTGTTTGCTAATTAAGCCGAGCTGTATTTATCTGAATTAGCTTTAAGCGGTGTGACTAACAAGGGATATAAACGGTATAAGTGCCAAGCGATTTGACATATTCTTACTCGTACTGAATATTTATTCTCCAGTACACATGGACTTTATACGTTAATTTAGTCGGATAGGTTAGAAAATTACAGTTTTCTCGGCTCACATTACCCTGTCAAAATAGTAAACTTTTCGACTATATCCTTATCAATCTCTTTAATCAGCGTATGTGACAAACCTAAGTTTTTGGCTTCATTGCGAAATGAGCGAGTTATTTCGAAGATTTCTTCAGCCATCACCATAATTGCCTTCTTTGAAGATAACCCAGACTGAGCAGCTAACTGGTCTAGCGAGCTCTTTGGCGTTCGGCCATTCCCGCTAAATGCCGTCATATGCTCTTTGTAAGGGCTGGGGCTATAAACAATGTCGTAGAAAGGCGATAGTGTCCAGTTATCGGTGTCACTGGCAAGAAAGCTAAAGTTCTTACTGTGATCATCTTGGTTAACCGTTAGGTAATTAAAAATGTAGCGCTTAATAAGCTTTTGAGACTCAGTAACACTGCACATGATACGCGTAGCTTTAACTAGGCTGATTTAAGCATGTCGAAGCACATCCTCTATAGTTTTATATTCAGGCTCAGATAACTTTGTCAGCTCTTTCACTTTTTTCAAGTCACCGACAGTCTTATAAAGCATAAGAAACTGCCGCAATGAGATGTTACCAGATGACTCAAACTTTCGGATCGTAGCATAAGGCACACCAGAGAGATCGGCCATCTTCTGAACACTGAGTTTATCTTTTTTCCGAGCGGATTTGATAAACTCTTTGAGTTCCATCTGCATATCATAAGATGATTTTTTTGCCATTATGATAGCAGAAACTAAAGCAAGACTGACATCCTTCGGATATAGAAAAAGAGGTAGTGAGGCATGTTTCCCAATGTGCCAACTATTGAGAAAAAGGCGATTGAATTCTAGCGTATTAACAAAAAAAATTAACAGTGACCCCCACCGTTATGTGATCACATTAAAACCTATTCACGTAACGATTTAACCAATACTAATGCTTTAATCCACCTCTTGGTTAACACATTTTAAAAAAGCGAATTAAGATAGTTTTTCAGGTTTTTTATCGGTTAGCGCTCGAAGCAGTTTTGGCAACCACTCTGGCTTAAATTGCGCTGGATTTGCCTGCGCCATTGCGTTAAGGCTCCACCACTGCCATTGTTGAATTGTATCTTTTTCTTCTTCAGTCCAACGTGCCGCAAAGACCTCGTCGTTACTTGAGCATCGAATAAGATAGTACTTTTCTTGCCAAACCGCAGGGATAGAGCGAGCAACTGCATAAATAGCTTCACGCTCTTTCACTACGGGGCCTATTTCTTGCTCCAACCCTGTTTCTTCATAGAGCTCTCTAGCAGCGGCATCTAGGTAAGTCTCATTGCCTTGTAATTCGCCACCAGGCGTTGCCCAGAATGCTTCATGGTGATGTTCATCCTGATACTGAAATAGCAATAACTCTTGCTTTTCATTGACGATAATTAGTCTTGCACATTGTCTTTCTTTCATTATGTCTTCCTAGTACCTAGCGAGTAAAAATAAAAAAGCCCTGTGAGCAGGGCTTTGCTACTAACACGGTGAACTTATTACGCTGCAGCTTGTCCTTTATGGATCAATCGCTCACAGAGGGCTTGCCACTCGCTAGTTTGCTTTTTGCCTTCAATGCGGCGGCCAAATAGCGTTAATACCGTTTCGCGATTGGCATCAAAAAACTCAATAGAGGTGACCACCGTATTGCCGTTATCCGTAGGTTTTCTGACCACGAACGCGCGGGTCAAATCGTCTGCTTTTATATGTAGGTTAAACTCAGGATCTAAGACGTTAAACCAAGGGCCAACTTGCTTGAGGTTTTCAACCTTTCCAGAGAAGATCTGTACCGCACCTGGGTTGCCAACGAATACCATGATCTCTTGCTTAAACGTTTTTGCTTGCTGAAAAATATCAGCAAGGTCAAAGCTCTGTAGCTCAAAGCTCCATGGTGAACCGACGAGCTCAAGGGCCTGCAAGCGTTCAAAGTTGTATGTCTCTAAAAGCTTTGGAAAATGATGGACATCTTCAAGCTCACTCCACTGACTCCTAAAGTTATCTAGTTGCTCAGCGCTCGGCGAGGTAATTACAGGCTCCACAAGTTCAAATGGCTTAACGCTAAAAGAGCGCTGTGATGTTAGTTGATAGCGCGCTTTTATATTCACCAGTTCATTAAAGTCCGACTCAGTCGTGGTGTAAACCTTATGTACCGCACGGCCATTTTCATCAAAAAATTGAAAGCTCGTGTGGCTTTCGGTTTCAACTAAGAATATGCTTTGCCAACGATACAAAAATAACCGCAAGTCGATACCGCCGGGATTGATTGCAATACCACTCAGTTTGCCATTATTGTCCGAAACATAGAGCTTTTCGTATAACCCTTTAATTTCATTTACCACACTGCCATTACGCGTCAGCGCCATCACTTTACCCAGTTTTTTCAGGCTTTTGAGGATATCGGCAATCTGCGTTTCGTCTAAGCGCGTTACCGTGGCAGTCACCGCTTCTTCCAGTTGGGCATTCAATAACTCGGCTTCACTCACACCAAGTTGCATCGCTGCATCAACGGGCCGCAGTCTTGGCTCACCCGCTAACAAGGTTTTATAGTCTTGAATTAATTGCTTCATGATCTCTCCTTAAAAACGCCAGCTGATCTGGGTTTTAATGTTGCGGCCAAAACCGTAATCGCCTATTCCACCACCGGTACCAGCCATCAGTTTGTATTCTTTGTTAAAGACATTATCGACAGCAACTCTTAGATTAAAGGCAGCATTAATATCCCAACTCGCATATAAATCGGTCAGGGTGTAGCTTTTTTGTGTTTGCGTTGAGTATTGTCTTGTTGCGCGGTCCATCACCTGCACATCACGATCGCCACGCCTTACTATTTGTGCACCAACTTGAACGGCTTTATCAAATAACGAGGCACCTAAATCCAAAGCCATTTTGTCTGCAGGCAAATACCATAAAGGCTTGTTGTCTTGATCTTTGCCGTCTATGTCACTGTAAGAAAAGTTGCTGTAAAAGCGTGGTGTTGCAAAGTTTACTTCCAGCTCAATGCCATCTCTATCATTGCTAGCGCGATTAGCATAACGCGGTGCAGGTACGGGATTGGCCACTTTACTGGTGACTGACGTGATTTCATCGTCTACCGTGATATCAAAATAGATAAAACGCGCAGTTAATGTGTCATTGTCAGTGAGTATGTTATTTGCCTGATAGGTCACGCCAACTTCGGTGTTGTTGCTATATTCTACGTCTAACGCTAACCCCGGTTGTCTGCCACCGTATTGATCGTATAACTCGTCAATGAGTGGTGCACGGAAACCTTCTTGGCGGTTTGCAAATACCGCCCACTGCGGCGTCAGTTGATAGTTTACGCTCAAGGCACCCGCCCAATCACTGTGTGTCACTTTACTATCTAATGCTGCAAACGTCTGTTGGAATTTAGCTGTTGGTGAGGTGCTATAGCGTTCATAGCGAAGCCCTGCGATCACAGTAAGTTGCTGCCAAGTAAATTCATCTTGGATATACACACCGGAGCGCTTTTGCGTACCACCCGGTTGAGATGTCATCTCTGCTGTCACTTTTGTCGTGCCGTATTGCTCGCAGGCATAGGTCTCGTAGTTGAGTTTTAAGCAAGGTAATGCGGTCTTTTCACCAATTCGCTCTTTATCGGTATATTGCACACCGTAGGTTAAAGTATGTGAGTCCAATACGCTGGTATTCATTACATCCAGAGTGGTGATGTTGTATTCATAGTTTGATTCAATACCGATGTAGTCCTCAAGCATGCCGACACCATCGGATTCAGTGACTTGACTGCTGGTATAACCGGCCTTAGCGCTTAGGTTCAGGTAGGGATTATTTGCAGGGTTGAGTTCATAGCTCAGATTAGTAACGGACTGCTCTACCTCACGGTACACCGTTCCCCATGCGCCAGGATCTGTTGTATTAAACTCGGTTCGCTGATTATCTGTGGTCTCGGTGTAACTTGCCCCCACAATGGCATCATCGCTTAAGAAGTATTCCCCTTTTAACAGAACAGAGCTGTTTTCAATTGCCGAGTTGTCCAAAGTTTCATCGTTAGACAACTCCCAATCATCGCTATCGCGCTTTACCACACCAGCAAGTAGGTCAAGCGAATCATTCGGCCTTGCAAACGCGATCACTGAGGCATTCTTTTGAGCGTTGTTGCTGTCATAACCAAGTTTAATTTTAGCACCAGCGACTTCACCATCCTGTAAAAAATCAGCGGCGTCTTTTAGCTCAAACTGAACAACACCGCCGAGCGCACCACCGCCATGAAGCACAGTGCTCGTGCCTCGTTTAATGCTTATTGAGCGATATAATTCAGGATCAGTGAACAGGCTACCCATGCGATATTTTTCAAATGTTTGCAGCATACCATCAATCGTCACCATCACGTCTTCCGCGTCGCTAAAGCCACGAATATTGAACTTATGCCCTGTCGATCTTGGTCCACCATTGGCGGAAACATTAGGAATGGTATCCAAAGTCTCAAATACACTGCTATCTAATTTTCGTTCAATTTGTTCAGCTGAAATAACATTCACTGCTTGTGATGATTGCAATGCGGTTTTTGCGGTACGCGTTGCCGTTACAGTCACTGCATCTAAGTCTGTTTTTACCACTGGCGACTGAGCTACATCCTCAGTGGAAGAAGAGGCAGCTTGTACCCAGGTGGCAGAAGTGGCAAGCGCGATGAAAAGGGTTAATTTAGATAAACGCATAAGAATACTCCGAGTGTCGTTATTTTTTACACGCACTTCAACTTTGCCCCTGATCTTCCCTAGTCCTGTATTATTTAAACAGGCTCATCCAAGATGAAATGCGATTGTCGCGGCGCAATATAACACACACCAATCTAAATGGTAATTATTTTTATTCGCCTTTAAGAATTAAGTTCGCTACTTGAATTTCGAGTTTACTAAGCTGCGCAAAAAGTGATACCAGTGCTTCGCTGGGTACTTGTTTATCCACGGCAATATAAATCACGTCTGACTTGTCTAAATGACCAAGCGCTTGTATCAACGTGTTTTCCGCGCTAAACGGCTGCTCGTCTAAGGCATAGGCTATTTGACCATGATTGAACATGACACTTACAACCTTAGGTGTTTTTTCCAGCACAACCTCGCCATTTTTTCCCGCTGTTGGTAAGTTGACCTCCAAGACGTTGAGTTTTACGGCCACACTGAGCAGCAAAAATACAAGGACGATAAAAAGTACATCGAGTAACGCGGTTAAATCAGCGCCTAGGTGCTGAGGTTTGGGTGTTGGCAGCTCAAGCATTATCCGCCTCCACCAAGGTAAATTGGGTATTCATATAAAGCACAAGCTCGCTTTGAAACCGCTCAACCATCGCTTGCAAAACACCATAAATAAGTAAACATGGCATGGCTATCGCCAGTCCCGCCATGGTTGAATACATGGCTTCCCATAATCCATCCGCTAATAATGCGGGTGTTACAGCTTGCTGAGTTTCGGCAATGGTTTTAAACATCAAAACCAGCCCCCAGACGGTGCCAAAGAGTCCCATTAATGGACTTAGCGTGCCGATAATGCTTAAAATCACTAACCGCTTACGCCACTCAAAAACATACCCTTGTAACCGCAAAGCGCCAACTGCTTTGCTACGAAAAAAATGGGGTTTACGCTTGATTTCATGAACGGTAAACCAAGCGCGGCTAAGCACCCAAAGCCGCTCAATGATCACTGCAAGCGCAATAACCGACAAACATAAAAATGGCCATTGCATTGGGCCAAGTTGGGAAAACCAAGACTGCATCGTAGTATTACTCTCTAAGAAAGGGAAAATTTAATGGGTACGGTAAATAAGGCTTTTACTGCATTACCATCACGAAAAACTGGATGAAACTGCCATTGCTCAACGTTCTTGCGAGCAGCCACGTCCAAAGATTGATGACCGCTACTTTTAACCAAAGTTAAATTCACGATCTCACCTTTTTGATCCAGCTCAATTTCAAAAATTGTCACGCCTTCAAGTCCTCTTCGCTTGGCACGCAGTGGGTAGCTAAGCGCAGGTCTTGGTGCTTTGAATAAAGGTAAAGCATCTAATTTAACAGGAGAGTCATCGGTACTATTTGCTTCACTGAGATGCCTAGCTGAGGCCATTTGCGCCACCTCTTGCCGCGACGTATTTTCTCGTGTTGAGGTAGGCGCTGCCGCTTCGATAGTTTTTTTATTCTCAGTCTCTATGGCTTTGTTAAGCTTTTTAGGTTGTGGCTGTTCATTGGCCTGTTGCTTGGGTTTGGGCACAGGCTTGGCTTCCTGCTCTTGCTTTTGTGGTTTTTTAAGTAAATGCGTGGTGCCATTAAAATCAGATGGCGCTTGTTCTGCTACCACTTTTGGAGCCGGCTCTTGGGAGGGTTGTGCCGCAAACGAAATCATGAGTGGTTTGGTGACTTTACTCACTTCATTTGCAGCAACGCCTGATTGCCACACCAGCGCAGAGCTTGCAGGAAATAACCACCACAAGCCATGTAGCAAAGCGGAGACAGTGATGCAGATAATTAATTTCATATTGATAAAAGCAAATGATAACTGTTACTATTCGCAATAAATACTAACAAGTTTGGATTTGTAATGAAAGCTCAAATTACGACACTGCTAACTTCTAGTTTGCTACTACTCACTTCTCTTCTACAACCTACCTATGCGGATCAAGGTGCCAAAAATATCGTGGTTTCTGGTGGCTCTATCACAGAGATTATTTATGCACTTGGCGAGGAAAATCGTATTGTTGGCGTGGACAGTACTAGCGTATTTCCTGTTGCTGCGACCGATAAACCACAAATCGGTTACGTAAGGAAAATCAACGTTGAAGGGATCCTTTCCTTGAGTCCTGATTTATTACTCGGTGAAGCAGATACAGGCCCAGATAAGGTATTAAAACAGCTTCAAGACACCGGATTACCCACCTATATTTTCAGTGATAACGATGATCTTGCTGGTGTCGAAGAAAAAATAACAACAATCGCCGAATTACTGGCAGTTAAAGATAAAGGCCAAGCGCTAGTCGAATATATTCAAGCTGACAGAAAAGCCTTAACTCATGTCCTGAAACAAGTGAATAACAAACCTAAGGTATTATTTGTTTTGAGCCTGCGTAGCGGCCAACCAATTGTTGCGGGTGCTGGAAATTCTGCAGATGAGGTTATCAACGCAGCTGGCGGCGTTAATGTTGCAGCACAGCATTTTGACGGTTGGAAGCCGCTCGCAACCGAAGCGGCCATCGCCATGGATCCAGATGTCATCATTAGTATGGGCCGCCATGGGGCACAAAAAGCGACGGATTTAAGCCAAGTTCCCCACTTTAAGTTCTCAAACGCTGTTAAAAACAACCGAGTTATACTTATCGATGGGACGTACTTACTTGGTATGGGCCCACGCACACCACAAGCAGTGGTTGAGCTGGCGACCTTACTCCACCCAGGCGCCACACTGCCTATGGGTTATCGATTTAGAGCAGCCCAGTCTGCATCAGAAAATGAGTCTCTATAATGCTAGCACTCGAGCAATCTTTAATTCCCGCTGAAGTTGCAAGAAAATGGATGTTGTTGGGACTGATTATTGGCTGTATCGTGGTGAGCCTCATTGGCCTTAGCAGCGGCGGGGTGAGCATTAGCTACAGTCGTCTGATGGATATTCTCTTTGCAGCTCAATCAAGTAACTTAGAGCACGCGGTGATCTGGCAAATTAGATTACCAAGATTGGTGCTCGCAATTGTGGTGGGTGCTGGACTTGGCGCATGCGGCGCAGCAATGCAAGCGATCTTTAGAAACCCGCTGGCAGATCCAGGGTTAATTGGGATCTCTAGTGGTGCCGCACTTGGCGCGATTAGTACCATCGTATTGGGCTCTACGTTACTCAGTGGATTTGCTGATTATTATGGAATTTACGCCGTGCCAATCGGTGCTTTTCTGGGCTGTCTTGGTGTGTGTAGTTTAATCTACCGTTTATCCAGCCAAGGAAATCGCTTCACAATTGTCAGTTTGTTGTTAGCAGGCATAGCAGTAAACGCTATTGTTGGTGCGGTCATCGGAATACTGACGTTGATCAGCTCAGATCAACAGTTACGCGACCTAACCTTTTGGAGCATGGGGTCACTCGCAGGTAATAGTTTCACAACTATCATCCCATCGCTGTGTTTAATGTTGGCTTGCTGCTTTGGTTTTAGCCGCTTAGCTCAACCGCTCAACCTCTATTTACTTGGCGAGCAACAAGCTAGACACCTCGGGGTCGATGTCGTAGGTTTAAAAAAGAAGGTATTTGTTTATACGGCATTGTGCACCGGTGCGGCGGTTGCGCTAACTGGTATTATTGGTTTCGTTGGCTTTATTGTTCCTCACATAGTGCGCTTATTAATCGGACCAGATCACCGCTATTTGTTACCTGCTTCGATGTTGGGTGGGGCAATTTTACTGTGTTTGGCAGACTTGCTCGCGCGCACACTCATTCTCCCATCAGAATTACCGATAGGCCTTATCACCAGCGCTTTAGGTGGCCCTTTTTTCCTGATCATGCTGGTGAAAACGTATCGTATAAAGGAGCTTTAGTATGTTAGAAGCGCATAACATCAGTGTCCAAGTGGGGCAAAAATTGTTGCTCAAAGACATTGATTTTTCAATCAACCCGGGGGAGTTTGCCGTTGTTCTTGGCCCCAACGGGGCAGGCAAGTCTACCCTACTCAAGGCGCTGTGCGGCGATACCTCACTAACACAGGGCGATGTCACCTATCATCAACAACGAGTGCAAGACTTAAGTGCCTTGGCACTCTCTCATATCCGCGCCGTACTCACGCAGCAATATGATTGTGAGTTCCCATTTAGCGTGCAAGAGATAGTGGATATGTCGCACTATGTACATCAGCACAATTGTACACCGTACTCGCTTCGTGAGTATTCACAGCAAGCGATGCAAACTTTATCAGTCGAGCATTTAGCAAAGCGGTGCTTTACTCAGCTATCAGGGGGAGAAAAGCAAAGGGTTCAGTTTGCGCGGGTGCTTTGCCAGCTGCTACCTACCTTAGATGCGAACAACCCCTGCTACCTGATGATTGACGAGCCTACTGCAAGCCTAGATCTATATCATCAGTATCAAGTCATGAAGCTAGCTCAGCAAATAGCTAAGCAGGGGGCTGGCGTAGTCGCAGTGGTACATGACTTAGCTCTCGCTGCGAGCTTTGCCGATAAGGTATATCTGCTACAACAGGGCGAATTGGTTGCCACCGGATCTCCAGAGGAAGTACTCAGTAACGCTCAATTAATGAGTACCTATGGGATTGATGCAGAGATCACGCTTTCAGATATGTTTTTACCAACCCTGGGTGTTGCAAAGGCATTTGGACTTTCGGCAGAAAAATAACCTGCACGCAAACAGGCTGGCATACACCAGCCTGTTTAATCAGCTCGCTTAACTCAGCTCCCAACTATGAAGCTAAAATTAAGCAAGTTGCTAGTTACCTCCTAAATAGATGCGCCTTTTACGGGGCGCAAACACAAAATGGCAAGACTAAACAAAATAATAGCAAGCAGCGCCATCGCAGCCACACCAAGGCTGTATGCAAAACCCGCGACTGCAGACCAAATCGCTACACCAATGTGCATCATGCTCATGGCCAGTGAGATGAGTACACCACGATGTGCAGGCGAAAGTTCTGAAATATATGCCTGTAATGCCGGTGAACCAATGCCGCCAGCCAATGCCCAAAGTGTCATCAAAAAGTATAACGGTATAAGAGAGATACCTTGATACCAATAAAGACCGCTGCTGGAGATGAGGCAAACGACCAATGACGCACGCATCACCTGCCGCCCACTTTCAAAATGGGTTGCGAGTTTTGGCATCATCAAGTTTCCAGCAACACTCACTAAGCCTAATAAGGCATACAGTACACCAATAAACCACACTGACAGTGCTTGTGTATCTCGTAAATGCTGCCCAACCAAATTGAACAAACCAATACCACCACCTAAACCAATACACATGGTAAGTAACGCACCAACAACACCGGGGATTTGCCATAGCTTGACCGATATCTTGGTGCCTTCTCCAGCTTTGTCATTTGGGATCGCATGGCGGTTTACGGTAAGTAATAACGCTACAACCCAAGTGGCGATCCCGAGTGCAACAAAAGCCGCTCGCCACGACATTAAATGCGTTAAAAATGCGCCAAACGCAGGACTTGAGATCATGCCAAGGGTTAAGCCTGCTTGCACCCAACCGATCCGCTTTAGCGCATCTTCACCAGAGCTTGCCGCGATGGCAAATGCAACCGGTAGCATGCCAGCACTGGCAATCCCCGTGATCACACGAGCAACCAACCCCCACTCAAATGAAGTGACAAGCCCTGTCACGATGGAGGCACCACCAAAAACCACGATTGCAGGCAAGATGATAGCGCGGCGCCCTACTTTATCTGAGAGTGCCCCAAATAGCGGAGCCACAATCGCAAGGGCAACGCTGTAAGTGGTAATAAACAGTGTAACTCGCTCAGGCTTTACACCTAATTCGAGTCCAATAGGTTCAAGAATAGGCCCAAGCATCAGCTCATCGGCGCCAACTAAAAACGCAATAAAGGCAAGTAATAAAGTCAATAACATCTCTTCACCCCTTTTTTGCGCAGCAAACGTTTACCTTGCAAGTGTTCAGCAAAGCAAAAGAAATAAAGCCAACATTAAGCTGATCTTTGTACGAGTCACTACCTGACGTCATCAGGTCATTTAAAAACAAATTCATTAAATTACATCCATAAAAAACGGGAGTTCGGCTGTGATACCGACCTCCCGTTTCAAAAAATTTCGAAAACGTGTGCCACTGAATTTCGGGCACAAAAAAGCCGGCGATGAAGTATCATCGCCGGCTTCGTCTTTCCAATCATCAGATACACTGCCGCTGTCCACCTTTATTCAGGTAGTCGCCAATGTCTCTGATGAAGATTTAGAAAGTAAGCTCCGAGCAACACTTCATCGTGTTAATGCGCGGAGCAAAGCCTTCTAACAAAATTCTTAAATAGGATGTAAAACATCGCGGAAAGATCCAAATTAAAATCGCGCGCCAATTTATACGATGTCGATTAAGTAGTCAATAATCCAAACTAAGATACATCAACGCAACGGTGTACTATCTCTTATCCCTAAGCGCAAAGCGGTAAACACCTGCGATCAACAAACAAATGGTTATAGGCAACCACAGCGCCTGAAAGTAAAACTTGTTATAAAGCCAAGCGCCTAACACGCCACCTGCCACAAACCCTGAGATTATTAACACAAACAGTTTTGCTTTTCTGGTATCCAGTGGCTCGCCTCTACATAGCGCCCCAATCATTAGTCCTAAGTCGGTGAATATTCCTGTTACATGGGTTGTCCTCACCACAGCTCCACTGTACGTGGTGGCTAATGCGTTTTGTAGTCCACAAGCGGCTGAGGCAAAAAAGTGACCATAAAATGAGCCTTGCATCAGTAATACGAGAGACACGGTAAGCAATATAGCTTCGATCACCAACGCGGTATCGTAATGTTTGCCAAGCCTTAACGCGGTGCCATGCAGCAAAAACCCCGCAAGTGCAGAGCCAAGCAAGAACGCGAGTAACACTCCAAATAAGTGCAGGGTTTCTTTAAGATTGTCACCTAAAAAGCTGGTTCCGAGCATAGTCGCAGTGCCGGATAAGTGAGAAACGGATTGGTGCTCGAAGCTAAGTAGGCCAATTGCATTCACAAAACCTGCAACAAGCGCCAATATAAAAGCGCCTATCTCAACCCATTTAGGTAACTTTGAGATCATCTCTTCGCCATGGGATGATCAGGGTTTAATTGCAATAAGTCCCAGCGGTTGCCATAGAGATCTTCAAATACAGCAACCGTGCCATAATCTTGCTCTTGTGGCTCGCGAATAAATCGAATGCCAATAGACTTCATGCGCTCATAATCACGCCAGAAATCATCGGTATTTAAAAATAAAAATACCCGCCCACCAGCTTGATCACCAATAAACTTCTGCTGCTCTGGCGTAGAAGCTCTGGCAAGTAGTAACGCGGTACCATGAGAATTAGGCGGTGCCACCACCACCCAGCGTTTATCTTGCTCAGGTTGATAGGTGTCTTCTATTAATTCAAAACCTAGTTTATTGACGTAGAAGTCGATGGCTTCATCGTAGTCTTTGACGACGAGCGCAATATTGACAATATTTTGTTTCATGATGAGGGCAACCCATAGCCTCTTGCCATAAGCGCAGCAAGTAGCGGTAAAACTAAAAGTAACAGCATTTCTAGCCTTTTAATAACGATGATGCGCTGGGGCACAGACAAATTAGCTGCTGTTGTATTACGGTGCTTCAATAAAAACACAGTCGGAATGATAGATAACAAAGCGATTAACAAAAATAGTCCCACTTTGGCATGGAAAATCGGGTTTTTAGTATAGAATTCACTGGGCTTGCCAACTGCAAACCATAGCGTTAATCCTGCGCCAAGGGTTACAAGCGCACTAACACCATACAAGCCATCAATTACTGCTAATCGCTTAATGCTCTGACTACTCATTGATTTGGAGAGTAGTATGTTTTCAATCGCGAGCGTTGATGCCAAAAATAAAATACCGATAAAGTGAATATATCTAACGACTATCTCTTCCATGCTATGCCTCAATTGTTATTTTAGTTCTGATAAAGTGTGTTGTTTTCTTCTAAAAAGTTCACCAAAGGCAAAAACAGAGGCTGCGGCAATTCATCAAGCGAAAACCACTGCCATTGTTTGCATTTATTTGGCTCTTTAACTTCTGCATTATGAGTATCGCACCTTGCCATGACAAACAGAGTGACATAATGTTTCTGCTCATCGGCAAAATAATCATTAGTAAAACCCAGCTTTTCAACGTTTACAACATCTAGCCCCGTTTCTTCACGCACCTCTCTTATTGCGCATGCCTCAATGTCCTCTCCATACTCTAAATGGCCACCCGGCGTTGCCCAAGTATGTGCGCCATGAGCACCGATGCGTTCACCAAGCAAAATTTTATTATCGTGCATTATGACCACGCCAACCCCGACGCGTACAACTTGATCCATCATTTTTCCTTACCATTATTTATTGACTACTAGGTAATCATAACTTAAAGAATCCATGTAGTTCAGCTTACAAGGTTACAACACCCGGTTAAAACAATTTAGTTACATAAAAACCACAAAACTCAAAAGTTTGACATCATTGCAAAAACATGAAAATGTGATTCGACCCAATTGGATAAGGTGGGTAAATAAACTTAAAATAACATATTGATAACTAAGGAATAAGTAATGAAATTAAAAATAAAAAAGACAAGCTTGAAATCGCTTTCATCTCAGTCGCTTCAGCTTAACCTTGCTCAAACACCAAATATCGCGGGAGGGAAGCAAGAGTACAACAACCGCCCTCAAGCTGTCGGAACACGTGTAGATTGCGTATCTGTTGCGGTTCACCTTCCTTGTGTGATTATGTAAAGTACGATTTTTGTACTTTTTGTATAGAGACTGACAAGGCCACATCCGTGGCCTATCTATAATCATTCTTAAAATCAGTGGTGTAACCTAAGCTGCTTGCTTAGGACCTATTACCGCTATATTAAGCTCGCCAAGATTTCAAGCGCATGTTTTCTATCACTTAGCTCGTATAAATCGTTGGTAAAAATAAACTCATCGACCGCTAACTCACGTTTAATCATGCTGAGTTTATGGTGGACAGTCGCGGGACTACCAACAACAGATAGCCCTAAAAAGCTTTCGACTTGCATTTGCTCTTGGGCATTCCATAGACCCTCCATCGAGTCAACAGGGGGCTTCAACCATAATGCCTGACCTCGCATCAATGCTAGGATACGTTGCTTTGACGTGGTAGCTAAATACTGCGCTTGCTCGTCGGTATCGGCTGCAACTACGGGTAAACCAAGCATTACATAAGGTTTATCTAACACCTTTGATGGTTGGAAATCGCGGCGATAAAGCGCGATAGCATCATGCACGAATCGTGGCGCAAAATGACCCGCAAATGCATAAGGTAGACCTCGCTTTGCAGCGAGCTGGGCACTATAAAGGCTCGAACCAAGCAACCAAATCGGTACCTTGGTATTTTCGCCCGGAATGGCACGCACCGAGGATTTACCATCATAAGGCCCGAGCAAGGTTTGTAATTCAGCGACTTCATCGTCAAATTGCTCCGCACGTCTGTCATCGCGACGCAATGCTCGGCTGGTAATAGGATCGCTACCAGGCGCGCGCCCTAATCCCAAATCAATACGCCCTGGATAGAGGCTTTCTAAGGTGCCAAACTGCTCAGCGACAACTAACGGTGGATGATTTGGCAACATCACGCCACCCGCGCCCACCCGAATATTGTGAGTGTGTCCAGCAATATGCCCTATCAATACAGAGGTTGCTGCGCAGACAATGCCACGCATATTATGATGCTCAGCCATCCAAAAGCGTTTAAAACCAAGATCATCCGCTTTTTGCGCATAAGCCACGCTGTTAGCGAGGGTTTGTGAAACGGTATCTTGCTCTTTCATAGGACTTAATTCGAGCAAAGAAAATGGCATGTTAGCAAGTGAAGTCATAACAATCCTTAACGGTTTGAGTTATACCATAGAGTAAGGGTTGCAGCATCCATTTCAATCCGAAATCCCGCACTACATTGTTGCTGATTTTCGACTATCGCTATGTTGCAGATAAGAAGCCTGCTTCATCTGTGATTTGCTGACTCGGCAATTAGGCTAATCCTGTATTTGAAAAAATTATTTAGTTTCGTGGTGCGTAAGCGCAACATAGCAATCACATAATAATCCACATAAAACCAGCTTTTGCCTGCTAGACTCATAAAAAACTGACTTGGAGCAACATCTTATGAGAGCCGCTATCCTATTTATTTTATTTACTTTTAGTAGCCAGCTATTGGCAGAAACGGACACAAATAAAATCAATAAGCTGTTCGACAGCTACATGAGTAAATACAACCATTATCTGCAAACTGGTGATTTACCAACCAGTCCTCAACTGTACACAGATACGCTTATGTTAATGTCATCAAGTTCAAAGCCGAGCGTGATCACACAAACGCAAATGAATAAACAGGTGCAAGTATTCTTAACACGCCTAAAAGAACAAGGTGTCAATTACGTAAAATGGAGCAAGGTCAATATTCATTTTCTTGATAAAAATATTGCGTTAGTTAGCAACATCGCTGAGCGATACACCCAATCAGGCGCACTTTTTAATAAAGTAGGCGCAAGCTATTACGTCTATTTAGTTGATGGTGAATGGAAAATATCTGCGTTCGCTGTACATGATGCGAAAAACACTTTACTTTAATTGCATCTAAACTTTGGTGTTGTAGGCATGGAAAACTGGGATGACTTTCAATTACTGCTTGCCTTAAAGCGCGCCAATACACTCAGAGGTGCGGCCAAAGTTCTCGGCGTAAACCACACGACGGTATCTCGCAGGCTACATGTTTTAAATCAACGCTTTAGTCTTGATATATGCATGCTTTCGCAAGGCAAAGTCACGTTTTCTGAATTGGGACTGCAGCTGCTCAGTGCCGCTGAAAATATGGAAGCCTGCCTTGCCCCTCACTTAAGCCAAATTAACACTTCGGTTAAGCAGTTAAAGCAACAAATAAACCTATCTATCCCCCCAGCGATTTTGCAGTTTGTCTTGTTAGACGAATTACATGAATTTCAGCAAAACAATCCTTATCTCACGCTGTCGATAAATACTACCTATGCACTTTCCGATCTAGAGAAATCAGAAGCCGATGTCGTGATCCGAGCTTCTCACGTTCCGGATGAGCACTTAGTTGGTCACCGGCTATTTCCGATTTCACTTGGCTACTTCATGCATAAAGACTATCTCGATAAACGCACGAGTGAAAACGTTTCTTGGATAACCGCCAGCGTAACAGAAAGACCGACTTGGCTACTTGATACGCCCTATCCAAACGCCCCAATTTCTCTATCAATCGAAGATTTAGTGCTGCGTCATCAGGCTGCATCCAAAGGGCTTGGTATGATCAGAGGGGCGCATTATATTGCAAGGCATTTTCCTAATTTAATCGAATTTGCACCAGCGAGTGAACACTATGCAGATTTATGGGTCTTAACCCATCCAACAAAAAAATCCTTACCCAACGTCAAGCGGCTTATCAGCTTTTTACTTAAGGCTATGCGCAGTAAACAAATACTGATCGACTGCGCAAAATAACATTCGCCACGTTAGTTTAGAGCCTGTCCACTTTAATCAGCCAACCATTTGTACATAACATAGCTATCGACCAAACCCAGCCTAGGATGCTTGTAAGCCTTGGGAATAGTGCCCACAATGGTAAAACCAAGCTTTTGCCAAAGTTTAATCGCCAGTTCATTGGTCGATACCACGCTATTAAATTGCATGGCTTCGAACCCCAACGCTAACGCTTGTTGCTGGGAATGTTCACACATCAGCCGTGCAATTCCTTTACCACGAGCCAAACTCGACACCATGTAACCACAGTTACATATATGACTGCTCGGGCCCTGTGCATTTTGTTTTAAATAGTAAGTGCCAAGTACCTCACCGTGTTCAACAAATACATAGGCTTTGAGCGGCGTTTCGCACCAAAGTAAAAATGCCTGCTCCATACTCATGGTTGAGTCAAATGCATACGTTTCTTGCGCTTGGATCACTTCTGAAAATGTTGGCCAAAACGACTCAAAATCATCCCGAGTTATCTCTCTTATCATATTGTGCCCTCAAATTTGCTCGTCTTGTTAAGTTCTGTAAACCAGACAAAGAGTAGTATTGAATCAAACCTCATCGCGGAATATTGCAAAGGTGAGGCGAAGTTTGGTTTTGCCTGCTTTCGTTATTATTTTTAGAACATTTAATCGACTCGCACCACCACTGTCTTACCTATGTAATCATGAAGCGATCTAGACTTATCATTTAATATTACGCTGCCAAGTTCCGCTAAGAACCAACATAACAGTACCGCCTCAATACCTGACAAAAGATGCAACATGACAGGTGGAACAGTATTGTTTATTAATAATACAACACTCAAAGCCATGACGAGTGCCAAAAACAACATATAAAGCACCAGCTCAACGGATTCGCGACGAAGCGACTGCTTAATACTGATTTTTTGTTCTGTATCGTGATCTACCACCTTAATTCTTGTAATCATCTTACCAAGCGTTTGACCATAACAACCGTGCATAAATAGGTTATAAAGCGACATTTGAATGCAACCAACCGTCGTGAGTAACAAGTTACTGCCGTGGTAATTGAATCCAAAAATTAAACACTCAATATAGATGACAATAGAAAGAATGAGACCATCAATGAGTATAGCCCCAACTCTTGGCCAAAATGTCGCATATTTACAAGGTTTGATATACGCTTCGGTGCTCGTCTCACCTTGTCTGTTGTGACCATTAAACTTGTCGTTAAGTAGCGTTACCACGGTTTCGTACCGCTCAGGGTACTTATCCCTATCGATATGTTTTTTTACTTCTAGTAGTTCTTCGTACGAATATTCTGAAAAAGGTGGTACTTCAAACACTTTTGATTTTTCCTATATTGACAAACAGATATGCAGACAAATCAAGCCTTGTAAAACGTGCCCACGGTCTTTACCCAACTGTGATCAGTAATTTAAATCCGAGCCATTTATACCAAATAGCGGTACAAACTTAAACTACATAAGATGAATATTAACAACCAAGCGCCAATTGCGTCTTTGCCATGTTGTAGGGTAATGAAACTTCGCAGTTAAGAAATTGGCATCGGTTTTGAGCCATGAAAGTCGAGATAAAGCTGTTTTAAGTTGGTTGGGAGCTTCGGCCACCCTAAATCTATACCTCGTTGTGTTGCACGCCAAAAGAGATGCTCCACATAATACGCATCAATAAAATTGCGCTATGGCGGACTTGCGTTAGTTAGCTTGTTGTTTATATAGTCTAGATATGCCGCTGCGGCCTCTAACTCACCTTTGTTAAAGGCGTAAATAGTCAGGTTTGCAAATGCTTCCATGCGAAAGCTTGTTGCGTACTTTTCATGCTCAGCCATCAAAGGAAGAACTTTACCAAAAAAGAACGCATTAACAGCGCCAGCTTTTTAATTCACCGCCATATTCACAGCCATCACTAACAGCAGCACCGCAAATACCTTTTTAATCGTGGCAACAGGCAAGTGATGCGTGGCTTTAGCCCCCATTGGAGCCGTAAACCAAGACGTGCACACAATCCCTAACAGGGCTGGTAAATAAACAAATCCGGCGAAACCATCCGAGAGTGCAAAGTGCGCACTGCCCGAGCTAATGTAGCCAACAGAGCCAAAAAGCGCGATAACAATGCCACATGCAGAAGCGCATCCTATGGCCTTTTTCATATCAACAGAGAAAAACGTCAACAGAGGTACCAGAAGCGCTCCACCGCCAATACCTATCATTGCGGATAAACCACCGGTGATCGTCGTTAATACCGTAAGTATGCCTTTATTTGGCAGCTGCCTTTGGGTTGTACTCTCATTTTTGCTGCTATAAAACATTTTTATTGCTATCAATACCACGCTTACTGCAAATACAATGCGCACTGCGTTTTCGGGTAATAGCGCTGCAAAAAAACCACTAATAAGCGCGCCTAGTGCAACGCCCGTCATTATCCACGGCGCTAAATCCCACGGTACATTGCCATTCTTGTGATGCGCGATTGCCGATGAGGTAGAAGTAAACAAAATGGATGCCAGCGATGTCGCTACAGCAGCTATGACCACTTGCTCCGGTGGTAACACGTTAAAGTACAGTAAAATACTGCTAAGCACCGGAACAATAACCAGCCCACCGCCAATACCTAACAACCCGGCTAAAAAGCCGACAACACTACCGAGTAGTGCACAATACACAAACAACAATATCAACTCACTCATTCCACTTATCTCTTCTTTTAATTGAGGCGCAATCACTTAAGTGAGCAATATGGGCGTTGCTTTTAGCCTTTCTGCCACCTAAGCGCTGGCGAGTATAACAACATAACGCTTTGCCATTGGTGCTTTTGGCTTAGATAAGCCTTGAATATTCCTCACGTTTTACTTGAAACAAATACAACTTAGACATTTAGCAGTCTAGACTTTCAGATTTCCAGTGGATTTTACTCTACAATTGCTCATATTTTCTGCATATGCGACTCAATAAGCGGCATCTATTTTTGTAACTCATGAATCAGACTCATGTTTTATGTGAAATAAAACCGTTTTTCTTCATCTTATGATCCACGTATAAATCTCACATCACTTAATGTTCGGCACTGTCACTGCGTCCCCGTGGATACCTGTTTACCGCAGTGAAACGTAATTACCGAGCGCGTTAGCATTAGAATTGGATACCTGAAGAACATGAATAACGAGTTTACTTTCACTATTAAGAGCATTCGTCTTGACGAAAATTACCATCCGTCAAACAGCACGCGGATCACCACTAACTTTGCTAACTTAGCAAGAGGCGAAAGCCGCCAGCAAAACTTACGCAATGCCCTAAAGATGATTGATAATCGCTTTAACGCGTTAGCTAACTGGGATAACCCAAAAGGCGATCGTTATTCTGTTGAGCTTGAGATAGTCTCAGTTGATATGGATATTGCAGGTAGTGGACAAACTTTCCCGTCAATTGAGGTGTTAAAAACCAATATCGTTGACCACAAAACCAATGAACGCATTGAGGGAATTGTTGGTAACAACTTCTCATCTTACGTACGTGACTACGACTTTAGTGTGCTATTGCTTGATCATAATAAAGATCAACCTAAATTCAGCATCCCAGCTAACTTTGGCGACTTACACGGTAAGCTATTTAAATACTTTGTCGATTCAGAAGCTTACAAGAGTCACTTTAGTAAGCCACCGGTGATTTGCCTAAGTGTATCGGATAACAAAACCTATCACCGCACTGAAAATCAGCACCCGGTACTTGGCTTTGAATATCAGCCAAATGAGTCATCATTAACTGAGCAATATTTTAAAAAGATGGGCTTACAGGTGCGCTACTTTATGCCACCAAATAGCGTTGCACCTTTGGCTTTTTACTTCTTTGGTGACTTACTGAATGACTACACCAATCTGGAGTTGATCAGCACCATCAGCACCATGGAAACATTCCAAAAGATCTACCGCCCTGAGATTTACAACGCCAATGCGGTTGCAGGCAAGTGCTATCAGCCAAACTTGAAAAACCTAGATCACTCATTAACACAGATTGTTTATGACCGCGAAGAGCGCAGCCAGTTGGCGATTGCACAAGGTCGATTTGCCGAAGAGCATTTTATCAAGCCTTACCAAAACGTGCTTGAACAGTGGTCTGCAAATTACGCTTTATAATCAACGGGAATATGGAACAGCATTTATTATGAAAACACTATTACCAACGTCTACTGCTGGCAGTTTACCTAAGCCCGCTTGGCTTGCTCAACCAGAAACCCTGTGGTCACCTTGGAAACTAGAGGGCGACGAGCTTATTGATGGCAAAAACGATGCGCTACGTATTGCTTTGCAGGAGCAACAACTTGCAGGGATTGATATCGTGAGTGACGGCGAGCAAACCCGTCAGCACTTTGTAACCACTTTTATTGAACACCTAAGCGGTGTGGACTTTGAGAAGCGTCAAACGGTAAAAATTCGTGACCGCTATGATGCTAGTGTCCCGACTGTAGTTGGCCCAGTGTCTCGTCAAAAGCCGGTTTTTGTTGAAGATGCCAAATTTTTACGCAGCCAAACAGACAAACCTATCAAATGGGCGTTACCAGGCCCGATGACGATGATAGATACGCTGTATGATGACCACTACAAAAGCCGTGAAAAGCTAGCGTGGGAATTTGCGAAGATCCTGAACCAAGAAGCCAAAGAGCTGGAAGCCGCTGGAGTCGATATCATTCAGTTCGACGAACCTGCTTTTAATGTATTTTTTGACGAGGTCAACGACTGGGGCATTGCGGCGCTTGAACGTGCCATTGAAGGACTCAAATGCGAAACCGCAGTGCATATCTGCTACGGCTACGGCATTAAAGCCAACACCGATTGGAAAAAAACCTTAGGATCAGAATGGCGTCAATATGAAGAAGCGTTTCCTAAGCTACAAAAATCCAATATCGATATTATCTCTTTAGAGTGCCATAACTCTCATGTGCCAATCGACTTGTTAGCGTTGATCCGTGGTAAAAAAGTGATGGTTGGTGCGATTGATGTTGCAACCAACACCATCGAAACGCCAGAAGAAGTTGCCAACACACTACGCAAAGCGCTTGAATTTGTTGACGCCGACAAACTCTACCCGTGTACTAACTGCGGTATGGCGCCACTTTCTCGTGAGGTGGCAAGAGGTAAGCTCGCTGCATTGAGCGCAGGGGCTGAACTCGTGCGCCAAGAGCTATTAGCCAAAAAATCAGCTTAATCAAGCTAGGTTAATAATAACGCTAGCAGCTAAATAAAACCTAAATTATGTGCCGCCTTCAAGGAATGATAGTGGCGCAGCTTGAGCGGTTTGCCATTATTGATGAGCACTCATTTTTTCAGATAACTTACGCGCAGATAACTTACGGACACTCACTTCAAACATCCGCAACTTTCACCTGATTTCACACAACAAACAGCCACTCACTCCCATTCTATTTGACACATCGAGTTTTTATTTCGTTCCATCGCGTATTAGGTGACATTGAATTGCACCTGAATAACTATGTAGCCCTAAATAAAAATTATATAGAGGGTGGCATTATGCCTTTTGGATTGAAACGGACGCTCATTTGCACTTTACTGGGTTGCGCTGCATTGCCAACAGTCGCACAGACTGAGGTGGGATTACAGGCTAAAGACATTTTTGAGCTGGAATATGCAAACGACCCGCAAATATCACCAGATGGTACTCAAGTGGTATATGTGCGTAACAGCAATGATGTAATGAAGGATGCTAAGCGACAAAACCTGTGGCTGGTCGATACTAAGTCAGGCGCACAATCGCCACTCTTTTCTGATGAAAACAATTACAGTCAGCCTCGTTGGTCGCCAGATGGTAGTAAAATCGCCTTTGTGAGCAATGTATCTGGTAGCACACAAATTCATGTGCATTATCTTGCTCAAAACCGTACGGCACTACTTACACAGTTGCAATCTGGGATCAGTGGCTTAACTTGGTCACCAGATGGCAAATGGTTGGCTTTTAGCCAAAAGGTTGCTGAAAAGCCAGCTGTTATTGCCAAAATGCCAGAAAAACCAAAGGGTGCAAAGTGGTCCGACTCTGCCATTGTTATCGACAAAGCCTACTATCAAGCTGATGGCAGTGGCCTTATCAAACCTGGCTATCGCCAGATCTTCGTGTTACCAAGCGAAGGCGGCACGCCACGCCAATTAACCTCAGGTAATTACCACCATAGTGGCAAACTCGCGTGGCGAGCAGACGCAAAGGCGATTGTGTTTTCAGCAAACCGTATTGCGGACTGGGAATACAAGCGTCTAGAGGGCGACTTATTCGAAGTTGATTTTAACCGTAATATCACCCAGCTTACGTCGGCTCCTGGTCGTGAGTACGCGCCTAGTTTTTCCGAAAATGGGAAAAAGCTGGCTTATCTTAGTGCATCGAACGCGCTTAACCCTTACCGTAATAGCAAACTGAATATTATGGATTGGCAGGACAAAACCTCCCACATGATTGCCAAAGACTTCGACCGCTCAATCCAAGACCCAACTTGGATTGGCAGTGATAGATTGGCGATGACTTACGATGACCACGGCAAGCGAAAGCTCGCGAGCATCACCACAAAAGGCAAAATTACCGACATCACAGATACGCTCTCAGGCACAACCCTTGGTCGCCCTTATCTAAGCGGTGAATTTAGTGCTAACTTTGATGGGGAAATTGCCTTTACGCAAGGTTCGAGTGAGCGCCCTGCAGACATCGCTATCACAACAAGAAAAGGCAAAGTAACGCAATTAACCGGCCTTAACGAAGACCTACTTACGCATAAAACCCTTGGTAAAGTGCATGAGATCACCTATAACTCATCGTTCGACGGGGAAAAAATTCAGGGCTGGTATATTACGCCACCAAATTTTGACCCGAAAAAACAATATCCGTTACTACTAGAAATTCACGGTGGCCCACACTTAGCCTACGGCCCCCATTTCTCAGCAGAATTACAGCGTTATGCCGCTGAAGGTTATGTGGTATTTTACGACAATCACAGAGGCAGCAGCTCTTACGGCGAGCGCTTTGCAATGTTGCTCAAGTACAAATACAGCTCGAAAGAAGACTTTGCCGATCATAACTCAGGGGTAGACGCTATGCTTGAGAAAGGCTTTATCGACAAAGATAATCTGTTTATTGCTGGCGGCTCTGCAGGTGGTATCGCAACAGCCTACGCGATTGGCTTAACTAACCGTTTTAACGCTGCTGTTGTCGTAAAGCCTGTGATCAACTGGCTGAGTAAAGTGCTTACCGCTGACAGTGGCCTTGGTCAAATTCCAACGCAATTCCCAGGTATGCCATGGGAGCATATGGAACACTATTGGCAACGCTCACCGCTTTCGCTCGTTGGCAACGTAACCACACCAACCATGCTAATGACGGGTGAAGAAGACTTGCGCACGCCAATGGCCGAAACCGAACAGTTCTACCAAGCGCTTAAGCTACGTAAAATTGACTCTGTACTAGTCAAAATTCCAGGTGCGCCACATGGAATTGCAGGCCGCCCCTCTCGGATGATCAGCAAAATCGAGCATACGCTCGCTTGGTTTGAAAAGTACAAGAAGTAAGGAAAAAAAGCCGCGTAAAGCGGCTTTTTTCATAAATCGACTCATTTTCAATCTGAAGCTGAAGTTTAGCTTAAAAAGCTAACTCAATGTTTTTAAAATTAGCGAGAGCGGGTCCGTAATTTCGACTAACTGATAACTTTATAAATCTAGCCAAAATAGTTAAATCCAACCGCATTCCAAATCCAAAATGCATAAATAAAACTTAAGCAACTCAGTGTAAAAATCACATAGTGTATTTTATAAAACCAATACAAATCACTCATGCGCAACATGATTGGAAGACTTAGCACTTTCAAAAAGGTCGTGAGAACGATTGCTATCACCAAAGACAGTAGCAGCTTTACCTCTACGGTGGGAAAGCTTGCGTGAAATTGATATTCATCGAACACAATACCGGCATTCATTAAAATAAAGCCCAGCACCGCTGCAAGTATCATACTTGAGCTAAAACATGCCAACTTTTCAAGTTGGTCAAGCCTTTTGCTTTTGCGAGCTCGAACAAAACTGAACAGCAAAGTGGATATCGATAACAACGAAGCTATCGCCAACGCCAAGTTGAAGAAAAGTGGGCTTTGTAAGAAGCTTACTCGTTCATAATCGCCAGACCACATACTAGCCGAAAAACGATTTACCTTCCCAGTCCCATCGCGATAAAAGTAAAAAATAGGCGCGTCTCGAGCTCCGGCTTGAAAGACGTCCGCTTCAAGGTGCTTCAGTTTTATTTTATTCCCTGCAACCATCATAACTAACCTATTTTGATCATCAATGGCTATCTCAGCCGCCGCATCTAATGCGGCCAGTTTTTCCAGTTGAGTATACGAACGACGAGTACTCAGAAATATTCCTGTATAATCTTCAAAGTTTGGTTGGCTAACTTGCTGTTTTAAAACTTGCGTGTAGATGTTTACTTGAGAGGGTGCGCTTGGCTGTCGCGGTTTAATGGGACTTATCGACTTGTTGCGATAAAATTTATTCAATATCGCAGTCGGTAAAGCCTCAACAAAGTCTGCCCCGCTACCCAACACGTTAGTTGAAACAAAAATGCCCAGTTGAACTTCAGGAAAGATCACCATGTTGGCGGCAAACGTCTGTGTGGCACCAGAGTGATGACGCTGCTCATAACCCTTAAGCTTGCCATCAAACATGCCATGAGCAATCCCTGTCGCCAGTGGCCTATCGTCGTATAGTCGATGTATCATTGTTTTTTGGGTGGTTGGCTGCACGAACAGGTTGTTGTCACCCATCAGAGCTGACATATAAAGCGCCATATCATGCGCAGTTGCAGAAATGGCCCCCGCGCCACCTACATGCCCAATAAATTCAAAAGGTTTGGCGATATTATTGCCTGTTCTATCCCTAAAATACCCAGTTGCAAGCTGTTGTTGTAGCTCAGGTTTCATCGCTGTAAAGGCAGCATTGGTTTTTACTGGCTCTCGTAATGTCGTGTTTTGCATACCCAGTACAGAAAAAATGTGTTGCTCCATATAAGTCGCTAAATCCATACCCGACTGCAACTCGACAAGATAACCAAGCAAAGCAAAACCATAGTTGGAATAGGATACATTAACACCTGGCGGCCAAATTCTCTTGGGCATATGTGTTGCGAGATATCGCTCTGTACTAAGCATTTCTGAGGCATTTTCAACGAACAAGTTACCGGCATCCGCTTCTTCAAAACCCGCTCGATGACTTAATAGGGCACGGATTGTAATAGGCGCTTTAAAGGTGTCAGGTATTTTAAATTCGCTCAGATACTCATTGATATCAGTATCTATAGATAGTTTACCCTGCTCCACCAGCTGCATCACTGCAAGTGCAGTCATTGTTTTGGTGATAGAACCGATGCGAAATAATGTTTTATTCGGTTTAACCATAGCTTGGCTGTATACATCAGCAAATCCATAGCCTTTGAGTAATACAACCTCACCGTCTTTGACTATAGTAACCGCGACTCCTGGCAGGTTATATTGCACCATGGCTTTTTTGACCCAGTCATCAACGTAAGTCCGTAGCCCTTTTAAATCTGGATTTTCCAAGGGCGCTTGTACATCGCTAACTGCGCTATCACGCAACAGCTGTGGGCTGTGATTACCCCACGCTTTCGCGTTAAAAAATACGCCAATCGCGACAGTTAACATCAAGGCTCTTAAAACAAGTGCAATATCAACAAACTTCGTTTTCATATTGGCTTCACGTCCCTTTGTTTGTAATGCGCATCAGTGGGCTCAAATGGATATACAGGAGCTCCATCGTCAAAAACTAGGTTTCTTTGACTATTTGGAACTTCAATATCAACTAAGAGTTAGCGGTATTATCAGTTTTACCTTCGCGCTCCACCGTGCCAATCATATTCACCACTTTCTTAGATACTGCTTCAAGCTGCCTAGAAGTAGTTGCACCAAAAATGCCTTCGATAAACTCAGATCGAGTATCTAGTATCGACTCACCAACCACCTCGTTAGTGTCAGTGTTTATTAGCTTTACATTGAGCTTCAGCTCGGCATCACCCGCCATTACACCTACCATAAAGCGGCCAAGCCCCGACACATAACGAAAGTGCTCGATGGTGATCTCGACTGATAAAGGTGCTTGAGCTGCACTTCCAGACTCAACAATACTGCCATTAAAGTCTTTGGCTATTAACGCTTTTAGCTCATTAATGCTGTTAGAAAGCGACTTACTTTTAGAAACTGAGTGCGATGAAGTAATATCCAAAAATACACTTTGTGGCGTGTTCCCTACAGCTCTATTCGCTGTTTTACTTGTCTCTTGAATGTGAGCGGCGCAGCCACTGAAAATAAGCACTGAGATTATTACAGCAAATATTTTAAAATGTTTCATTAGGGGTAAATTTCCGACCTTCAATATATATTCGGTTAACGACATGCTAACCTTCGTTGGCAGCTATGGTATCAAATATTTTCCCGCAATGGGTAAGCAGTTGAGTCACCTATGTTCTTTGGCTTTGCATCGATTATGATTTATTTGATAGGTTAAATGACCAAAGCTCGGGTTAACTAAGTTTCCTTGTGAAGAGTATTAAGCAAACTCTGTAGTGAATATCAGCAATTTCGTTCAATTTTTTTATTGATAGCTTGAATATATTGACTTGGTAGTTTTGCTAAAGTGCTCAAACAGAAGGAGGGAGTGTGAGTAAAAATAATCACTTTATATATACCCATAGTGCTCAGCAGGATGATGTATCCATGCTGTGCGCAACCATGAGTGATTTCTCCTACAACAAACATGCTCATGAAGAATACTCAATAGGTCTCACTTTAAAAGGCAGACAAGACTTTTTCTGTCGCCGTGCTTTTTATAAAAGTCAGCCTGGCTGCATAATGCTTTTCAATCCCGAAGATATCCATGACGGTCATTCTGGGGGCGAACACAGCTTAGAATATGTAATGCTTTACGTGCACCCAAGAGAATTGCAACCACTGTTTCGCTCTCTTGGTTATAAACAAGAAACAGTGCTAAGACTTAACAACACCTTGTTCAATGACCCACTGCTGCGCTATCAAGTTCTTACCATATCTCAGCAACTTTTGAGACGGTCCTACTCCAAAATTGAGCACGAAGCCGCTTTGTTTCAGTTGGCTCAATCATTGGTTCGTTTGCATGGCTGTTTAGAGTTACCACTTCGTAAAACAAGGGCTGAAACCTTAGTACTCAGGGCTAAAGACTATATATTGGCTAATCTTGCCAACGATATTTCGGTTGATGACATCGCTGATGTTGCCAATATGTCTAAATATCACTTTATTCGAGCTTTTCGAGAACACTTTTGCATTACTCCACACCAGTATGTTTTAAATTGTCGTATCAACTATGCTCGCAAACAGCTACTTGTAGGCCGTAGCGCCACCACCGCAGCGGTAGAGTCCGGCTTTGCTGATGCCAGTCACTTAAATCGTAACTTTAAACGCGTATTTGGCATGACACCAAAACAATTTCAGTTGCAGTTGGGCCGTTAAGTTAGCTCATTAACTGCTTATATCGGAGTAGTAAATCATGTCAGAAATTTTCGCCTATGCTATCGGGGTAATGTATACCCCTGGGCCTATCAACTTGCTAGGTCTACATAGTGGTCTAAACAAACAGACGCGTGTTCATCTCGGTTTTTTCGCCGGCGTTGGAATGGCAATGTTCATCTTATTCGTTATCTTAGGGATTGTCGGACTCAAGTTTATTAATCCACGGCTACTGCCTTTTATCAGCTTGGCTGGGTGCCTTTATATTCTATATATTGCTTGGAAAGTGGCGCATGCTAATGTCAAGCTATCTGGTAAGCAAAGTGCGTCCAAATCGTTGAGCTTTCGAGACGGACTTTTCATGCAGCTACTCAACCCCAAAGCGCTAATCGCTACGTTGCCGGTTTCTACCATTCAGTTTCCAAGCGTTGGCATTACCGGCAGCGCCGTTGTCATATGGTCAATACTCCTTGCTGTACTTGCATTCGGAGCCCCCACTAGCTATTCGATAGTGGGTTCAATGATGGGTAAACAGATTTCCGATCCCAAGTATTTTAAAGCTTTTAACTTAGTAATGGCTGCGCTATTAGTCTATGTGTTTTTAAGCATTGGTTATGACCATGTCATAGTGCCTTGGATAGTGAAATAACAAATGAGTAGGCAGTGATGGTAACGGCTGACACCCACGACAAACTTCAACCGTTTTTTTACTGTATCTTTGAAGTGGGTGTTTTAATCTTCTCTAGTCTTCTATTGCTCTTTATTTTTTAGCGCGCTTGCACCCGATATCGAACCTTATTGCTCGTTCCAACATTATTCGTTAATTGTAATATGCCTTTTGTTATACCGGTTGGTATCGTAAATGTAAGGCTTGATGGTGTATGAATTGAAGGAACAAGTGTTTTATTTCCCATTACGATGCGGGTTTTACCATCGAACCCCATTCCCTTAAGCTCATATTGCTCACCTTCTTGAACTTTGATTGAGGCATATCCAAATATTAACGGTGAACCCGCTTTGTATGGGCTTAACCGCACTTCATTAGAACGCTTATTTCGAGTGTAAATAAATGCCTTATATTTGCTAAGTGGCAGATTGAGTTCAAAGATTAGCGCTGAGTTGGTGTGCGATGTTGGCGCGATATTATAAATTTCTTCACCGTTATAGATAACCACTTTTGGGTTCTCCAGCCCGGCAAAGTCATCACCAGTAAATACAACACTATCGCCGATACGATAAATTCGAGGTAATGAATAGCCATCGTAATAACCGGCTTGAGAGGATATTTGTACACTCGGTGAATCACTTAATCTAAAGCCTCGCACTCGCTCATACGGCTCGGCGTCATAAATATCTAAAACTTTGTCGCCATCATTATCTAGGTCGATAAAATCCTCAACACCGTCTTTGTCAGAGTCTTCAGGCCATCCTTTCGCGCTGAGTTTCTCGTCGGCATCCGCTATGCCGTCATTATCAGAATCAAGATCTAAAAAGTTTAATTTATCATCTTGATCTGCATTTCCTGAGCCTTCGCGTTCATCATTAATGCCGTCGCCATCACTGTCTAAGTCCAATAGATTAATTACCCCGTTATTGTCTTCATCTAGTGTAGTACCTTGCTTTACGTAATATTCATAGAAGTCATGAATAGAGTCTCTATCGGTATCAATACGAGTTGGTTCAATACCAATTGCATATTCTGCATGATCATCAATACCGTCGGTGTCATTATCTCTAAATACGTAAATTTCATAGGAATAGTCCGGCGCACCACCTGATAAATCATCAATGACACTCAAGTTGAATTTTCCATCATGGGGTATTTTAGTCAGTATATGCGCCATTTTTAGCGCACTATGAGTATGGATCTGCGATGAGTTGATCACAAAGCCGCCTTGCTCGGAAAAGTACACTTTAGGCTTAAAATTAGCTGACTTATAGGTAATACGAGCTGAGATATAGTCGCCCTTATTTGCACTAAACTGATACAAATCACCATTATCACCCGCATTTGAAATAACCCCTTTTACTTTAAACGGAAGTTGATGCGCAACTTTTACCGCATTACTAGGGTTATCATTAGGTTCAATCTCGACGATTTCGGGATAACGAGCGCGTTGACCGTCAAATGGAAACTCATCATGCTCATCTAACACACCATCACCATCTTCATCTTTGTTTTGCCAAGTTCCCTTAGCAGGGTCTAACGAACCATTATGTGGAGTTGCAAACACAATTGTACTAGCTAGTGCAAATGCCAATAAAATGCATCGTGATGTCATAAACAATCCTTATAAATGTTGTTTTTTAATTAAAATTTCTCACCCTGTAACCTACTTCATACTTAAGCTCTTTAATTCATGATTTTGAATATATTACACTGGGTGCCTTCGTTACTTTTTTCGTTATTTTTGCTCAGGGTCTCTTTGATATTTTTGCTACTTTCAGCACTCAACCTCCCCCCCGCTCTACGCTAAAACTGACTTTTGCACCACCGCTTGGGTTATTGCCTAGTTTGAGTTGTCCGCCGTGGTTTTCAATAATAATGCGAGAGAGCATTAGGCCTATGCCGTTGCCATCGGCTTTGGTAGTGTAAAATGCTTCAGCGGCTTCGCTTAGGTTGGAAAAACCGGGGCCTGTGTCTGTGACCGAAAACGCTAATTTGTCAGCATCTGGGATAATGTTGAGTGTGACTTGTGGCGAAGGCGTGCACGCTTCTTGGGCATTATTAATAAGATGACAAAGCACCTGTTTGATTTGGCTCGTATCAAAAAAACCGAGCAGGTCGGCTGTGCTTTCTACCTTTAGTTGAGGGTAGATACTTTGTAGCTGAGCGCAAAACTCACTGAGCACGACAATTTGCTTGTGCGCAGGAGGCAGTTTGGCAAGAGAGGCATAGTTGCCCATAAAAGATTTAAGGTAATTGGCGCGCTCGTTGATAAGTGACAGGCCACTGTTAAACCTTTCTATATCTAACTCACCATTTAAACGCTTGGTAAGGCTGCGCGCTACCGTGCCGATCGGCGCTAAAGTGTTATTGATCTCGTGACTTAAAATACGAACAAAACGCTGTAAGGCGTCTTTTTCTTGTTGATATAAAATGCTATCGAGCTGTTTTAAAACCAGTAAAGTGTGAGGTTTATTGGCAATGTAGCAGCTGTCGTGTTCAAGCAAAAAAGCATGCTCGGTACCGTCAAGCATCACCGAAACCTTTCCTTGCTTTTGCTGAGCTTGTAGTGATTGAAACCAGCGCCAGGCATCGTCTTTATAGCAATCAAAAAAGGTGCGCTCAGCGTAGCTGTTGGCAAATGCAACGCTTTCGCTGTCAAACACGATAAGTGCACAATCAAGCTTTTCAATGATTTGCTTTAGCAAGTTGCTTTGCTCGGCCAGCGCACGCTGATCTGCTTGCATGGTTTGCGCAAGCGCATTTAAGTGTTCCACCGTTGAACGTAATTGTGTGTCTTTGCCGTGTACCGCTCGTACCGCATAATCGCCTTGGCGAAGTGATATCAACAAGGTATCAATGAGATTAATGGTGTTTTGTCTAGTCGCACCATATTGATAAGCGAGCAAAGCAAAACATAGTGCGAATACTAAGTCTATCAACATAATAAGTGTTGCAGGATAGTCGTGCGCAAGCAGTAAAACGTTAACAAATATAAGTAGTAATGCACTTAACAACCAGTGTCCAAATCGATAAAACATGTTTGCTTATCTCCTACTCATATTTGTCCATTTTGCGATACCACGCACTGCGCGATAGTCCCAAGCTCTTCGCCGCTTTTGATACGTTACCACCGTGAAACTCCAATCTTTTAAAGAGTGCTTGCTCAATAATTTCATCCAGTGTTAAATCATGATTTTCTGGCGCGCTCACTGTAGCAGTATTCATCGATTGCAACGCTGAGTGCGGTGTAGCGTTGAGCGCCAAATCACTGGCAAATACCTGAGCATTTGAACAAGTAAATACCGCGCGCTCCATCATATGTTTAAGCTCTCTTACATTGCCAGGAAAGTCATAAGCACTCAGTGCGTTAGCAGCACAGGGCATAATGCTCGGTGGTGGTTTTTTATAATCATGACTAAAGCGCATTAAAAAGCGCTCTGCTAATGGCAAGATATCCTCTGGACACGCTCTTAATGGCGGTATTTCTACTTCTATAGTATTTAATCGATAATATAAGTCTTGGCGAAACTGATTATTGGCAATCGCTTCATTGAGTTGACAGTTAGTAGCAGAAATAATCCTCGCAGTATTGTCCAAGACTTTGTGACTGCCAACCGCTGCGTACTTTCGCTCTTCTAGCACTTGAAGCAATTTTGCTTGAGACTGCAAAGATAAATTGGCAATTTCATCTAAAAACAACGAGCCATTACTGGCGAGTGTAAATGCACCCACGCGATCTGCTTTCGCATCAGTAAATGCCCCCTTTTTATGGCCAAATAACTCAGAGTTAAATAGCTCGTCGCTCACCGCCCCCATATTAATCGAGATAAAACTGCCATCAGCACGACTTGAATGCTCGTGTATATACTGCGCGTAATAGCTCTTTCCTGTGCCATTTTCACCGGTTAGCAAGATGTTCATATCGCTTTGTGCCAACTGGGTGAGCTGTGTCAGTACACGCTGCTTTTTCTCACTTTGCGTAACAAAATTGACCGTTTGTTGGGGCTTTTTAAGGCGTTCGTTTTCAGCAGATAGCCGCGCTAAATGTTGTCTGTCAGCTCGCTTTTCGATTTGTACTTTGATGCTATGAGCAAGGCGCTCATCATCCCATGGCTTTTCAATGAAATCGGCCGCTCCTTGCTTTAGTGCAGCGACGGCAAGGTCTAGCGTCGCCCAACCAGTCATCACCACAATGGGTAAGAGCGGATCGATTTGAATGAGCTTAGCAATCGCCATCAGCCCTTCTTTACCACTGGTAGTGTCTTGGGTAAAGTTCATATCCAATAGCACTAAGTCCACTTCCTGTGTACTGACATAATCAAATGCCGCCTCTGGTGTCACCACACCGTGGCAAGCGTAGCCTTCATCCTCAAGTAAAAACTTCAGACTCGCTTGAATATCAAGCGAGTCGTCTACTATTAGCACCTTTTTCAAATTATTATTCCATTCTTAAGCTAACCGCAGGTTGGACTTTTATGCTGCGTTTCACCGGGATATAAAGCGCAAGGCATACCGCAGCAAATACCAGTAGTAAAGTGATACTACCCGCACCAAACATAACACTAAATGGCACAATACCGCGGAAAAAGTCTACAGCAAGATAACACAAGATATAGAAAATTAATGCAGAAATAGTCAGCCCTGTAACAGTATGGGTTAGATTTTTCTTGATAAATAACAACATGATCTGGCGATCTTTGGAGCCAAGCGCACGGCGAATGCCTATTTCATAGCTAGATTTGTTGATATTACTCAGGCCCATGGCATAAATACCAATTAAAGAAAGCGTCAAGGCAAATCCACCCACAATCAAAAACACATAAATGATACTGGTGAACGCCCCCATCATAGAGCGATGGTTGTCGTAGTGATCAAAAATATAGCTGGTTTCGAGCTTGCTTGAGAGCCTATCTAACACGCGATAGAAGGCTTCGTAACTTTGGCTTGGCGGCAACTCAGTAATGAACTTAACCGCCATTGCATTTTCCTTTGGCGCATATTGACGAAAACTAAAATAGACTTCATGACGACGATCGCTAGCAACAACGCTCATCTCATCCACTGCAATACCAACTATTTTAGCGCTTGGCCATTTTGCATCACGTAACATCAGTGAGCGCCCCAATACTTCCTCACCGCCAAACAACGCGTGTGCGAGAGACTGGCTAATGATCACTACGGGCGCAGCTTCTGTGTTGTCTTGTGCCGTGAAGTTCCGACCGCTTTGCAGTTCGCGCTCAAAAAGATGAGATACCGCTTCAATATTTATGATTTTATCGGTATAAACTTCGCTCTCGCTTGTTAGCACATCAAGCTCCATCTCCCGTTGATACACGCGCCCTTCTTTAAAGGCAGGATCCAATGTCATTCCCACGACCAATGCGCTTGCCATTTCGACCGCTTTATCACTCGAAAACTCGCTTTCAGTTTGAAATTGCAGCTCAGTTGAGTACACCCCTTTTAGGGTCTCGCCGTCAATATTTCCCGCCATAGAATACATCACATAGCCTATGGTGCTCGACGCCATCAGCATAAAGCTCACTAAGGTCACCTGCAAAGACAGTAGGCGTTTTGACATCAATCCCGCTTGTTTTCCGGTTGCGCCTCGTGTGCCGTCTCGCAATACATCATTGATGTTAAAGTTAGCGGTTTTCACCGCAGGTAACAGCACAGCAATAGCAAATACCAAGCTTATCAGCAATAGTGACACCAAAATGGTGATTGTATTTAGCTGCCAATACCACCAGTACGGCATTTTGCCACCAAACATCATATTCATAAAAAAGTTCAGCGCTCGCAAACCGAGATCCGTTAGCAATAGCGCCACGACCCAACTGCTAACGCAGTAAACCAAGCCCTCACAAGCATGCTGCTGAACCACCCTTAATTTTTTCGCGCCAATCGCGGCACGAATAGCCGACTCTTTTTGTCTCTCGATGATTTTGGCAAAAAGTAAGTTACCAATGTTAATTGAAGAAATAAGCAAAATAAGTACGATACCAGCCATAAACAGGGTAAATATAAATACCGCTTCACCGTCGGTGTTATATTCCACCAAGGTCATAGATTCAACACGAACCGTTTTATCTACCTCAAGTGCTGACTGACTAACTCGTTGCTGTGCATAATCAGTGAAAAATAAACTTAAACGCTGCTCAAGCCTTGCCTCTACGATCTCATTTGGCATCTTATAAATAATATCTATGGTATCAGCAGGTGCTGTGTTATTGCCTTTAAGTGGCAGCCAAAGTTTAGAAAATATCGGGAAGTTATTGTGTTTGGGCATCACACCGATTATCTCGTAAGGCTTTTGATCAATGACCATTGTGCGCCCTATGACGTCTTTGCTACCTTGGAATAGATGCAACCAGAGATAGTCTGAAATCACGACCACATTTTGGGCTGCTCCCACAAAGTCCTCAGCAGTATAAAATCGCCCAAGTGCAGGTTTAATGTCCAGAAACTGAAAAAAGCGTTCATCAACATAGGAGCCTCGATAATGATTGCCTCGTTCAGCGTCACTTACCCAAACACTCGCTGGCGCAATATAAAGCCACTCTTCAAGTTGTTTAACTTCATCAAGTTCTCGTAGCTGTGGCAACATGCTGTATTCAAACCGATTTTGCATGCTGATAGGGTTACGAACCTTAAAGATCCTGATTTCTGGGCTGCCACTACCCACTTGGCTATGTGAAAATGCCACCGTATAAATATAGTTAAAACCAATCAAAGATATGGTCAAACTGCCAACCATGATAAACATCATCAATAACGTAAACCGCATTGATTTGGCGATGTTTCTCAGTGCGTAACGAAAGTCTAGAAGTAATCCCATACTAAGCTCCTACGACTTTGCTTGCGTGCTCAAGCTGCTTTTTATCTCTTAAAATTGTGCCATCTAGCATAGAGATAACACGGCTAGCGTAAGTCGTAGATTCGATATCATGCGTTACCATACAAATCGTTTTGCCAGCAGCATGAAGCTCGCTTAACAACCCTAGCACTTGCTGGGCATTATTTGAGTCCAAGTTACCGGTCGGCTCATCGGCGAGGATGAGGTCTGGGGAGTTAATCAAGGCTCTTGCAACTGCAGCGCGCTGCTGCTGACCGCCTGAAAGCTGAGAAGGAAAATGATTGATGCGATTTTCTAATCCCACCATCGCCAGCGCGTCTTTGGCTTTTTGCTCCATTTCTTTTTGGCTAATGCCGCCGATATAAGTCAGCGGTAACATGACATTTTCAAGCACGTTTAAATCACTGATAAGGTTAAAGGCCTGAAAAATAAAACCAATATGATTAGCACGAATGTGAGCACGCTCGTCCGAGCTTAAATTAAATGCTTGGTTACCACTGATAAAGTACTCACCGTTACTTGGTTCATCAATCAAGCCCAAAATTGACAATAACGTTGATTTGCCGCACCCTGACGGTCCCGTGATAGCCACAAACTCGCCGGGCTCTACTACGAGATTAATGCCGTCTAGCGCTTGAGTTGCAATTTCGTCCGTCTGAAACCGCTTTTCGATATTATTAAGTTGAATGACTGAGTTCATAATGATGTCCTGTTAACGCACTAGCACTTGGCTATCTTGAGTATATTTTTCCATATCGGAAATAATGATAGTTTGATTTTTATTAAGCCCTTCAAGCACTTCGATGTAGTTTACCGAACGCTGACCAAATTTAACCGTTTTTTTCGTGGCGAGATGTTCATCAACAACAAACACGCTTGCTTGATTATTTGCAACAGCATTGGCTGGCATTGCGACGAATATCGCCTCGGGCTTATGGCTCGTTACAATAACCCCTTCAATGTTGAGTTTATCTCTGGCTTCTCTTGGCAAAGTGCCTTCAATGCTGAGCTCTACCTCAACTTGGCTATTGGTGACTTTTGGGGAAACGCGTTTTACGACGGCGTTAAAACGCGAAGTGTAAGTATCGATTGTAGCCGACTGCCCCACTTGTACATGGGGCGCATCTAGTTCTGCGATGTTTATCTTAGCAACCAGCAAACGTGGATCTGCCACCTCTGCAACCGAGCTGGTATTAGACAATTGCATGCCCACTTCAATCAGCACATCCTGAATTTGTCCAGTAATTGGCGAGCGCACATCAAGTGCTGCAATATTCTCTTCAAGTAGCTTTATTTCGGAACGTAGACTTGCTTGCTCAGCCAGCTGCGCTTTGGCTTTAGCCTGTTGCACTTCTTGCTGAGTGGCAACTCTCGCTTGCTGTAACTCCACTTGCTTTTGACTACGCTGCATTGCAAACTCGCTGCGTTGATGGTCAAGCATAGAGATAGTGCTATTGCCCTTTTCTATTAAGGTTTTTTGCGCCTGCCACTGAATTTTGTCGGCTTTATAAGCCAGCAAAGCATCATGATGTGCGGTGTGCGCCTCTTGCACTTTTGCCTTTAATTCTGCAAGTTCGGCCTCATGTTGCGCTGAAATTTTGGTAAGTTGGCTATGTTTTTGAATGAGCGCTTCGCGCAGTGATGGGTTTTCAAGCCGGGCAAGTAGCGTACCTTGAGTGACCATTTCACCCGGTTTAACCAACACTTCAACGACTTTCCCGCCACTACTACTGGTAACCAAATGGCGTTTTTCCAATGCAAGACTGCCAAGTCCCTTAACACTGAGTTCAAACTCGCCCTGTTGGACTTTAGCAACGATTAACTCTTCTTGGAAAACCACGTTTGATGCACTTTGGGTATATGCTTTGGCAAAAAGTACCAAACCGACCACAAATAGCACAATAACAAGCAATGCGAGCTTCTTAAGCGGCATGCGCTTTGTTTTCGCCAGTTTTATATCCATACTCTGTACTCCACTTTGAGAATACAGATGATGAATCAAATTTCAGGCCAAATTTTTTTCATTTTAAAATCAATACAATACAATAGAATTGAGTTCGTATTCGATAAAATATGTGTCGAAATCGAGACACTAAAAACTTAATAACTGTGTCGGAAGTGGTACATTTGTATTTGCTGATAATCGTAGAGCGAAATTCCATGCTTTTTTAATGGGAACATCACTACAGTATTCAAGGCTCATATTTTACTTTCACATCGACTCTTAAACTACGAATGCACTAAGTGCAATACGTTACGAGCTTCAAGCCATGCAACTAATCCATTCTGATATTCCGTTGCGGGTTGCGCCAATTGAATACCGTAGCTAAATAAACGATAAGCAAGCACAGCATAAAATGCATCGACCATAGTTGGCTTTGCAAACATAAATGGGGAGTGAGCCGCAGCAAAAAGAGTTTCTACCCTTTTTAGCTCGCACTTTGCCGCATCCGACAAATTTATTGACGTATTTGGCGTGAAAGAAAAAGGTAATTCACAGCGTAGCGCAGTGAAGCCAGCGTGCATCTCAGCGACAAGACTACGTGCCTGTGCACGCTCATAAGGGTCTTGTGGTAGCAAACCGCCTTCACTAAGGTCGTTGAAGAACTCTGCAATCGCGAGTGAGTCAGCAATGACATGACCTTCCACGAGCAAAGCTGGTACTTGTTTAGTCGGCGATACATTGGCCAACTTTGCTTTGTCAACACAAGAGGTCAAATCGATAAGTTCAATGTCTAACTCAATATCTAAGATAGACGCACATAAAAGCGCTCTTAATGACCAAGTTGATTCGGTCCCAATCACCAATTTCACTTAATTTCCTTGATATTTCTGAGCATGTTGCTGTTTGCGCCTCGTACAATGCGCTAAGACTTTGAGCTTTTCATCTTCGCTGTAACTTGTCCAACTGGTGATTTCATTCAACGTTCTAAAGCAACCTAAGCACACATCTTTATCATCCAAACAACACTTTCTGATGCAAGGAGATTGGACCAAATTACAACTTGAGTGTGACATCGCAGCTCCTTTAAATAGATTTACTCAAAATAACTTGCCGGAAAACAAGACTCTCTCTTTTTGCCTTTAAAATGATGGCAGACCCCTCCCGTTTCGGTATTAACTAAAAAGGAATGGTCAATATCCTTAAAGTAAAACCAAATAAACTCCATGCCTTCTTCTAAGAAGTGTTGTTCAAAAGTGGGCTCATCAAAATGCGCCGCTAGCGCATCTATATCTGTTATTTCATCGTAGCTAACGGCATAGACAGCTAGGCTCGTGAGCGTGGCTAAAACAAAAAATACCTTAACTAGGCCAATATGCATCTTGTTACCTTTAGTCATTTTATTGGACGAAATACATCATCTTCATCAATCAATATACAAACTGGGTGGGGCTATCCCCACCACATACGCACGACCTGTTGCGCGTCGTTTAACTCAATATTAAGTCGCTGAGGTTGATGATCTTGGGTAAGCATATCTCCAGATTGATACACCCTAACCACTTTTCCAACGATTGTTTGTAGGGATTTTGAATAATCAATATCTTGCACCATTTTCATTTTATCCTCATTTATGCTTGGAATTTAAAGCCAACGACGCACTCTCCTTTGATAGCGTAAATAGGCATCTCCAAAAGTTTGTTCCATCATCTTTTCTTCAAACCGAATGTACCATCTGTCTGTAATAAGTAAAAAAACAATCACAAATAAAAATGACACGAGTGCACCACCGATTAATACAGCATAGCCCAGTAGTGCAATGACAAAGCCTAGGTACATGGGATTACGGGTATATTGAAATATCCCAGCCTCTACTAATTTATCAGGCTTATTGAAAGTCATAATATTGGTTTCTTCCTTCGCGAATATCGTGCTGCCCGACTTGGCCAGTGCAAGCCCCAAAACAATCGGTACTAACCCTAACAGATTGAAAGGGTAATAAATAAAATGTGGTGCAGCAGTCAACCAACACACCACAGGCATCAATATGACAAATAAAAACAGTAAAATAGGAGGCAGTAGCTTTTTCACGATGTTATTCCTTATCTGTAGGACAAAAATTAAAGATAAGGTAATGCGAATTTTGTTGCAGTGCCTTAACCTATGTTAAGCCAAGCTCTTTTCTAATTCTCGACAGTGACACATCCGTGATCCCGAGATACATCGCGATATGGCGCAATGCAACCGAGCGGCTTAATGCTTGATTTTCTTGGGTAAAGCGTAAGTACCTTTCCTTTGCACTTAACTGGAGTAACGCTGCTTCGCGTTTCTCTTTTTTAAGTACCAACTGTTCATACATTTTGCGTACAAACCGCCCCCAGTTGAGGTTTTGCTCAGATACAGTGACTAGGTCAGCATAGCGAATTTCGGCAATCACACAGTCTGTTAGCGCTTGCGTTGAAAATGGACTTGGCTGATCTTCCAGGTAACAAGATAAACAAGAAAATGCCCCGCTCTTTTGTAACAGAGATTTATTCCGTTCATTACCCTTTTCATCTAGGTAGAAATAGCGTCCATATCCCGCTAATAAAAAGTAAACACTCGAGATTTTCTCACCTTGCGCGAATAATATCGTATCGGCTGAGATATGACCGATTTTTATATGCGGAGCCATAAGTAGCCAGTCATCGTGTGAGAAGTCAACTAACCGCCCATATACAGCTAACCATTTTTGATAATTTTCGTTACTTGATTTAGCCATTAGTGTAAGTGCTTTTCGAATAGTAACAGGATTCTATTATCGTAAAGCATCGTATCGAACTGCTGATATCCAAGCTTTTGGTATATGTATTGCGCTCGAGTATTATCTGCAAAAACATCTAGCCAAATGCGCGTTATACACAACTCCTCTAACACGTATTTTTCCATCTGTTTTATCGCTTCTTGTCCTATTCCCAACCCCTTTTTAGCAACCACAATCCGGCGAAATTCAACACTTTTCAGTTCTGGTTCAACGGCTAAAATAATAAAGCCAACTATTTCACTGCCTGAGTGGATTGTTAAGTAGTGTATGTTGGATTCAGAAAATAACTGCTGATGAGCAAGCAGCGAATTGCTCAAGATAAATTCCTTATTATCATCCGCATTCTCCATTTTGCTCAAAGCTGGAAGTTGTGTAAAAACACCTCGAACTAATGTGACCATCTCATTCGCTTTTATACTTAAGTAGAAGTTTTGAATTCAGTTCACTAATAAAAGGGCTATCCTGTAATCTCGATTCTTGTTCCATTAGCCACTCTTCAAAAGCCTCTAAAGTAACGGATTGATAGAGCTTCGCTAGCCAATCTTGAAGCGAAACATTAAAAACATCACATAAAGCTTGCTGACATAACCAAAGGTTTTCAGGCATAGCCACATTCTTACCATACTTGATGAGCTGAGAATGCTGAAAAACACTTTTTATTCCAACAAGGCCAAGCTTCCCCTGCTCATCTAGGGGTGCAAGGCAATTATCTTGCACGAAACTCGGCGGTGATGGGAAGTCAAACACGAACTCGGGAGATTCATAATTGACGTATGCATATTTGACAATAGCGCCAGCTGATAAATTAGTTGCTTCACATGGGATGGTAAACGGAATATTGAGACTGCATTCATTTTCACCAAGTACGTAGCGATCATAAACGACGATATCAGTTTGCAACTTAAAGCTATCTCCTGGCTGGTGGCTATTTGGGATAACCAGCTTTCCACTTAATAGCGTATCGTCACCACCACTGAGTTTCTGTACCGAAGATTTCTGTAAGTTAAAAAATTCTCCAATGTGTATTTGCTCCCCTTTTCTATTTAATGTTGCCGATAATGCGATAGACTCAGGGATCAAAATACCGTCTTCTTTGAGGTAGGGAAATAGATGCTTGAAGATCCAAACTTGTGGCTCTCTTTTTAGTAGTGCCGTCATCGTCTCGGAAATCACGATATCAAAGCTACATTTTTCTTCACCCTGCCATTTTAATGCATCGCAACAAACCAGCTGTTCGATACAGTGCTCGACATCAAAAGTATCAATTAACTTTTTCACCGCTACGACATTTTCTGGGTGTATATCAAGTAGGGTAGCTTTTATAGGAAGACTGGGGTGTAGTGCTAACAATGGAAGCAATAGCGTGGCGTAGGGACCGGTGCCTGCGTATAAAATACGCACTTCGGATAAGCCTTCACTCAATTTATCTTCAATCGCTGCTTTTACGCCCTGCATAAAAACCAAACTACGCAGCTGCTCTTGAGAACATTTAGCGGCCTGAACAGGGGAAATGGCTACACCATACTCAGTGTGAACACTACTCCAATCATTCATATCAAACTGAGTATCAACACCACTCAATTTACCAAAACATTGCACGAACTCGTCAAACAATACAGTCAATTCAGGAGACTGCTTATTTGCGGAAAAAATTCCTGCTAAACATCCGAGATTAAAGCTCTTAAGATCCATTTTCTTTCCTGTGATATATAAGATTTATTGGGCTAACGACTTCTTTTTAATGAATTATTATTTAAGAATAGTGTGAAAATATTAGCAATAGAAATATTCAATTAACTTGCTGTGTTGCTAATGCATTTTGGCTTCACCATCTCAGCAACGTTCGAAACAATGAGAAAAGACATATTCCCCATTTTATGATCCTACGTCATGAAATTGTTAATGACAGAAGAATTAAAAAAGTGAAAAATCCCATTTTCCGTAACAAAAAGTTGAAATGACACCCAAAAAGGAACTATATTTGTTCAAATCCTGATCTGGGATGTAAACAAAACAAATAAAAATCATAACAAGTATGATGGGGAAATCCGATGTCAACTCTAAATAAGTCAGCACTCGCAATCGCCGTAGTGACCGCTTTATCTTCTTATACCGTTACCGCAGCTACATACAATCAATATAATTTTGAAAACAAACCTCCTTTACAAAGCCAATATCCCGATTTTAAAAACAAAAAGACAAGAAAATCGACTCTCAACGTTGTTACGTGGTTAGTTAAATTACACACACCTTCTATTGCAGAACAAAGCCTTGCTGGTATTAACGTCAAAAATGCAACATCAAGTATTCAGCAAGCTCAACAAAGTGTAGAAACCGCAATCGCTAGCACTAGTCCTACGCTGCAGGTTGTCGCTAAAACGTCTAAGCTATCTAATGCAATTATCGTCAATGGCAAAGAAGCTGAAGTTAACAAACTACTACACAATCCATTAGTACATTCTGTGTTACCTGTATTTGATTATAAATTGAATGTGGCAGACAGTGCTGACTACATAAAGGCAACGCCTTTAGTTTCCACTGGTGAAGTTACAGGTGAAGGAGTTCGTGTTGCTGTGCTTGATACGGGTATTGATTACACCCACCAAGCGTTTGGTGGCCCTGGCACAGTTGAAGCTTATGAAGCGGCTGCAAGCAACCCTGCAGATACGCCGGCTTGGCCACAAGGCTTAGTATTAGGTGGATATGACTTTATCAACAACGATCCAGATCCAATTGATGCAGGTACTAACCACGGCACACACGTTTCCCATTCAGTAACAGGTATCGCACCAAACGTTGAATTATTTGTTTACTCCGTCTGTGCAGAAACTTGCCCTGGCTTGGCTCAACTTTTAGCGTTGGAATCTGCAATGGATCCCAATGGGGACGGTGATATTTCTGACAGAGTAGATGTTGTTAACATGTCACTAGGCGGAGACTTTGGCGATAATCGTGCAGGTGCAGTTCAAGAACTTATCGATAAAGCCGTGATGCTAGGTACTAACGTTGTTATCTCTGCAGGTAATGATGGCCCTACACCATTTATAGTTGGTGGACCAAGTACAACAGATAATGCACTTTCTGTTGGTGCTATGGAGCACTCTGTCATAAAAGGTCAGCACATTTTAGCGACCTTGATGGGTGAAACGGCTGAAGCAGGTGCGGCAGGTTTTAACCCAGAGGGCTTTGAAGAGTTTGAATTTAGTAGTGACACAACCCCTCTAGCATTTGTTGAGACTGAAAAGAATGACCGAGGAGATGCCACATCTATTGCTTGCGATCCTTTTGCAGACGACGTCGACTTTACGGGAAAAGCTGTCCTAGTTGACCGAGGCGGCTGTAACTTCACTCAAAAAGTGCTAAACGCCCAAGCGAAAGGCGCTAAGTTGGTGATGATCGCCAATAATGTTGAAGGTGGTGGTCCAACTGAACCAGGTGGCAGTGCTCCAGGTATTGAGATCCCGACAATTGGTTTGAGCTATAGCCAAGGTAAAGCACTTAAACAACAGTTACTAGCAGGAAACAATGTTGCCTATAATGTGAGTGCCACAATCATTCTAAAAGAAGGCATGATCGCGTCATTCACCTCTCGCGGACCTTCTATCAGCGGAAGATTAAAACCTGAAATCACAGCGCCAGGTGTTAGCATTATGACTGCACATCCGGGCCTTGGTGATGGACTTACTCCAGCAAGTGGAACTTCATTCTCTGGCCCTATTACAGCTGGTGCCATGAGTATGCTTAAAGAAGCGCTACCAAATCGCAGTGGTTTTGAGCTAAAAGCAACGTTAATGAACGCGGCTAACTTAGATGTTACCATGGAACCTCGCTCGCAAAACCCAAATGCAGCGCTTGCACCAATCAGCTTTATTGGTTCAGGTCTTGTAGATGTTGAAAAAGCGGCAAACCTTCCGGTTGCAGCATGGGCTGAAGATACGATGCAAGCGGCGCTATCATTTGGCTTGGTTTCACTATCTGAAACTTCATCTATCACCAAAAAGGTAGTCGTTAAAAACTTCTCGAACCAAGAACAGACCTATACATTGGCATATGAGCAGCGATTTGCTGACGACGCAGAGCGTGGTGCACTTAGTATGACCTTTCCTGAGTCGATCACCGTTCCTGCTGGACAAACCATTTCGTTTGACGTCACAGCAACTATAGATCCAACTAAACTGCCTGAATGGACATTAACTTCTGCCAACATGGCATTCTTGGATGCAACACACGACCTTACAACGTTAGAGCTTGATGGTGCATTGAACTTTATATCTGGCGACGCAAAAGCGCTGCACTTGGTTTATCATGTGCTACCAAAAGCCGCCGCGAATGCGAAAGTCATGCCTGTCGTCGATGACCAAGGTGCTAGACACGTATTAACCAATACTGGCGCTGCGACTTTAGAGCCATTTTTTGCTCCAACTGTTGCAAAAGATGAAGCAGGTGATAGCGAACGTTTAGATATAATCGGTGCTTCTGTAGAAACAACTTCGGTCCCAACTAGCGTTTGTGATACCGGTTACATGTTATTCACTACCATAGTTACTAATCAACCTATTATCCACACTTATCAAGGTGGCTTTATGGCTGATTTCGATTTGCCAGCTGAAGGTGGAACGTCGCCAGATGGCACTTATGATGTAACTGTTCAAAACGGCAAGCAAGAATGGTTTGGCAATTTCCTATCGGGTAGCGCTATCTCATTTACTCATGGTTATGGTTCAGGAAGCGGCTTTGTTACTAATATTAATTTTGCATCAGGTAATAATTTCGTCACCATGAGCAGTTGTGCCGATGCATTTGGACTTACAGCCGAGCAGGTCGCAACTGGAGTGGAAGCCAAAATTCGCTTCCGCACGGAAGAAGAGACTTGGATGCCGATCCCATCAAATTCTCTAGACGAAATGTTCGCTGATAGTTTCATGATAAAAGCACCAGCAATGGAAGTAGCTACAACTGAAGCGGAAGGTTTAGCTATGCTCGTTGATGATGCTGGTAATGAAGTGACAGAGCTTGCACCTGGTGAGTCAGCAAACCTAACTTTCTCCGACAATGATTTCATGATTCTATCAAGTAACGGGGCGGTACCAGTTATTGTTTCTCCGTCAGAAGAATCAGCGAAAGCGCCAATCATCACCGCTGATCAGTCATTCTCAGTCGAGGAAAATACAGCGGTCGATACCGTTATTGGCCAACTAGAGGTTGAATATGCATCTGACTTTGCGAACCCAGTTTCTGAGTTTATTGTTATTGCTTCAACTTCTTCAGCTATCACGGTTAATTCATCAGGACAGGTCATTGTCGCCAACAGCGAGCAACTAGACTTCGACTCAGGACTAGAAAGCGTTGAGCTTGAAGTCGTGGCGACTGATACCGGTGGTAATGTATCTGAGCCTGCGAAAATTATGGTCGAGGTAACAAACTTAATGGATGAAGAGTCAGAACAGCCGACTCCAGATCCAACGCCTACGCCAACACCATCAAAATCTTCAAGTGGTTCACTATTTTGGTTACTACTAGCAGCACCACTTGCGCTGCTACGTAGAAGAAAATAACACCCTACTTTTTGTAATTAAGTAATGAAATGGCGAGCATTGTGCTCGCCATTTTTATTTACTCTCATCTTATTCATTGTTTCGGATCAAATTGTTTCTAGTTATAGCTGCTAAGCTACTATCGACTCAATCAAGGAGCAAAAAGATGAAAGCAGCGTTAGTGCACCAATTTAAACAACCGTTAGAAATTCAAGAAATTGAAAAACCGCAACTTACTCAAGGATCGGTCATCGTTGAAATAGCCGCCTGTGGTGTTTGCCACACCGACTTACACGCCTGTCATGGCGACTGGCCTGTTAAGCCTAAATTACCACTAGTGCCTGGTCACGAAGGTGTGGGTACCGTTATCGCAAAAGCTGACGATGTTAAACATTTAGCCGTTGGTGATAGAGTGGGTGTACCTTGGCTTCACAGCGCCTGCGGTCATTGTGAACACTGCCTAAAAGGGGACGAAAACTTATGTCCAGAGCAGTTAAATAGTGGCTATTCCGTCGACGGCGGTTACGCACAATACTGTAAAGCCGATGCCAACTACGTAGTAAAAATCCCTGAAGGCTTATCATTTGTCGATGCCGCACCTCTATTCTGCGCGGGCGTCACCACCTATAAAGCACTAAAAGTATCGAAAGCTAAACCCGGTGAATGGGTTGCCATTATTGGTGTAGGGGGCCTTGGTCACTTAGCAGTGCAATACGCCAAAGCAATGGGGCTGAATGTAGTTGCGGTTGATACTGGTGAGTCAAAGTTAGCACTGGCAAAAGATCTTGGCGCCGATTTATGTATCGACTTTAAGCACAATGATCCCGCAGAGTTAATGCAAAATAAGCTAGGTGGAGTCCAAGCCGTAGTTTGTACCGCGGTCTCAAAGCCAGCCTTTACGACATCATTTAACAGCGTAAAGCGCGGCGGTACTTGTGTGCTCGTTGGCTTACCACCTGAAGAAATGCCTATTCCTATATTTGATACCGTTCTTAAAGGTATCAGTGTTGTTGGCAGTATTGTTGGTACTCGTCAAGACCTCACTGAATGCTTGCAGTTTGCTGCTGAGGGCAAGGTAAAAGCCATTATTGAAACCAAGCCACTCGAGCAAATCAACGATATATTTAACGATATGCTCAATAGCGACATTAACGGCAGGATCGTACTTACTTTCGACTAGACCCATCGAGCAGCCAAATACTTGTTATCCATTTGGCTGCTTTCTCACTTCGGCAAAGTGACAAAAGCCTAGAACGATCAACCAGAGCGCAGAATGACAACGGCCAGAGAACAAATTGTTATTCCGAGCTTAGGTTAACTATACTTTGTGTATTCGAGTCTTAACAACGTTGAATACATGGCAGCCAGTCAAAGCAACATACTTCACCCAAGTCAGTCGTTTAGCTTTAAGTACTTCTACCATATATCAGCGCTCTCCATGCTGCTTTTTTTTCTTTCTGTGGTGTTCACGTTTTTAGCATTCGTCAATAAAGAAGCGCAAGAGCAAGAAATAGAAAGGAATTTTAATCTTGTTCGGTTATCCCAAGAGTTAAGACTCAGCTCAGATCAACTCACCATGATGGCACGGGCTTATGCCGCCACGGGCAACCCTAAGTTTAAGCAATTTTTTGATGAGATCTTAACGATCCGTAACGGCACTTCCCCCCGCCCTAAGCATTTGCACCGCGTCTATTGGGACATGTTACTGGTCAAAGAAGGTCAGGCGCCATTTGAAAAAGAAGCACCACAAGCACTGCTGACATTATTATTAGAAAACGGGGTTTCTACGGATGAATTAACTATGTTGCGAAATGCAGAGGATAAAAGTGAAGCACTCGTGTCACTTGAGCGTGAAGCCTTCGAACTCGTGGCAGCAGGGAAAAATCAACAGGCCCTCAAGATTTTGTACAGCGAGGCTTACCTCCAAAGTAAAGTACAAATAATGACGCACATCAATGCCTTTTTAGAACGCAGAGAGCAGGATTTCAGTTCACTCCTTGCAAGCAGCAATAAAAAGGTAAAGTCCTATTATGGTGCCGCGTTTGTTTGTTTTATCTTGCTATTACTTAGCCTCATCGCGTTGTACAACTCTCGTTCGGCCATCCGTAAAAGTATTATTGATTATCTAAATACGGAGGTAAAAAGCCAAACTGAAGAGTTAATAGAAAAAAACAAAGCACTTAATCACGCGATCAGTGAACTCAGTGAGACTCAAAAACGCCTGATAAACGCCGAAAAGTCAGCAACGCTGGTGCGATTGATCCCAGGACTTGCCCATGAGATTAACACGCCGATTGGCGTCGCGATGACTGCTTCCAGTAACCAACTATTGCTCGTTGAAGGGGTAAGACAAAGGGTAAATAAAAATGAAATCGCCAAATCTGCTTTATTGCATTCGATAGAAAATATTGAAAGCTGTGCCAAGCTCGTCGTCAATAGTACCGAGCGGATCACCGGTATTATCGACAAGCTCAAAATCATCACCAATACTGGATTTGAAGGAGAAGTAAAGCCAGTTTACTTACAGCCACTTATCACACGATGTGTGAATGAGCTTGCCAATCAACACCCACATATTGATATTACCCTCGATATTCCCGAAGCACTTGCTATCACCGCCCCAGAGAGGTTATTACAGCAGATTTTCCAACCTGTAATAGAAAATGCGTTTTACCACGCCTTTGCTGATAACTCAGTGCAAAGCCCGTGTGTGATTATATCAGCTCAAGTCTCAAAACTTGGATATACGATTAAAGTCACGGACAACGGCAGCGGTATTCCACATGAAATCAAAGATAAAGTATTTGATCCCTTTGTCGTCGGTAATCGCACCCAAAAAGGCTTGGGCTTAGGGCTAAGCGTTGCACTCGCTATTGTCACTCAGTATTTTAGTGGTGTAATTGAGTGTGAAACGGAATCTAATACCGGAACATGCGTCATTATCAAGTTGCCGAGCTAGTCGCGCTAACGGACCCAGCCGATACTTTGGTTTACTTTCCATAAATGCACACTTTAAACTTCATTATTATTGCGGCAATGCTTTGTAAATAGAATACAGAGGAACAACGCACTGCCACTCTTCCTGAGAAATAGAGTACACAGCAAGGTTGAAGCACTCGTTCCGATAAACACCTTCACGACGTAATATGCCATCAAAGTGAGCACCAAGTTGCTCAACCAACCGGCGTACTAAATCATTACGCTCGTCGACTCTAAATTCAACTAAAGCGAAGCCTAGCGTATTCAAATACTCTGTCACCAGTACACAAAACACCTTGTCATACAGGGCATCGTGGATAAACCAACTCTCTTCTACTAATACTTTTTTCGCCGCTGAGTCATCGACTGTAATTAAGATCATGCCAAGCATTTCGCGCGTTTGAGTTTGTCGCACACAAATACAGTGCTTTGATTTATCTTCAGTAGCTTGTAAAAAAGGTACTAGCACTCTTTGTTGTCGTAACTTTAATAACTCTTCGGCATCGTACTCATCACCATATCTAAGCGAAAACAGACGCTCCAACCGTTTATATTCCCCTATTCTTAACGTTCTCAAAGCAAACGCTGAGTCCGAAAACTCAACACGGATATCACTTATGGGGATGTCTTTTTCACCTGGTGGAACGATCATTGGCTTTTTTGAGTGGCGGATACATAACTTAGATTATTACACCTATTTAAGCCTAAAAGCTATGCCAGTGACTTCCCATCAAACTCAAACGACAAATAGCCCGTAAAGAACAAGTACAACTAAAGTTAACGCAAAGCTAACTCGGATCCGCTTGAGCACGGTTTCATCTTTCAGCGTTTTAAAAATCACACCACCTAATGCCAGCCATATTGTGTCGACCACTATCGCCACTACGTAGCACACGCTAGCGGCAAGTAACGTAGCAACTAGATTTGAGCTTGCCGGCACCGAAGCCGTCGCAAAAATAGCGATACACGCGGCGTAGGCTTTGGGGTTGAGGAGGTTAAGAATAAACCCATCTTTAAAGCTCGGTAGCTGCACACCTGCACTGCCAAGCGCCGCGTTGTTTGCTGCAATTTTGTAGGCTACATAAATTAAGTAGGCGGCTGCAAGCCATTTGAGCATGAGTGTCACTTGGGGATGACTAACCAGTAACCCTGCAACCCCAGTGGCTGCAAAGATCACCGCGACAAGCAGTCCTGCCAAAATACCAGCTAAGAACGGGAAACCTTTTTTAACACCTTGACTCGCCCCCGTCGCAGCCAGTGCAAGTGGCGCAGGACCGGGTGAGCCAAGTAATACCGCGGTTGTGATTGCCACAGAAAGTAAAGCTTCAAACATCATATCGTCCTTATGAATTACAAGTCTGCATGGTGGAAATCAAAGAAGAAGCCGAATGGCAGGCACACTTTCACGACCAAGCAACAACTCGGGAGTTTTCTTATCTTGAAAATAAGGCTCCTGGGAATAGAGCCTTTAATTTAGTATGCTGCTACGCCTCTGGGACGCAAACTCGGCCTTCCATTAGCACGCGAGCGCTGCGGCTCATGACGGCTTTTTTAGCTTGCCAACGGCCAGACTCTTGTAGTGCTTCAGCGCCAACCTTTAAGGTGCCTGACGGATGTCCAAAGGTTACGGAGTTAAGATCACCGCCACCTGCCGCTTCGTTAACTAGGGTGCCAGGAATTGCTGCCGCGGTTGCTATCGCCACAGCGGCAGTGCCCATCATCGCATGGTGTAACTTACCCATGGATAAGGCGCGAACGTTTAAATCAATGGCATTGGCTTCCACCGCTTTACCGCTCGACGCAGCATAAGATTTAGCAGGTGCAACAAAAGCAATCTTTGGGGTATGTTGGCGAACTTTCGCTTCGTCAATATGACCTATTAAACCCATTTTAACTGCGCCATAAGCACGGATCTTTTCAAATCGCTCTAGTGCAGCTGAGTCTCCATTAATCGCTTCTTGTAACTCAGTACCTTCATAACCTAAATCGGAAGCACGGAAGAAAAGCGTTGGGATCCCGGCACTTATCATGGTCACTTCAAAGGTGCCTTCATCAGGCACAGTTAACGTATCGACGAGATTGCCCGACGGAAACATATCAACATCTGGATCGCTTGGATCCATAAACTCAACCACCACTTCTGCTGCTGGGAAAGTTACGCCATCCAGTTCAAAGTCGCCCGTCTCTTGCACTTCTCCATTGCTGATTGGAACATGCGCTACTATGGTTTTGCTAATATTCACCTGCCAGATTTTAACGACAGCAACACCGTTCTCTGGCACTTTATTCGCGTCGACTAAGCCGTTGCTGATTGCAAATGCCCCCACCGCAGCCGTTAAATTGCCACAGTTTCCGCTCCAATCAATAAATGGTTTGTCGATAGCAACCTGACCAAAAAGATAATTCACGTCATGGTCGGCTTTGTCGCTTTTACTTAAAATCACGGTTTTGCTGGTACTGGAAGTTGCACCGCCCATGCCATCGGTATGTTTACCATAGGGATCTGGGCTGCCAATCACACGTAACAGCAAATTATCTCGCGCTTCACCCGGTTGCTGAGCATACTCGGGTAAATCCGTTAAATTAAAGAACACCCCTTTAGAGGTGCCGCCACGCATATAAGTGGCGGGAATTTTAATTTGCGGCTTAAATTGGCTCATGGTTATACGCCTTCCGCTTCTAGGAAGTCTTGAGCAAAGCGTTGTAACACGCCGCCAGCAGAGTAAATAGACACTTCTTCAAAGGTATCTAATCGACAAGTCACAGGCACCTCTACGCGCTCACCACTTTGACGATTAATCACAAGAGTTAAAGTAGCGCCAGGTGCCGGTTCACCCTCAACGTCATAGGTTTCTGTACCATCGAGTTCAAGCGTTTTACGGGTCGTGCCCGCTTTAAACTCAAGCGGTAGTACTCCCATACCGATTAAGTTAGTACGGTGAATACGCTCAAACCCTTCCGCTGCGATAACCTCAACCCCGGCTAAGCGCACACCTTTTGCAGCCCAGTCACGAGACGAACCTTGGCCGTAATCTGCGCCAGCAACGATGATCAGCGGTTGTTTACGCTCCATATAGGTTTCGATGGCTTCCCACATTCTGGTGACTTTGCCTTCAGGCTCAACACGCGCCAGTGACCCTTGTACTACTTCACCGTTTTCTACCACCATTTCGTTTAACAGTTTGGGGTTGGCGAACGTCGCACGCTGCGCCGTTAAGTGATCACCTCGGTGTGTCGCGTATGAGTTGAAATCTTCCTCTGGTAAGCCCATTTTGGCCAGATATTCACCCGCCGCACTGCTTGCCAAAATCGCATTCGATGGCGACAAATGGTCAGTCGTGATGTTGTCACCTAAAATCGCTAATGGACGCATGCCTTTCATGGTACGCTCGCTCGCGAGTGCCCCTTCCCAATAAGGAGGGCGACGAATATAGGTACTCGTTGGACGCCACTGATAAAGTGGGTCGTTGTCTTCTCCATAGTCTACCGTGAGGTCAAACATTGGCTCATAAACGGCGCGGAATTGCTCTGGTTTTACGCTTTCTTTGATCACTGCATCGATTTCTTCATCGCTTGGCCAGATATCTTTAAGCGTGACTGGATTGCCCTCTTGATCGCGACCTAAGACACCATTTTCAATATCAAAACGCACGGTGCCTGCAATTGCATAGGCCACAACCAACGGCGGTGAAGCTAAGAAGGCTTGTTTTGCATAAGGGTGAATTCGACCGTCAAAGTTACGGTTACCCGATAACACTGCCGTTGAGTATAAATCACGGTCAATCACTTCTTGTTGAATTTTCGGATCGAGTGCGCCACTCATGCCATTACAAGTCGTACAAGCAAAGGCAACGACACCGAAACCGAGCTGCTCAAGTTCAGGTAGGAGCTTTGCCTCTTCCATATAAGAACGTACTGCTTTTGACCCCGGTGCAAAAGACGTTTTCACCCAAGGTTTACGAGCAAGACCTAATTTATTGGCATTACGTGCCAGCAAGCCTGCGGCAACTACGTTACGTGGGTTACTGGTATTCGTACAGCTGGTGATCGCAGCGATGATCACCGCACCATCAGGCATCAAGCCATCTTTTGGCGCTTCAATCTCTTTAACGATACCTTGATTAGCCAGGTCGTTAGTTGCAACGCGACGATGCGGATTTGAAGGACCTGCAATATTACGCGTCACCGTCGACAAATCAAACGTAAGTACACGCTCGTACTTCACGTTTTCTAGGGAATCAGCCCAAAGCCCAGTTAGCTTAGCGTATTTTTCCACCAGCTTAATTTGCTCGTCATCACGGCCTGTGAGCTTCAAATAATCAATGGTTTGCTCATCGATGTAGAACATGGCTGCGGTTGCGCCATACTCTGGTGTCATGTTTGAAATTGTCGCACGGTCACCTAAATTAAGGTCTTGCGTACCTTCACCAAAGAATTCTAAGTAGCTAGAAACGACGCGCTCTTTACGTAAAAACTCAGTGATCGCCAGTACGATATCTGTTGCGGTGATCCCCGGTTGGCGTTTACCAATGATTTCAACACCAACAATATCAGGCAATCGCATGTAAGACGCACGACCAAGCATCACGCTTTCCGCTTCAAGGCCACCCACACCAACGGCGATAACACCGAGTGCATCAACGTGTGGCGTGTGGCTGTCGGTGCCAACAAGCGTATCAGGGAAGGCAACACCGTCGCGCGCTTGAATAACTGGCGACATTTTTTCCAAATTGATTTGGTGCAAAATACCGTTGCCTGGCGGGATCACATCAACGTTTTTAAATGCCGTTTTGGTCCAGTTGATAAAGTGAAAACGGTCGTCATTCCGACGGTCTTCAATCGCGCGGTTTTTCTCAAATGCATCTTCTTCATAACCGGCGTGCTCTACAGCTAAGCTGTGATCCACAATCAGCTGAGTCGGTACGACTGGATTGACTTTAGCCGGATCGCCGCCTTTTTCAGCGATAGCATCACGCAGACCCGCAAGGTCGACTAAAGCAGTTTGACCCAAAATATCGTGGCACACTACGCGAGCAGGAAACCACGGGAAGTCCAAATCGCGACGACGCTCGATGATCTGTTCAAGATAATCATTGAGTTTTTCAGGCTCAGCGCGGCGTACTAAGTTTTCAGCAAGCACACGCGAGGTATAAGGTAAAGTCTCGTAGCTACCTGGTTTGATGGCTTCTACCGCTTCTTTTGTATCGTAATAGCAAAGCTCAGAATCAGGTAAACGTTTACGGAATTGAGTATTCATAACAACTTCCAACAATCGGTGACGGAGAACAGGCGGCCATGGCGACCGCCAGAATAGATTCGAACAGTGTTCGATTAACGCTCAGAAATGGCAGGAACTGGGCGTAGCTCCTCGCCAGTATATTCCGCCGATGGACGAATGATACGGTTATCTGCGCGCTGCTCCATAACGTGTGCAGCCCAACCTGTTAAGCGTGACATAACAAAGATTGGTGTGAACAATTTAGTCGGGATCTTCATGAAGTTATAAGCTGATGCATGGAAGAAATCGGCATTACAGAATAGTTTTTTCTCGCGCCACATGACTTCTTCACAGCGTACAGATACAGGGTAAAGTACCGTATCACCCACATCTGCCGCTAGTTTTTCAGACCAACGTTTGATGATTTCGTTACGAGGGTCACATTCTGAATAGATAGCGTGACCAAAGCCCATGATCTTCTCTTTACGCTCAAGCATACCCATCATTTCTTGCTCTGCGTGATCCGCAGATTCAAAGCGCTCAATCATTTCCATTGCCGCTTCGTTTGCGCCACCGTGAAGTGGGCCACGTAGAGAGCCAATCGCACCAGTAATACATGAATGCATATCAGAAAGCGTTGACGCACAAACACGCGCTGTAAAGGTTGATGCGTTAAACTCGTGCTCTGCATAAAGAATAAGTGATACGTGCATCACACGCTCATGTAGCTCACTTGGTTTTTCGCCGTGCAATAAGTGTAAGAAATGTGCACCGATTGAATCGTCATCCGTCTCCACATCAATACGAACGCCATCATGGCTAAAGCGATACCAATAACAAATAATGCTTGGAAAACTTGCTAGCATGCGATCGGTTACTTTACCTTGCTCATCAAAGCTTGCTTCACCTTCAAGGTTACCAAGCATTGAACAACCCGTACGTAATACGTCCATTGGGTGTGCATCAGCAGGAATACGTTCTAATACTTCTTTTAATGCCTGCGGTAAACCGCGCATTGCTTTTAGCTCGCTTTTATAAGCGTCTAGTTCAGCTTGATTTGGTAAGTTACCTTTAAGGATAAGGTGAGCCACCTCTTCAAACTGACAATTTTCAGCTAGATCCTTTACATCGTAACCACGATAAGTCAAACCTGAGCCCGACTTACCTACTGTTGATAGTGCTGTTTTTCCTGCTACTTGACCACGAAGGCCCGCGCCACTTAGTACTTTAGCCATATTATTGTCTCCTGAATTTTTTACCTGCTGGGTATTGATATTTTGTGCTGCTGAGTAACCCTCAACAGCTTTAATTTTTTACTTATTTTTACCTTCGGCGAATAATGCATCGAGTTTTTGCTCATAATCGTGATAGCCAAGGTAATCATACAAATCCATTCGGGTTTGCATGGTATCGAGTACCGCTTTCTGGTCTCCATTTTCTAAAATAGACTGGTACACCAGCTCCGCCGCTTTGTTCATCGCTCTGAACGCACTCAATGGGTAAAGCACCATATCTACGCCCCACTCACCCAGCTCAGCTTTGTTCCAAAGTTCTGTCTTACCAAACTCAGTGATATTCGCGAGGATGGGCACATCAAGTGCTTCGCTGAATGCACGATAGTGTTCTTCAGTTTGTACCGCTTCTGCGAAAATACCATCAGCGCCTGCCGCAACATAGGCTTTCGCACGCTCAATTGCCGCTTCTAGCCCTTCTTGTGCAAAAGAATCTGTTCTTGCCATAATGAAGAAGTCAGGGTCGGTGCGCGCATCAACTGCTGCTTTAATACGGTCAACCATTTCTTCGGTTGACACGATTTCTTTATTTGGGCGGTGACCACAGCGCTTTTGCGCTACTTGATCTTCCATATGTACCGCAGCTGCACCTGCTTTTTCCATATCTCGGATGGTTTTTGCAATATTGAATGCGCCGCCCCATCCAGTATCAATGTCGACCATTAAAGGTAGATCACAAGCCGAGGTAATGCGACTTACATCTGCAATTACATCATTTAGAGATGTCATTCCTAAGTCAGGTAAACCATAAGATGCATTAGCAACTCCACCACCAGAAAGATAGATAGCTTGATGACCGATTTTCTTTGCCATCATCGCGCTATATGCGTTGATAGTGCCGACGATTTGAAGCGGTTTATTGGCTTTTAATGCTTCACGAAATTTTTTTCCTGCGCTCATGATGATGCTCTCTCTTAAAAGTGTGATTGATTGCTTGCTAACTTGGTTGCGATATTATTTTTAGAATATTGAATATGTCGACGCATCAGTATTTCTGCCAGTTCAGGATCGCGGTTACTGATCGCACGAACGATATGTTTATGCTCGTCAAATGCCGTGGTGACGCGGGGACCGGCCATCCCTAACTGCACACGATACATACGCACCAAGTGGTACAGTCCATTGACTAGCATAGAGATAAGACTCGCATTTTTACTGCCAAGAATAATGCGGTAATGAAAATCGAGATCGCCCGCTTCTTGATAATAAGAATGTTGGTTTTTGACTTCATCGAATTGACTCGACAACAAACCTTCTAGGTCTTGGATTTCAATATCAGTCATGTGCTGTGCTGCAAGCCTTGCTGCCATACCTTCTAGTGCTTCACGGATCTGATAAAGCTCCATCAACCCTTCCGGTGTGAGGGTAACAACGCGCGCCCCTACGTTAGCTTTACGATCAACTAGGTGACATGACTCCAAGCGGTTAATTGCCTCGCGAACAACCGCTCTGCTGACTTCATACTTTGTCGACAATTCCATTTCGCTGAGCTTAGAACCTGCCGCTATTTCACCTTCTACAATTTCCTTTCGCATACGAAAGAATGCTTTATCAGAAGAAGTAACTGCTTGCTCGTCAAAAAAGCTCATCATTAGTTAACCAGTCTTAGTAATTTAAGTTGTAGACAATATAGTGCTGGTTGACGCGCACGTCAACCAACCAGACTATAAATTGTCGACAATTTATAATATAAGCAGTATTCACCATATTTATAGCTTGTGACAACTAATCAGTCTGGTGTATTTATCTCGATACGGTATCAGGAAAGGATTAATTGCATCGCTTAAAAATCATGCATATTATGAAGATACCTTTACTTTAGCCTGAAGATTACGATGCGGTGTTTTCAAATAGTAATACTTTCCCTGCTGCTAATAACTGGCTTAGCGCAGGCGAAGATCTATACCGTACTGGTCTATCACGGTGCTAATCCTCCTTACTATTTTGAAGAACAGGGAAAACACAAAGGTATTTTTGTCGACATTTTTCAAGAGTTGGCAAAACTGACTTCACACCAATTTGAATTTATGCCGCTCTCTGTCGCCAGAGGACAGCGCTATTTCGACCAAGGTAAAATAGATATTGAACCTGGGATCAATAAAGTATGGCGGGCCGAAGCAGACGTTCCGGGGATTTACAGCATCGACTATGCCTTCTCAACAGAAGTGCTGCTTGGATATCAATCTCGCTGTGTGGGCAAGCATAGGCCTGAGCAGTTTTACGGCACATTGGTCGGCAAAGTAAGAGGATATCGTTACGATAATTTTGAAGCGCACTTAGGAGAAGACAAGATCGTAGTTTATGAAAATGTATCGGAGAAAGAACTGCTAGCACAGCTTGAACATGAGCGTTTAGACTACATCATGATTGGTTCGGTGACAGCAGACTACTATATTTCAAAGCAACCAAAGTATCGCAAATTTCAGTCTTGCTATGAAATCAGCCGATTACCTGTACATATGCGCTTGCAGCCTCATTTAACTGAGTTACAAACGGAAATAAATATCGCCTTGCGACGAATGGTTAATGACGGAAAAATAAAATCCATCTATGCTAAATATAGATTAACGCATTAATGTGTGGAGTTGTTTGGTAATGACGAATGCTGTTGTTGGACGTCTACTACTGTTTATTTTACTGATTAGTCCGTTGCCCTTATGGGCGAAATTACAGGTTGTTACGGAACTTTCTCCACCCAATCAAACCATAGAAAACCACCAAGTTGCAGGCTCAAGTACCGATCTGGTTAAAGCGATTTTAAAAGCGGCTGAACTTGAGGGACAGTTTTCTATTTACCCTTGGGCTAGAGCTTTTAAATTAGCGCAGCATGACAAACATACCTTGATTTATAGCATCGCAAAGACCCCCGCGAGAGAAGACAGCTTTCATTGGATTGGTCCTGTTGCTGTGTTTCATTTAGGGTTTGTTACCAATCGCTATCGTGAAGACATAAAAATCCAATCTCTTGAGGATGCCAAACAATACAAAATAGCAGTTCAGCGTGGTGATATCGCCGAAGGCACACTTAAAGCGCTCGGGTTTAACTTTATTCAAACCAGCGACATCGAAAAGTCATATGAGTTACTCGTCGCAAATCGCGTTGATTTAGTGATTGATGACCCACGTTATATCAAAACCATGGCCACGGAGCTTAACCTTCCTGCCGACCACTTTACCTTTTTATACGATGTGGAAGCACTCTCGGTAAAAGGTTACCTTGCAACGAACAACCAATTACCAGCCGACATTGTCGAACGATTACGTATTGCGTTTGCGAAAGTAAGTAAAACAGAAACTTATCGTAAGGTATTGGAACTCTAGCTAAACCCAATTGCTTTAATTCAAAATTCTCCCACGTATATTGGTTTGTATGGGTAGTAATTAATCGCCGCTACTTTTCATCAAAACCAGTACCAAGTATGTAGCTCATCTTATTAAAAAAAGATAACATTTCAGCCTAAACCTGCCGATTACAGTAACGATTAGAAAGGAAAAACAGTGGTTGAACGAATTGACACCAAACAACGAATGAGCCGCATTGTAAAACACAATGGTACTATTTATTTATGTGGCCAAGTCTGTAAAGACGCCGAGCAAGGAATTAAAGAACAAACTGAATCCATGCTTGAGAAAGTTGATGAGCTACTTATTCAAGCAGGGAGCGACCGCAAACACATTCTTTCTGCGACAATTTATATTAAAGACATGAAGTATTTTGCAGAAATGAACGAGGTTTGGGATGCATGGGTGCCTGAAGGTTATGCACCAGCTCGCGCTTGTGTAGAAGCGAGCATGGCTCGTGATGCATTACTTGTTGAGATTTCGGTGGTCGCTGCAGAAATCTAGCCTAAAAACCTTAGTGAGTAAGTGCATTTTGTACAGTACTTACTCTTAGCTCGCCAGATATGATGAGCGCCTTATTTGTGAGACCTTGGGTTGCAACGCTTTTTGAGCCTAGCTGATACTTGGTCCAAGCTCAAAAAGCGAGATAAAATAAAGTCGGTTGAATGGTTTTGTCGTGTCTCTATGGCGACTAGCCAAGTATTAGCAATAATCCAAAAACCAACACTGTACAGGCGGTTAGTGACAATAGCGACCCACTACCTACCATAATCTTAACTATGGATTCGGTTGTAATATTTGCTGAAAATCCAGCTCCTGCGATTGGCAGCGCTTTGCTTGCCCCCGTTATAGATGCAATTGTTATCCCCAGCCAAATAAGTATGAATCCCAATACCGAACCATAAGCCACGAAAACTTCAAAAAATAAAGGCAGCTCAACTAAAGACCAAATAATGCCAAAGATAGTCAGAGCCAAGCCACACTGAACAGCAGTCAAGTGACCAGAGAGCGCCATCCTAGAGTTTTTCACTGTTGGTATCAATGCACCTTGTACTAAACCTATAAGGAAAAAGGTAATGCCAATAAAGATAAGTTCTGCGCCCAGCGATGTAAGCTCTATCATCATATTCCCCGTCCATGCTTAACGCTAGGCTCAGCAACACGATTAACCTTCAAGATGCTATCAGTAGGAAGCGGGGTGATTTGGTCATTTTGACAATTAAATTTTTGCACGATATTCATTGTTATTCTCCATTAAAAAACTCATGGTAAACAACGAAATATCAAAACTCATTCACCTAGATTCATTTTTTAATTTACTCAATGTTTGGGGAGCAACACCGAGATAAGAGGCTATATGATAGGATTTAACTTGCTTAAATATGAAAGGGTATTCGTCAAGTAAACGATCATACCGTTGCGCAGCAGTCTCAGACATGAGAGAAAGGACTCGTTTGTATGTTGCAGCATAATAAGTGCTATGTATCCATACTTTCGTCAAAACCTCCCATTTTTTGTCTTGCGATATGAACTTATCCAGCGCTTCTAACGATGTGACATAAAAAACCGAATCTTCAAGAACTTCAAAGTTGAGCATCGAGCCTTTTTTTTCGTAAAAACTTACACTATCATCCATAAAGTGGTTCAAACCATGTTTACTTTTTCCGCGAAAATAAAGCTGCCACGTATGCTCTTTACCATTCACATCAATAAAATATGATCTTGCTAAACCACTTTTAATAAACCAGATTTCACTAAACACTTCGCCTGCATGATGTAACGTCGTTCCTTTTTTAACATGTTTCATGTCAAATATTCCGCAAGCACTAGCCCACTCATCATCATGAACAGGAACATATTTCTCAATCATTTTCCTGAAGTATTTCATAGGACCATCACTAATTTTTTCCTTCCAAAGATGCCGCCTAAGCGGTTAATTCTGCAGAGGAAACTAGCTATGGCTACTCCCCTTAAAAGACAAATCAGTCTAATAGAAGTGGAGCAACTTTAAAACTCCATAACCTCTGAACACTTATCCACTTAAGTATTCGCTTTCTTCACAAACTTCGCCGTAACCATCATTTCGCCAACGCCATCAACCTTGCAGTCAAGTTCGTGGTCTTTTTTATCGAGCACGCGCCTTACCAAGGCCTTAGTGCCAATCTTAATGACTTGAGAGCTGCCTTTGATTTTTAAATCTTTAATCACAGTGACTTTATCGCCATCGGCCAATAATGTGCCATTGGCATCTTTTACTTGAATGTCGTCCTCGGTAGCAGTCGCGTTTGGATCCCATTCGTAAGCACATTCAGGGCATATTAGCTGACTTTGATCTTGATAAACATATTCAGAATTACACTTGGGGCAAGCAGGTAAAGACATAATTAACCGTATCACTTTTAAGACTGTGTATCATGGGCATATGATACTGTAAAAGTAAGTTGAGCGTCCTCTATATTCTTCTTTAACTCGCTATTGATTTAAGAACAGCTACCCAAAATGTTGCGGCACGACAATTGCTTAGCTATTAATCTGCATTTCATCATATAAAGGATTACCTATGCTTGTTAGTCAAACCCAAAGGGTTGGATCTCCAACTGTTTATAACAGCTATAGCCAGAATCAACCAAAAGAGGCTGAAGCAGTACAGAGAGACCCCCAAGTCTCCATTAGCCAAACCGCAAACAATGCCGAACATAGTTGGCAAAATATTGCCTCCAAATACAACGTTCACAACATTTCAGCGACAGAAGTACGAGCTATGTCCCAAGAGCTATTCGAGGGAGGATTTATTGATTCAGGCCAGATGATGGCTATCGGCGCACCGATATCAATGACTGAAAACACTCACGAAAAGATCAATTTGCTTGGTGATATGAAGCGTACATTTGAAATTTCAGCAGCCAGCGGCGGGCTCAACAAAACATCGCGAAAAATTTATGCTTCGGCGTTCAATACCCTTGAACAGCTCGCCAAGGCACATAGAAATACTATACCAACTTGAGGGGTTAAATCTGTCTAGCCGTTTTATACCAATTTGCCTTAAGACTTGCCCAACTTGAGGGAGCAAATAGCAAAATTTTAGCGAAGCTAATATGTTATTTCAGGCACAAAAAAAGCAAGCCTTAGCTTGCTTTTTCTTCATCAATTAAGCGATTAAAGCTTAACGATTTTCTCAGCTTGAGGACCTTTCTGGCCGTCAGTAACTGTGAACTCTACTCTGTCGCCTTCAGCTAGGGTACGGAAACCGTCACCTGTAATTGCGCTGAAGTGTGCGAACACGTCAGGGCCATTTTCTTGAGCGATGAAACCAAAACCTTTAGACTCGTTAAACCACTTAACGGTACCTGTAAGAGTGTTAGACATAATACTAATCCTGATATAAAAACAAAAACCAATGCTGCGCATTGATGAGCTATGCCCATGTGGGCGCATAGACCTAAATTTGTAGAGTGGATAAAACTTCAGGACGGTACTACTACAAGCAAACACTTATACAACAACGTAATGGAGATTTTAAAACACTGACTCAAATTCTGTCTATGAACATCATATAGGGATTCCGCCCTAAGTCAATGTATTTTTAATCATCAATATGACTTGCTAATGACAAATATCAATATTTTTTTGGCGGCTTTTTCAACACCCTATTTTTTAAACACATTATTCCCCTAACCCTGTGTAAATAATAGAGATTGCAATAAAATATTCATAAAGCTAGAGAGGCCTTTTTGACTCTAATTCCCGAATTAATTGCACCACTTGCTCGACGACCACTTGCGGGGCATTCATAGGTACGGTGTGGTCGCTTCCCTCGGCAATAATTAGCTCAGAATCACAATGTGACGCCAACGCTTCTTGTCCTTCTCGCCATGCTTTAACATCGCGCTGAGTTGGATCAAATGGTCTTTGGGCAACGATAACACGACACGGAATATGCTCAGGTGCTTGGTGCGCCCGAATACTCGCAACGGTTTCACTTAGCGCTTGAGTTTCCCGGCGCAGAGCTTCACCGAAGGTGTTTTCTGGCAGAGTACTCAAGGGTTTAAGTAGCTTATCCTGCGCTAAGGCGTGGGTTTTATCGATGAAGTAAACGGTCACAGGGTCAACATACAACAAGCCTGCAACTTGCTCTGGATAATAGGTGATGTAGTTTTGCATTACATAGTATGCGTATGAATGACCGACATAAATAAATGGCGGCCGAATATCAAGCGTTCTCAACACTTCACGAAGATTACGATTATCCGTATCAATACTATAGGCTCTGCGGCTAAGCTCGCTTTTGCCATAACCTTCACGGTTATAGGCCACCAATGCATTGGGTACTTGCTGCGCGAGACCCATCATTACTGGTGTCCAATAAATTGCAGGCGCTGCAGAACCACTTTCAAAAACAACGGCAGGTTCATTGCCCGCAACATGATAAACCTGCAAAGATACTTTGTTCGCAACCACGATGTGCTCTTGAATATCGCGTTCAAGCGCAATCTGTGCATAAGCACAATTAACGAACAACAACCCCAATAAAGTTAGCGTGCGATACATATCGTTTCCTTGATATCTATAGTTCGACTCTAAAGTTAGCAGCTAGATGCAGCATAAGCTAATGACATTTTTGCTGCATCACCCCTTTATTTAAACAAAGTAAAAGCGGCGCTTAAAACTCAAATTCCAATGCGAGCCTAAAGCTATGATCTTTGCCAGATTGGCTGATCTCCGAAATAAAACCCGCTTCCCATTTCAGCTGTTTTTGACCTTCAAATCGATGCAGTCCGATAAACCCTGGGCCAACACCAAAAAAGTCTTCTCCGACATAGACTTCAATTGCTGGCTGAAAAGCACTATACAAGCGGTAGCGCAGTTGTGCTCTAAACTCAGATTCCCATTCATCCTCAATGTCCTTACCCCACTCCCTCACCAAAAATGCATTCATGGTAAGGCTCGTGCGGCCAAATTCCTTCTCAAATAAAAACCCTGCGGTAGCTTCATAGGCATCGAATTTATGGCGTTTTTCAAGCTCGAACAACATGCCTATATCCGCCCAGTAGCGCCCTTGCTCTACAAATTGCCACCGCGACTCTAACTCGTAAGCCGCCAAGTCAAAGTTGCCCTCATCGTCACGCTCACCTATCGCGTAACCTTCGATGGTCATTGTTTCAGTGAGACTCCAACCAAGCCCTAAACGCTGTGCCAGCACGTTCCCTTGCTCGGTTTGGCGAGATAGTAGTCGCCACTCCAACTCACGCTCAAGCGGCATCACATAAGGATGATAAACTTTGTCCACCACCATACCATCCGCTTTTGCACTAAATGCCACCACCCCAAAAAAACTCACCAGCAACGCGAGTAAAACATTATTTCGCATGCGCTGTTCTCCAATATGTACATCCCAAGAACGTAATCAACGCGCCTCCAAACCCTGCAAGCGTCGCAGCATTTGGTGTTGCCTCATACCCCACTAATACTCTTAGCACTCGACCAACAACACTGTGTTCGTCCACAATTTGTCGCAAGTCTATTTCAAGTCTGGCGGCACTAATTAAGTCCACTTGAAGCGCCAAGTCCAATGCAATCGACACCTTACTCGCACCGTGTAAAGCCAATAACAACAGCAACAACCAAGGTAAATGCTTACTCTTTAACCAATCAAGGAAAAAGAAGAGTAGAATAGAAAAGCTCAAACAGATCCCCACACCAAGTGAGGTGCCAATAGCGAGGGTTTGACCATCCGCTGGCTTCGAATAAGAGAACGCAAAGCTTGCCAAATGGTGCAAGTACAATACCACTGCTAGTCCAAAGGCCAAGGCAGCAAGGGCCGTATGTCCGGTGCGTTTTGTTGCAATCATTAAGCAAAATAAACTGAGTAGCAGTCCTATTTGCAATAACTCGAACCCGCGATAATCAAAACTCGAGGCTATTTCTCCACCCAAAAACCATATGCCAAAACAGCCGACTAGCCCCGCACTCAACGCGATGAGTGTCGTTTTAAGTGGTAAAGCAGCATTGGTACATTGTGCTAATAGTACCCAAAGTACAGTTACTGGTAATAATTGGTTCACGCTCACTACCACCGCATTAAGAAGCATTTGTTGGCTCCTTCACGATAACGATACCTTGTGCTGTATTTGGTGAAAACTCACCAAAAAAGCTATATTCACCAGGTGCTAGCGGGCCGATATAAATCACACTTTTACGGTTCGGAAAAAGCACTTTTTCACGATTAAGATCAAAACTGTCAAACTCTTCAACCTGAGGGTCTTGATTTTCGATGATGAGCTTTACTTTACGATTTGCAGGCACCTCAACTTGTGCTGGAGTAAATAAATGATTTTTAAGAATAATGGTATAACTTTCTTCCGCCCACAAGGCGAAACTACAGGTCGCCAAAGGCAAACCAAGCGCGAAAGACAGCGAAGAGACCTTAGTCCTTAGCATCCAGCCCCCTCGGTAAATTTACACAAACTCTAAGCCCACCTAAATGACTGCGAGCAAAAGAGATATCTGCGTGATAAATTGCAATTATATGATTGACTATCGCCATTCCTAAACCTGCCCCTTTTTCCCCTGAAGGGTGTTTATCTCCACCAACGCGATAAAACCTGTCAAAAATTCGCTCTATTTCCGCATCCGACATACCACAACCCGAATCATCAATTTGCCATACAACCCGCTGCGCATGCTGCTGAATTTTTACTTCTATGTCACCTTCAATTGGCGTGTATTTAATCGCATTACCAATTAGATTAGAAAATAATGTGGTTAATGTGAACTCACAGCCCTCTATGGTCGCTTCTGATGCTTCTAAGCTGATATTTTGTGATTTTTGTTCGATTCTCGGGTAACAGTTAGCAATCAAGTCTTGAGTTAATGCCACTAGGTCTTGCTGCGCAAATTGCTTATGCCACAGTTCCGGCTCTGTACGCGCTAACGTCAGCATTTGTTCAACCACATGGTTTAGCTGCTCAAGCCCTTTTGACATAGCAGTGGCACTGGGATGCTTAGTATCGTGCGTTAAATTATGCAGATGGATTTTTAAGCTTGCGATCGGCGTTTTTAACTCATGCGCGGCATCGGAAGCAAAATAACGCTCTTTAAGATATGCGACTTCAACTTTTTGAAAGAGGTCATTTAACGTCGCGATAACGATTGCCACTTCCGCTTTGTCGCTTTGCACTGCCAGCTGAGTAAAGTCTTTGGGGTTACGCCGTCTAAGCTCTTTAGAAAGATCTCGTAAAGGCTTTAACGCCGTATAAATAATCCATGCAATAAACACCGCAAGAAACGGCATGATCACCACCAGCGGCGTCATTGCAGATACAATCATGCCTTCAGCAAGGGCAAAACGCTTTTGTACCGGCTCTGCTACCAGTATTTGCCTTTCACCGAACGCTTCGCTGAAGGTTCTGAGTCTAGTCGCCCCCACATTTTGAGTGCTAAACCCAGCATCATAATTAAGCTTGTTCTTGTACTTAGCAAGTAGCTCACTGCCCGCAACAACTTGATTGTGCTCAAGGACTAAAAAGTAAAATGCGTTGTTACTCGCACCACTGGGCAGGGTAGTCGCAGTAACTTGAGTATTAACGAGTGTTGCGATGGACTCTAAATGGCTGTCTAATTGTGCTTGTGCCATCGCCATGCTGGAATGATAACCCCGTAGCAGCGCCATGGATGCAGTCAGCACCAAAGCTGACACTAAAATTAGGGTCAACTTTCTCGTTATGGAAGCACCTCCAAGCGAGCTTCTCGTGCCCACTAAGCCCCCTTGCCAACCACATAGCCAATGCCACGCAGCGTTTTGATAAATCCATCGGGCATTTTCTTACGGAGGTGATGAATATGTACCTCAATAGCATTAGAGCCTAAGGCTTCTCCCCAATCATAAAGCTTAGATTCTAACTGAGTTTTAGACAGCACACGGCCGCTGTTTTCCATCAACGCCTTGAGTAACATATATTCTTTACGAGGTAATTCTTGAGCACTACCACTTACAAGCACCTCGTGACTGGCGAGATCTAACACGACATCGTTGCAGCTCAAGGTGCTGCTCACTTGTTTGGTGAAGCGTCGACCAATCACCCGCAAACGCGCAAACAGTTCTTTTGGCTCAAACGGCTTAGCCAAATAGTCATCAGCCCCTAAATCCAGCCCTGCAATTTTATCATCAAGACTATTTCTTGCCGTTAGAATGAGCACAGCGGTTTGCGATTTGGTTTTTTTCAGCGCCTTGAGTACCGCCAAACCGTCTCCGTCAGGTAGACCTAGGTCAAGCACCACCAGCTCAAATTCCCCAGATTCAACAAAACTGATTGCTTGTCTTTGCGTCGGCGCATGCTCGATGGCATACCCTTCTTTTTTGAGTGATGCGATGAGCCCCTGTGCCAGTAGCTCATCGTCTTCTACGAGTAATAGCCTCATTTATTCCTTCTTTTTAGCTTTTTTTCGACTTTCGCCAGTAGCTGTGCCACTTCCTCTTGACGGTATTCATCTGCTTTTTCTCTACCTGGACGGCTTGGCGCATTCTGCGCTTTTTTCAAGTGTGCAAGTGCGGCACTATAATCACGTTCGTCATATAAAAACTGTGCATAGAAATAGTTTACATCAATTCCTGCCGGATTGATCGCTAATGATTCTTGGAACAACTTTTTCGCCTTTTTATCGCTGCCAAACCCAATTGGCCAGCCAGGGACCTGAGCATAGAGCGTGCCCAAGCTCGTTAATGCAGAACCAGACAGTGCGTTTTTATCAAGTTCAATGGCTTTTTCGAATGAGGCTTTCGCTTCTTTGGCAAGACCAAGCGCCCCCAAGCCACCTTTCGCTCCAGCAAAGCTCGACTGCACAATACCACGCCAGATGTAAGCTTCTGCACGATCTGGATATTGTTCAACAAATGCCACGCACTGCTTAACCAACTCTTCAAATGCTTTTTCTTGGGCATCGCCCTCGGTTTCATAATTTACCATTGCCCATTTAGTTTGGACTTGGCTAAGATCATCGTCAAATGCTGCCCAAGCACCTTGACTGAATACCAGTAATGTTGCTGAAGCTAACAAGGTTTTTAGTGCGTTCATCGTAATGACTCCTTAGTGGAAAAAATGGTTTGGATGGTTTTCACTTTTTTGATTAATGCGTTATCAACAAGCTCTGGTAACAAGCCATTGAGTCTCGCAAAAAATCTTTCAGGAAAACCTATGCCAGCACGTTTGGTGTTGCTATGGAGCAATTTCATAAAGGCTTGTGCGACGACCTCTGGCGAGTCCATCTGATTGCCTAGTGCATGGTTTACAGCTGTCGCGCGATCGTCATTCATTTCCGTTGTGGTTGCGCGTGGCGCGAGATATTTAACCACTACTTGGTTATCGAGTTCCCGCGTCAGTGCCTCTGTAAAACCACGCAGACCGAACTTGCTAGCGCAATAACTGCTTTGATATGGAAAGCCGATAGCACCAAACGCTGAACCTACGTTAACTATGGTGCCATGGCTTGAGATCAGTTGTGGTAAACAGGCTTGACTAACTAGCATGGGCGCCAATAAATTCGTCTCCATCTGCTTTTTCAAGTCAGTTGGTAAAATTTCAACAAACCCAGCCATGGTATTAATGCCGGCGTTGTTGACGAGTAAGTCAACCCCACCCATAGTCGCCGCTTTTCTCGCGATTTGTGTCGCAGCATCCTCAGCGGTGATATCTAAAGCAAGATAATCGTGTTCTCCCGGTAACCCCGCTATCACCTGCTTTAATTTTTCGCTGTCTCGGCCAATTAGCAAACAACGCCAATTATGCATGGCCAACTGTTTACTAATGGCCCGGCCGATCCCCCGAGATGCCCCAGTGATAACGGCAAGTTTTGTTGCTTTCATCAGCTTACCTCCGCAAATTCGACACCTGCAGGCACCGCTTCAATGTTGCGGAATATGTCGCCATACAAACGATAAAACTGTTTAGCGCTGTGAATAATGATCGCTTGCTCTTTTTCACAGCTGATCTTGTTCATCAACCCTGCAAAAAAGTCAATATGCTCAACATCTAACGCGCCATGAGACGTTAAATAGGAAAATGCGCTACGAGGCAGACCAAGTTTATTCGCAATTTGACGAGCAGCGTCATCGGCAAGCGCGATGGACGTGCCCTCAAGCACATTAACCATGCCAAAAAAGCTCAATGGGTGTTTACGAGTGATACTGTCGTAGGCGTAAGACACCATCATTTCAGTTGCGAAGCTTGGCATGCTATGACGTATTACTTCTTTATCCACACCACAGGCGGCAATATCATTAAGGATCCACTCTTGGTGTCCCATTTCTTCTTCGATGTAATGCCCTATCGCTTCTCGCAACCACTCTTTACTATCATCTAGTCGTGCACCACACGCCATAAGGAGTGGTACTGTGTGCTTTACGTGATGAAACGCCTGCTGTAAAAATGAAACATATTGGCCTTTGGTGATCTGACCATGAAAAACATCATGAATAATTGGTGCGCTTAGAAGATATTGTCGCGCTTGTTCCGTTTCTGATTGTAGGGTTTGGTAAAAGTTGCTCATTGTCGTTTTCCTTTTAAACCGAAGCCACGGGCTCTGCCGCTTCGTATTGATTCTGGGAGTAAAGCGCTGAAATTTGCTGCGCGAAATTAGCTAAAATCACGTCGCGTTTAGGTCTACCGTTCGCGGTAAGCATGCCGTTACCTACTGAAAAGGCTTCATTTACGCGCACATAACTTTTTATTTTTGCGTAATCAGGGAGTTGCTGGTTGGCAAGCTCAATGGCATTATCAATCACAGCTGCTGTTAGTTGTGTCGGGGTATAAATAAGCGCCGTTAAAAATGGCTTGCCATCACCCACCACAACGCATTGCAGTAAAGGTACATAGGCAAGCAAAACGGACTCCGGCCACTCAGGAGAAATATTGCGTCCAAAGCTATTGATCAGAACATTTTTTAGCCGGCCTTCGATGACAAAATGCGGCTCACGCTTCGACACTCTATCGCCGGTTTTTAACCACGCATCTTGGGCTATCGCTTCACCACCTAAGTAACCTAAAAAGTTATTCCCTTTGATCTCTAACTCACCTGCCACAATACGTGCCTGAATATGAGGCAGTAACTTACCAACGCTGCCATCTTGCTCACCAGTATTCAGTGCAACAACAGACCCCGACTCGGAAAGCCCATACCCTTGAAACACAGGTAAGCCCAGCTGCTTAGCTTGCTGTAACAGTTCAGTGTCAACTTTAGCGCCACCGACCGCAATAAAGCGTAAACTTGCAGGGGGTTGCCACCCTTGCTGTGCAGCGCTTATCAGGCAACGCAGTAGCTCAGGCACTAAAATTAAGCTATTTGGTTGTACTTCACTTATCTTTTGCAGCAACTTTTGTGGATATAGCAACTGGCTGCCCGAAAAGCCTAGCGACGCAAGTTCGGTTACCTCAACCATGCCACCACTCAGTAGCGGCGCATACACACCCGCGATGTTTTCTAGCAACACAGGTAGCGGCAATAAACATAAGTGCTTAGGGCGATGAAGTGCGATGGTTTCGCATAAACTACTCGCCACGACAAGCTGGTTTTCAAACGACAGACATACGCCTTTTGGTGCGCCTGTTGAACCAGAGGTATAAGTGATCTTTTGCGTTTTAGGAAAATAGGCTCCCGTGCTTTCACACCTAGTTTGATATACATAGATCGCTTGACCATAGGCATCCAACACCGAAAATTCAGCGCTATTTTCAAGCTTGGTATCGCTGATCAACCAGTTTGCTTTTGACTGCTCAAGGGTGTGTTCAACTTGCGCTGTGGTAAAGAAATGAGGTACTGGAATAGACACTTTATTCGCTTGTAATAGTGCAAAATCTACCAATAACCAAGCAATAGAGTTGTCTAACGAAACCGCAACACTCTCACCACTCATCACAATAAAGCGCTCAGCCAATGCTTGCGTGTAAGACTTTACCTCAGCAAAAGTGAGACAAGTTTGCCCTTGCTGTAAAATCACATCACTGTCTTGATGTGGCAGTTTTTTTAAGAAATCACACATATAAAAATGCCTCTTTTAAGCTCGCAATTTCCACCTCGAGCCCTTGTAGTAAGTGTTGATACATTTCGGTGTTTGTGATCACCTGCTGGGCTTGATGTAAATCTACCGAACAAACCATCGGAGCACATTGGTAATAGCTGCCATAATCTTTGGCTGAAGCGATAGTGCCGTGTGCTAAAGAAATCTTGTTAACCTCGACTTGGCATAACTTCATCAATGCACGCACTTGTTTGGTTGCCGTAAACACCAAGTAGCGGATGTCACTCTCAAGCAGTGCTTGAGTCAGTACAATAAAGTGGCTTAACGTTGCCATTCGGCCTGTTGAGAACAAATTGCCAAGTTCTGCGATATGATTACGCTCTGAAACCGTTGAGAGGCACTGCTCTACCGGACGATTAAGATACTGCTCGACAAATAATGCGTCTTTAGCTGCAAATCTAAGACCTAAAAAGCAATCGCTTTGACGGTAGTTTAAATGGCTTAAAAGGGGATAATACTCATGAATGTCAGCGCCAAAAGCATGGGCAAAACCACTGTGGATAGCGTGCTCCAATTCAACGCGCGCGCCGCAAGTCTTGTTTGCCCATCTAAGACGACTTTGTGAGTTTGTTGCTTGTAGTGCTTCACCCATCGTTTTCACACCTTTCCTGTTCTGATGTAAAAACTTTAAAAAGCGAAAATTAAGAAAACCTTAAGTTTGAAAAAAGAACGAAAAAATTTTTCGTGATACGCATTCTACTTTTAAAACGCTTGCTTTCGGCTAATCACAAATACGGCAACGAGCGCAACCAAAATAAACAGTGCAGCGAGTAAAAAGGTCAGTGAAAATGCCATATTAAGCTGTGCAAGGCTTGCCAAAGCCGCACTCTTTACCTGCAACAACACGCTAAATACACCACCAAGTAATGAGGCTCCGGTCATTAGCCCTAAGTTTTTACATAAATTAATGAGCCCAGATCCCATACCCTTTTCTTTTTCGGCTACTGTCGTCATCACAAAGGTATGGTGAGCCGCTAGAAACAACTGCCTTCCAGGAGTTAACACAAATAACGCCACAACATAGCCATAAAGTCCAAATAATGAAGGTAGGATTGCAAAGCTAATTGTCCCAATGAGGATCATCAGCAAGCCCAAAAACATAGCAAACGCGATACCAAAATGATCAACCACCTCGCCTGATGGATAACCTGCGACAGCAGCAATACAAGGCCCGATAGATACAATAAGACCAACCGTGACCGGGCTCAGCCCTAACGCATAAGTAAGATAAAAAGGCCCGACAACTAATGTCGCCATTGCGATGGCGTCAACTATAAAGCTCACGATTAACGAGGCATTGCGTAGCTTGTGTTTCAGAAAAGCCAAACTCACAAGTGGAAATTGAGCACGCTTTTGGCTTTGTACAAAACAGTAGATAAAAGTCACTGAAAATAAGAAAAATACGCTATGCAAGACAAGACTAAACGAACTACTCGATGGCATAGCCAACACATAAAATAGGCATGACGCCGACAGCCACACGCTTCCAATAACATCAAAACGCTGCGGCTCAGGTGGATTTGCAACATCATCAGGCAGAAATCTTGCAATTAAAAAGTTAGCTGCGCCACCAAGCAATATCATCAACCAAAAAGTGAACTGCCATGATAACCACTCTAGCATTGCGCCACTTAGCAATGGCCCCAGTGCCGTGCCAATCGCAGCGGTAGTACCGAGTAGCCCCATTGCAAGTCCAACTTTACGCTTTGGCATCGCAACGCTTGCCAGCGCAAACACTTGGGATAATAACAGCGCAGCGCCAATACCTTGGAACAGCCTAGCAGCAATCAGCATCCAAAGATTTATGCTCAGCGCTGCGACAATGGAGCCCACACAGAAGACGCTAATTCCAATGCGCAGCGCCCTTTTTCGGCCAACGCTATCTCCAACAGCGCCAGCACCAAGAATAAACGCGGTAAGCGACAGTAAATATGCCACAACGACCCAATTCACCAATGCCTGCCCCACGCCAAACTCCTCAGCAAGTGTTGGCAACAAGACATTGATACTACTCATGCCAAGCGTAGGCAAAATGAGTACCACAGCCAAGCTGAACAACACCCGCTTTTGTCTGGCTCCTAGAGCAGTTTGATCCTCTGCATTTACCGTATCTTCTAACATGCGTTACCACTCCTACCATTGCGCCATATTAACAAGTGGTGACTGTACTACTTCAAGTGAACTTGAGGTCAAGTGTGTGGTTAGGTTTGAAGCTTGATTGGATTAACAGCAAAGCCTTAGATAGTTTTAGCGAATCGAAAGCCAGTAACTTAACGTGCCGAGCAGCGGTGATTGGCTCTACGGCGCCGCACTTTGATTATTAGATCCCTAATACCTTGTCGCTATGTTATTTATCACATTTTGAAACTGTAATTGTTGTCCAAAAACCTCTATTTTATGAATTACTTGCGCTTCAAGAACAAACACTATCCCGTGTGCTTCCTCTTTGTTGTAACTACTAAATATCGTAATTTCTTGAATAGATTTTTGTTGAACATTCTGTAGTTGATAGGTGCTTGCGACCTCTTCTGAAAGTACCTGAAGCCAAGCTGGCAACTTCATTCTTGAATCGACCTCAAACAAACTCCGTACAAATTCATGTTCATGCCCAGATAAATCAACAGCAGGTATAAACCTTTGCGGGTCTAAAGTTTCGTGAAGTAGTTTACTGTCTTTAAACGTCAACACTAACGTTTCAGACACATGCGAAATAGTGATAGGAGAGTCGACCTTTAACTTGACGACCTTCGATAAGATAAGCTCTTGAGCGCTAACCTGCATGCCCCAAAGCAATAGAAAAGTTGCAAATATCATCCTTATCATGCGTTGTTCCTTTCAATTTATTTTATGCGAGTACCGCAAAGCGATTTAGCCTTCAGAGATCTCCTTGCAAGCAACTCGCTTTTGATTGCATAAACGGCAAATAGCCTAGCCTAGAGCACGTAAATTAACTTTACCTTAATGCTGTTACCTTACAAACCTGATTGCACCTGTCATATTTCTTATCAATCATATTTCCCAACTAATTTGCAATATTTTTGGCGCTAAAAATTACAATAACCATTTGTTTTTATTTCTTTTAATCTGGTGATCGTACTGATATTTTTGAGGGAGAGAGTGTCGTATAAAAATAGGTATATTTATTAATGCATTGAAAAGAAAGTTTCAGTATGATGATTTATTGGCCACTTTGGAAATAATAACAACATAATAAATAAGGAATAATGATGAAATACCTTGCTATTTTTTTGCTCATGTTTGCCTCTTTTCAGAACCATGCGGTTGTCAAAAGACATGATGTTGACCCTGACTTGTATAAGGTTAACAGCATCCCGCAGTTTTATGTTGATATGCCATTCCAAGGTGGTTCGGTGTTAATCGATAAGCATTGGTTGTTGGCACCAGCTCACGTCATTTATACGTTTATGTATGACTACCAAGACAAACCTATCATGGTACATGGCGTTGAAAATCAAATTGCACAAATCATTATTCATCCGGATTACAAAAAGGTAGAAGGTGATTGGAGTGAAGGCGACCCGGCACCGCTTATGGAGCAGCTAAATAACGCCAAAGACATTGCATTAATTCGCTTAAGTAAGCCTGTGACACACATTCAACCCATCGCTATATATGAGGGAAATGAAGAGTTAGGCATGGAAATAACCGGGTTTGGTCGCGGCGCTATCGGAACGGGAATAACGGGTGAAGAGCACGACTCTGAGGGACCAAGCCTAACGACCTATGCATGGTATCAAGTCACCAAATTTTTCTCAGATTGGGCGTTCACTCAAGACGACTATCAAATGCATGTTTACAACAACGTGATCACAGAAGCAAAAGCCCACTGGCTCAGATTTACCTTCGAACAAGGAGCCGATGCGTTGCCATTAGAAGGCACTATAGGCTCTGGAGATAGTGGCGGCGCAGCAATCATTTATCAAGGCTCAACACCGGTATTGGTTGGATTAGCAGCGTGGCGAGAAATTGAAGGTGATTTGGAAAATTATACTTTAGGTAAATACGGTTCAACCGCAGTATTAACGCGTGTATCTTATTACCAAGATTGGATAAATAAGCATATCAATAAAGGCCAGTAACAAGTAAAGCGCGCCTAAAAAGCAGACCATAAAACGGTTGCTAAATTTACCAGCGTCTAATCTAGGCTAGTTTTTATTTGCTGTAAATTTCAACCGTCCATAGCTAGATGCGGAGGTTTTATGGATTACAAAAAATTGTTACCTAGTGAAAATTTATCCTCATTTATCAATTGCTTTTGGACATTGGAAATTACAGCAGATAAAAATGCCGCAAAGCAACGTATTGTCCCCGACGGCTGCATTGAGCTGGCCTTTATATTGGGCGACGATATTAAGCGCTATACATCAGAACATGAATACATACTGCAACCGCGGGCAATGGTACTTGGCCAAACCGTTTCGCCTTTTTATATTCAACCAACCGGATATGTTCACACCTTTGCAGCCAGCTTTTTTCCTTATGCCTTTTCCCACTTTATTTCGAAACCGATAAATAGCTTAAAAAATCAAGAAACATCGATTTACGAGCTATTTAAGCCAGATGAGGCCGCAAAGCTTGAAAGTGATATCATCCAAGCGCGAAACACAAGCCAAAGGATTGAGATTTTAGAGGCCTTTCTCCTTCACAAGCTCAGCGACCCGCGGACAATTGAGCACATTGTAAAAACAACGGTAGACATTATCTTTGCACAAAATGGCGATATATCGGTTAATGCAATCACCAAATCAAATCCCAACAAAAGGCGCCAACTAGAGCGGAAGTTTTTAGACCTTGTCGGTATTAGTCCAAAACATTTAAGTAAACTTGTACGCTTGCAAAGCGCTTTGACACTCCTCATAAATCGTGAAGACAATCTCACCAACATCGCGTACAAAAGCAATTATTATGATCAGTCTCACTTTATTAAGGACTTTAAAGCACTCACAGGGGTAAACCCGCGAGCGTTTCTCGATGACGAAAGCATGACGCTTTCACGGCTTTTCTATAAATAAAGAGGGTACAACACGCAGACTCCGTTACTAGCCCCTCTCGGCAAATCCCCCCTAGAATAGTGCCCACGTCGCGAAGCACTACCCGAACTTTGGGTCAATACTTATGCTTATCCCTTTGTCCACAGGTCCGAAATGCGGCTTACCGCCTGTCTTTCAAACAGTATCGTAACGGGTAACCCTTCAATTTGATATTCCGCGGGTAAACTTATTTTTAATATCAGCTTTAATGCTGCCTTTTGGCCTTCAAAAGGTCCTGACAACTGCGGTGGAATTTTGCTCGTTAGCTCAGTGTATTCATTAATGACCGCATCAAACCGCTTACCATTGGGCAATTTTACGACCGCTTTCTGCCCGATTTTTGAATACTCTAAATACTTAGGTGCGAGATACCCGTGTACTTTTACTGTTTTTTCAGTCACAACGGAGAACAATGGCTCATTAACCACAACATACTGACCCTCTTGGACAAATACATCATTCACCCTACCTGCAAACGGTGTATTAACTGTTAAACTTTGGTTTAATGCCGACAAACGTGCAAACTCGATTGTTAATTGTTGATAGCGCTGGCCTTTTAAGCCGTAAAGTCTTTCCATGTCTTGCCGCTCTTTCTCTCGTAAAATATCAACCTTAGTCTGCTCCAAATTAAGCTCAGCCGCATTTAGAGCTGCTACAGCACTAGCCAAGTTAGATACAGGTACAACCCCACGCTTTTGATACTCTTTATATTTATCCAGTAAATCTTGCTGTCGTTCCACGCCATGTTTTGCGACAGTCTTTCTCGTTTCTAGTTGACTTAGAATATCATCAGTAAATGGCGTTTTCTGTTGAGTTAATGAAAGCAGCTGTCGATTCACTTCTTGATATTGACCAGATAATTCAAAATTATATAGCTCTAGTAGCTTCTGATCTTGTTTTACTAATTCTCCCAGCAACACTTCTACCTTCTCGACTGTGCCACTGCTAGGGGCACTGATCACCAAAGGCTCGCTGGTAACTATACCTACAGCTTCAACTTTGAACTGAGGGACAAGGTAAAACCAAGCAAGAATACACACAGGGCTAAATGCAATAACCAGTAATAAATACCATCTAAATTGATAAGACACTCTTTTTGGCCCTGTATAAGGGATTTTAATACCGTGCTCTTGGGTGGGATGATCAACTTTAGTCGACCCTTTAAATTTAAGTTTCATATGCATACCTATTGAAATATGTTCAAAGGTTTAAAACTTCTCGCCGCGTTTAAGCACCCACCATGGTGCCATACTTGTCTCTTCGTGAGAGCGTCGCACGAGTTCGTTCAATAAAGCAAAACAACATACTGTTCTCATAAAAAATGCATATATTGGATATAGAGGGAGCCAAAAGGCCAGTTTTAAGTCTTGCTTGGGCCTCTCGGAAATACTGACTAAAACCAGAAAGTAGAAATAGCTGATGGTGAATAGATATAAGCCATAGATTACGATGAATAGCGCTAATGCAAATTGCCACGGGAATAAGAGCAGCACTGCGACAGAGTGAATTAAAATCACGAATGGCAGAATAACATTTTGAATGTAGCCATAAAGAAGTGTAAAAATAAAACTCTTCCAGCCAAGTAATTTAGGTGTAAATGCTGGCCAGTGTTTTCTTAGATATAGAAATAGTAAATCTCCATCCCAACGTAAGCGTTGTTTTATCAAATCTCCTATTGTACTTGGCGCATCGGTATGTGCGATTGAAGCAGTTGCATAGGGCACCTCCATATTTGGGTAGCGTCGAAAATATTGTTTGATCCGTACAGTCAAATCTAAATCTTCTGCTGTATGCGTGTCCCAACCACCGATTTGCTTCAAAAAATCGCGTCGAAATGCCCCAAATGCACCAGATATATTGTTGATCATGTTACATTGCGCTAATCCAGTCTTTCCGCCTTGCATGGAGACCAGGTATTCTATCGCCTGCATTTTTGTCCACATAGATTTATCTACATTTCGAACTCGTAGCGCCCCACCGACAGCTGGCACATCTGGATTTTCAAATAAGCGTACCAAATGGGATAACATATCATTGTCAAAGGAGGTATCAGCATCAACATTGACGATAATTTCACCTGTGGCAAAAGACAAACCAGCATTTAATGTTGATACTCGCCCTCCCCTTTGCCATTTAGGTAAGAGAACAATATTACGACTTGGTCGATTAAATACTCTCTTACAATATTTGGCAGCCTCATAGGTATGGTTGTTTTGTACAGCACCATCAATTACTGCAATAATTTCAATTTTCCCGGGGTAGGTTTGTTCCATTAGTGAAATAATGGTTTGTTTAACGGCCTCTCCCTCGCTGTAACAAGTAATAATGCAGCTTACATTGGGTAGATAGTGGCTCGCAGTAGACTCATAAGTGCTTTTTAATTTTAGCCATTTACAAATTCCAAAGGTAATGAGAATAAAAAGCGGGAGCTCGTAGGCTAAGTAAAGTGGAATAAATAAAACCAACAACGATAAGTAACTTTGCACCCAAACAACAATTTGCATGGTTAGATACTCTAATAATGAAATCAGGTTCATAGCTCTACTCCAGTATGTTCATTAAACGCATCGTCAAGCCAATTGCCTACTTCACTCATCAAAACAGCAGAGGGCAAACCTACGGCACGTATCGATAGCGCAATATCTCCACCCGATTTCAATGCGCTGATCCCTTTTAATTTAGTATAAATAGAATCCAACTGGCTTAGAGTTGTATTCGGTAACAGCAGCAATAACGTATGTTCACCAGCTAAACAGCAAATATCGGTTGTTCTAATCGTTTCATTTATACGACTTTCAAATTCATCTAATAACTGTATAGCACGCAGTTCACCAAAACTTTCTATGAAGGAGAGTAAGTTACGCAGCTCTACTCTGACTATAGAGTGCTGTTGTTGATGGCGTATTCCCAACTGATTTTGCCACTTAACGAGCCATTCAAAGTGAGCATAGTCAACTGCTTCAGCCCCGGGTAAGTGAACATTATTAAAGCGATCTCCCAACTTTATTAGACTTTTTCCTGCCTGAGATATACCAAAGCTGTGAATATTCTGAATAATTAAATCGTCTACACTATTGCATTCATTACAACTAAAGCAGTTAGCAATCACTTCTGCATCAACGAAGCTACTATGACACTGATTGCACTTTTGGTTTTCAATGGGACGGTCGTAATCAACACCAATATGACGAAGCCGAGTACTACAGTTAGGGCAACTTAACCCTACGCCATGTTTAAATTTAGCCTCTTCATTTACATGACCGCAATTAAAGCAATGTAAACTTGTGACTAACTCAATATCAATGCTCTGACAGCTAGGACAAGCATCAACGTAATTTAAATGACCAGACCGACAACTTCGGCAGAAGCGAACTCGGTCGATTAGTTGTTTTGGTTCGATAACCTTTCGTCTTCGAATACCTGACAACCAAGTAAAGATCTCCTGTGGCGCTACGCCAAAGCTTTCTAGGAGGGGATAGGAATAAATACTCTTAATGCCCGAATCATGACTTGGCATCACCTCTGCATCTTTAAAAATCCATAAGTAGGCCAACAGCTTCGTCATCGTTGATTCAATTGACTCATGACCTATTGCTAAACGATTGCTTCGCTGGAGAAATAGCTGATACTCGTGAACACATTGCGCATTCCAAACACCATTAGCTAGTACAGCCGACAACTTACATTGGTTTGTAACGCATATATAACTGCACCATAAATACTCATGACTTCGCAGAGCCATTAAAACCCGACTCTGCTGAGCTACATCCGCACCTAGAACGATTAGCACAATTTGGGCGTTGCTCTCGATCCGTTTCATTAAGTCATCTAGAGTGGAAAAAACAGAAAACTTAATGTTGTCAAAGCTTTTATCTGACGTACAACCATTACCCAACCAAACATACGTTGAGCCTTTTACTTCACTATCAAAACTCGACATTTCAACCTCACTTCAACGAGTTGAACAAACTCTTACTCCGATAATTGCAATAATTTTAAACGTTTAGCTCCACTCCAGCGTTTATTACAGTTCCATTACTAATCCTTTCTCATTAATATGCAATTTTATTAACGAAACATACATACAAAAATACTATATAAAAATTCAAAAAAACGAAATAGTATAAAAAACGAACAATCATTCACCCAAACTTTACACTAACTAATAATTTAAGGCTATAAAAATGGTAAGCATACATAAGGTAGTTACACTACAGCTAGTGGGTTTAGCAATATTAGCTTTACCTCCTCTTACACATGCAGCAATGAGTGACGACAGTGCCTGCATTGTTAGTCGGCAGACACAAGAATCATATTGTTTGAAAGCTGGTGAACGCTCAGGGTATTCATTACCTGACTACATTTACAACCATGAAGTCGATGTGATTGCTCCGCCAGGATTGGGGGTAATGCTAAGTGACTGGGATAATTTATCTTACAATCGCATCGCAACATTTACTGGATACACAAACAATGCCCAACTACAAAGGGTCACAGCGAAAGATGGTCAAGAGTTAGACTTCTCTCACCCTCGCTCCATGAGGGTTGTAAGTACACAATCCCAACCCCAAGCTTGTATCCGTAGCCTAGATACTGGCGATAAGTTCTGCTTAGAAGCAGGACAGAGATCAGGATATAGCCTACCTAACTACATCTACGGGCATGCAGTAGAAGTGATAGCGCCACCAGGACTAGGTGTGGTGCTAAGTGACTGGGATAATTTATCTTATAACCGACTAGCAACATTTACTGGATATACAAAAAACGGTCGGTTAATGAATGTACAAGCTCGAAATGGCGAAATGCTTAACTTTTCTACTCCTCGATCCATGTCTGTAATTAACGTTGATAGTCCAAAACAAGCGTGTATTAAAAGTTTAAAAACGGGGGAGCTATACTGCTTGCAAGCAGGTGAAACCTCAGGTTATTCACTGCCTAGCTATATTTACCGACATGAGGTTGAAGTTATAGCACCAGAGGGATTAGGTGTCGTACTCAGTGACTGGGATAATTTGTCTTATAACCGCATAGCCACATTCACAGGTGATGTCAGTAATAATATGCTCGAGAACAATCTTGCAAAAAATGGGGATTATCTTGATTTCTCGGCCCCCCGCTCCATGAAAGTAATTAGTGTCGCCCCCAAAGTAGAGTTCACAAGTATTGAAAGCGTAACGGCGACTTCTGTTCCGTATAGCAACGAATTTATCTTTAAAGTCAATTTCACAGAGGAAAGTCTTGGCACTGAACAATTGAACATCCAATTCCAACATGAGTTGAAAAATGCAAAAGAGCAATATACATCGATTGTATATATCAGCTTTGATGGTGGAGCTACTTGGCCTAACATCTTAGATGTGTCAGACCTTGCAGATATCTCCATTCCTAAAGGCACACAAAGTATATGGATTAAAGGTTTATTATTGCCAAATGCACAACAAGGAGAAAAATTAACACTGCAAGCATGGTTCAGTCGTGCTGAGACAGACTATTACAGAGCCACTCTTGATTTAAGTGAATTTATTGCAATGAACTCTAGTCGTGTCTCTCATATCAAGACTATCTCAAGAAGTTATCAAGGGCAGAGAAATGACACAGGAAAAGAATGTATCATTAAAAAGATCTTTAAACTTGAGAATGTACCGGGCTATTGCACTCAAGCTGCTGAAGGAGACATAGTGACAAGCAAGGTTTTCTTTGACAACCCAACGACTTCACAGACGCATCTCTTCGTTCAATTCGTTAACGGAACTGCAAAAAAAGATACTGATATCCGATCTATACAAGTGACGGTTTCTTACAAAGATTATAACGAGAAGTACACGCTGAAAGTTAATTTAAAAGACTTTAAGGTCTTAAATCTACCGGAGGGTGTAGAGCAAGTTCGTTTCTCATACCGAGTATACAAAGATAATGTCTCTGAGGATGCTGAGTATTTATCATTTAAAGCTTGGACCATAAACGATGACGTAAACTACAGCCAAATCACCATTTCTGAAAATTAAGATCTAACCATTATTGCTACCCAAGGAGCGTATTTTTGGGTAGCAATAGGTTTATTGCCATGTTGCAGCTGATATGTAATCCCTTCACCAAAAGGCGACTACAACGATAACAAAGACGCTTCAATTTATGCACTAATTGAAATTGACACTGCCGATGCTGTCGCTTTTTTACAATTGATTGCTGCCCACTCACTCTATCTTACAACAGTACTCGTTAAACCCTACACGAGTCCATCAATCTCAGGGCTAGTCACACCATGTGCTGGCAGCCACACATAAGAAAATAAGGATGGCAACATGCATAACTTCGCATCAATTTTTGAAATTCCAGCAACCGATTTAACGCGTGCCGTAAAATTCTACAGCAACATTTTCACTGTCACGATTGAAATCATTGATATACCTGAAATGACAATGGCACTCTTCCCGTACGAAGGGCAATCTACCGTAGGTGTGATTGTTCAAGGCGAAGGCTACACTCCTTCCAGCACTGGCGTTACTCTGTATTTAAACGCGGGTGAAGACTTACAGCAAGTGCTATCGAAAGTAGAAGAAAGCGGTGGAAAAATACTGACCCCCAAAACCCCACATGCAGACGAAAGCGGCTTTTTCGCGTTATTTTTAGATACAGAAGGCAATCGATTAGGCCTGCACTCACCAAAGTGAACGTAAGGATAAATTATCCGGAAATCTGTGCTTAAATTTCTGTGAAATTGACATATTGCAAAAAATCCCACAATTTGGGGTTCTAGGGATTTTCCCTTCGAAAGTAACATAGAACCCCTCTAATACTAATTAGCTGGTGACATTACCTGTTAAAACAAATACATATGCCAACAAAAAGTTATTACTTTCCAACATATCTTAGGGCCAACCTAAAGCTTTTAAAGTTGGCTGCGGGTCCATTCGGATCTGAACCACTGTGTTGTTCGCTTCCAAAGAAACCGTGATAGTATCCCCCCCGCAAATAGATATCTTGACTAGAAAAGTCGTTGGTCATGGTAAAGTCGTAAATATAGCTATAAAGATCGTACAAACCATAAGCATTAGGTGGCGCTATTGTGCCAACTCTAAGCATATAATTGCTATGGGCCTGTGCTGGAGACATACCAGATAACTCCTTGCCTTGTTTGTTCAATGGCAGAGGGCCGGAATAATATTGTGTTGTAGTACCTGCACGGCAAGCATGGATCCATTCTTCTACACTTGGCAAAGAAACTTCCCAACCGGTGCCCACCAGATCACTATTCAATTTTGCAGCAAAATCAACACACTCTTGACGGGTTACTTTATTCACTGGGTTATCATCAAGTTTAAACTCACTTGGTGTTGTACCTGTCACTCGCTGCCATTCTATTTGACTAATCTGAAATTTCCCTACGTAATAAGGTTCCAAATGGGAAGAATACGTATTTCCCCCTCCAACGGGTGGTACCAACCGCATTAATGCTCCAACACCTAAGGTATTCAGGACTATTTCTAACGGGTAACCTGCTTCAACATACTGTTTTTGTGTTAAATAGGCCTGTTCACTGCCGCTCGCTAATGTCACACCTTTACACAGTTGCTCAAAGCTTTCCAACTGTTTGACAGCAGATATTTTTATTTTGCTCTGACTGATTAGGTCATGTAAAGCCAGCTTACCCGCACTATCGGGTAATTCAACCGGAGTAAAATCGTTTGTAATTCCGGCATAAGCAATACCGGTTAATTCCGATATTTCTTTATGCCAGGTGGTTAAGTCGTCCATGGAAAACTGACTTAATGAATTGTGACCACAGGCTCTTGCCATAATTTGCATAAGGTGTGTACTGGCATAAAAGAAACTATCGAGATCATCCGCTCTATTAGCTATGTTCAGTTTATTAACCAGATTTTGATCCTGAGTAGCAATGCCTGCCGGGCAGTTACCTGAATTACAAATTCTTGCGCCAACACAACCTATTGCCTGCAGCACACTGTTTGATAAAGCAATACCATCCGCTCCCAGCGCCATAGCTTTGATAAAATCAGCCGGGACCCTTAGCCCACCTGTAATGATTAGGGTTACTGAATCTGAGGCTCCCTTTTTTATTCCCTGGGCATCAAGATAATTTCTTGCTCGGGCTAGCGCAGGAATAGTTGGAACAGAAATATGATCTCTAAATATATTGGGTGCAGAACCTGTACTACCACCTCGGCCATCAAGGATGATGTAATCAGCAGTGGCATCCAAAGCAAACTGAATATCACGTTCAATATGGTTTGCGCTGATTTTAAAACCAATGGGCACGCCATCCAGCCCTTCCCTTATCAGGTCAGCAAAGTCTTTGAATTCACCCGGACTTGTAAAGTCCTCGTAGGTAGGAGGAGAGATTGCTGTTTGGCCTTCTGCAATATGACGCACCTCAGCAATCTCTTTGGTAACTTTAGCGCCTGGTAAATGACCGCCGGTACCCGTTTTGGCGGCTTGTCCGCCTTTAAAATGGAAGGCTTTAACTTTGCCGTTATATTTTTCAAAAAATTCTGCTTCTTTACCTGGTTTAATACCGTTTCGAGCAGTCCCCATTTCAAACAGGTAACGATTATTGGCGGCCAGTTCCTCTGCCAGTATTCCTCCTTCGCCAGAGCAAATGCCAGTACCTGCGTAGTTTGCTCCTTTAGCTAACGCTATTTTAGCGTTTTTTGATAAGGCACCATAACTCATGTCTGAAACAAACATGGGTATATCCAACACTAATGGGCTTTTAGCTCTGGGACCAATAACCAGCTGAGTATTGACAGTTTCTCCGTCAAATAGCGGCTTTTTTGCGAGTTGGGCAGTTAACAACTGAATATCGTCCCACTTAGGTAAGGTATTTTTGGGAACCCCCATTGAAGTATTGGGGCCGTGATTGATATGGCCTGACTCATCTGACGCAAGCTCTCGACCGAGTTCAATCAGTTCTATTATGTCAGCTCGTTTATCTTCAATACTGCTTTTGATCTGTCTTTTTAATTCGGTATCCATATCTTTACCCCTTTATTTTGCACGCAAGTATTCTGTTAGAACGGCTTTTACATCATCGGGAAACTGCCCACTTGGCGGCATAGGGTTGACGGTTTCATATAAACGGTTAATGATCCGCTCGCGTATTTCAAGCCGCTTAAAGTCGGTTTCCGTGACCAATCTAGGTGAAGCCATATCGCTGGTATGGCAGAAGCTACAATGGTCCTGGAGATATTTAAGCGGTTGTTCTTTTACCCTGGTCATGGTCCAGTGTTCGTCCCATGAACAGTTATTGTCTTTCGCAGAACAACCTTTGATGTGTTTTATCGCCTTGATATAACGAGCAATGCTTTGTTTCTCGCGCTCGGCGTTTCGTTCAGCCACTGAATCATGCTCAAGATTAAGCGGCAGTAACCCATCGGTTAGTACTTTCTTGTCGTGAAAGCCTTCGTTTCTCAATGACTTGGAAACATTACTTAAGTAAAGTTTTGAGCGAATGTGATACTTTTTAACATCAGCTGGGTTTAGCTGCCCAAGTACAAAGCCTGCGTGCACAAATCGATCGCCGTAGTCAGCATTACCGATGGCATGACAAACGGTACAGGGCTTGGCTTCTTCGTCCATTAATCGCATCGGGTGATTCCATTCATTCTTCTTCAAGTTTTTATAATACCCATCTTCGGTGTCAAAACCTTCAAATTGAGCTAACTCATCTATATAAGCTGCAAGCTCTCCTTTCTGATCAAACGGTGATATAGGATCGTACAACATACCGGGCCGACGCTTTGGAATAACACTTTCACACTTGGTATTTAGGCGCTCGCGACGAGGCATATTTTCCCTAGCCGCTTCACATTCCTTTATGCTGTTGTAATGCTGTGAGCAGGATTGAGTTTTAGGATCAACAGCGCAGGCAACAGGCTCTGTAAAAGGAAAACGTACAAATGGTCCCTGAGAATGACAGCCGACACAACCACCAACAGGTAATGACCAATGTTTGACCGACTCGGGATCAAAGTCGGTGAAATTTGGTGGTGGAATTTCCTTACCGGTAACTAGAGGAATAGCCGCTTTATTTTTAATCTCTTCTCTAGTTTTTCCAGTTTTTTCATCCACTGAAGTTAAGGTCCATTTCCCCTTAACTTCCGCTTCTAATGTTGGCTGACCAGCAAAAAAACAGGTTTTCCCAGTATCTCGGTTGTAGCCTATCATGCCAAGCTCGTTATAAAGATGTGGATCATCCATTATCTTGTTGTTTTTTCTACATATATAAACCCAGTCAACTTTATTACCATTAGCCAATACATTATTAATGTATTTAATTCTGTCACCGGGAACACAGCCAACATTTTTCATATCGCGGAATATCGCACTGGGTTTGTCACAAGTGGTAATATCAGCAAAACCACTGCTATTAAAACTGACTTGCTCACTTCCACTACCAAACCTTGGAATGCTTGCCGGCGTGTTGTGGCGGTTTAGAGAAACAACAGAGCCGTCTGCCATGGTTCTGGTCATGGGGATCGGCTGAGCCAACGTGCAATCAACCTTTTCAACAGGAATTTGACCAAGCTCTTCTTCACAAATTTCAAAGTACTTTTTGTTAATCAAAACTTCGATAGTGGTTGGCTCTGGTCGCCTTTTGGTTATAGGGTCACCCTGCCCCGAATATATATACCCATCAGGTAATTGTTGAGTACTGTTAGCCTCTTTTGCAACGACGAAAAAGCTAAGACATGAGAGAAATAAAATAACTTGGACTACATTTACCATAACAAACCGCCCCTGATTAACGGCCAACGAACTGTTGACCGCAATGACTAACAAATATATAAAAAAATTAACACAAGGCCGTTCATGATGATATTACATAGTATTACATTCAAGCTGACTTGAAATTCGTTGGGAGAGCCGCAATTATCTTGTTCTGCTTGATTGGCTTTGCAGAAGATAACCTCCCATTTCAGTCATATCTGGACTTCCAAACTTGAATATCGATATATAGCTAGATGGGGTTCGATGTTAATTTAGAAGGGGAAATCCCTAGATTCACATTTTGATGTGATAAAAGGCATCTTTTTCGACGTGTATCAAAGGTAAACGCCCCCGAATTACTCCGCTCCAAGGTAAACTTAGCCAAAACCCAACCTAGTTTGCGAGTACACTCGACTTATAAACTAACATTCTGATCAGCCTTATAAGTGGCATGTTAATGACGGTGAAGAAGTCTTTGTCGTGTTAGATGGCGAGGTTGACATGTTTTACAAAGAGAATGACGTTGAGCAATCAGCCCTGTTGCAAACTGGTGATATTTTTAATGCTTCAATTGGCACTGAGCATGTTGCCCATCCTCGTGGCGAGGCGAGAATTTTGGTCATAGAATCAGAAGGTAGCGTATAAGGTTTGGGTCGGTGTTAAACATCAATATCCGTTAAACTGGACAAGTCTAAACTTGAACTGTCAAAAGCGGAGATTCATTTAGGGTGCTCATAAAGTCGACCTAGCAGCAAGAGAGCTCAGTGACGCTCGGCATAGCCGCTTCGTCACATTTGAGCCATTAGTAAACTACGCTCTTCTATTTGATCAACATCAGCAAAACAACAATTACGAATTAGTGGGAAAAATTATTTTGCTTTATCCATTGTATCGCAATATCTAGAGGCTCTGCTTTATTAGTATTGTGGCCTAGCGATGGAAATAATACATATTCAAAAGGCTTGCCTTTAGCTTTCATCCTATTCAGTTGCTCGATACACATTTTGACTGGGACTTGTATGTCCTGCTCTCCGAAGAGCCAGAGCCCAGGTATCGATAAAGAATTCAAAGAAATTTTCGGGTCAGTTGCTTTAAAATCATATCTGTCAGGATCATGTAAAGTATGTTCACGCGATTCTTCATCAGTATGAGTTTCCCAAAAGTCTTCTCTACCATTTGTATAAAACTGAAATCTAAGTTGTTCCAGAGTCGTGATTGTAGGGCTACTAAAGAGAACCATAAACTCTACTGATTGATTATTGAGTGCGGCAATTGGAATAATCCAACCAGCCTGACTCGCGCCAATAAGTCCAACCGATAACTCTTTGTCATAACCATGAACCACATCTACCGCAGCACTTGCATCTTTCGCAAGTAAAGTTAAATTATCAACACTTATATTATTGGTTCCCACCTGAGGCCCTACGTAAACGCCACCAGATTCACCAACACCGCGCTTATCATATGTCAAAACTAGTAAGCCTTTCTTAGCCAATGACTGTGCTAACTTAGTCATGCGTGGGACAGGATCAGAGCCGTGCACTAATACTACCGCAGCTCGTGCATCTTTAGGTATATACATGCTCCCTGATAATTCTACACCTTCGCTTTCAAAAACGACCTCTTCTACAATAGTAACGTCATTTGATTGGGGTTTTTCTTCGTTGAGAGTGTGACTTTGGTCTCTATTGTTTGTAGTACAACCTGACGCAAAAATTAGTAAAAACAAAAAATATCCGAGGTTTCTCATTTTTTAATCCATAATGAAATTAAAGAAACCTTGAGACAGCAAGGTTTGCGCCAACATAAAAACCAATAATTTCATAATGTTAACATTCTCACTTTCGACTAGATTACTCAATAGAACCACTAATTAGTCATATTGACCACCTATTGAAAACCCGTGTGAAATTGGTCGTTTTTTGAAAATGTAAGCCCATGCCTAAATGAACTACACGAAGGGATATTTTGAATGCCTGTTCATTGCTCAAATCTGACCCTTAGTTCATTTATGTTAACGGATTTTGTAGCATAAATGAGTTAGTTGAACACCTGCTATGCAGCATCGAAGACTCTCCCAAGAAGAGCGCCGACAGTCTAAAATTCGCTCTTAGCAGCCATAACTCCCCTTCAAAACTGCATGGTTAGATGTCAGCGACGACAATTAAACCCACTATCGCCTTGAGTTTTTGCAAACCACTACACCTCACTCAAATACTGGATCATCCGTCCTGAGCGCTTCTCTTCTTTAAAGTCACAACTGGTTAAACGATATTGAACGAAGTTATCTGTTAAGCAGCGGGTGTCGTGGATATCGCCAAGTAGGAACACTCGGCAATCGCCGCTTGCTAATTGTGATGGGTGTCAGTTATTTTTGTATGGTTATCTATAAATTTATCGACTAGATAATGATTATCCAATGCCTTTTTCACTGTGAGTGGCAAGTTTTTTACATGCCTTGTTCCGCCAAAATCGCCAAGCAGATTTCCAAAATAAGAATCTGCATTGGGCTGTGCTAAATAATTCAAAGTAGCTACTGTTAAATTTGATGGGACTCTGACCAGATCCTGAGTTCATCTAAAATACTCAGTGCGGTTTTGCCAAAATCGGTTAATTCATAAGTTACAGCGACAGGTCTGTCACTTATCACTTTTCTACGAACCATCCCTTCACTTTCTAGTTCCTTTAGGCGTTGGTCGACCATTTTTTTGCTGGCACCGCCAAGCATACGGGTTAAGTCATTAAACCTTACAGGTTCATCTTTAAGGTGATAAATAATGGAACCTTTCCACTTTCCGCCAATTAAACGCATGCCTTTTTCGATAGCACAGGGTTCAGTGCATGCATTTAAAACTTTTTTTCTACCTTTACTGTCTGTTTTTACGACACTTTCCATCAGTTTTCCTAAAAAACAACTAGGTTACTAAAAGTATACTAATTGATAACTTAAATCAGGTTACTAAAATATACCACACATTGATTGAGTAGGAGAGTGTCTCTCTTACTTATTTTTGCTGAAATTTAGTTTGGAGTTGTTTTATGAGCACTACTGATCTTAAAAACGTATTAATTATTAATGCCCACCAATATTACCCATTCTCTGAAGGTAAGCTAAATGCAGCCTTGATTGATAAGGCAATAACCATGCTGGAAGATAAAGGTTATAACACGCGCGTAGTAACAATGAGTGACGGGTACGATGTGGAGGAGCAATTAGCACTTCATCAATGGGCAGACATTGTATTTTTGCAAACACCAAGCAATTGGATGGGCGTGTCTTGGTCATTCAAAAAGTATATGGATGAAGTATACACAGCAGGCATGGGAGGAGCTTTATGTGTTGGCGACGGTCGCACAGCAGAATCACCAAAGAAAAACTATGGTAAGGGCGGCACGTTAACCAACACCAAATACATGATGTCTCTCACCTTTAATGCGCCGGAAGAAGCCTTTAATGATCCAGAAGAATTCTTCGATGGGAAATCAATCGACGATTTAATGTTCCCTATGCACATGAACTTCAAGTTCTTTGGAATGAAGCCAATGGAAACATTTGCGTGCTTTGATGTGATGAAAAACGCAGATGTTGAAAACGACTTCAAACGTTTCGAAACGCACATTAACAAGCATTTTTAAGGAACAGTCATGAGCATTGATTATACCAATAAGCTTCATGCAGGTTCAGACTTTCCTGCAATTGAAACCAAACTTCTAAATGGTGATATTAAAAAGTTGTCTACGCCTGAAAATGGTTTGGATTGGAAGATGGTTGTTGTTTACCGAGGGCAGCATTGCCCACTTTGTACTCGCTACTTAAACCAGTTAGAAAGTGCGAAAGACCAACTCGCTCAAACAGGCGTAGATTTGATAGCCGTTTCTGGTGACAGTAAAGAACAACTCGAAAGTCATATGGAAAGACTTAATGTGACTTTCCCTATCGCATACGGTCTTACTGTTGAACAAATGCAAGAACTTGGGTTGTTTATATCAGATCCAAGATCGCCTGAAGAAACTGATCATCCATTTGCTGAGCCGGGGCTATTTGTTGTCAATAATGAAGGAAAAGTTCACGTAGTAGATATTTCAAACAACCCGTTTGTAAGACCTGAACTTCAGTCATTGATTAGTGGCTTAGGTTGGATACGAAATCCTGCAAACAACTACCCTATTCGTGGTATGCATAAATAGGAATTCCTATGAAAAAGGTTGTATTTACAGCTGTTACTTCAGTCCTATTGTTTGGAAATGCGTTTGCACAAGACAAGAAGGTCGAGGCTGCACACATTGCATCTCCAAACCAATATCAACTACTGCTAGAGAACGAAGAGGTTACTGTACTTAAAATGACACTCAAACCAGGGGAACAGGATAACTGGCATAAACACAATGCTGAGACTGTTTACTTCGAAAAAGGTGGCAAGGCGACGATAACAACGAGTGAAAAAGACATGACCTTGGAGATCCCGGATGGCTACGTGATGTGGCATGACCAATGGGAACATCAAGTTAAAAATGTTGGTGACACAACAATCACCGCAATTATCGTGGAGAAGAAATAATCATGTCAAAGACACAAATAAACATTGATATCGTTTCTGATGTGGTTTGTCCTTAGCGTGTAATTGACTATGGTCGCTTAAAAGCAAATCGCTGACACCCACCACTAATTATTATAGTGATGGGGGTCACTTATTTTCTCTTGCTCCCGATAAGGGGGAGGAGTCCA
>NZ_AKXJ01000006.1:0-315122 GCF_000276645.1 Pseudoalteromonas sp. NJ631
CTGCCGCCAGCGTTCAATCTGAGCCATGATCAAACTCTTCAATTAAAAGTTTTTTTTGAAACCTAAGTTTCAGCTCAATGAATTCTGATTGTCTGCTTCTACTTTTTAAAAAAGTAAAATCAAAACGAATTGACTATATAGTCACTCAGTTACAATTGAGACTCTAACTTTGTTTGCGTGATCTAGCGAACTAGAATCTGCTGTTAGAACTCAATCTGTACGAGTGCCCACACAGATGATTGCTTCATATTTTTAAAGAACGTTTCGAAACATTTCATTGTTTCAAGGGATGTGCATTCTAAGCATCCCCGATTTTTTGTCAACACTTAATTTTGAATTTCTTTAGAAGTTTTCATCCAAGCTCTCAAAGCTAAGTTTTACTCGACTACCAACTCGTTGACTTATTACTTTTCAGCGTTGCTCCCCGTGTCGGTGGAAGCGCATTATAGGGATATCCGATTTTAGTGCAACCCCTTTTTTCATTAAAACTTATAAAAACGGTTTATTCGAACAGAAAACACACAAAACCACTTAAAAACCACATTAATGCAATATTTTCTTCATAAAACTGTCACCAGTTTTCGCGAAGGGATCATAAGTATTGATCAAATTTGGGAGGATGCAAGATACAGTTGAAGAAATTTTCACCTGTATCTTGGTATTCAACGATCTATTCTTTTAGTAAAGAAGACTATATAGCTTTCGTCGATATGCTGAAGCAACACTATCGCCATCAGGAAGCGAAGCGATAATATCTAAAAATCCCCTTTTGGCTTCACCGTAGTTCATATCTTTCTTAAGCACCGTAAGTAGGCTAGCCAATGCTTCCTCTTTTTTACCCACATCTAACTGAGCTTGAGCTAACTGACAACGTAAGTCTAATGAATCAGGCTCAGCTTCCACCGCTAGCTCTAGACGCTTTACCTCTGGCGAATCTTGTGCAGCCGCGGCTTGCGCCAATTTAGCGACTAAATTGTGATAATACGGGTCTCGCTGTTCTTCATTTACAGAATCTAACAACGCTTGAGCTTCATCAAATTTTTGAATTTGCATACAGATATCCGCAAACACCAACTTAACCCGAGTGTTACTACTGTCAATGTCGTATGCCTTCTTCGCATAACTAAAGGCATTATTTAGCTCGCCGCTTGCAAGGAATTGCTTCGCTTGATCAAGTAAAATAACTTCAGGTGATGGTAAATGCTCAGACAAAGCTTCTTTAATTTCTTCTTCTGTTTTTGCCCCTGCCAGCATATCTACTGGCGCACCACCTTTTAAAATCACAATCGTTGGCAAAGCTTGTAAACCAATTTGCTGAGCGAGTTGAGATGCCAGAGCTTGTTGGACATCACAGTCGATAACACCTATGGTTATGTGCTCACTATAAGCAGCCGCGATCCCCTCCAATATTTGGTCTTGCTGAACACATTCAGGGTTTTGATTGCTATAAAAGGTTAGTAATAACACTTTCTCTGGATTTGGGTCGGTTATTACTTGCTGAATGTTTTCAGGGGTTAGTTGGATTTTATTGCTCATATTCTATTTTCTGTCTGAGTAATTAATATGGTTGATATAGTGACACTATCTGAATTTACAACCAAGCCAAGAAAACAATTATGCAGAGCTTGGCTTTCTCTTTCGAGTAAATTTCCCCTTTCTTGCCCCACGTTTTTTAAATGCAGGTACAGGGACGCCTTTCAGTGCATTCGTATTGATAGACTGAGCGCTGTCAATAAATCCACCTAACTCATCACAAAGCGGTTGCATAAATTGATTATACGACGTTTCCTTATTGGCGATCTTTCCGAGCAATGACTCCCAGAGCGCAGTTCTGTCTGGTAATGAAAGTGACTCAGGTAGGGTTTGAATAAATGCTTTTCCCAGCGCCGTAGAATATATCGTCTTACCTTCTCGCCTAAGAAACTGCCGTCTAAACAAAAGTTCAATAATTCCGGCCCGCGTCGCCTCGGTGCCAAGCCCGTCAGTGTCTTTCAATACCTTTTTGATAGATTGATCGGAAACAAACCGTGCAATACCTGTCATTGCACCTAATAAGGTGGCTTCAGTGTAATGCTTTGGCGGCTGGGTTTGCTTTTCTTTAACTTCACCTTTCTCGCATAAAAGTTGCTCTCCCACCTGTAACTCCGGCAATAGGCTTTCTTTTTCTACCTCATGACCTTTAAACAGTATCTTGAATCCTTGATCTGTGATTTGCTTCGCTTGTGCTTTGAATTGACCACCACTAATCTCCAACTCCACTTTAGTTTCGTTGTAGCGGTAGGGGTGAAAGAATTGCGCAAGGTATTGTACAGAGATGAGTTGATAGACCTGTAACTCTCTATGCCCAAGCTGAGCACTGCGGTGCTTTTTAGTGGTTGGAATAATAGCGTGATGCGCTTCTACCTTTTTATCATTCCAACACGCTCCTTTTAGGTTCATATCAGCTAACTTAATAAACTTACTTTCTATTCCCTGATTGTGCTCGGCAGCCGCAATGACTTGCTCTCTTTCAACAAAATGTTCTTGTGGTAGATAACGGTTATCTGATCTAGGGTAAGTGATCAGTTTATGTTTCTCATAAAGTGCCTGACAAATATCCAACACTTGCTGAGCCGATAAACCGTAGCGCTTATTTGCGTCAATCTGCAAAGAAGAAAGGTTATAAGGTAACGGCGGATTTATCTTTTTTGGTTTCGTTTCAACTTTATTTATTGTTGCTTGCTTTTGACTGATCCTATCCGCAACATTTTCAGCTAAGGCTTTAACCAGAACACGCCCATCTTCGTCCATATAAGGCTTACATGCTTCACTTGGTACCCACTTAGCTTCAAAGACTCCCCAATTTGGTTTATTGATATGTGCAATCACCTCATAAAATGGTTTAGATACAAAGTTCTCTATTTCTAAATCTCTCCTAACAACCAAACCAAGTACCGGTGTTTGCACTCTGCCAACCGACAAAACGGCATTCACTCCCGCTTTTTGCCCAGCCAACGTAAACGCTCTGGTTAAATTCATACCAAATAACCAATCCGCTCTAGCTCTTGCAAGTGCAGATACACTTAAAGGAACAAACTCTTGATTAGAACGTGTCGAAGCCAATGCCTTTTTCACAGCTTGTGGATTCAAATCACTGATCAACAAGCGTCGGATCGTTGCTCTTTTCCGCTCTGGCAAATTTACGAATTGAAATACTTCGTCCACGAGCAATTGCCCTTCTCTATCTGGATCTCCAGCATGGTAGATTTCATCGGCTTTTGTGAGTAACTTTTTTAAAGTGCTAAGCTGCTTTTTTGTTTTTGGCTTTGCTTTGAACTGCCATTGAGTAGGCACGATTGGTAGATCATGAAACTGCCATTTTTTGTATTTGGCATCGTAGTCTTCAGGTTCTGCTTGTTCCAACAAGTGGCCTATACACCAAGAAACCACATCACCATTCGCGACTTCTATATAACCATCTTGTTTTTTATGTGGTTTTGGTAAGACATCGGCGATTGCTCGACCTAAAGAGGGTTTTTCTGCGATATAGAGTTTCATGATTGGCTTAACTGTATATAGATACAGTTATCATAGTGAATTTTGATGAAAAACGCCATAGCTGCAAAGAGACTGTCTCCAGTCTCTTTGCAAACCAACAAATTTACGTTCTTAATAAATTAAGTTGCTTGTGTTTCTGTTCGACTATCAGCGTCATTGAACTGGCCGCTTGCTCTACTTCATCAGCGAACTTCGAAAGCTCAGCAGCGGCGTCTGAAATGCCCGTCGTATTCGTATTAATTTCTTCGGTAACCATGCTTTGCTCTTCCGCAGCCGTCGCAATTTGCGTTACTTCATTAGAAATGCTCGTCAACTCAGCAACTAGCGTACTCATTAACCTAGCCGATTCTTGGCAATAACTCACTGCGTCTTCACCTAGCTGCACAGAGCTCTCAATGATCCGGCCTGAGTTCGCGACTTCACTCTGTAGGTTATCTATTAGTTTACTAATGTCGTCCGTCGACGCCTGTGTTTTTGACGCCAAAGCTCGAACTTCATCTGCAACAACCGCAAAACCACGCCCTTGTTCCCCCGCCCTTGCAGCTTCAATTGCCGCGTTTAAGGCCAGTAAATTAGTTTGCTCTGCAATGGCTCTGATCACTTCTAGTATTTTGGAAATATCATCACTGCGTTCAGATACCTTCACGACCGCTTGTTTTGCATCAATGACTTGATCCGCCATTGATTGCACCGTTTCAGTCGTTTTAATGATGCTTTGTTCGCTTTGCTGAACTTGATCCGCGGCCTGATTCGTACTTGCAGCCGCTTTTTCAGACGCCCGGGCCACCTCTGAAGCGGTCGCACTGAGTTCGTTAATTGCAGTAACTACGCTGTCTATCTCTAGATGCTGATTAGCGACTTTGTTTTTGATGTTAATCGCAGCTTCTGTTGTTCGATGCGACTGCTCATAGGAAGATTCAGCAAGACCTTTGAGGTCATCAATCATTTTTCGTAGTTTATCAGTAAAGCGGTTAAAGCCATGTGCCAAGGCAATCAACTCAGCATGATGGCTCACTTCTAGCTCATGCGTTAAATCGCCTTCGCTAGAAGCTAAGTTCTCGACTCGTTCCTGAATATGAGTAAGCGGGCCGATAATTGTGTTCACTAATACCACCGCAATCGCAATGCCAATAACAGCAATAACAATACCGATAATAAGCATCCAGCGACCAACGGAGTTTGTCGACTCCTCCAGCTGACTTTGCAGCGTTGTAGCAGAACTAAGTGCAATTGCCTTAGGTAGTTCGATTACCAGAGACCAAGTGGTGTTTGGTAACGCAATATTGATCGGTACTGCTACGACTAAATCTTCACCAAGCTCTTTAATCCCAGAACCTGTGTGCAGCGATTTTAACACCTCAGCCCTATCTGACTTTGTCGACTCTGCAAGTGGGCGTGCTAAATTCTTATAGTGACTAGAACCCACAACAAGACCCAGCTCACTTAACAAGGTTACCTTAGCGGCTCCTGAGTAAAGCGAGTTTGAGAGCTCGTCGACCATAGTTTGAAAAATCGGCAAATTTACATCCACGCCCACTAAACCTCTAAATTGACGATTGACCACGACTGGTGTAGTCAATGAGGTCATCAGCATTTTGTTGCCCGGAGAAATTTCATATAAATAGGGCTCCATGATACAAGGCGCTATTTTATCTTTTGCGCACAGATACCACTCGGCTTCTCGTAGGCCAAATTCATTGATTGCATCGGCATATTTTTCTTCTGCCGACTCAACTTTTTGTTGCATCGGACCATCAGCTTCTTGAGTGAAGTAGAGCTCTAAGGTACCAGCGCCCGGCACAGAGTGACTCGAACCACCTTGATTACTGGCATCATTGCCATCGTAACCATTCGGTTCAAACTGTGCATACATAGAAGACACAAAGCGATTTTGCTTTAGCGCACCATTGACAACTTCTTGCACTTGTTCTCGGCTCAGAGGATCCTGCTCGGCGGTATGCGATAGCACACCCGCCAAAGTGTAAGGAACACGATAGGCTTCATTGATAAAGCCAGCCACACGTTGCCCATATTGATTGCCTTTAGCGATAAGACCTTGGGATATTTCATCATAAATCGCTTGTTGGACCCCTTCACTTTGCTTGGTATTTTCTGCTGCAAGGTGAAACCACATTGTTGTCACTAATATAACAACCAAACTCGTTACTAATGCTGTTACAAAGAATAAGAGTTTGTTTTTAATCGAAGCTTGTTTCATAACATTCCCAGTTTTTAGACTTAGTATGCAAACAAATTGCACTGCACGTTCATCATCAACTTGATAAAACGAGTGACCCCTATTTTTATCGGCGACTATGAAGTCTTTTTTAACTGTAGCAAAAAATTTAATAACGTACTGAAATTTATGATACTTAAGTGAAGCATTTTGAGGAATAAATTATAAAGTGGTGGATAAAAAAATAGCGCCGAAGCACTATTTTTTTATCTTGTCTTTGCCAGTCGTCTTTTCATTACTTGGCAAACGGTGATGTATTGCTGACTTAATCAGCATATATCCAGAGATGGGGGCGGTGAGCAACAAAAATATTGAAATCAAGATTTCTTTTACACTCACGCCATCAGTCGTGGTACTGAAATACACCATTGCCGAGGTCAATAAGCACGCCATTCCAAGCGTTGTAGCTTTTGTAGGACCATGGAGACGCATAAAAAAGTCAGGCATTTTCACAAGACCAATAGAGCCTATCAATACAAATGCACCACCTAACAGTAATAAAATAGAAATTATCCATTCTGACATATCGCTCTCCTATTCTATGATGTCGCCGCGTAGCAAATACTTACATACTGCAACCGTACTTACAAAACCAAGCATTGCTATTAGTAATGCGGCTTCAAAGTACAATGCAGTCCCCATACTCATTCCATAAAGAATAATAAGCGCAATGGTATTTATGTACATGGTATCGAGCGCTAAAATTCTATCTGGAATTGAAGGTCCAACAACCAAACGCCAAAGATTTAGCAAAAGTGATACACCTATCATCGCAAAGACAATAAGAATTACAGTTTCTAGCATTCAAAAATCTCCTTCAATGGCGCTTCATAACGAGATTTAACTGTATCAATCAATGCTTGCTCATCCGTAAGATCTAACACATGGATCAGTAAGTATTTACGTTCTGGTTTTTCGCCACTTTTTACAGACTCTGGCCAAGGGTATACCTCAGCACTTACGGTGCCAGGAGTTAAAGATACCGTGCTGGCTAAAATAGTGATTGGCATAGCTTGATCTATATCGAGCGGCACCAACACGAAACCAGGGCGTAATTTCTTCGTTGGTCCTAAGATCTTTATCGCGACCTCAACGTTGGCAGTAATGATATCGTAAAGCACCAACAGCAAATGAGTAAACGCACGCCATGGCTTAATGATCAGTGGTTGCTTAGTTCTAAACCTATAGGTAATAAGCGGGATCACAATCGCTAGAATAGTCGCGAGAATAATATGCCCAGCTGAAACACTATTATTCATCAATAACCATACGGTAAACAGCAGTAGACTGCGAAATGGAGTTGGTAGCCATTTAAACCTTGCTTCTAAACGCATCTATTTCGCTCCTTTTAACACTGCATTCGTCATGCTTGAAAAGTCGTGCAAAGAGTCGGCTGCTGACAATGCATAATCAGTCAATGGACCGGCAAAAATCACCATTAACGGTGCACAAGTTATCAAGGTAAGAATTGCGATAATTTGGGCTGGATGCGCTTTTTCTGCCGATTGCGTATCGACCTTACCCGTATGATGCCAAAACACAGTGCTACCTGCTTTTGAGACACTAACTAATACCGCTAAGCTTACTAACAAATACACCGCCCAAAACCAATATGTGTGACTAGACTCGATGGTCGACTTTAAGATCCATACTTTGCCAATAAAGCCTGATAACGGTGGCATACCAATCACAGTGATTGCCGCTATCGCAAACATGATACCAAGTAACATGGGTTGTACTACTGGGCGACCTGCGGTGATCCTATCGGCAACTTTACCCCTTTGTTTCCCCACTAAATCAGCGAGTAAGAACAATGCAGCAGACACTAACGTCGAGTGCACTAAATAGTAAATGGCTGCAGCACTACTATTTACAGTTTGTACGGCGACTAATGCCACTAAGGTACCAACCGACACCACCACTAAATTTGCAGACAGCTTACGTAAGTCTTGACTAGCAAGCACGCCAATTCCACCCATGACGATAGTCGCCAGAGCGAGCCACCATAGCCACTCTTGTGCCATATGACTTAATTCACCAGCTTGATCGCCAAAAATCAGTGTATACACGCGCATCATGGAATACACACCCACTTTAGTCATGATTGCAAATAAAGCGGCAACAACAGGCAACGCGGTTGCATAGGTGTTTGGCAGCCATAGATGAAGCGGTAGCAAGGCGCCTTTTAGCGCAAATACAACCAATAACAATAAGCCGCCAATCTTAGCAAGATAAACATCATCTCCTTGTAAGAAAGTGATCTTATATGCCATATCCGCCATGTTCAAAGTACCAAGCACACCGTACAAGATACCTAATGCAATCAAAAATACCGACGAACCTACTAGATTTAGGATCACGTATTGCAGTGAAGCACGGGTATTGTGCTTATCACCACCATGCATTAGTAGTGCATAAGACGCTATCAACAAAATCTCAAAGAATACAAATAAGTTGAACGCGTCACCAGTTAAGAAGGCGCCGTTTACCCCCATCACCAAAAAGTGCAGTAACGGATGGAAGAAACTTCCTCGTTCGTCGTCTCCGGCACAGCTATACAGCGAACACACAAAACACAACAACGCGGTTAAGCTGACTAACAGAGTCGAAAGTTGATCAGCAACTAACACAATACCAAACGGTGCTTGCCAGTTACCAATCGCATAAACCTGAATGCCAGACTGCTGAACATGTAGTAAAAGTGAGGCACAAACTGCAAACGTAATCAGCGACATAAGTACTGAAACTTTACGCCTAATCGCTAAGTTTTTACCACACGGTGGCATCAGCAGGATCACCCCTGCCAACATGGGTAATAAAATAGGTAAAGAAGTCAAATGTTGGATCATGCTTTACCCTTTTTGTCAGGAACAATGCCATTTACATGGTCATTACCCAAATCAGAACGACCGCGAATAGCTAAGATCACGACAAATGCCGTCATCGCGAACCCGATAACAATTGCCGTCAATACCAAGGCTTGCGGCAGTGGATCTGCATACTCACTGCTATAACCAAGCACTGCAGCTTTGTTTAAGGTCAATCTACCCGATGCGAACAAAAACAAGTTGACCGCATAAGACAACATAGTTAAACCAAGAACAACAGGGAATGTTCTTGCTCGTAGAATCAAAAATACGCCACAGGCTACTAGCAAGCCCACACACGATGCATAAAGCAATTCCATTAAATATTCACCTCTTCTTTGGGCGCATTTGCCGTTACTTTACCTAGGCTCGCCAAAATCATCAGCGTTGCACCAACCACGGTGATATAAACACCAAGGTCGAATGCGATGGCACTTGCCAACTCAGTTTTACCTACCAATGGGATATCAAAATAATCAAACCATGAGGTTAAGAATGGTTTGCCAAAGAACCAACTACCCACACCGGTTGCTAGAGAAATAGCGATACCCGTTGCGATAATCTTGCGGTAATTGACATCAAAGCGCTCTGCAATCCAATTCGAACCATGAGCAATGTATTGTAAAATAAAGGCTATCGCCGTGATTAGGCCCGCGATAAACCCACCACCCGGTAGATTGTGGCCGCGCAAGAAAATATAAACCGAAACCAGCAATGCCAAAGGCAATAAGCTTTGCGAAATACTTGCCAACAGTAACGGATATCTCTCTTTAGCCCAAGGTCTGCCTTCACTGTCACTGCCTGGCATAAATAGTGGTAAATTAATCAGCAACTTATAAATCCCCAGCGCCGCAATACCCAGTACAGTAATTTCACCTAGCGTATCAAAACCACGGAAATCCACTAAGATAACGTTAACGACATTCGTCCCGCCACCGCCAACTTTGGCGTTTGCAATAAAGAACTCAGAAATACTATCCAGCGGTCTTGTGATCAAGGCGTAACTGATACTTCCAATGATCACACCAATTGCTGAAGCAATCCCCATATCACGGAGTACGCGAATAGAACTAGACTCCTTCGGCGTTCTTTGCGGTAAGAAGAATAACGCAAGCATTAACAGAATAATGGTTACTACTTCTACCGTTAACTGAGTAAGCGCCAGATCCGGTGCTGAGAAGCGCGTAAAGGCAACCGACACCATGAGACCAACAACCGAAATCATTAGCAGTGCAACCATACGAGTACGATGCCAGATAACCGTGCCAATTGCTCCAATCATTAATAAACCAGCACCAATACCGTTATGTACGTCAATTGGCGTCGGCTCTAAATTACCCACTAACTGTGACATTTCAAACAATGGCCAGCCCGCACTCACCAGCACAACAATAAACATCAGCATCAGATAACGCTGTAGCGAACCATTTTCTATTGCGTTTACACGCGCGCGACTCCAAGACACGATGTTGTACATAGTCCGTTCAAACGTTTTCTTAGCGTTCATTGGCGGTAATGAAGCTTGGAATTGGAATAGATATTTGCGCTGAGTATAAATTAATAAACCACCACATACCGCAAGACCACTCATAAGCAGTGGTAAGTTAAAGCCATGCCAAATAGCAACCTCAAAGGTTGGCGCAGCCTCCCCTAATACCGCACTTGATGCTGTTTTTAACATGCCATCAACGATAAAGTTAGGGAACATGCCGACTATCAAACATAAAGCGACCAAGATTTCGATTGGAAAACGCATATAGCGTGGCGCTTCATGTGGCTCCTTAGGTAAATCAATTGGATCTCCGTTGAAGAATACGTCATGAATAAATCGCGCCGAATACGCAACAGAGAATGCACCGGCGATTGTCGCCAAAATTGGAATCAACCACGACATAGAGCCCAGAAGTTGCTGGTGTAGCGTCTCGGCAAAGAACATTTCTTTAGACAAGAAACCATTAAGTAGCGGCACCCCAGCCATCGCAGAAGCGGCAACCATCGCAAGCGTTGCGGTATAGGGCATAAAACGCCACATACCGTTAAGTTTACGCATATCACGAGTACCCGTTTCATGGTCGATGATCCCCGTCGCCATGAATAAAGAAGCCTTAAACGTCGCGTGGTTAATAATATGGAAAACCGCCGCGACAGTCGCAAGCTCAGTATCCAGACCAAGTAATAACGTAATAAGACCTAAATGACTGATCGTTGAAAACGCCAGAAGACCTTTTAGATCATGCTTAAATAACGCGATATAGGCGCCAACGAGCAGCGTCGCTAAGCCCGTTAAGCCAACGAGAATAAACCATAGCTCTGTACCCGCCAGCGCAGGATAAAAGCGCGCCAGTAAGAATATTCCAGCTTTCACCATAGTCGCAGAGTGTAAGTACGCACTTACAGGCGTTGGTGCAGCCATCGCGTGCGGTAGCCAGAAATGGAATGGGAATTGCGCGGACTTGGTAAATGCCCCCAGTAGCACAAGGATTAACGCCACTTCATATAATGCATGGGATTGAATAAGCTCACGACTCGATAAAATCACATCCAAGTTATAACTGCCAACAATATCACCTATCAACATCAAGCCAGCAAGCAGTGCTAAGCCGCCACCGCCAGTGATAGCAAGTGCCATTTTCGCCCCTTTGCGAGCCTCTGATTTATGCCACCAATAGCTAATAAGTAAAAATGAACTAATACTGGTAAGCTCCCAGAATAACCACAGTTGTAATACGTTATTAGACATAACGATGCCAAGCATGGCGGTCATAAAGAGCATTAAGTAGGCATAAAGTTTAGGCATGGAATCATTGCTGCTAAGGTAGTATCTAGCATAGAAGATAACCAGCATACCAATGCCCAAGATCATGAAAACGAACAACAACGCAAGACCATCCAGTCTAAACGCGATGTTAATATCTAGAAGCGGGACCCATTCAAATGTGTACCGAATAGTCTCTCCTGCGAAAACGGCAGGGGCGAGATCAACAGCAAGTAAAATTGCCACTGCTGGCGCTACTAAGGTTATAGCAGTCGACTGATTACGAGAAAGCTTTCCCGTAAATGCAGAGATAAAACTGCCAATTAAGGATAGCAAGGGTATCCAAAATAAAGTCATAGATGAAACCTTTTATTTGCGTCGTTATGGCTCGTTTAGATCAATGTGACAATTCCCCTTCCAAGTTGGAGCAATCGGTACACATCAACCACACGTACATGAACCCTGTTATACTTGATTAGTGTTTGAGTTGTCTAGAGTTTCACTTTCTAGCTGATGCTATTTTAGCCAACCTTAACAAACTATTCAGAATAAGTTCAAAACTATTCAGCTGAATTAACCGCTATTTTATCTTCTAAACGTATTGAATTCAGTACTGCTAACCACCTTTTACGGTAATTTTCATCTAACTTAATTGATTGATATTCGAGCAAAGAGTGACTATTCGAGGGTTTATATGAGGAAAGTTTACCTAACTCGCAGGTGCGACTCGGCACCCAATTGTTCGGTGCGTGGTCACCAACGTAAAGATTTGGTGCCTTTTGCCCTGAAGTCGCGCAAAGCCATTTTGCTTTTTTAGCTGGTACTGGGTATTCATCTTCAAAACCACTAAAGTGCATAAGCTCGTGTACCAGCGTATTGTAGGTGCTGGTGGCGGTTAAAGTCATGTGCTTGCCGCTGACATTAGCAAGTCCTTCCGTTGCCATTAACACCAGATGATCGTATTTCGACAAGCCCTGCTCGTTTCGTAAGTCACACATTGCAAATCCCCTTTGCCTCTTACAACTGAGTTTATTCGCCGCATATATCGGTTTGGATAAACAATATACGCCTTTGGCTGGCTCTGGTTGTTGCTCATAAGCATGTTTAAGCGCTTGTAAACGTTGCAAACCATCTAAATCACTGGCGATTAGTGCAAGATTAAACTGACAAAACGCACTTGAATGCTGACGCTCTGAGAGAGTGTGAAACTGTCTTAAGTAGGGGTTATTCAAAAATGTCGTGACAGACTTTCCTTGCCACACCGCGAGCAACGAAGTGAGTGCTGGGTTTAACGCGTAGCGCTTTGAAAGCGCATAAAGCAAGTGATATCGGCCAAGTGATACTAACTGCTCGGACACTTGCTGGCGCTGCTGACGATTTAAACGGGACCAAGTATCAAGTAAAAGCGGCTTAGTGCTATTTTTCTCTTGAGCACTCAAACTGCGCTGTAACCGTTCAAACTCCCAACTTGGTTGCTTTAGGCCTGCAATGGCTTTTACTAATTGTGCACTTGCTTGTGAGGGTAACACCTCTAGCACCGGTGCAATGGCAAAATAGCTATTTGGATTGGCGACGACAAGTGCTGATTTTTGTGCGCTAGAGAGATGTGCATAATTAGGGCTGCTTGAAAACAGCAGCCCTATAAGCACGAAAATAACAAGGTGTTTAGCTCGCGTCTTGTTCGTCATTCAACTGGGCAAGTAAATCAAGCTCAAGACGCGCGTATTTATGTTCTACAAACTCATATACATTAGTTGCCAGTGCGAGCTTAAAATAGCTAATCGCAGAGGCTAAATCTCCTTGGGTCTGATATCGCTTAGCCAGATAAAAATAGGCTTCACAGAGACGCTGTGCGTACTCTTCTTGGGTGCTCACGCCCTCAGAGATCTGCGCAAGAAATGCTTCTTCAGATAAAGTACCCAAATATAGTGCAACTAACTGAGACGACCATTCGTCAGGGTCTAATGCTTGGCTATTTGCTGCCAATGTCTGCTTAGCAAGTACATCGTCTACTTGCTGCTGAGCAATATACAGCCACATAGCACGGTACGCATCTTTTGGAGCACGCGCCAAAAAGGCTTCAAAATCTTTTACAGCTAAATCGGCTCGCTCGCCGTAATACAATGCGATACCACGATTTAAATAGGCATATTCATGTTGCTCGTCAAGCTCAAGCACGGCATCAAACATTTCATATGCGCGGCCATAATTTTGTTCTAACGTTTGATGAATACCAAGGAAATTATATACTTCGGCGAGATCCGGCTTAATTTGTACGGCACGATTGAAGTCAATGCGAGCAAGAGTTTGTAAGCCAATGCTATCGTACAGCATACCGCGATTGTATAGCAGCTGCGCGCGTTGCTCATTTGCCATATCTGGCTGTAAGAGTAACTCGTTAAATCGAGCAATGGCAATCTCATTACGGAAATTGGCTTGAAGTGGTACTGCAAGCGGAACATTTACAATGTTTTTAGTGGCCTCTGGCTGCGTGCTTTTACATCCTACCAGCCCTATTAGCACTAATGGCACAACTATTTTCGCTAACTTCATTTCCTTCCTCATTCAATGGCATTTGCCCGTTTAGAGTCTTTGCACAGGTATACCAACAATCTGATTATTTACTATAACTTTGCCTAGTTCTCTATTGACCAGATAAACTCAGTTTTGTTTCATCATTTTGAGTCAAACAGCATTAAAGCATAAAAAAAGGGGCTATTCAGCCCCTTTACACTTCTATTCTATGCAAAGCATTGCAAAGATTACTCAGCGCCTTCTTCTTTAGGCTGCTCAGCCTTTTTCTCTTGTGCTTCTTTGATACTTAAGCGAACACGGCCTTGGCGGTCAACTTCAAGTACTTTAACTTTCACTTCTTGACCAACAGTTAAGTGATCTGAAACGTTATTTACGCGCTCTTCACTGATTTGTGAGATGTGCACTAGACCATCTTTACCTGGAAGTACGTTTACAAACGCACCGAAGTCCACGATACGGATAACTTTACCAGTGTAAAGCGTACCAACTTCAAGCTCTGCTGTAAGCGCTTCGATACGTGAAATAGCAGCTTGTGCGCTATTACCATTCGTTGCAGCGATCTTGATAGTACCGTCGTCTTCAATTTCAATCGTTGTATCTGTTTCTTCAGTAAGCTGGCGAATTGTTGCACCACCTTTACCGATAACTTCAGCAATCTTCTTCGCAGGGATCTTCATAGTGTAGATACGTGGAGCGAACTCAGATAGCTCTTCAGAAGGTGCAGAAATCGCTTGGTCCATCACACCTAGGATGTGTAGACGCGCTGCTTTCGCTTGGCGAAGCGCGATCTGCATGATTTCTTTGGTGATACCTTCAATCTTGATATCCATTTGTAGTGCAGTTACACCGTTTGCTGTACCCGCTACTTTGAAGTCCATATCACCTAAGTGATCTTCGTCACCAAGGATGTCAGAAAGTACAACGAAATCTTCGCCTTCTTTCACTAGACCCATCGCGATACCAGCAACTGATGCTTTAACTGGAACACCAGCGTTCATTAGCGCAAGTGAAGTACCACATACTGATGCCATTGAAGATGAACCGTTTGATTCAGTGATTTCAGATACTACACGTACTGAATATGGGAATTCAGCCAGTGTTGGCATTACTGCCGCAATACCACGCTTAGCTAGGTTACCGTGGCCGATTTCACGACGCTTAGGAGATCCTACAAAACCCGTTTCACCCACACAGAATGGAGGGAAGTTATAGTGAAGCATAAAGTGATGCTTGTGAGTACCAGTTAGGTCGTCTAGCATCTGCGCGTCACGCTCAGTACCAAGGGTTGCTGTTACAAGTGCCTGAGTTTCACCACGAGTAAAGATTGCAGAACCGTGAGTACGTGGCAGTACACCTGTCATCACGTCTAATGCACGAACCATATCTGGTTCACGACCGTCGATACGTTTTTCGCCAGCAATGATACGGCTACGTACAATTTTCTTCTCAAGTGAGCTGAATGTTTTACCTACCACTTGCTCGTCTAGTGACTCGCCTTCAGCAACTTCAGCGCCAAGCTTTTCAATGACTTCTGCTTTTGCTTCAGAAAGTGCTTCTTTACGTGCAACTTTGTCAGTAATACGGTATGCATCACCTACTTTTTGCTCTGCAATTGCAGCTACTTTTTCAGCTAGTGTTAAATCTTTTTCAGGTGCTGTCCAATCCCATGCAGCTTTACCAGCTTCAGCACGGAATTCTTCGATTGCTTTGATGATAGCTTGTGATTGCTCGTGACCGTATACAACAGCGCCAAGCATTTCTTCTTCAGTTAACACTTCAGCTTCTGATTCAACCATTAGTACTGCGTTTTCAGTACCAGCAACAACTAGATCAAGCTTACTTGTCTCTAGCTCTTTTAGCGTAGGGTTAAGTACATATTGACCGTCGATGAAACCAACGCGCGCTGCACCTAGCGGGCCATTGAATGGAATACCTGAGATAGCTAGTGCTGCTGAAGTACCAATCAAAGCAACGATATCAGGTTGGATCTCAGGGTTTACAGAAACCACTGTCGCGATAACCTGAACTTCATTTACAAAGCCGTCTGGGAATAGAGGACGAATTGGACGGTCGATTAGACGAGCGGTTAGTGTTTCACCGTCTGAAGGACGACCTTCACGCTTCAAGAAACCACCAGGGATACGACCCGCAGCGTACATTTTTTCTTGGTAGTTAACCGTTAGCGGGAAAAAGTCTTGACCAGGAGCCGCTTCTCTTCTTCCTACAACAGTAACAAGTACCGAAGTATCACCTATGCTTGCAAGTACTGCGCCGTCAGCTTGACGTGCGATAGCACCTGTCTCTAGAGTCACCGTGTGTTGACCTAGTTGAAATTCTTTAATAATTGCTTGCACAATATTTTCCTTACTAAATTGTTTTCAACGTCAACGGGGACCAATCACAGTCTTAAATAAACTCACCATAATTTACTTAAGCACTACAATTGGAAATCCGATTGACGCTTGTTTAAAAGTATTTTTAAACGGCTGTAAGTATACTGATAGAACAGCCACAAAAAAAGGGGCTAATTAGCCCCTTTTTTACTGTTGGATAAATTTCCAACAAGAAATCAAAAATATTAGCGACGTAGGCCAAGCTCTTTGATTAGTGCAGCATAACGGTCAACGCTCTTGCCTTTTAGGTAGTCAAGAAGGTTACGACGTTGGCTAACTTTACGTAGAAGACCACGACGTGAGTGGAAATCTTGCTTGTGGTTAGCGAAGTGACCTTGTAGCTTGTTGATGTCTGCAGTTAGAAGTGCAACTTGTACTTCTGGTGAACCTGTATCACCTTCTGCGCGTGCGAACTTTGCTACGATTTCTGCTTTTTCTTGATTGCTTAGTGACATAATAACTCCAAAATAAGTTTAGTAATGCTTCAGCCGATCACTAATTCAGCCAAAGCGGAAGCTGGCAGATTATACCAGCATAAACACCCCTTGCATAGGAAGATTTTATTGTGATTCCGGCTGAGCGGAAGATAGCGCGCGTTTTGCTTTCAATAGCCCTTGAGGATTACGCTCGCCAATCCCAACAAACTTGCCATCAGCAACCACTTTAACAATACCGTCTGGTAAATTTTCGACAGCAACGGTTTGCCCATGACCAAAAGCAATGCCTTGCTCAGCGCTAATATCAACAACGCTCAAGTCGACCAAAGCGGTATCCATCGGCAACAATAATTCATCGATATAAGTCGAAGGCGCAACTTCTTCCGCTTTTGCTTTCTCAAGTAACGCTTCTAGCTCGACTAAGGTAATCATTTTGTCGCTAGGGTAATGACCAACTTCACTACGGTGTAACATAATGACATGCGCACCACAGCCAAGCTTTTCCCCCAAATCATCGACTATCGTACGAATATAAGTGCCCTTAGACACATGCACCGTCATTTGAATTTGTTGAGTTTGCTCGTCATATTCGTCTAACGTAATACGATAAACATTAATCTTGCGACATTTTCGCGGTACTTCGATGCCTTCACGGGCATACTTGTATAGCGGTTGGCCCTGATATTTGAGCGCCGAATACATCGAAGGGTACTGATCAGATTCCCCCAAGAAGCTGGCAATTTCTTGCTCTAGCTGCTCAAGTGTTACATTTACTGGTCGCGTTTCAACTATTTCACCATCAGAATCTGATGTCGTCGTGCGCTCACCCAGCTGCGCTCTCACCACGTAGGTTTTATCGGTATCAAGCAAAAACTGGGTAAACTTAGTTGCTTCCCCAAAGCAAATTGGCAACATACCGGTTGCCAGCGGATCCAAAGCACCTGTGTGGCCTGCTTTTTGAGCGAAATAAATGCCCTTTGCTTGCTGTAGTGCTTTGTTAGAAGAAATACCTTGCGGTTTATTTAATAACAGAATGCCGTCGATCGCACGGCCTTTGGTGCGACGCGCCATTACTCTTCCTCTTGGTCTTTATCTCCAGACTCAGGACCACGCTTTGCGTTGTCTTCTCTGATCACAGAGTCAACCAAGTTAGAAATACGCATACCTTCCATTAGGGAGTTATCAATAACAAATTTAAGCTCAGGCATGATACGCGCACGGATACGCTTGCCAAGAAGCGAACGGATATAACCGGCTGCTTCATTCAGAATAGCCGCACTTTGCTTAGTTTTGTCTTCATCACTGGTATTCAGCACAGTAATAAATACTTTTGCATAAGAAAGATCGCGTGATACCTCAACAGCTGACACTGTTACCATACCCAATCTTGGATCTTTAATTTCGCGCTGTAGGATCACTGCAATTTCTTTTTGGATTTGCTGTGCTACGCGATCTGTACGAGAAAATTCTCTCATTTTCACCACTTAAAATTTCAAAATCTATGAGATCACAAATGGGGGCTAGTGCCCCCATCTCAAGTATTTTAATAACTTACAATTAAAGCGTACGCTCTACCTGTACAGTTTCAAATACTTCGATTTGGTCACCGACTTTAACGTCGTTGTAGTTCTTAACGCCGATACCACATTCCATACCGTTACGAACTTCAGCAACGTCATCTTTAAAGCGACGTAGTGACTCAAGTTCACCTTCGTAGATAACCACGTTATCACGAAGTACACGGATTGGCGCGCTACGTTTAACCACACCTTCAGTTACCATACAACCTGCAACAGCGCCGATCTTAGGCGACTTGAACACGTCACGAACTTCAGCAAGACCAATGATCTCTTGCTTAAATTCTGGTGCAAGCATACCAGTCATTGCTTGTTTCACTTCTTCGATTAGGTCGTAGATAACGCTGTAGTAGCGTAAGTCTAGGTTCTCAGCTTCAATAACTTTACGAGCAGAAGCATCCGCACGTACGTTAAAGCCAACGATGATAGCGTTAGAAGCCGCTGCAAGCGTTGCATCCGTTTCAGTGATACCACCAACACCTGAACCTACTATCTTCACTTTTACTTCATCTGTAGACAGTTTAGTCAATGAATCAGCGATTGCTTCGATAGAACCTTGAACGTCTGCTTTTAGAACGATGTTCACTTCAGATACGTCGCCTTCAGTCATGTTAGAGAACATGTTCTCAAGCTTCGCTTTCTGCTGACGAGCAAGCTTCACTTCGCGGAACTTACCTTGACGGTATAGTGCCACTTCACGTGCTTTACGCTCATCACGAACTACTGTCGCTTCGTCACCAGCTGCTGGTACGCCAGAAAGACCTAAGATCTCTACTGGAATTGAAGGACCTGCGGTTTTAATGTCTTTACCGTTTTCGTCTTTCATCGCACGAACACGGCCATATTCAAGACCACAAAGTACGATATCACCTTGGTTTAAGGTACCTGATTGAACAAGTACAGAAGCAATCGGGCCACGACCTTTATCAAGACGAGATTCGATTACCACACCAGATGCCATACCTTCTTCAGAAGCTCGTAGCTCTAATAGCTCAGATTGCATCAGGATTGCTTCTAGTAGCTCATCAATACCAAGACCAGTCTTAGCTGAGATATGAACAAATTGCGTTTCACCGCCCCAGTCCTCTGGGATTACATCTAGTTGAGCAAGCTCATTCTTAACACGGTCAGGGTCAATACCCTCTTTATCCATTTTGTTCACAGCAACGATAAGTGGTACTTCTGCCGCTTTCGCGTGTTGTACCGCTTCTTTCGTCTGAGGCATTACACCATCGTCCGCTGCAACAACAAGTACAACGATATCGGTTGCTTTCGCACCACGAGCACGCATTGATGTAAACGCCGCGTGTCCAGGAGTATCTAGGAAAGTGATCATGCCACCTTCTGTCTCAACATGGTATGCACCGATATGCTGAGTAATACCGCCGGCCTCGCCGTCTGCAACTTTCGCTTTACGAATGTAGTCAAGTGTTGACGTTTTACCGTGGTCAACGTGACCCATTACTGTTACTACTGGCGCACGAGGCTCAAGAGAACCATCTTCGCTGCGGTCATTTAGTATTTTTTCTTCTAGCTCGTTTTCTTTCACTAGAATGACTTTGTGACCCATTTCTTCAGCAACTAGCTGCGCAGTTTCTTGATCGATAACTTGGTTAATCGTAACCATGTCACCCATCTTCATCATTGTTTTAACAACTTCAGCGCCTTTAACAGCCATACGAGAAGCAAGTTCTGCAACAGTGATTGTTTCACTGATACGTACTTCTTGTTTCACTTCTGCCGCTGGCTTTTGGAAACCATGCTGTAACGAAGTTGGCGCTTTTAAGCGACCTTTTTTGCCTTTCAGCTTCTTCGCATTCGCTTCTGCAGCTTCTTCTTTCGCACTTGGCTTTCTCTTCTTCTTACGACGTGCGCTTTTCTCTTCACGTGCATCAGACTCATCTTCCGCTTCACGAGCGTAAGTAGAAGTTGTTAGGTGGTGATCAGCATTTTCTTCACGACGAAGACGCTCTTCTTCTTCCGCCTTCCAACGTGCTTCGTTTTCTTCAGCTAGACGACGAGCTTCTTCCGCTTGACGTTTTGCTTCTTCTTCTGCCTTTTTCAGGGCTGCCGCTTCTGCTTCTTGACGCAGACGCTCAGCTTCTTGACGTTCTTTAATTTGTTGCGCGCTATCCACTTCTTTACTCTGCTTATCTTTGGCTTGACGTTCAGCATCCGCTTGTCGCTTCGCCTCTTCTTTAGCTTTGCGCTCGGCTTCCTCATCGGCCTTGCGTTCCGCTTCTTCGCGCGCGTTGCGCTCAGCTTCTACTTTGGCCTGTTGCTCTGCTTGTTGCTGAGCCATTAACTCTGCTTCTTTGCGCGCAGCTTCCTCTGCAGCTAAGCGTTCTTGCTCTTTCTGCTGCTCGATTGCGCTCTTTTTAACGTAAGTGCGCTTCTTACGGACTTCTACAGATACAGACTTCGCTTTACCAGATGAGTTAACACTTAACGTGCTTTTACTCTTACGCTGTAGAGTCATACGCTCAGGGCCGGTTGAACCAGTGCCGCCGTGTTGCTTGCTTAGGTGATCAAGCAACGTCGCCTTTTCGGATTCAGTAACTTGATCGCCCTCGGCTTTGGTGATCCCTGCATCTTTTAACTGTTGTAGTAATTTATCAACAGTTGTACCAATACTCTCGGCTAGTTTGTTAATGCTCACTTCTGCCATACGTGATGTTACCTCCGTTAATAAATTACTCTTCGCTGAACCAGCAAATGTTACGCGCAGCCATGATTAACTCACCAGCTTGCTCTTCTGATAACTCAGAAATTTCAACTAAGTCATCAATACCTTGCTCTGCAAGGTCTTCAAGTGTAACGATACCTTTGCTAGCAAAAACAAAAGCGGTATGACGCTCAAGTCCTTCAAGTGCTAGTAGGTCTTCTGCAGGCTCTGCATTTTCTAGACTTTCTTCATCGCGAAGTGCTTTCGTAGTCAGTGCATCTTTTGCACGGTTACGTAACTCTTCAACGGTTTCTTCGTCTAGACCGTCGATTTCTAAAAATTCAGCTACTGGCACATAAGCCACTTCTTCAAGTGAAGAGAAGCCTTCGTTAATCAGTAGTGTTGCAAAATCATCGTCGATGTCTAGATTTTCAGTGAATAGATTAACCAATTTATCTGATTCTTCCGAGCTCTTACGCTCCATCTCTTCCACTGTCATTACGTTTAGTTCCCAACCAGTAAGTTGGCTAGCTAAACGTACGTTTTGACCATTACGACCAATCGCTTGCGCTAGGTTGTCGGCTTCAACTGCAATTTCCATCGTGCGCGTATCTTCATCCATTACGATTGAAGCTACTTCAGCCGGTGCCATCGCGTTGATTACGAACTGTGCTGGGTTATCATCGTAAAGTACGATGTCAACACGCTCACCGCCAAGCTCTGAAGACACAGCTTGTACACGTGCGCCACGCATACCAACACATGCACCTACAGGGTCAATACGCTTGTCGTTTGATTTTACAGCGATTTTAGCACGAGAACCAGGGTCACGTGCAGCGCCTCTAAGCTCAATCATTTCTTCGCCAATTTCTGGAACCTCAATGCGGAATAGTTCCATCAACATCTCAGGCTTAGAACGCGTAACAAATAGCTGTGCACCACGCGCTTCAGGCTTCACTTCATAAAGTAGGCCACGTACACGGTCACCCGGACGGAAGCTTTCGCGTGGTAGCATGTCTTCACGGTAAATTACCGCTTCAGCATTGTTACCAAGGTCGATAACGATAGCGTCACGCGTTGCTTTTTTAACAACACCTGTCACTAGCTCGCCTTTTTGATCTTTATATGCATCAACAACTAATGCGCGCTCAGCTTCACGTACTTTTTGTACGATTACCTGTTTCGCCATCTGTGTGGTGATACGGTCAAATTTAATTGATTCGATCTGCTCTTCAACGTAATCACCTAATTGAATGTCAGGCTCATCAACTTGCGCCGCTTCAAACGTGATTTCCGCGTATGGATTCTCTAGTGAACCGTCTTCTTGTGGTTCAACCGCTTTCCAACGACGAAAAGTATCGTACTCGCCCGTTTTACGGTCGATAGTAACGCGTACTTCGATTTCACCGCCATGCTTCTTTTTTGTTGCTGTCGCTAGTGCGAACTCTAATGCTTCAAAAATCTTTTCTCTTGGGACCGCTTTTTCATTGGAAACAGCTTCTGCCACCAACAATATTTCTTTTGCCATAGGTAATGCCTCGCTTGCCCTTGTCCTTCGCACTCAAAGTTAGAATTTTGCGATGATATTGGCACGCTCAATGTTGCTCAACATCAAGATGAAATCCTGAGCGTCAACTTTTAACGTGATCATATCGCCATTAACTGCTACTAAGTCGCCTTTAAAATTACGGCGACCTTCTTGCGGAAGTTTAGTACGCAAACGTACTTCCTCTCCCACTGCTGCTTCATAGTGAGTTTGTTTGAATAATGGTCTGTCAACACCAGGAGAAGATACTTCCAAACTATATTCGTTCGTAATCGGGTCCTCGACATCTAAAATTGCACTAACTTGACGACTCACTTCCGCACAGTCATCTACATTAATGCCGTTTTCATGATCGATATATACACGAAGTGTAGAATGACGACCAGCTTGCACAAACTCAAGACCGAGTAATTCAAAGCCACACGCAGCAACTGCAGGCTCCAACATTTCAGTCAAATCTTGCTCGAGTTTTGACACAGAACTCCTCCATACAAACAAAAAAAGGGCCTAAAGCCCCAAATCATAGCTGCTTGATCTTGGGCTCAGAATACACCTTGCGCCAGATACAACAACGCCCCGAACCAAGCGGGGCGTCACACGAATAACAAACTGTGTGGCCAAAGGCCGTGCTTGGTTTGCGAGCTATCTCAGCCAAATTAATCATCAACTTAAACAAAAAAGCCGATGCTTAAACGCAAAACGCGCATTACAAGGAATGCGCGAAATCAAAGAACTCAATCTTTAACTTGGTTGCGGGAGCCGGATTTGAACCGACGACCTTCGGGTTATGAGCCCGACGAGCTACCAGGCTGCTCCATCCCGCGCCAACACATAAAATTGTTTTACTTCTACTTTTCAAAGAAGTGACATCTTAAAAATGTCGTTTGAATGAGCGATGTATTGCCCATGCTTAGAGTCAATTGTACTGAAAAACGAAAGTCTCAGTCCGATTGCCTAAATATGCTGCGTATTATAAAGACAGTATGCCTAGATAGCAACCTTGATTTAGAACTATCTTCTGACGTTTCAGCTCGTTGCTGAGATGTAATCAGGTATTTTACTTTTCACATACAATACCCTGACGCCCAACTCATCGGTCCAGCTTCGTCCCCTTCATTTTTTGTAACAAAAAAGAAATATTTGATCCATAATTGGGGACAATAAAATCACGAAAGAAAGGAAAACCAAATGAGAACGGTTATAAAATCAAGTAAATTGACAGCGCTGTCTATATTTAGCTTCGAAGCGTTTGCAGCGCAATGTGAATCGGCAGGACCGCAAACACCGAGAGATATTGATAGTTTGCAGGGTCACAACAAACGGGTTTTTGCTATGGCTCCACCAAAAGAAAAACTCAACCTATGTAACATCCATTTTCATAAAAATGCAGAACATAAAGCCAAAGACTTTTCTGTCGTTTCCAATGACCCAAAGTACGGCGGATTCCAATGTAATGCAACTGCAAGCCTCACCCCTGCGGAGCTTGCTCCTGTAGACGATAAAGTATGTAACAACGTAAAGCCCGGCGATACCATTGAAGTACACTGGGTTCATAGCTCTTGTGATGTAAAACCTGGCCCGACACTTGGCGCTTGCTTAAATGATAGCTGCGCCAACCCCGATCTACGCGTCGAAACTCAGGTGTTTTTAGTGGTTAATGATGAAAATGCACAAGACTTCACTGAGCTTGATTATCAAGGTCAAGTTGGCGGCTACCACCAAGCAGGTGCGCTACCAAGCAATACAGGCACACCAGTTGAGTTTTTAGGTTCAACTACAGGACCTAGCTATAACAACCAACAGTGCTCATCTTTACAGGTAAGCTGGAGTGTACGCCCAAGCTGTGCCAAAGTTGATATAAATAGTCTCGCGCGTTGGTGTAAAGATAATGCTTTTGAAGAGGACCATGCGCACGGCATTCGTAAACTCGTGACGGATCCACAGTTGCTTTCACCAATTAAGCACTAATATTTTTAAATCAATGTGGGCCGTTGCTCAATATCGGCCTACTATAGCTAGGCTCACCAAATTGAAATTCAATCAATCATTGCAATGTAAGAAAAATCTCACAAAAAAATATTAAAAAGTCTCGCATTTAAAAAAAACAGCTATACTCAGACTTAGGCTATTTGTTTTTGAGCAAAGGATCCGCTCTTCATCAGTTTGAAGAGGCGTCTATGAGCATTACTCCCTATCAATATCAACTTTTAACTCAAACGCTTGCGAGTATTCGTCCGAATTTCCATGGCTTTTGCACTTCTTGGTACAACCAAATTCAACATTACGATTTGCGCATGCAAATTCCAACAAATGTGGGACAACTCATAATCTGGGAGCATCAAATATTTGATTTTGTGCAAAATTGTGTGATGCGTATCCCACAGCAATCAAACTTATTACATTATCTGCAAAAACAACGCGGTACGCTGTTATTTATGGGAACGTCAGAAAAAGATATCAGTGTCTTGTTGTTTACCTTTACAGCAACGCTAAAAAGTCATCTTGGCAGGCATTTTACCACAGCAGCAAAAAATGCTTGGAACAAAGCACTGTTACTCATCGAAAATATGCTGCGCTTTGAATTATTCAAGAAAACGAATATCGTTGGTCTACAGGAGTTCAAAAGAGCGCAGCAACAAGCAAACTAACCTGAGCTGCTAAACGAAGTGACAACGGCGGCCACTAAACATCACTCTAAAATCAAAGTCATGCAGAGCATACAAAACCAAACTCTGCGTGACTTCTGGCTCTTAGCTATTTAGACTTTCACAAAATCTTTATATAGGAAGTGATAAAATGCTAAGAGCGATTGCCTTTGCGTCTACTATGGTCGTTTCACTTACCGCATGCGATATGCTGGAAGACTCTAAAGCCCAAATCGAGGCACAATATTTATCTGAACATCAAGAGCTACAGCAAGTGGTTGAGCAGATCCGTGATAAAGGGATAGAGTCAGTGCAAGCATCAGCAGAAGCAGGTAGTGTTGCAGCTTGCGTTGCAAATAATCTAGATGCCGATCCGATGGGCGCGCTTATTGCGGTTGAAGGCGCATTGCAAGACAGTGCAAATTTAAGCGACCTACTCAACTCTATTTCTCGCCTAAGCCAACAGGAAATTTCCATCGAACAGTTTCCTGATTTGCTTCAGCAAGGTGCTGATACCGTTAGATATTTAAGAACTTTGCTCGAGCAGTATGATTTGGCAGAGCTAAAACAGCAAGCGAGCAACTTACTTGAGCGAGGCCAAACCAAAACACTAGACGTTGGTGCTCACTTGCGTACACTTATAGAATCTTGCCAAACTAACTGAGCAATTTAGCTGATTGTTACGTATAGAGTCTTATTCGTTCATGACTGTTAAGAATAAACGTGAAAGTAGGACTCTATTTATTTGAAAACGACTGCCGCCTTAGTGATAATCCCGCACTTACAACGCTGGCGTCTCAAGTCGACTCACTTATCTGCATTTATCTACCCACTGTAAACCTATGGACGGCTCACAAAGCGCAGTGCTCACCTTCTTTTGCTGTTGAATGTTATCGCAATCAGACGCTCAATGCCTTACATCAATCACTAGCGTCACAACAGCAGAAGCTGTATCTGTTGCGTGACACCGCTCAGCTTAAAGCACTGACTGAGATTATTCATACACAGCAGGTAACGCATATTGGTCGCGCTGTTCATCCAGGATTCGATGAACAAAAGCTTTGGTTAAAATTACAAGACAATTTCCCGCATATTCAATACATTAGTGCTTATTCAAACACCCTTTTTGAGCCAGATTCACTACCAATAGAAGTCAGTGAACTACCACAGAGCTTTACACCATTTCGCAAAGCTGTAGAGGAAATTGAACCTAATTCACCTATTGCAACCGCGCAGCTTCCACCAAGACCGAATCGGGTATCAGAGTTAGCTGAATTTAAAGCAAACTCTTCATACAGTATCAAAGTAGCCGCCGGTGAAGCGCAAGCTCAGCAGCAGCTACAACAATACTTCCAAACGGACGCGGCTCTCACATACAAAGAAACCCGAAACGCCTTGTTCGGTGAGCATTTTTCCACTCGGTTTAGCCCAATACTTGCCTATGGCGCTATCAGTCCTAGACAGATCAAGCAAGCACTTACTCAATTTGAGCAGCAAAGAGGCGCAAATGAATCAACCTATTGGATTTGGTTTGAACTGTTGTGGCGTGAGTACTTTCATTGGTATGCACTTAAACATCAACACACGCTATTTAGCTTTTCAGGCGTCAAAGCCAAAACACCAAAAACCAGTTTCTATCCAGAGCGCTTTTTAAAGTGGTGCCAAGGCCGAACGCCCAGCGCACTGGTCAATGCCATTATGCACGAATTGACTAAAACCGGTTGGATTTCCAACAGGGCAAGACAAATAGCTGCGAGCTACTTTGTGAATGAGCTTCAGCTAGATTGGCGCTATGGCGCCGCTTTTTTTGAGCAACATCTTATCGATTACGACGTCGCGGCAAATTGGGGAAATTGGCAGTATATCGCGGGTGTTGGAGCTGATCCTCGTGGCGGTCGCCATTTCAATATCACAAAGCAACAAGCACTATTTGACCCAGATGGTGAATATATAAAATTGTGGCAAGGAGAAGCCACTCCACAACTCGACAGCCAAGATCATGTTGATTGGCCTTTGGAGGATAACTAATGGCACAACAAAAGCCTCAATATAAAGGCCTCAGATTAATTCTTGGCGACCAACTCAATGCCAAACATAGTTGGTTTGCTGACGATAAAACCGAGTATCTTTATCTGATAGCAGAACTCAAACAAGAGGCCGACTACACCAAACATCACATTCAAAAAGTGTGTGCTTTCTTCAAAGCCATGGAGAATTTTGCCGTCGCGCTGGATAAAGCTGGATTCCATGTGCTACATCTCACCCTCGATGAGACTCAGGACTATTCGGATCTCCCCGCTTTAATTGCGCATTTATGTGATAAATATCAGGTGTCTAGTTTTGACTATCAAAGACCGGATGAATATCGCTTACTGAAACAAATGATGGAATTAACACTCGACCAGTTACAGGTTCGTTGCTATGACACTGAGCATTTTTTAGTCCCTTATGAAGAGCTGGATGACTACTTAACGCCAGGAAAACACACTACAATGGAGTTTTTCTATCGCAAACTCAGGCGCCGCTTTAATGTATTAATGGACGACGGTGAGCCGCTTGGCAAGCAATGGAACTTCGACAGTCAAAATCGAAACAAGCTTAAGCAAAAAGATATCGACGCTATCCCACAACCGCTTTGTTTTGCCAACGATGTTAGTGACATTTTAAAGCGGATTAAGCGGCATAAAGTAAAGACCATTGGCAATAGCGAAGGATCATTGCTATGGCCGACTACCCGTGCGCAAGCTCAAGATCTTTTGGCCTTTTTCTGTGAACACCTATTGCCTTCGTTCGGTCAATTTCAAGATGCAATGACCTGTAAAAGTGACGATAAATGGACGCTGTATCACTCACGACTCTCTTTTGCGCTCAATGCAAAGATGCTTCACCCCAAACACGTTATCGACAGTGCTATCGCAGCATACCTAGACAACTCACAAATTGATATTGCGCAGATTGAGGGATTTGTTAGGCAGATATTAGGCTGGCGAGAGTATATCCGAGCGGTTTACTGGCTCAATATGCCAGACTACCGCCATAAAAATTACTTGCTTGCTCAGCGTAATCTACCAAGCTATTTTTGGCATGGAAAAACGAAGATGCGTTGCCTCAGTGAAGCCATCACCCAAAGCCTAGATTACGCCTACGCCCACCACATTCAACGATTAATGGTCACGGGAAACTTTTGCCTGTTGACCGGAGTTCACCCAGATCAAGTGGATGAATGGTATTTAGGTATATACATCGACGCCATTGAATGGGTAGAAATGCCAAACACCAGAGGCATGACACAATTTGCTGATCACGGCATAGTAGCAACCAAACCCTACGCCGCAAGCGGTAACTACATGCAAAAAATGAGTGATTATTGTCAACATTGTCACTACGACGTCAAGCAAAAATCGAGTGATGATGCCTGCCCACTAAACAGCCTTTATTGGCATTTTATGCACCGCCATGAGGATAAGTTTGCCAATAACCACCGGATTGGCATGATCTATCGAAATTGGCAAAAACAAGATGAGAAAACACGGCAGGAAGTGCTCAAAAGGGCACAATGGTGCTTAGATAACATTGAGCAACTTTAGGCTACGCTCGGACGTAGCCTAAACATTAAAAGAGGCGCCAACGCCTTTTTTTGGTTTTTACTTTGTGAACCCAGTTCACTTCAATAGTGGTCACTGCTAGCACATCTCGAGACTGCTTTGAGATAAGCTCATAGCTCAAACTCTCATCAGAGCTAAAGTCTAACTCATATTTAAAAGTATCCGCTTTGGCCCAACACTGGAGGATCTTTTTCGACAAACTCTCTCGAATGCAATAGTCACCTTCAGTTGGTGCATTTACCGTTACTTTGACGTCCGCATAGCAAGTCCTCCCCTGGTTCAGGGCAACACACTTGCTCGGTACAGCATGAAGTATTCCCACTGAGTTAGTTTCTTCGGCGTGGAGCTGGTGGCTCAACATGATCCCAAGAAACAACACTATCCATGTGATTAATTTAGAATACATATTTCACCCCAGTAAAGAATACTCTGGCGTGGCGAGAGCGAACTAAGGGGCTATCTAACGTATCTTGAGAACCAACTAACCATGATGCGCCTGCGCTAAACACCCAATCTTCTGCAATTGGATAATTTAGTTGCATTTGTGCGAACGCCGAGGCCGAAGCACCGGGTTTATAGGGAGTCAAATAGTCATTGACTTCATCCTCTGAAACACCATAGAAGTAATTATGGAAATTACTAGAATAATAGTTAGCGCCAAAGTTAAGCCATAAATCCCAGTTCCTTAATTCAAAGTTACGTGTCGCTTCGAGGTGAAAAACCCAACCATTTGTGTCACCAAAAACATCATAAACTATTTCAGCAACGGCAAGAAATTCACCGACATGGCGATAATAGGAAAAGCCTAGAGAGTTATCTTGATCGCGTTTACGAATGCCTCTTAGCTCAGGTACCACATCGTCGGTATCGTAGTAACCACGTTCAGAAAAAGGCAACATATAACTACCATAAATGGCATCAATTCCCCATTCACCATTGTTGATAATTTGGTAACCAACATCCGAGCCACCAAAGAAATCTCCTGAGTGGGTATTCAAGTAAAAACTTTTATATTCTATTTTTGCATCGACTAGAAAAGTACCATGTTTGAATGTCGAGTCCGTGCCAATCAAAGCTGGCATTGTCATATCAACGTAAAAGGCACCAACACTCAGCTGCCAAGCAAACTCGTCATCAAGTTCGTCACTTTGTTCTTCGCAAATTCCATAAAACGGTAACAATAAACTGATTATTATAAGTAGTTTTTTCATAGTTCCATTCGTTTAGCGCAGGTGTGCCTAAATTCTCCCCGAGATCATACCTGACCCATTTGTGACCAACAAGCATCTTCTCTAATTTTTAACCCACACACAATTTAACTTTATTTTAATAAATATTTCACATAAATTATTTTAAATAGCGCACTTTGCTTTAAGCATAAAAATTCGCGTTCACATAAATTAAAATCAATAGAGGCAATTCATGAAAAAATATTTACTCCCTTTGGCGCTGGTAGTCGCAGCAGGTCAAAGCCACGCATTTAGTCAAGAAACACATAAGCGTATCGTAATCGACGCTGTGAACTACATGGCGCAAAACCCGACAACAACACAATATGCAAAGCTACAAGCCTACGCACAAGCTAACGGTATGTCTGTATCTGCGCTTGCCAACTTACTAGGTCAAGCGGCTTATGACGTCGATGATTTTGAAGATACGTTTTTTTGTGGTGCCATCACGGGTGATTGTGTACAGGCCCCTCTTTGGGGTGCTGCTGAAAGCATCGTGAAATACACCAGCTACTGGCACTTCCAAAACCATACTCAAGGAGCTGATACTCACGGCAATGACTTCGGTGGTTATAATTATCAAAAGTTAACCGTGTGGGGCTCTGTTGATACGATGGCGGCGACTTGGCTAAAAGGCGATTATTTAGACGATGGTCATGGCGGCGAAACTGGATGGTTCAGTGCAGATGACACTGAATACGATAGTTATGGGATCACAGAAAAGCACTATCGTATTGATAGTCACTCAACATATAGCATGTATGATGATTTTGAAGAAATGCCTTTTCAACCGATTGACAACTTAGGTCAGTATTGGTACCAAAGTTATGTGCAAAGCGGGAACCCACAAGTACTCGGTTTTGTATTTCACACCACAGATTTACTTCAACCACACCATACTTGGACAACATCAGATCTGAATCATGCTGGCTGGGAGTCTTGGGTGAAAGACTATTATGATCAAGAATCATTAAATGACTTTACTTTGGTCAAGCAAGCAATGAATAGTTTTAGTGCAGTTGATACTAGCTCAACAGACATCCGCCCACTACTAACGCAGGGTGGCGCTTTCTCCTACTCACAAGGTGGTATCGTATTGAACTCTGAGGATCATTACGACCGCGTAAATACAGGAAAACAAGTGATCCCACATGCGATAGCGATGGTTGTCCACTTACTTAATCACGCGATGGACGTGAGATAATGCGATTTGTTTTACTTTTCTTGGTAAGCAGTTTTTGCTTACCAAGCTTTGCCTCACCAAGTATACCTAAAGCCCTGACGCCTTTAGTCCATCAACTCTATCTTGAACAAGGCCGAACGCTATCTAAAAAGCAAACTACGGCGCAGTTACTTGAAAATCAGTTCTTATTATTCCAAGCGAAGCAACTTAACCCAAGTATTTTGGATCGCCAATCTAACGTTGGTTTCAGCACCCAATATCACGTCGATAAGTTTCTCGCAAGCTCACTCTTACATTGGTTCCCGGCACTTTCTCAGCTTGAAAAAAAACACTACCCTTTGGTATTTGATAAGGATCAGATGCTGTCTTTACTAGGACAGTACCCCGCTGATGGGCGATACCCTGCTGAGCAATTACTCAAATGGCAACAGCTGCAACTAACAAAATCAGCGCCACTGACACTTGCCCAAGTATTACATAGCCAATCAATGCAAAACCGCTTTAAACTTCACCAAGGAGAACTCGCGTTACTGCAAGCTATTGTCAATCAACATCTCAATCAACAGGCGCTATTTACCGCCGCAAAACCTTATGTTGCTAAGCAAGGTCTGACAATAGAACAGTTACGACAAGTGGTAACCGCAGAACTATTGAGGCCGAGCATGTTGGCATTTCTTGGTGTTAAGGAAGAGATGCATGGTGCAACGAGCCAGTATGTTGATACCCTAAGAAGTGAAATTCCAGAAAGCGCTATCGCGAAGTATTATGAGCGTCATAAGAAGCGGTTTAAATACATCAAGCAAGTCAGTGCGAGCGCTGCGAAATTTCCCGAACAAAAAGCCGCACAGCAATTTAATGATTATGCAAATGCACACTCATGGCAACAAGCCGTCGCTAAATATACCCCGATATTAATATGGCAGGCCCAACTCACTCCGCTGACGCGCCAAAGCACGCCGAAATGGGAAACACAGCTGGCGTTTAGTAATCAACAAGGCAAGATAACACCTAGTATTCGCACGCCAAGTGGCGAATGGCTAGTATTGTATAGTCAGTCACCGGTATATGATTACTACGATGTGAAAAGTGAAACAGTACGCTACCAAGCACTGCGGGCACTGACCCAAGAGTTTGCTCAGCACAAATTCGAGCAAGATTATATGGCTTGGAAAGCAGCAAACAGCGGAGCAGTAATATGAAGTATTGGCAAGCATTGATTGTCATATTCCTTGGGGCAGTGATCGCTGTATTCACACTGCGTTTTGCCAGCATAGGTTGGCAAAACCCCACATATAATACCCCCTCGCAGACAAAGCCCGAGCAGGAGAAAAGAACTGAAACATTAATCAATACTTATGCTCCTATCAAACCAAATGCAGAGACCTCACCCAAAGCCGTTAAGCCAATCACGGATCCTGAATATCTGCCGCCAATAAGCCAAGCTGAAAAGCAGATAGATGATTTTCAGGGCGATTTGTCGGATACCGAAGCTTACCAAGCGTATTTGGATCAAAAAGACACCAAGCTAAAACAACAGTATATTGCGGCCGTCGATGATAAAGTAGCACAAATAGAAGTACTGCTAGCACGTGGGATTAAAGAGGGATTACCACAACAACAGTTACAAGAGGCAAGAGATAAAATCACGGCACTTAAAGACATGCAAAGTAAACTACGTACTGAATTGAGCGAACGTGATAACAAATAAAGTTAGGCAGTAGCTCCACTCGCCTAACCCCCTGCCAAAAACGAAAACAATTAACGTACCTGAAGCTGAATGTTGCCGCTAGCCACATTAGGGTTTTTCATCACTGCATTGAGGACTACATCTTGTTGTCCTCCGTGATAATAGCTAATAATTTCTTCAAGCACTTTTTTGGGAGTACTTGGATTCATGGCAAGTGCAAGGTGCGTAGCAAAGTCTCGTTTTAGACTCAAATAAGTTAGCGTGTTTGGTGCTGCCGCGGGGTTTTGTGCAACAGCGAGATCTATCACATCACCACTTTCAGGAAGATAAGAAACCAACGCTTCAAGTTGCTGAGCTGAAGTGCGGCTGTCTTTGGCTTGTTTTAACACTACAACATGTTGATTCATATTTAATAAGATATAAATCGCAATGCTGACAACACCTCCCCAAAGCACTAAGTGTGTATATTTGATGCTTAGCACTAAGCCATCGACATGCATGTCATGACGGGCAGCATGCATTTTCAAAAAGAAATAGCTAAAAATGGCACTAAATAGCAAAACCAAAAAGCTATAAATTAGCATCGCGTTTACGCCGGTATCTTGCGAAAAGGGAGAAAATTGCACTTGGTGATGAAATTGGGCAGACATGTGAAACAACAAAGTATAAAATCCACCAGCGATGAGTAACGATAACCCACCTGATTTCAACAACAATATCAGCTTATCTTTTAGTTCCATTCTTCATCTCTACGCAATATTTTTCCTCTACCTTACAAGTAACTCGCTAAAAACACTACTTAGATAAAAACTAAATACAATGATCGAGCCGTTAAACAAAGATGCAATGAGAAAGTGCTGACTCGGATAACGATACCCCGTCACTTTAAATCCAAGCGCAACAACCCCGAGTACAGCAAAGAATGGGGTAAATGTAAAAATAGCTTCTCCCACCACTAATCCAACAATGACGTCATGCAATGCGCCGCTCACGATAAAAGTAAACCAATAGCCAAGTTTTTCCCCCACTTTCGCTGCACATGGACGAAATACGAAACGCGCCAAGTAATAACTCCAGATAGGATTCCAATAAACCCAGAAGCCATCGAAAGACTGAGCGCCGAAAGCGCGCCATAACATGTTTCCTAGTGACTGACTATGACCCAGTGGTACACCATTTCGTCTTTTTACGTATTGTCTTAGTCCTAGTTTCATTTTCTGAGGGATACCAAGTGAGGCATAACTTTACTAATAACAAATGCTTTGTATTTAGGCAAAAAAAAGCCGCCTGACGGCGGCGAGTTGGAAATCAATAAATTAGATTGATATTACTTGCTTTCAAGCAAGTTGCCCGAGCCAATTTCTATTTTTCTTGGCTTCAGTGCTTCTGGGATCTCGCGCTCAAGGTCAATAACCAGTAAGCCGTGCGCTAAGTCTGCGCCTAATACTTTGACATGATCACCAAGTTGGAACTTGCGCTCGAACCCGCGTTCGGCGATCCCTTGATGAATAAATTTACGCTCGTTGGCTTCTTCAGTCGCTTGCTTTTGTCCCTTTACGGTCAACGTATTGTTTTCTGATTCCAGCGTTAGCTCTTGCTCGGTAAACCCTGCAACAGCCATGGTAATTTGATACTTGTCTTTACCTAGCGCTTCAATGTTGTATGGTGGATAGCTAGGTTGTTTATCTGTTCTCGCAGCAGCATCCATCATAGAAGCTAAATGATCAAAACCGATAAATGAACGATATAATGGTGATAAATCTACTGTACGCATAATTTTGTATCCTCTTAAAGCTATACATAGGTGCTCACTCTTCAAAAAGAACCAATAAGCACTTTTAAAACAAATAGTTATTTAATTTATGAGGCCCTATCGGCGTCCTCATAAAGCTATTTATGGTCAGCAGATTTATTTTCAAGTATTTTTTTACTTTGAGCGTTTTATATCGCTATATGGGAATTGAATATCCGTAGAGGTATCGGCATGTAAGAGTGGTACTTAACATTTTGAAAGTTATAACAACTTCCCCTTCATTTCAATTAGCAAGTCGTAGTCAAGAAGCTACGACTTGAGCCTTCTTGCTTTCAATCGTTATCCTTGACAGTTTTCGTAGTTCGTTCTTGGGTCTACAATCGGTGGAATTTCAATATCTGAAGTCTTTTTGCAGTTTTTATCACCGCCACCAACTTTTTTAGTTTCTTTAGCTTTTAATATTCCTTCATCCGATAGATTTTTCAAATTGGATTTTTTTAGTAGTGGTTTCATATTTAACTCCTTTTTAGTGAATACACACCGTACCGATAACAAAAAACAATGTCAATAAAAGGAAATTAAAGTGTCAAAAAAAAGAAATCAACTCCACACACAGCGCTAACTCAAAGCATAATTATCCTCTGAGAAAACTCTATTTAAAATCAGTGTGTATATCTTCTCTATCTTATATAGGTCATTGAGGGATACATGTTCATTCACTTGATGAATTGAATCATTCTTTACCCCACATTCGATCACTTGCGTTTTTCCGGTCGCAAAGAAGCGACCATCGGAGGTGCCGCCGGCAGTACTTAAACTCGGATATTGCCCCGTTGTTTCCTGGATTGCTTGTTCTACCAGCGTTAAAAAACAGTTTTCTTGCTTCGCGCCGGTATAAAACGACTCACAAGGCCGCTCCCAACTGATCGCTAACATGACACCGGATTTAGCCAGCGACTCTTGAATATAGTGCACAACTTCTTGGCTCTTATAGGCATGGCTGTAACGAATATTAAAGGTGATTTCACACTCTGCTGGCACTAAATTATCTACAATATTTGGTACTGTGATCCCAGTGACTTGTAGCGTAGTTTGCGATCCCGCTTCGTCTTTCCACCAAGGTAAAAGCGCGAGCTGGCTAACCAACTGGCCTGCGATGTGAGCAGCATTAATCGTTTGTTCTGGATAAGCCACATGCCCCGCTCTTCCTTTAACCTGAATACGCCCAGAAATCGCCCCACGACGACCATTTTTAACCGTATCTCCCACCACTTGGTGTGAAGTCGGTTCACCAACCAAACAAGCGTCTAGCTCGATGCCATTTTCAGCTAATCGCTCTGCAATCAATTTAGAACCAAACTCCGCCTCACCTTCCTCATCAGAAGTGAGCAACCAGTAAAAGCTTCCTCGTAATTTTTCACGATGCTGTAGTAATGTTTTGGTTGCAGCAAGCATTGCCGCAACGCCACCTTTCATATCCGCAGCACCACGTCCATACATCACGCCATCAATAATCTGCGCACTAAATGGTGGCACAATCCAGCCTTTATTATTTGCAGGCACGACATCCACATGACCAGAAAAAGCAAAAGTTGGTCCTTGAGAGAAGCGATAACTTGCAATTAAGTTTTTTACTCCCTGCACCTCAAACTGCTCAATAGTAAAGCCCAGCGCGGCGAGTTGCTCTGACATGAATGCGATAGTGCCTGCATCACAAGGCGTAACCGAAGGCGCTTGGATCAAACGCGTTAATATCTCTGTCGCGTATGAAGTACTGAGGTTTTGATACTGTGTTGCTAGTGACATAACTAAGAATGATTTGTAGGTGAAATCTAACAATTATTTAAAGATGTAACTTTGACCACAGCATTGCAGTTTTAATGCAAATTAATGACATCGAGAAAACTTAATCTAAATCAAACTTTCAAAAATTTCTGAAATCTTACAATTTAAAAATTGATCTAGAACAGTTTTTCATTTTTTGAACCCTTTTAAGATGGCTTCATTGAAAACACACACTGTTTCACAGTTTAAAAATGTCCTCACATAGGGTTAGGAGAAGAAAATGAAAACTTTAAGCGCTGCACTTTTATCTACTCTGCTAGTTGCTGCTCCCTTCGCACACGCAAATTTCAGTGTTAATGTTGGTGCTATTAACGTAAACCCTGACAATTCGGCTTCTGCAATTGATCAAGATAACTCTCTTGGTCTAGTTGCTGACTCAAATACTCAGCTAGGTATCACGCTTGACTACCACTACAGCGATAACATCGTATTTGAACTGGTTGCGGCAACACCATTTTCTCACACAGTTGACGGTGCTGGTGGTTTAGCAGGGGCTGAAATCGCTGACATTAAACACTTGCCACCAACATTACTTGCACAGTATCACTTCTTTGATGCAAGCGCTAAGTTTCGTCCATTTATCGGTGCAGGTCTGAACTACACAGTATTCTTCGATGAAGAGCCAAGTGCAGCACTGAAAGCAACACTAAAAACTAACGACGTAGAAGTTGATTTGGATAGCTCTTTTGGTATTGCATTACAAATTGGTTTTAACTACGACTTAAATGAAAAGTGGGGTCTGCATGGCATGATCTCTAAAATGGACATTAATACCGATGCAACTGTTTACGCTAACGGCGTAAAGGCACTAACATCTGACGTAGAGCTAGACCCTGTTGTAGCCATGTTCGGTGTGAAATATAAGTTCTAATGCCTAAACCGTATAGAACACAGAATTACTGTTACTTTCTCAATCCCCAAGGCCACTGATGTGGCCTTTATAGTTTATAGATTACTGTTTTTCTTTGCCTCTAACATGGCTTTCCAATGCATAATCTCAGGAGATAAAATAGGTACCTCACCGTCAAACCCAGCCACTTCTAGCATTTCTTCGACCGCAACTACACCGCTCTTACGTTTGAATACCCCACGCACATATGCAATCGCGTGCAGTCCACGCTTAGAATGAAAGCGCTGTTCAATGTAAAAGTATTTGTGATCCCAGCCCACCACCTTAGTGGTAATGGTAAATTTTTGCAGCGGCTTGATATCGCGAATATAAGTAATCGCCGTTGCGTTCACAATTGGAAACCAGCGGCGTTTCATCACAGCTGCAAATAGCCCAACTCGCTCTGTCATCCAAGTGCGTGCTAAGTCCATAAATGCGAGGTATCGTGAATTGGTCAAGTGCATATTGATATCGCAATCGCTTGGCAGGGCGCGGTACTCAATATCTATCGGAGACAAAATGGAATCTGCTGTTTGTTTATTCTGTCTTATTCTCCAAAACAGCAGCAGTAAACGAAAATATAAATTCATAACAATGGTCTTACCAGTTAATAATTTTTCGATTCTAGCATAGCAATTCATATTCTAAAGTGATTATTTTGCTACGCTTGCGTCTATAACCGATACATTACTTCGACCCTTGGTTGCGGTAATGCTGTCGGTAAACTAGATTAATAACCTGAGCTTCAAAAAATGAACGCCTTTCTAGCATGACCAGAAAGGCCCATAAAATGAGCTTAAAAACAATGAGTTCGGTTGTTACATACGCGAGCCTCAAATTAAGTAAAATAGCTGAAGTGAAGTCAATGAAAAAATTATCCCTTGTTACCTGTTCCACCTTATTTGCCTTTTCCAGTATGTGTTACGCAGACTTTGACTATAAAGGAGAAGGCGCGCTAACCTACCCAACCGGTGTAGAGAAAGCGTTTGAGTTTGGTTTTGCTTGGAACAAACAGACTGAACAGTTTCGCATCGGTGCAAATCATTATGACATGTCTGAACTGCCAGAGTCTTACTCAGTTGCCATTACACTGAGTAAAGACGATACCCGCGTGTGGATCCAAGAATTCAATCAAGGTTTTATTTCTGAATTCAAGTGGCAAATTGCAGATCATCACATCTCTCTTGTGAAAAAAGAGTTTAGCGACTCTGTAAAGGGTAATTACGTCTTAACGGTAAATGGGATAGATTACTTCTTTGCGCGAGATAACGTGAGTATCACAGTTTCTTTTGAAGAAGATGGCATCAAGAATATTAAGGTAGATGGCGTGACAAAAGACATGGGCACTAAATCATAAAGGCCACATTACGTGGCCTTTAGATCATACTTTGACTGTTTTTCTATTTATCCCATACTCACGCAGCTTGTTGGCTACGGCTGTGTGGCTTAATCCCAAACGTTTAGCCAATTGCCTTGAACTCGGATAAGCGGGGTAAAGCTTGCGCAACAAGGTTGCTTCAAATCGCTTCACCGCTTGGTCCAACGTCCCTTCAAAATCAGACTCCAAATAACCTAAGTCATGGGTAAAGGTCGGTAAGTTTAGATGCTCAGTACGAAGTTCTTTATCATCAAGCAACGAAACCGCACGATAAATGGCGTTTTCTAGCTGCCTCACATTACCAGGCCAAGGATAACTCTCTAAAAACTCAATACATTCTCTAGCAAGTGTTGGCGCTGGATGACCATTTTGTTGGGCATATTTTTGTACAAAATGTTCAGCCAAAGGCCCGATATCTGCTTTTCTATCTCTCAGTGGAGAAATTTCAAGCGTTAGTACGTTAATGCGATAGTAAAGGTCTTCTCTAAATACGCCCTCTTGAACCATGGCAGGCAAGTCTTTTTGCGTTGCAGCTATGATGCGAACATTAACCTTAACTTCATTCTCGTCACCGACTTTTCGGAACGTGCCGTCTTGTAAGAAACGCAGTAACTTAGTTTGTAACTGGGTTGACATTTCACCCACTTCGTCAAGGAATACAGTGCCACCATCAGCCTGTTCTAATACACCACGTTTTGGCGCTGCATTTTCTTCATAGCCTGCATAACCAAAAAGCTCAGACTCGGCAACGTCATCTGGCAGCGAAGCACAAGAAAGCGCAATAAACGGCTTTAACGAACGGTTAGACGCATAATGACATGCTCTAGCCAATAGCTCCTTACCCGTACCAGTTTCACCTGTGATCAGAATTGGCGCTTCTAGCTGTGCCATTTTTCTGGCTTCACGCACGACTCTACGCATGGCTGTGCTGTGGTTATGAATCGTCGCAAAACTTTCTTGGCCATAACGACGAAACGCACTGACTTGTTGTCCTAATCGCGACTGCGATTTAATGTTAATCACCGCACCGGCTAATACATCGCCTTCGACCCCTTGGGGCACCGAAATTGGCAAGATATCTGCAATAAAATCTTCCCCGCCCACTTCTACACGGGTTGTCTGGCCTAACACCTCTTTACCTTCTAACCAACGGGTAAAGTTAAACCCTTTCAAAAGGTTGTTAATGTTGGCACCGATCACTTCCTTTTCAACCATGTTAAGGTCGCGACAAGCTGCGTCATTGCAATGACGTACCCAGCCTTTAGCGTCGATAGAAATTACACCATCAGGTAATGCACTGAGCAAGGTATTCAGCTCATTATGCTCACGTTCTGACGGTAAAAACGCTGTAGTACGAACATCTTCAACACCATCGATTAAGCGGATCTCAGGCATAATCTTCTGAAACTGTTCAAATTCGATGGGTGGAAAGCTCACGTACATTCGACAATTTACTGAATCGACTTCTATACCTTTCAAATCGACACGGTAACTCACCAAGATATTGAGAATTTCTTGGGCAATACCAATACGGTCAGCGCAATGTATCTCTAGACGCATTTGTTCCTCAAAGCGGGTTTTCACAATTGACGAGATCATACTCTAAGAATAGCTGGCCGACTAGAAAAACGTAAAGAATATTGAACAGAATTTTAGCTATCCTCGCAAATTCTTGTCCTATACTAATGAAGAACTGAAAAAAGTTGTTTTTTAAGGCATTTTTAAGCACTTGTTAAGTTTTTGATTTAGAAACTTACATTCCATTTCTAAGGATTGCAACGCATAAAGAGTTACAGATATAATACTAAAGAATTAAATAATGTATCTTTTTTGAAAGCAGGCTAGCCACAATGAAAAAAATCTTAAATGTAGTATTACTATTTGCGCTTACGGCCTGCTCAGTAGAGGACCCAAATGAAACAGGTCCTTCACAAATCGATAAGGATGAAGATAAAAGCCAACAAGATAGGGATAACCAGACGCCCAATTTAAGCGTGTTGCTGCAAAGCACAGCAGCGACGCCCATTGCCAATGCAAGTCTCACGATAAATGATCAGTTATTTACCTCAAATAGCGATGGTATCTTTGACCTGTCGGCTCTAACATACGGTGCTTATGTTGCGGAAATATCTCACCCCGATTATTTACCCTTAGTTTTTACCTTAGCGAATCAAAATAACAATGAACAGCAGCTCACGCTTGAACTAAAAGCTAAGTCTAGCACGCTAAAAACCTTACTTTTTGCGGGTGATACCATGTTTGGGCGTCGTTATTTCAACCCTGACCTCATTACCATGGGGAATTCATTGCCCAGCACCCCTGACGGACTTATCCAGCCCCAAAGCGCAGGACCTGATGCCCAAGCGCTGGTGCAGTTTATGCACCCTTTATTTAAACATGTCGATTTTGCTTCGGTTAACTTGGAGTCTCCAATCCTAAAAAACCCAACCACGGTCCATCCAAGTAAAGAGTTTGCATTTTTTAGTCTGCCAGAGTCATTAGTTGCCCTCAATGATTTGGGTATTGACTATGTCGCACTTGGCAATAACCACGTTTATGACTATCGAGCATCTGGACTGAACGATACCTTGAAGTACGTCGAGCAAGCCGGACTCAAACACAGTGGCGCAGGCACAAGCGCGGCAGAGGCATTTAAGCCCTATAGTCTAAGCCTTGGTGAAGCAACCATAGACTTTGTTTCCGCGACTTCTATTACAGGCGATCAACATACCGTCACTTATGTGGCATCAGACGCTAAAGGGGGAGCTGCCGATCTAACAGATACCAATGGTATGAAAGAAACAGTGGTGCAAGCCAGTAACAACGGCCGCTTTGTTGTGGCTCAGCTTCACGGCGGGGGTGAGGATTTATACGCACCAACTTCACGGCGGTGATGAGTATTCATACGCACCAACGGCGTATATTTCAAACCGATTTGATTTACTTTCCAAAAATGGCGCTAACTTGATGATTGCCCATCACCCTCACGTTGCGCAAGGGTTTGACTTATACAATGGCGTACCAAGCATACTTGGGCTAGGCAACTTTGTGTTTGAGCAAAATCGTCTTGAAACCTTTTTAGGACTGATAGCTGTGGTAGAGTTAGAAACTGCAGGCACACCTAAAATCAGTGCACTAAAAGCCTATCCCGTTTATCTAGAAGACTATATTCCTAAGTTTGTAAGTGGCGACCTTGCCAATGCCCTACTAAAACGTATCGCTGAATTTTCTTCACCCGAAGTCGGTATCTCATTGCGCTCGGGATTTGCAGAAGTCACCTTCGATAAACCGGTTCAAGCAAAAGCAACCGAGCAACAAGTTATTACCTTAGAAGCCGGTGAGCATATTGTCGATTTACGCCAATATTCAAGCAGTGCTGAGTTCCTTAGTAAACTCACAGCTAGTGATGCTCAAGCAGAGATTGTACTTGGACGGGACTTATTGTTCTTTGGGGATTTTGAAGACTGGGACAGCGATAACGAAAAAGGGGAAGTCTCTCGTTGGTTAATTGAGGCCGACGATATCGCGCCGTGTTTAGTCGGCAAATATCGTGGCGTACAAGGGCTTTGTTTACAACGAACGCAATTTAACGAAACACCAACGCGTGTGCCGTTCAAACACACAATTCGTACCATGCCTATTACACCAGCGCCGAGCACAGCACAGGCTTACCATGAGCTCTCGCTCTTTGGTTATGCCAAAGGAGAGAACGCTGGTGAGTTTAAGGCTGATATTCGTATCTTAACATCAGAAGATAGCCTTATCTTTTCTGAGTCAACGCCCCAATTAAAGCCAGCGGGGAGCTATGAGTGGCAAACGTTTAGACAAGATATTACCTTACCTGACGATTCCGTCGTGCTTGGTGATGAAGGGCTGCCTGCTCGTGGAGTCCAGTTTGGCCTCTCCATGGCGCCACCACGTAGTGGTGAAAGTGCCTTATTTTTAGATGATATTGCGATGATCTCGTGGCAGCGCCCTGTGCAGCTTCAAAACGGTCAGTGGCAAAGCGCACAAATCCATGGCCAAGAATTTATTAAAGTAAAAGTAGCGAAGACAACTGAGCTGACTCTCACTTTTAGCCAACAATAAGAGAGTAAAAAAGCATGTCGGTTTTTAGTCAATTAAACTTTATAAAACGCCAACGTGAGTTTTGGCTATTTATGAGCTTATTCGCTATTTTGTTGATCGTCTCAGCGTCCGGCTTGTATAAACAGGTAAACCTAATCGGGTTACAATGGTTTTCTAAGCTCAACACCACACAAGCAACGCAAGTAGTCGTGATTGAAGCGGAAAACTTACAACAACAACATCAGCAGTTGGTAAAAATACTCTCTGACTATCAACCAAAAGCCGTTGTGTTCTTTGCAAATACCGAACTTTCGCCACAACAATACGATGGCTCGATTTACTATCCATTCAATACGCAATCGGTTTGTCTGTTGGAAACAGAAAATTGGTATGGCAGCGCAATCAGCCTTGCACCACCAGCAAACACGTGTGACATACTGTGGGATAAAATATTTCCGCAGCATGGTGAATACCTCAACAAAATCATAGACTACTCGCTGCCTTATTATTCACTACCAAAATTCAGTGCGCAGAGAGTACTTGATGGTGACCTATTCACAGCACAACTCAGCGAAAAGGTCATCTTAGTTGCTCAGCATTCAAAGTTTTCACGCTTGAATAGTAATGCTTATTTTGGTGCGCAAGAACTTCCGCCTGTTTACCTACAGGCATTTATCGCCAATAGCTTTGCATCCGACAGCTTTATTCAGCCTTTAAATAAAGTGACGATAGTCGCACTCATGGTACTAGCATCAATATTTTTCTTAGTGTGGTACCAAAGAAATGCGACCAAGACCAATGTCATCATTGCGGTATCCACCAGCATATTACTGATCATAAGTGGCCTTGCTGCGCATCATTGGTACTCCGTGTTATTGCCGCTTGGTGAGCTGCTATCTTTGATATGGCTGACGCTACTTTGGGTGTTTATCTCTTTGAAATGGTCAGAAGAAGAAAACTTAAAGTCTCTCATCGCCCTGATCCAGCAACGTATGATGGGTCGATATCTACCACGGCACTTTCTTGAGCATAATGAACCTTGGGATGCAATAATCCAACTGGTTAATCAGCAGCTTAATCTGAGAAGAAGTATCTTTCTCACTCGCTTAGAGGGTGACCACAGAGTAACTGAAATACGCGCGATGCACTGTCAGCTCAGTGATATCTTAGAGATGCGACGAGATTACGAGCGAGTACCTTATTCAGATGCAATCAAAGCTTTTGGTGCTATCAAAATTACCCGCCCTTTCTTCCAACATCTCGCGGAAGATGAGCAGCAGTATATCGCACCCTTGATGTACGCAGGAGATGTTCGGGGTTTTTGGGCGCTAACCGTCACTCCTCAAGATAACTTTGATGAGCAAGCATTTATTAAAAATGTAAATCTCTTTGCGCATCAAATTGGTGAATTATTATTCCACTATAAAGTGTTTTCTGCTGAGCAAAAAAACCTCAAAAGCACACTGACTCGGGCGCTGACTTTTTCTCTAAAGGAACCGTTAAGTCATAAAATCAAAAATGCAATTAATGAGATGGATCAAAAACTCACCTCATTGGAGCATGTCTTCAACCAGCTTCACAGTGCCAGTATTTTATATAACTTATTTGGCCAAATTGTGCAGGTAAATGAATCTCTTGAACGCTTTGCGAGAGAGCATAAGCTGTCTATTTTCGACATGTCCGCCTTAGACTTACTTTGTCGCTGTACCGAGATGGATAGTGAACAAGCTAAAGGAAAGCTGCGCTATTTAACCCTAAAACGTGGCAAAATCGTATTACCCGTATATTTAGACAATCGAACTTATTTACTGAGCATTCGCGCCTTACTCAAACAATCAACCAGCCTTAACGCCAGCACACCATTTGAAACCAGTGGGGTGTTGTTTGAATTTATCGACCTTGGCGAGCAGTTATCTCAGCTAGATGATAAAGAAGCCTTTTTAACACACTTGTCAGAGCAGCTTGCGGTTAACGAGCAACTTTTGTCTGAAGAGTGGGATGACGAATAGATGGACTGGACGCTAATGCTATTCCCAAGTGCGGGCGGACTTGGGCAGTCTGTTATCACGTGTGTTTGGATAGGCATCGCGGTTGTCGCATTTTTCAATCTTAGGTTTGGCTTCCCGTTAACTGGTTTAGTGGTTCCAGGTTACCTAGTCCCTTTATTTATCGTGAGCCCAACATCGGCTTGGGTGATCATTGTTGAGGCCATTGTTGTTTATGGCTTAATGCGGTTTTTTGCCAAAACACTTGTTGAGCGAATGGGCTATGCAGAAATGTTTGGCCGTGACCGATTTTTTGCCATCGTTTTGTTAAGCATTATTGTTCGAGTTACCATGGATGTGCTGTTTTGGCCGCTGGTCGCTGCGTACTTAACACAATGGGACATCACTTTTGATTACGCCGCACAGCTGTATAGCCTCGGGCTGATTATCATTGCATTGACCGCCAATGTAATGTGGAATGGCGGCTTTAAATATGGCATAAAAGTCACCGCTATTCAGTTGGTTGTTACCTATATCATCATTCGTTTTGGATTGATGACGTTTACCAACTTTAGCATTGCCAATCTTGCCGTCATGTACGAAGCTGTTGCAGCCTCCATTATTGCAGCCCCTAAAGCTTATATTATCTTGGTGATCACCGCTTTTATCGCATCAAGGGCTAATTTAAAGTACGGCTGGGAATTTAATGGCATTATGCTGCCTGCGCTGCTAGCTCTGCAACTGATGCAACCCACTAAGCTGCTCACATCATTCGTAGAAACAGCAATTATTTTAGTCTTTGGATATGTAGTCTTAAACTTTACTCGTTTAAAACACGCCAATATCGAAGGCGCACGACTCATGCTGCTGTTTTTTAATATTGGCTTTGTCTACAAACTGATTTTAAACTACGTCGTCGTCGGTTACTTCCCAACCTTAAAAGTGACCGATACCTTTGCTTTTGGCTACATGCTATCGACCTTACTTGCCCTTAAAATTTACCAAAAAAATGCGTTAGGCCTTGTGATCCGTGCAACTTTTCAAACCTCAATTGTTGGTGGCTTTATCGCCATCTGCATTGGTTTTGCGATTATGATTATTCCTAGCCTATTTGTACAAAGTAATACATTAGCGATAAATGAATCAGCTAGCGATTTAACACTCAGCCAAGTGATCAGTAATTACAAGAGCCAGCTGTATACTCAAAATGCGGCTAACGTTAATGTCAGCCAATATGTGACCGAGCAGCAACGTAGCCACTTTAAGCAAGCAATTAGGTTGCTTAAGCAGGATAGTGAATCGCACTATGCCGAGGCCGCCACCTTACTGCGTCAAGCCAACTTTTCTTTGCAACGTACAACACAATTTTTAGTAATAAAAGACAATCAACAAGATCACAAGCGCGGCCTGTTTATCATTAATTTAGCTGCTCAAAAAGGCCATATAATCAGCATCCCCTACCCTACCGCTGAGCGCCTTGCCAGTGAGGCTGGTGGGATATTGTTTTCCTATTGGCAAAGTCAGGCTATGGCATTTGGCAATGCGCGACCTAACCATAATGGCGATAAGAACGGCAAACAAAGCGAGTTCTACAGTGACTTTTTTATGGCGATGGATATTCCAGAGGTCGTCCAACTTAGAGAGATTAATCGGCAAGTAAGCCAATTGATGCACCAAAACAGTTTAAAAGAAGACGCACAGATGTGGATATTTAACAGTGTCCCAAGCTCAGTGCAACAATCTGAACTTGCTACCTTGTTTAACATCAACGATGCACACTTTGGTCTCGCGGCAAATGCACCTTTACCTTACAGCCAGTTCTATGGCCAGATGATTGAGGCGTATTTAAGCTCGGATAGCTATTCGTCGTTGCTAAGCGCATATGGCCTGCAACGTATCGACAAAGACATAGATAAGATAAGCACAAGCGATGAGAGCATTCAGGCACTTATTGAAGCATTTTCTAGTCACATTAGCGCCAAAGGCAGCGGTGCATTTAGTGCACTGAGCGATACCAGTGCTGCCCTGTGGGAATATGAAGTGTTAAGGCCGCTATTTGCCATCACCCAAAACCTTGAGATAGTAACAACGCCGGAAACGCTTGAGGTGAGGCTGAGTCAGATAAATCGCGTAGCAAACCTATTACAGTACCAATTAACTTTAGTTGAAAATAACCAAGGGCAATTCGTTGCAATTTCTCCTTTAGATACCAAATCTGCCTATGATTTGGGTCAAGGGGTGTACTTTATTGCCTTGCTGGCTAAACCATCCCTCACTATTGCGGTGCCTAGACCACTCTTTGAAAGTAACACCTTGGAGTTCTCTGGTCAGTTGTTTACGGCCACCCATGCAAAGTTATTGGCAATCGCTGGTGCTCATCCGTATACCAGCATCGATGCAAATGTAATGGCAGCCGACAACGTGCGGTCATTATTTAATGTGGTGTATCAAAGTGCACAGCGCTACTTTTATGATAACCCCTTACTTAATTTACAGATCCGCAGTCATAGCGCGCCTGCAAGCATCAGACCTTCAGCGCTTGCGTACCAATTTACAACGCCTAATCCTATTCATAATGACACCATTGCTACACTACAAAGGGTGCTAGCTGATCTTGGTGTTAATACTCAAACCGTATTAGGACAACAAGCAACAAGAGGCTTAGAGCTAGGTACCACACCGCAGTCAGGATATCAGCTGTTCGCGCCAAAAAGTGAGCTAGCGGCACTGTGGTTGGCATCAGATTTTAAATCGCACTTTGCCATTACCAACGATGCTTTATTGCAACGCCTTTTAGCCGTTGCGCACACACCTAAACTCAAAGTGATCGACTTGCTAACCCTCTCTCCAGATGATTGGCATGAAGCTAGTGCACAATTAATTGACGCGCTTAACGTCGCCACTGGCCGTTATGCCACCACCCAACATTTACCAATGCTCCAAGCACTTTGTCAATTTGAAAGCCAATGTAAAATAAGCGCCTTCAGCACGCATAGAAATGGTGAGCTGGGATTAATGTTTACCCGAGATAACGCACTGCTCGCGCTATACTTTCCAAGAAGAAATCGCGTTATTGATTTAGCCACTTATGCAAAAGCGGTTCATGAGGGGCGTTATGTACTGGATTAAGCAGATATTACGATTTGCTATTTTTACGGCTTTGCTGCTACTTTTTGTTTGGTTCGCCGTCACTTTATTTGTGTGGGTAAAATCGGCAGAGCCTTCAAATACCTCGACCCTGTTTAATATTCGCTCCAATGTTCATTGGCTAAAAACCGACAGTGCACTGAAGTTTTCCTTTTCTCCGTCTCGGACCATGTCTGTTCGGGTGTTGTCTAATGGGATATTCGAATCTCAGCCGCTGGATGATCAGCCTGTCAACTATGCTATTGAATATCAGTTACTTGATGCAAAAGGGGCGATTATTTATCACGGTACTTATCACCATGCAGCTAAAGCTGCCTCGAACGACTTTCAGCAACAGGTCAAACAGATCATTGAAAACCGTGAAGCGTTGGCCGTGGCGTCTGGACAATCCTTTTATTTAAATCGTGAAGAGTTACAACAGGCTGCAACCATCACGTTAAAGTTGATACCAGAAAATGCTCAGCTTAAAGGTGTGGTAGTACGCGTCCATGCTCAAACCAGTAATAGTATTATCGACCCTGCTAAAGCATGGCTGAAAAGGCCAACTGAGTGGCGTGAACGCATGACGAATTATCACACCATAGGTGAAAACGCTTTAACCAACGAAGAAAAATACAATTCGGTCATGTTAGATTGGCAAAAGCTAGCGCCACAGGGCGTGCCTAACATCGACTTTCGTGCTGACTTGTTATACGAGTCACTGCCCTACAATGTGCTTAATCATGATTTTTCGACCCAGCTAGACTTAGATAGTTTGTTTATTTCTGAGCAGCTAAGCGCAAGTTTTCGCGTCTATGAACACACGGAATATTTATTAAGCCATCCCGAGAATGCAAATCTTACTTTTGTTTGGCACGATTTACGCCAACTCGACGCGCCAAAGCCACTAACGCCTGAGGTGCTATCCGATACCCAAGCAAAACTGAGCAAATTACCAGCAGGCCTTGTTACCATTAGCGCAAGCACCCCCACCAGCATTCGGGTATTTAGCAATGGCGTCGACCCTATAGTTCCGCTACATAGTTACTATTATATGCTCAACGCGCAAACGCCGGCTTACTATCAAGTCTCTCCTAAAAGCGATATCGCTATAGAGTGGCGCGCGCCCATTGGCAGCACTCTCTCTGTGAGCCTCTATAGCAATAATGAACGGATCAAGGACTATGTTTTTACCGCAACGGCGGAGCAAGCTTTGTTTGATAGACTGATAACTGAAACCACGGAGCGACAAACCTTACCAACCGCAGAGAAGCGTTATTTGGCAATACCAGATAACGTTAATCAAATCAAAATTGAAGCCGAAGACGCGATGGTGAAGCTGCAAGCCCGCAGTCCAACATTTAATTACCTGAGTCATCGTTGTGACCCCGTGTGCGACCCTGAAAGTCCAATTTATCAAGGGATTGGCGCATGGTTTAGCCAAAAGGCCGACAACCATTACCTCTTTCATACGCAAAAGCAGACAGCATCGGTTCGCTTATTTGAAGCACCACCAGAAGTACCTGAGTTGCTGCCTCAATACCGCTCCAAAGACTTAGATCAGCTTTTAGCTGTATCAGATATCGCGTTGGTGCCCATTGAGCAAGCTTACTTTGATAACTCAGTACCGCAAATGGAGTTTGAATATCGTCAGGTAGCCAAATCTACTCTCTTTAAGCTCGGTAAAGCAACAAGCTACCCAAGCAGTGTGATTGTGAAGCAACAGCATAAACCTACATTATTTGAAGTTCCACTAAACAGTTTAAAAATAGAGGAGTTAGCTAATACCCAAGCACTTTTCATCAATCAAGGGATCCCCAGAACCGTGCGGAAGATCCGCCTGTACAAAGTGGCGAAAGCAACGCCACTTACCGTTGCTGTTAGTGAAAGTGACTTGCAACCTAACGCTTTGGTCATCAAAGTGTTTAGTGCCGACCCTCACGCTGAAATCACGGTAGCAACCGCTCTGGATAGCACTAAAGTAATCACCCCAAGCGATGAATACACGATTTTAGCTAAACACTTTGTATTACATCTAAACCCTGCACAAACGAGGATGTTTTTTAACCCTAATCACGCAAAGCTGTACGAGTACCCAAGTATTACTTTGCCGCTGTTTCAAGACTTAACATCGCCTAAAACCATGACGCTTCGCTTTTCACATGATGTTTGGATAAGTGTATTAGAGGAACATGAACAGCCTGATGCAACATTAAACTGGTGGCAAGATGAAACGCCTTAGTCGCTGCGCACTTTACATTGCATTGTGCTTATCATTGAATGTTAACGCGGCGGCTCCCGATAGCAGCAAAATGGCGCACTGGTTTAAGCAACCTGTAGCGCTCGATGGCTGGCAATTTACGCACCACGCAGAGCAATTTACATTGACGCCAAAACCTCAAAGTGAAGCGCATGGCGAAGTCACATATGCACCAAAGCATCGGCCTTGCGTGGTGTCTGTTCCACATCGCTTTCATGATAAACATACGCAGACCATTGGTGAGCACATTTTCCAGCACAGTTGCCAAGTGTTACTGAACAACACAAAACACAGATACGATAACAACGACACAGGTAAAACCTATGATTACGCCAAGCAACCTCACAATATTCATACTTCAGCAATTGTAAGTTTTACATCTTTACACCCAACAGCAAAAGTATTCCAAATACATGGGTTTAGTCAGAAAAAGCGAAAAACCGACGCCGGTAAACTAAGCGAAATAATTTTGAGCCAAGGCAAAACAAATGACGACACACTATGGAAGTTGAAGTCTTGTCTTGTTAAGCAAGGTTATCGGGCGCTGATTTACCCTCAAGAAGTCCAAGAACTTGGCGGGACGCAAAATATCATGCATCAGCTTGCGCTCCCTGAATATAGCTTTATCCATATTGAGCTAAGCTATCAAACAAGAAAGCAATTAATTAATAACAATCAACAACTAGAGCAGTTTACTAAATGCGTGCAATCACTTTTATAATGACACTACTGCTGTTTGCAACAATATCCCGAGCCAATGAGGTAGGGATACAAACGGCTGCCCAATGGGTTGATCTGTCACGTATGCAATTTACTCAAGCCAATGCTAACAAGCACTTTGCACCGCAGCAAAAAGCCTGGCTGTTTTTGCCAAGTCACGCATGGTTAGTCACAACACCAAGTGCCCTCGATACATTCGAATTTTTTGCAGGGGAAACTCCAAAGCTACGACGTGCCATTCCAACGTCCGATTGGTTATGTATTCAATCCCGCTGCCAACTGAGTGCAACAGCACAAAACCGGTTAATTCAGGTTGCTTACACAGGTGATAACGCTCAATCTCTCGCGCTTTGGCAAGGCAGTATGCACAGCCACAGAGATCCGTATCGAAGAGCACTCAGACTGCCAGGACTTGACGACCAAATACTGCAATTAGCGCAAGATACAGAGCGCTGGTTTCACCTACAACCTACACAAGTGACAAGCGTATTCTTTGAGCACGCCAAAAAGCTCAAACTAGAGGTTCGAAAAGATCTGCACGCGATCGCGCAAAATGGTACTGCTACAATTAAAGTTAACGGTGAGGTTATCAGCACCATTGCAATATCAGATATCCAAGCGGATGAGTACCTTGAGCCTAAAGTCGGCTTATCTAACCAAGATTATATTACCGTCCCGCAAGGTAGTTATCTCACTATCACAACATCGGTGCCTACCTACCTTAACTTACTACAAATGCACCGTGGTATTTACGACGACAATGCAGGAATAAAGCAGCAAGAGTCGTTATTTAATCCGTATTGGAATAAACAGCTGAACGAGCAGCTTAGCGCCCTTTACATGAATGGTGATACTTCTCCACTCACTTTTAGCGCTACTGATACAGCATTGGCGGTCAAACGTAAGCAAATGCTTAACGATATTGCCTCTACACTGTACTTTTTAACGCCAAGCTCCCCTCAACCGCTCACTCATCATGTTGCGATAAGTGGAGTAACACTGGGCAGCCGCAGCGCCGCTGGGCAAGTGCTGCTCACCTCGAGCGCTCAGCGAGTCAATTACATTACCTCGTCTCAGCCACTTAACTATCGTCTTGAGAACATACTGAGAATGGATAATGCAATTACCTTGTATGTTCGAGCAAGAACGCAAGCGCGCTTAACCATCACCAGCGAGCATGGCCGACATACGCTGCTTATTGCGCCTAGCAGTCATTTTCAAAGACTTACCCTACACATAAATCCAGCATCCAAAGTTGTGATGATTGAAGGGGCTAAGCAATCGCTTGATATCGCTGTAGCAGTCAACCGCTTACAACCATTTCCCGACTTCTTGACCATGACGCAAGAAACGCTAGGCCAAGGGCCACTCGTTCAAGGTCTGTTGGCAAGAAGCAAACAAAATCGAGCGGACACTTATCATTTATCACTGAGTGGGCTGAGTGCGCCGGAAATAAGCGTTAAGACAGACAGCCACGACCAGTTTACCGCCACTAAAGTGCTTGCGGAGCTGCAAATGACAGCAAAGACTAAACCACTCATGGCGCTTGCTAAACTAAAGCCGTATTTGAGTGGTCATAGTGAGCAAGTTACGTTAATGGCTTGGCAACTTAATATAGCTATTTTGACTCAGCTAGAACGCAGTGGAAACGCCGAGGTGTTATTAAAATCACTGCTTAAAAGCACCGCTCAATCTTTAAGAGAATACGCTGCCAATGAGCTACTCTCGAGATATTTAGCAAGGAATGAATATATCCAAGCTAGCCTATTGTGCGCTGCCCACGAAACCGATATCACGCAATATCAATGCAACGATATCCTGTTGACATATCTACTTGACTCCGGGCTTCAGCAAGAAGTGCGGTGGACAAGCCAGCAAATGGCATTAACACCAAAACAGGCCGAACAAATCGCGGCAATTCAAACAAATGAACTTACCGAACCACAATACAGCCTCAGTCACTATGGTTTACAAGTCGTGGAGTCACTGGATGATCAAACTGAGCACTATCCGCTAAGTTCAGATAAACCAATCAAGCTGGTTGCTAAAACACCTTTGACGGTCAAGCTAAGTGCACGTGCAGCCTACCAAGGACAAGAATACAAAAATACCCAATGGTTACTGTATGAACACAACACCAAAACCCGGCTTTTACCCATATTTAGTGATATTGCAGCAAACTTACAATTGCAACCACAAGCGACTCGGTTATCTGTTGCATCACAGCAATATATCCAATTAGCCGCAAATGAAAGTCTCACGCTTTTCAGTAGTAATGATTTGTTTGTAGAGATCCGGGTGCAACCAGACACCGCGAATACTCCGGCTTTTGTAGATAAGTCTGCACACTTGGTTAGTCGCGCTGATGCGCGCATAGCAGATGAGCTCAGCGCTAAAGAAATCGCGATAAATGCCTTGTATCAATTGAGTCAGCAAACATTGTCTAACGAAAGCTACAACAGGGTCCTTCAACGTCTGCACCCAAGTTTATCGGGTGATGCCGTTTTAACCGATTTATATGCTCGCTTGATGCGCTATGGTCAATGGCTCGCCGCGGAACAATACACTAGCTATGTTGGCACGCAAAAGGTAAAAGTTGATACGCTTGCGGCACAAAGCGTTGGTGACCAGATCACCGCACACCTCACAGAAAATCAACCGTCAGGCCTGCCGCTCAGAGCAAACGAAATACTGACTATTGATTTTTCTGAGTATCAACAAGTGCAAGTAAGAATAAAGTTTGCCTACTCTTCCGCCAAGCAAATTGTTGCACCGCCTGCTAATGTAGAACTAGTAGGGCCAAATCAAGGTGATGTGATCTCGCTGCAGCCAATGCAACCGCTCTATTACGGCATTAGACAAATCGAGACGCGACAAGGACTATTGCAATTACGTTGGCTCAACCCTCTATCGGGGCAAAGCGTGAGCGTACGTCCGCAATACTTCAACCAAGGTCAATGGCATGATATCCCATTGGATACGAGGCAGATTTTTTATCGCTCTGATGAAACAACCCCAATCACGGCGAAATTAACTCGAGATAGCCTGATAAAAATTGAAACCTTTGCCGATGGTATTAGAAATGAAGCCACCTATTTTCACCCAGCAGGACAAGTCTCACTAAGCGGCCAGCAACAACCAACGTTAGCACGCATGTCTATCTGGACGTTAAGTCCAACATTGCACCGCGTTAATCTAGTACCTGAAGTGCCAATGTTCTTAAAAGCCAAGCAACAGTTAACACCAACAAGTGCTGAGCAAGTATTTCAGCAAGCTCGTATTGAAACTGATGAAAGTCGCACTGGCGTCGAAGGCTTTTTGAATATTGATAGCGACGACATTGTGCAGACAACGGAGCCTAACCCCAGCCGTACCACACTCGATTTAGGTGTATCATTGAGAATGAAGGATGAGAATAACTGGTACCGCATCGATACCTTCTACACGATGGATAATCATTACCAAGACACCTTCTCTATTAATGGTCAATATGATTGGCTCTCGCAGCAGTCGAACTGGTTTGCAGAAGCAAGAATGCGTAATCGCTGGCAGGATGCAACGGCAATCAGTGAAACCCATTTAAGCTCTAGTATTTCGGCAAAGTTTGGCCAAATTCACCGTTATAACAGCGGTTTTAGAAGCATTTGGTGGTGGCAGCCTTTTTACACTTACACCAGTATCAGCAAGGACGAATTTATTGCAGACGAGCAAATTGGCCCTGATATGTACACCTTTTACCGTAATAATCACAAGCACGGTTGGCAAGCGCATGCTGGGCTGCGCTATCAGCCTTGGGTTGATAGTTACTTCAGCTCCGGCGTTACACTGACATCAAATCAAGATTGGCAAACGCTCGACAATGCACTGTTTTCATTTGATTGGTATCAATTTTATCAAGGCCATATTTTCCACGCCGGATTAACATCAAGCTATGTATTTGCCGATCAGAACCGCCCCAATCCAACATGGCAATACTTAACTCAATTGGGTTGGCAAACGGGCTTTGACTTTAGCCATAACACCGCAGGTTGGTTAGGCGTAACTTGGACTCAAGATTGGTTTAACAATACCCATCAGATTGGGCTACAAGTACGCTTAGGCAACTTACAGCAAACCGCTTTTGCCCCCTATGCGCACGACGAAATTATTTTTGAATCGTTACAGCTAAGTCATTTATTAGAGCAAGATTTACATGAGCGTTGAAGCCTTAAAGAGTCAATTAGAAGCCCTATTTTTTGCCGAAACTGAAAAGTTTTGGCTGAACTTGTATCAACATAAATACAGTGCGTTAATAGACGAATTGTGCGCATGGGAACTCATTTACAATCGCCCTGAAAACGAGGATGAAACCGACTGGCTGGTACTTCAATCTATCGCCTTTTTGCGCCATAAAATTGAGACCCTACATGAGCAAATCTTGCTGCTAGAGGTATCCCACACCGGATTTGTACAGCGTATCGCTAAGTCTGAATTCGCCAGCGAAAAAGAGCTTCATATTATTGCTTATGCTCAAGAGCTTGGCACCACTAAAGCCGCGTTAGAACAAGATAAAAAAGCTTTTTCACGATGGTTTGACGAAGGCGCTGTAGTTGCTCGATACCAACATCAAGTTGCCGCTATTGAACAACAGGTTAAATTTTTAATCGCCAAACTAGGGGCGCTTACGAATCGATATTTACGTGCTCACCACAATACCCTAGAAAATGCCTGGCAACGCTTGGATTTACAGCCATTTTGCTTAAATTTACTTGCTCATAGCCAAAATCAACATATTCGTCATGGCTTGATCCGCGCACTGGTGAATATGGTCGCAACCTTAAACAACTATGAGGTCGACTCAGAATTAGACGCAGAGCTTATCGCCAAACTTATTGAGCTGCTTGAGTCTGACAATATGCCCTATCAGGCAACCGTCGATATTTTAGAGATCTTAATACATCAACGCCCCACCTTCATTCGTGCCTATATGTGGGCCTTGCTTGAAGAAGCGAACGACATTGAAAATAGTCAGCAAGTTGATGCCGAAGTACTCTATATTTTGAGTATCTTCCCAAAAATTATTGTCAGTCAGCCAAAGCTTACAGAAAAAGATCTCAATATGCTTTGTGCACTCAGCGAGCACACCTTACCCAGAGTGCGCCAGGTTACGCTAGAGTTTGTCGAGTTTTATCCCACACCGTTTGCACAAGAGTTAATCGCCAAGCGGTTTGAGCAAGAGAATGAGAGTGCCGTACTTTTCACCTTGATAAAACAGTTATCCGCAGACCGCTTTTGCCAACACGACTTTGCATTTTTACTGTGGCAACGCGTACTAACTGGCAATTTTAGCATGCAACTCAAGCGCTTAGCGCTTGAGCAAAGCGCGCGTATTATGTTGAATATGCAACTTGAATCAAATCAAGCCGATCTCTGCTTCAAACGGTTTGTTGACACCTTGAATGACTGTTTATCGAACGAAACAAACATCGCCGTTTGCCGTTATATCACCAGAGCCAGAGAGCAGCTAGGTAGCTTCTATCATCAAGCCATCATCGCGCAGCTCAATGCTTCCCTTGAAGCCAACGAACAAAGTGACGCACTGGCAACTTGGTCTCGTGATGAACTGGGCCGCTCACTTTCTTATATCGCACAGCGCGGTCAAAGTCTTAATGCCTCAAAAACAAAAGCTGGCTGGCGTATCCAACAAGGCTATCGTCAAGCAAGAAGATTATGGCGAGTAATACACGAAATAAGACAACCAAGTACCGATAAACGTCAAAGCTATTCTCATACCAAAGCGAAAAAGCCCAGCGTATCGATCCACGTCCCTAGCTGCACTACCGCGGAAATTAGCGAAACAAAAGTGCCGGGGGAATTGCTCTTTAATATCGCTGAACAAACGAGTCGACCACATCTACCATTACTCGACTTTTTGCTAAGTGTACTGACCAATGACCACAGTAAAGAAGATGCCAAAACCTATACGCCGGATGGTATTTTAGCCGTTACTCCACCATCGACTTTGTGGCAACGCCTTAAGGCGTACTGGACCATAACATGGCAGTTTGCAGAGCTAGACCGCTTAAGAAAAGGCAACGAGCTTGAGCAAGGTAAGTATTTGGATGCACTTAACACGCTGGGGTTTTCGCTACGCTTTAACGCCTATGGCGACATCGCAAAAACGCCCTTTCCAGTCGCGAAAGACATTCAGCAACTTTATACTCGCTCTGGTGTCACCTCAGCGCTACTCACCATGTGGAGCAGTTTTAAAGAATACGTCGATGCCATTTATCAAAATAGTATTTCGCAGCTGGTTTTCTTTGTGCTTGCATTTATTAGCTACTTTTGGACTCGGCATATTTATGTCAGTAAAAGAATAAAGCAAAATCGCAAACACATTCCGGTGTCCATTGGCGGCTGGGGAACACGAGGAAAATCGGGAACCGAGAGACTTAAGTCGGCTTTATTCAGTAGTTTAGCACTGAGGGTAGTGAGTAAAACTACCGGCTGTGAAGCGATGCTTATCTATTCAAAAATTTCTGGTGAGCAATATGAGATCCCGCTATTTCGGCCTTTCGACAAGGCGAGTATTTGGGAGCAAGCTGATGTGCTACATTTTGCAAAACAGGTAAAGGCGGACGTTTTCCTGTGGGAATGTATGGGCTTAAACCCAAGATATGTAAAAATTCTAGTTCGCTGGATGAAAGACAATTTTGCTACCATTACTAATGCCTACCCAGATCATGAAGATATTTTAGGCCCAACAGGCTTAGATGTGGCAAAAGAAATGTCTGCCTTTTTGGGCTACAATACCCAAGTGTTCACCGCCGAGCAGAATATGGCCTCCGTGCTCAACTTGGCGGCGGAGCAAAAAAACACGTCGCTCATTCAAATTCATTGGGGCGATGGGTATCAAATAACGCCTGACATTCTCGCAAAATACCCCTATGTTGAGCATCCGGATAACATCGCCCTAGTCTGCAAAATGGCGCAATATATTGGCATCAATAAAGACTATGTGTTCAAAGAAACGGCTTCTAGGGTTATTCCCGATGTTGGGGTGCTCCAGCAATTTACGACCGCAAAGATCGGTGCAATCAGTCAAAGCTTTATCAACAGCATGTCTGCCAACGAACGACTAGCAACGATAGAAAATTGGAAACGCTTAAACATCGTCGAACAGGGAAAGCAGGGGCAAATTGTTGCTCTGATTAATAATCGTAACGACCGTGTAGCGCGCTCGCAAGTATTTGCGAACATTCTGGCCAATGATCTGCATTTTGATGCCATTGTGGTGATCGGCACCAATATCGATGGCTTCTTTAAGTACTTTATGGTTGCACTGGAAAACCTCTTACACAGTATTTTCAGCAATAACGATCACAACGCACTGTGCGATTTACTCACGCGTTTTAGGCTCACATTATCGCGAGATGCACTGATCGCATCATTAAATACTACGGCAACCAAGCTGCCTGAGTCTGCGTTTTCAAGTCTCGACTCGCTGCAATCGCAACTTAATCATGAAGACGAAACATATCAGCCCACTCTAAAACGTTTTGAGGCGTGGACGATTGCCCAGTCGCTTTTGGAAGTTGAAGACCTGAGCACTAGGCTTTCGCAAACAGCAGCGCTTGCAGAGCAACTTGCCGCCCTCAAATGTACGTTAGTGCATGATAGTGACATCAAGCCTGATGCCTTAAACCAAATCATTGCCAAACAAGCACTGCCAAATGAACACCAAATTATCGTCGGCATGCAAAATATCAAAGGTGTGGGACTGGGCTATGTGTACATGTGGCAAAAGTGGCAGTTGTTTCATCAGCATTGCGAGCGCCTAAGCCACCGCAGCGTGACACAAACTGAGTTTAGAAATGGCTTAAGTAGAATTTTACAACAAGAGGAGCTCAGCGCGATTGAATGCCAATACTTAGCTGACAAGCTCGACTTGTTCGAAACGTTGCCCAATGCTCAAAGCGAATTTAGCCAAGCCGAATTGACGCAAATAAAGCGCAAACTAGAGCAACAAACGCAACGCTTAGAAAGTAAACATAATACTCGGGCTCGCTCGCCGCTAACACGCTTTTTGCATAAATTGGTCGAGTCATTTTTAGATGCCGGCGCGGCGGTAAAAAGGAAAAAAATCGCAGTTCAGGTATACAAAGATATCGCCGGCTTTAGGATCACAATAGAAAAGGCAACCCTTATTTTAAGTGAATTAAATCGCTCGCAAAAACCTGGATGGTTGAAGTTACAAAATGGTAAGCGCCGCAAAAAATAGCTCGGCGCTTGTTACCCAACCACCAAAACGTAGATAAGTTTAATGATCAGCGTCACCATTAATAAAGGCAGTACATATTTGGCATATTTTTGCATTTTATCTAGCCCTAAACGCTGCTGATACTTTTCCAATAATGGTATCAAGACGACCAATGCGATGACTAAACTCACTAATAATATAACTACGTTCATCTTAGTTCCTCTTTCTAAACAGGTATCTTACAACCAGTATTCACTTCAAGCAAAATTCCAGCTATGCTCATAAACACATCTGACCAGTAGAACAACAATGATGAAAACTGCTATCACCGAATTATTTGGTATCGAAAAACCCATTATATTACCCGGCATGAGCTGGATTTCTGTCCCTGAGCTTGTTGCGGCAGTGAGCAATGCTGGCGGCTTAGGTATTTTAGCCACGGGCCCGCTCAGTCAAAATGAGACACGCCAAGCAATACGAAAAATTCGTGAACTCACTGATAAGCCTTTTGGTATTGGTGTGACGTTAATGATGCCAGGCGCCAAAGAAAATGCCAAAGTCGCATTAGAAGAGCAAGTGCCTGTTATCAATTTTTCTTTAGGAAAAGGCGATTGGCTAGTACAAGCAGCTAAAGCTTACGGCGGAAAAGTCATTGCCACTGTGGTGACGCAAAAGCATGCATTAGCAGCACAAAAATCTGGCGTTGATGCGCTATTAGTTACAGGTCATGAGGCCGCAGCCCATGGTGGTGAAGTAACTTCACTGTGTTTAGTGCCGAGCATAGTCGATATTGTCGATATACCTGTGATTGCCGCAGGGGGATTTGCCGATGGTCGAGGACTTATCGCCGCGTTAGCACTTGGCGCAGAGGGCGTTGCGATGGGCTCTCGTTTTGCAACATCTAAAGAAAGCCCTTTGCATCAGCATGTCAAAGATACTGTTGTGGAAAAAGACGTTGAACAGACGATTTATTCCAAAAACTTCGATGGTCTTTATGCTCGAGTAATGAAAACCCCCATGGCTGAAAAGGTAACGCGCCGCCCGATGAACTTTTTCATGGCCACCATAAAATCATTCAAGGCCGCCAAAATGGTCGACATGCCCTTATGGAAGCTACTACTAGGACTGTTATCTCAATTCGATAAAATTAAGATGCTGTCACTCTTTGGAGCCGCCACCGAAAAGCTTGAAGCCGCTACAATCCACGGAGATTTAGACCATGGCGTGCAGTTTATTGGTCAATCTCAAGGCTTAATTCGAGAAATCGAATCAGTACAAACCTTAATGGATAACATGTTGGCTCAAGCCACTGAGGTGCATTCACGTATCGGCAACAACACAGCCGAGTAACGGATGTTTGGTATTGATGCGGTAAAAGCGGTATTATCTTGCTTAATATCGCTCTGGCCCTCGTTGCGCCACTCAAGTGCTGACCATAAACTCTGATTTTATAAGTGACTTTCAATGCCTAAACATTATCTTTTCTACATTGAGCAGCCATATAGCTTTGCCATTCTAAGACCCCTCCAAAACGCTATCCGTGCTAACGGTGATGTGGTGAAGTGGTTTTTAAAAGGTAAAGATGTAAATTCAAGTTCACTTGCACCAGACGAAGCAGAGTTACTGAGCGTAGAGGACGTAAAAGCGTTTAATCCCAGAGCAGTGTTTGTACCAGGAAACGTTGTTCCTGACTTTTTTCCAGGCGCCAAAGTGCAAGTATTTCACGGATTAGAATATAAAAAGAAAGGTCACTTTGGGATCCGTGGTTTCTTCGATTTGTATTGTACTCACGGCCCAATTACCACCGCGCCATTTAACCAACTCGCACAAAAACATGGTTATTTCTCGGTGATTGAAACCGGCTGGCCAAAACTCGACCCTTATTTTGATTACATTAAGCAAGAGAATGAAAAACCAGTCATATTATACGCGCCCACTTTTTCACCTAATCTCACGTCGCTTGAAGCATTACATTCACAAATCAAACAGCTAGCAGAGTCAGGAAAATACAAAGTCCAACTTAAGTTTCATCCTAAGACGAAACAGCAATGGCAACAGATGTACATGGAACTTGAAACCATCAGCGATTTTGAAATCGCCGGGAATGACAATCTCATTCCACTCATTCAGCAAGCCGATGTGGTGATTTCTGATACCTCTAGCGCCGTTGATGAGTCGCTACTAATTGGTAAACCGGTTATCACATTTAATAATCACCAGCCTCAAGATGCCTTAATCAATATTACCGACGCAGGCAAATTATCTGAAGCGGTTGAACAAGCACTTAATCTGTCTGAGGCACAAAGTGAACGTATTGAGCAATATATTCAGCAAGTGCACCCTTACCGCGATGGTAAAAGCGCCGAGCGCATACTCGCAGCAACAGAGACCGTAATTGCTGCTGGATTAAAGCGTAAACCACTTAATTTATTAAGACGTTACAAAATACGCAAAGCACTGAATTACATGAAGATAAAGTAAATATTAGTAACTTTTCGAAAATAAAAAAGCTCACTTAATTGTGAGCTTATGCAAGTTAATTTATCACTAATTTTAACAATCGCACTGCCAGTATTGGTTACCCGTTTCCGTCAAGGGCGGGCGACAAGGAATACGGCTATTTGCGCCACCAGCGATGTTTGGTGTTTGCTCTTGAGGCAGGCTTTGTTTTTTATCTAATTGTTTTAATGCTGTTTTTTTAAATTTCAATTTCATCTTCTTATCCTTGATTAATCTTAATTTGTAAATCATGTTGTTTAAGGTTGGTAGTCCAACAAGTAGATTTTCTATCTCATCAGGCTAACCTAAAACACTGCTCGACTATACTAACAACGGCACTGACCGTAATCCGTACCTGTCAACGTTTCCGTTAAACGGCAAGGAATTCTAGTATTTGGCTCAGCACCGCCTGCTACTTGAGGCGTTTGCTGTAAAGGTAGGTTTTGGTTTTTATCTAGTTGCTTCAACGCTGATTTTTTTAATTTTAATTTCATTATCATTTCCTTGAAATAGTCGTTTAGTGATCAGAATTTATCACTAATTCTTAAGCTGCCATGAAAAAATTAAAAATTCAACATTATTAACAATAAAATTAACTTTAAAATTCACCCCCTCATTAGGACAACAATTAACCATATGTTAAATAATGCTTTTTAACCATGAACCAAAAAAGCGCACCGTTAAAAACAAACAAAAAATCAACAAACATACAATCTACTGAGATAAGCTTATCTCAACTAGGCATCTTGTTGCTTATCCATAAAATCAGCCATACGCGCGAGCAACTCTGTTTCTGTAAGATCTTCTTTATGCGTGCCAATCGTCCAGATATGACCAAATGGGTCTCGTAGCGTTCCAGCCCTATCACCATAAAACTGATCACAAACGGGCGTGACTTGCTGTGCCCCCAAGTCAATTGCCCCCGCAAACACAGTGTCCACATCGTCAACATACAACATCAAGCTAACGGGTGTGCCACCAAGCTCATTGGGATCTTTAAAATGCATATCAGGGCACATATCTGAAAGCATCACATAAGAGTTACCAATCAGCAGCTCCGCATGTGCTATTCCGCCATCTGGCATAGGTAACTGAAGTTTTACGCTAGCGCCAAAAGCAGCTCGGTAAAACTCGATGGCTTTTGCTGCACCAGCCACAATGAGGTAAGGCGTGAGTGAATGATAACCGGAAGGAATTGAAGAAGTCGCCATGATATGGATCCTATAAAGTCCGTTAAATTCCCTCTAAACCTAGCCGATTATTTGAAATATGCGAATTAAAATTGCGATGCTCATGTTATTGCAGCGATGAGATTTACTCATTACTCGAGTGTTGATTAACGAATTATTTACCTATATGCTAATTTGGTTTTGTTCATAAAACACACAACAACATGTAAGGGATCAGTATGAAACCAACTTCTATATTACGATTGGCTTGGACGAGCGGTGCTCTCATCCTCGCAGGCCAAGCAAACGCCTACGACTGTAGTAATTTAACCCTGTGGTCTGAACAACAAGTATACAGACAAGGGGATATTACAGAGTCCCAAAACCAAGCATATGAAGCTAAGTGGTACAGTCAAAACGACAATCCAGCAGGCCACTCCGGTCCTTATGATGTCTGGCGGTCACTTGGAGCTTGTGCAACGGGGTCAGGTCAAACGCCGAGTGTCGTACTCACCAGCCCAAATAATGGTGCTGTGCTGGGCGAAAATGACAGCGCTGTTTTTTCCGCTGATGCCAATGATGCCGATGGTGACCTAGCTTATGTCGAATTCTTAGTAAATGGCCAAGTTATCGCAACGGATACTAGCGCGCCATTTCAAACCACTTGGAGCGCAGTACTTGGCGAATACGATATCAGTGCAATTGCCACCGATTTACAAGGGCTAACCGGAAGTTCGCAATCAGCACGGATCACAGTAAAACCGGGCGGGGGAAATTTACCACCGAACGTATCCATTGTAGCACCAGCCAACGGCCAGCAATTCTATCAAGGCGATATGGTAAGGATCAGCATCACAGCTGAAGATAGCGACGGTACTATTGCGGGAGTAGAAATTAGCCTGAACAACCAGCTTGTCGCGAACCTAACAACCTCTCCTTTTGAGTTCCAATTCCAAGCGGAACAAGTTGGCGTAAACCAACTAAATGTAAAAGCGATAGACAATCAAGGCTTGGTGAGTGAGGCAAACCTTGCCATCGACGTGTTAACAAAAGTGGGAGGTGGCTGCCAAGGCCTTAGAGCATACAGCGCTGGACAAAATTACCAGACTGGTGAACTCGTCGCGCATAATAATCATAAATATCGCTGTGACATCGCAGGTTGGTGTAGCTCAAACGCGCAGTGGGCATACGAGCCAGGTACAGGCCAGTATTGGACCGATGCATGGAGCGACTTAGGGATCTGCGCAATCGCGCCAACCGTAACGTTCGAAAGCCCGTCCAATAATGGTACTGTTTTGGTCAATGCGCCCACCACTATCTCTGTCAGTGCTCAAGATACTGACGGCAGTATTGCTACACTGTCACTCTATGCTGACAACACACTCCTCGCCACAGCCAATCAAGGAACACTTAGCCACAGCTGGACACCGACAACCCTCAATCCGGTAAGCTTAAACGCCATTGCCGTCGATAATGAAAGTAATCAAAGCGAGCAAACAATCACAGTGAATGTGACTGATAAACCGATTGCCGTTGATTTACTCGCCCCCACTAGCGGCAGCCAAATTACCTTAGGTAATTCCACTCAATTGATTGCACAAGCATCCTCTTTTGTTGGACAAATCACACAAGTACAGTTTTATGCTGATGGCGTATTACTCAATACAGACGCAACGCCACCCTACGAATATAGTTATGCACCGGCCTCAATCGGCACAAAAACACTTTATGCCACGGCCACCAACGACAATAATGATCAGGTGTCCAGTAGCGGCGTGACAGTTCAAGTCATCGACAAACCCATCGGTAAAAAGCACAAGCTGATTGGCTATTGGCATAACTTTGTCAACCCAGCTGGTTGCCCTATTCCACTTGATCAGATGTCTACTGCTTGGGACATCATCGATATTGCCTTTGCTGAAAATGATAGAAACTCGAATGGCACAGTGCACTTCACACCATTTGAAAAAGACATTCGCTCTAACTGCCCGCCTATCGACCCAGTAAAATTCAAATCCGACATGCAGGCACTACAAGCGCAAGGTAAAGTTTTTGTGCTAAGCCTTGGTGGTGCAGAAGGCACAATTACCCTCAATACGGATGCCGATGAAGCGGCATTTGTCAGTAGCCTCACCGGTATTATTCAACAATGGGGATTTGACGGGCTCGATATCGACTTAGAGAGTGGCTCGAACCTTGTGCATGGCTCTCAGATCCAAGCTCGGCTGCCAAGAGCATTAAAGCAAATTGAACAAAATATTGGTGGCAATATGGTACTTACCATGGCCCCTGAGCATCCCTACGTACATGGTGGCATGATTGCCTATTCAGGTATTTGGGGCGCTTATATTCCACTTATAAATGAGCTACGCGACACATTAGATTTACTGCACGTACAGCTATACAACAATGGCGGCCTACCGAACCCATACGAACCGGGAAGTGCTCCTGAGGGCTCAGTGAACATGATGGTTGCTCATGCAAAAATGCTGATTGAAGGATTTGATCTTGCTGATGGCACCCGCTTTGCGCCACTTAGGGATGACCAAGTAGCCATTGGTCTACCTTCTGGCCCACAGTCGGCAAATTCAGGTCAAGCGCCTATCGGCAATATCATCAATGCCTTAGATTGTTTAACCAAAGGTACAGGATGTGGCACTATTCAACCCAACAGGGCTTATCCGAACTTTGGTGGCGTGATGACATGGTCGATTAACTGGGATAAGTACGATGGTTATAACTTCTCTCAACCCATTGGCGATAAATTAACGCAGATGAATCGAGGAAATTAAAGTTACATTGGCCTGGGCTTGGTATTTACGTCAAACGTTATTCTGAGCTCAGGTTGATGAATCAATAAAATACAAAGAATAAAGGCAGGTACTGCCCAGCTCCTGCTTACTTAATTGCTAACAATTTTCAGTCGTGTAGTTATCGCATCGAGCGCTTGTACAAAGTGCAGTGGTGATTAAATCACACTCTTTAGTCGTGGTTTCACAACCAATCGTGCCAGGCCTCGTTGTATAACCGCCTGCCACATTAGGCGTCGCTGCATAATCAAGTGTTTGGCTGTTTTTAGATAAAGACTTTAATTTTTTAACCGTTAATTTCATTGGTAATCCTTTTTTGTTTTATTGATAAATTCAGGAACTAGCTCGTAATAATTTAGTCCTGAACTTAAGTTGTACCACCTGAACAAAAAACACTCAACCCAATTAAAGCAACTATTCAATCATTCGCGTGTTATCACTGTATTTTTGCCAGAACCACACTGAATAACCCTATAACTTAGACTATGTAGCAATCAGCCAACGACACAAACAAACAAGGCTGATAAACAGTCAACAGCTTTTTGCTTGGAAATAAACTATTTCTCCCCTACTATTAGAGCGTTACACGCAAATTCATAGTGAATCCCAAGGTCGATATGAAATCTTTTCCATCGCTTTATTTAACAAATCTATTCTTAGTCGGTGGGACAGGCCTGCTGACCACTTACTTAGCGCTTTATTTAGGCCAACACGGCGTCAGCACGTTTTGGATTGGCTTGCTTACCTCGTTTTATTACTTGGGTTTGTTGCTCGGTGCCAAATTAGGCTACCACCTGATCAAATCAGTTGGGCATATTCGCGCGTTTGCGGCAAGCACAGCTGCAGTGACGGCCTGCGTAGCAATACATGGGGTGAGTGACAATATCTATCTTTGGCTTGGACTACGACTTGTGGTGGGTCTTGGCATGATGTGTAACTTTATGGTGCTCGAAAGCTGGCTGAATGAACAAGCGGCACCAGAGCAGCGAGGGCGGGTATTTTCTTTCTACATGCTCACTTCCTACCTCGGTATGGTAACTGGGCAGTTTGCGCTTTCTAACTTCCCCGAGCTTGGCTATGCGCCGCTATTTTTAATTGTTGTTGCCTTATCCTTTGGAATTATCCCTATTTCAACGACAAGGCGGATCCACCCTAAGCCACTTAAGCCTATTCAAGTCAGTCTGTTTACCTACTTCAAAAAAGTGCCTCAATCTCTTACGGCGGTCTGTTTTGCCGGAGTGATTAATGGCAGCTTTTATGGCCTTGCCCCGACTTTTGCCAGCCAATCAGGATTTAATGCCGAAGAGATTGCTATGTATATGTCGGTAACAATTTTTGCAGGTTTGCTTGCACAGTGGCCAATGGGCATTATCTCTGACCGAGTTCGCAGAAGTATCTTACTGCGCAGTAACGCTGTTTTTATTGGGTTGATTTCTCTTTGTATATTTTTACTGCCACTGAGCCCAAGCTACAGTCTTTGGCTGACTTTTGGCTTTGGGTTATTTGCATTTACCATGTACCCACTTTCTTCGGCACTAGCAAACTCCCGTGTTGATGATGAAGACCGTGTTGGTGTTTCTTCCGCATTGCTGGTGGCGTTTGGGGGAGGTGCCTGCGTTGGCTCGGCCGCTATTGCACAGATCATGTCCCATTTTGGTCATCAAGCCCTATACGCTTCGTTAAGCGCACTAACCGTTGTTATGTTTTTACTCCTCCACTTTATCAACGCCAGACAAAAAGCTGAGCAGCCAGAGCCTAGCGACTATGTGGCTGCGACTTCTGATATTACCAGCTCACCGCTCGCAGCCACCATGGACCCGCGTATCGAAGAAAAAACAGCACACGAACAGCTACTTGTCGTTGACGAAGATGCGCCTCGCGATAACGACGATGAACTCGACGACAATGATCAAAATAGTGAGCCAACCGAGGAGCTGGACGAAACGACTAACAAACCTCAGCCATAGTCTGACTGATAAACGCTCGTAACCAACGAAGTGCAGGATATTGATGCTGCACTTCGTGCCACACCATAGCGACATCAAAAGCACAGTCAGGTATCGGATTTTCAACGAGGGTAAAATCAGCTCCGAGTTTTGACGCTTGACGAGCTGGAATAAGTGCAACCAACTCGGTATTTCTCACCAGTTCCGGTACCAATAAAAATGAGGGTACTGACGTCATCACCTGCCTCGATACACCATATTGCTGCAAGATTGAATCAACGAATGTCGAGGTGCTATTTCCTTCAAAAGACACCACAATATGCTCAAGCTTCACATAATCTGTGATTGTCATTTTTGGCGTTAGCTGTGGATGATGTTTTCTGCCAATCAAGACATACTTTTCTTGATATAAGGTTTTAAATCTTAACGAATCAGGCCCACATTCCGGCGACATTAATGCCAAATCGAGTTCTGACTGTTGTAGCTGGGCTGCAAGCGTTGCTATTTTTAAGTGGCAAAGCACGACCTTGATATTGGGCGCAGCGATTTTTAAACGCCGTATTACCTCTGTCATCACCACTAACTGTAAATAGTCGGTACATGCCACTTTAAAGGTTAAATTGGCCGTTTCTGGGAAAAAGTCTTGATGCTCGACTAACACGTTACTTACTAGCTTCATCGCAGCGCGAAGTTCCGGCAGCAAAGCAAGCGCTTTAGCAGTTGGTAGCATGCCTTTATGAATTGGGACTAATAACTGATCATCAAATAGTCCGCGCAGCCGACTTAGCTGAGTGCTTACTGCAGGCTGGCTGAGGTTCAACCTATCTGACGCTTTGGTCACATTGCACTCTTCCAGTAACACCACCAAAGTCTGAAGCAGGTTTAAGTCCACCTTTTTGCTATCCATTTAATTTATACCTAGGGTAAAAATATTCAATTTCATTTATAGCAAGATTACAGAGATAGTAACAACTCCTTTTCGTTACAGAGCACTTATCATGACCAAATCCGCACTAGTGGTATCGGCACATCCAGAGCCGACTTCCTTAACCCAGACACTCGCCAAAACAAGTGTCGAAACCTTAACGCGCATGGGTTTGCAAGTTCAAACTTCAGATCTATACCAAATGAAATGGAAGGCTGTGGTTGATGAGACCGACTTCCCGCAAGATGACTCACAAGCACCACTTGCGATTATTGCAGCATCTGGCAAGGCATATCACTCAAACACCCTAACCGAAGATGTTATTCAAGAGCAGCAAAAATTGCTTGCCGCAGACTTAATTATTTTTCATTTTCCGCTTTGGTGGTACAGCGTGCCTGCCATACTTAAAGGCTGGTTCGATAGAGTCTATGCCTATGGCTTTGCTTACGGTTATCAAAACAAAGGGAACCAATTGCGCTACGGCGAGGGAGTTTTACAGGGAAAACGAGCGTTAATTTGTGTAACCACAGGTGGTGGATATGAGGATTACTCTCCTTTAGGGATAAACGGCACAATGGACGAATTACTATTTCCGATCACGCACGGGACTTTGTTTTTCCCAGGTATGGACGTTCTACAAAACCATGTTATTTTCGACGCAAAAGGCGAGCCTAATCAACGTATAGCTGATGAAATTGTCAATTGGTCAGAGCGCTTAACACAGGTATTTAGTGAACAGCCAATCCCCTACCGAAAACAAAATAGTGGCGATTACATCAACGGCCAAGTGCTAAAAGCCGAAGTCGCTATGGGAAAATCGGGTATTGCTGCACATATTGCTTAATCAAGGCCTTATCAGCTATGTTTATAGGATGTAGCTGATGATTGATGAGTATTGTGATTTGCAAAACACTTGGATTGCCTTTTGTGGCGTTATGCTGCTCACGGCTTGTACCATAGCCAATAGCTGTGAGCTTGCTGTACTTGATGGTAATATCGTGCTTAATTCCTCAAAGATACAGCCTAAATGTCGTTTTAAACAAGATCAAACTGGCCAGTTGTCTGCTGCGGCTAGGTTCACCTCCGCGCTAACTCATCAAACGCCAAACTCTAAAATTAAGCAACTATCACAGGAGCAAGCTCAGCAATCATGCAACATCGACGCTACACAAGGCAGTTTGACTTGTACATTTAATGGCAAAAGCGAAAACTTCAAGCTGACTAACACCATTAAACAGGGGAAAATCGCATCAACAAACTGGCAAAATGATGAATATGTTTATCTTGGCTGGATGACCAATACTGAGGTATTAATGGGCTATATTGCGTTTAGCGCACTTAACAAGCATACCGCTCCCTTTTTCGTTCCCGCTTCCCAGTTTTGCCAATATGGTCTAAGCTCTTATATTATCGACCTTGGTAAGGGCGACTTATTGTGCCAAAACCACGAGGGGCTTTGGTCTCATAGCCGTTTACTGCCTCTACCGCAGCCCTGCCAACAACCACAACAAATGATCCAAGATAAAGGTGGGATTTGGGCGCTGGAGTTTATCGAAAGTAGCTATCAATGGCGGATCTGCAGATATACCGATAACGCAGGTAGCCTGTTAGCCGCATACGAATACAGCATAGACTTAAAAGCAACGCTGGCTCGGTATGACTTACAGCCCAGTGATTACACCCAACTCACTTTTTTATCCGATGGCGATACTAACGCTATCGCGAATGCGGTGGAAATAGATAACGTCTTTCCGGTCAGTGATATTACGCCAGAGCTTGACCCACAGACGATAGAGCTACCTATTCAGCAGCTACAATACAAACTAACTAAGCTAGATTAGGCCTGTTGATCTTGTGCTTCACGTAGCACTTGCGTTTGGCTATTTTGCTTTCTAAATTGATTTGGCGTGGTTCCCGTGGCGATTTTAAATGCTCTAGTAAATGGTCCAACCGACGCAAAACCACTTTCCAGTCCAACGACAAGTACTGGCCAATGCTGTTTAGCGGGGTCTTGTAACAGCACTTTGGCATGCTCAACCCTCAACTCATTGACCAATTGGCTGAAATTTCGCGCTTGCAGGTTTTGCCGTATCACTCGGCTTATCTTGTATTCAGGTTCATTAAATTGCTGAGCTAAGTCAGCAACTTTTAACCCTTCTTTGAGAAAGCCTTTTTGCTTGATAAGAAAGTGTTCCACCTGTTGCTGGAGCGCAATATCATCCTCGGTTTGTGTTGGTTCATTTGATTCAACGCGCCTTACTGATGTAATTGTACGTTGAGATGAAAATCGCCAATACAGTAACACTTGCGCCGTCAATATAATGAGGATGGCTGCGCTTGTCACTGCCCACTCTTGAACTTCACGATTATCGGCAAAGCGATTTTCGACTAATTTGGTGCCTGCGACGCAAATAAAATAAGCGGATAAGAATAGCACCCTTTGTGCTTTTTCTTGCCCTTGAGACTGTGAGAATCCTCGGCACCCTTCCCAAAATGCCAACATGAGTACACTAGATGACAACAACAAAGCAAGCTCATACGCCGCAATGTTAAACCACTCAACAAATCCGCTAGCATTCATGTGTAATTGACTGTCGATAAACAAATAGCCTTGCCGCCACACGACTAAGGCAGCAATGGCGATTGCAAACACAACATGCCTTTTTAAAATGGCATGCTTTTCTCTAAATAGTGCCCGAGCAAGCAACCAAAACCCATTACAGGTCACGCAAGCGCCCATGCCAATTAAATACTGATATCCATTTAAGGAATCTTGAGTCAGCTTTTTGGTCGTGGCCAATGCTATCGAGCCGCACACTAAAGCAAAGAGTAAATGTGCTGCTTTTTTCTCTTTTACAAAAAGCTGAGCAACAACCAAAGTGCAACATAGGCTAAGCAAAAGTAGGTAATAGTTTTCAATAGTCATGGTGATTGAAGGAATATTGATAGACACAGAAACTCTAACAGCCACACCAAAAGCATTCAAATTAACTTTGTAAGTAAACTTAACACCACCATTTTTAAAATTCGGCCTACTTTCTTTGCTTTGATTTTCAAAATCAAAGCGACGAGATAGCAATCAGCAGCTAATGGATCGCCTTGCCCACCACGCAGCACAACAGCCACAACAAACCGCGCTGATCTGCGTAGATAAAAAAGCACACACACGCTTTAGTTTTCAGGCCTTGTATGAACAGAGTTTACAGCTGGCAGGGCATCTGCAGCATCACGTCAGTGCGGGGGATCGCGCCCTGATCCTGATGGATACCGGCATTGAATATGTGACCAGCTTTCTCGCTTGTCAGCACCTGGGGGTGACCGCTATCCCGAGCTTTCCACCCGAGTCGACCAAAGCGCAACACATTGCCCGTACCGTGGGCATTGCCGAAGACGCCAGTGCCCGGCTGGTGCTAACCACCTCTCGTTTTAGCGAAACGGTCGCGGGTATGTGCGAGGCACTGGATGACATTATTATCCAGGTGGTGGACGAATTAAACACGCCAGCGCCTGATGCGCCGCGCCACCCGGCGCACAGCGACGAAATTGCCTTTTTACAGTACACCTCGGGCTCAACCGCCAAACCAAAAGGCGTGATGGTCAGCCATGGTAATTTGCTGGCCAATGAAGCGGTGATCACCGAACGAATGCAAACCACCCAATCTGATGTGATGGTCAGCTGGTTGCCGCTGTTTCATGATATGGGACTGATTGGCGGGCTGTTGCAGCCGATCTACGTTGGCTATCCGTTGGTGCTGTGCTCGCCCCGATTCTTTATGGAGCGCCCGGCGCGTTGGCTACAGTTGATTGGTGAATATGGCGGCACTGTCTCGGGTGGCCCCGACTTTTCTTTCCGTTTGTGTCTGGAGCGGATCCGCGATAAGCAACTTGCAGATTTGGACCTGAGCAGTTGGCGTGTCGCCTTCTCCGGCGCAGAACCAATCCGTCACGATACCCTGCTGGACTTTGCAGAGCGCTTTGCGCCGCAGGGCATGCAGGCATCGGCCATTTACCCTTGCTATGGTCTGGCTGAAGGCACCCTGATGGTGACGGGCACCCAAGCCGGTGGCGGCGCCGTGATCCGTGCCTTTGATAATAAGGGGCTGGCTGCAGGCCGCGCAGAGCTGGCCGATGCCCGCGATCTGCGCGACAGTGACGCATACTGCCATCAGGTAGGCTGTGGTCAGGTCGCCAGCGGCCACCTGCTCAGGATCACGTGTCCACAGTCACATCAGGCACTGGCCGATGGTGAAATTGGCGAGATCTGGACCGCCGGACCCAGCATTGCGCTGGGGTACTGGCAAAATGAACAAGCGACTCACGACACCTTTGTGGCGCTCGACGGTCACCGCTGGCTAAGAACCGGTGACGTTGGTTATGTGTTCGACGGCCAGCTCTATATCTCGGGCCGACAAAAAGACTTGATCATCATGAATGGTCACAATGTTTACCCGCAGGATATTGAGCGCGCCATTGAAGCCGAGCTGAGCTTTGTGCGTAAAGGTCGGGTCTCGGCGTTTCCGGTTCCCAGTGCAGAGAGTGGCGAAGGCATTGGTCTGGCAATCGAAACCAGCAACAGCTACCGCAATGAGGTCCCGGCGCAGCAAACGGCGTTGATCGTCCGTGACTTTATCACTGAGCACTTTGCTGCCTGCCCTGAGCTGGTATTGCTCCTGGATCAGGGGGGCTTGCCAAAAACCTCCAGCGGTAAGCTCCAGCGCAGTGCCTGTCTGAAGTTACGCAATGCCAACGAGCTGGCCAGTTATGGGGATTTTGACTTGGCTCAGCTGCAACAACTGACGGCGCAAGACTCGCTGCCCGGCAATGCGCACTGGGATCACCTGACCCAACAACTGGCACAGTGCTGGCAAAGCGTGCTGCGTTACCCGGTCAACCACGACGACGCGGACTTTTTTGCACTGGGGGGCAGCTCGATTAAAGCCGCCCAGTTACTGGCACAGATCCAGAGCGAACTGGATTGTCAGCTCGACCCCAGCAGCTTGTTTGCAGCACATCGCTTTGGCGATTTCTGCCAGCGTGTGCGAGACGTGATGGATGCACCCAGTGTGCAGATCCCTGCGCAACAGCTGGATGATTACCCACTCAGTGCCCAGCAACAAAGGCAGTTGTTCTTATGGCAACTGGAGCCCGATAGCAGTGCCTATCATATTGGCGCAACGATAAAGTTATCAGGCGCAATTAATCCGCAGCGCCTTGAGCAGGCCTGTGCACAGGTACTGGCCCAGCAACCTGCGTTGCAACAAGCCTATTTCAAAACGGCCGAAGGCCAGTGGCGTCAGCGCACCGCTGCGCAGCCTTTGCAGTGGCATTATCATGACCTCAGCGATGCTGCGGATGCAGCCACACAGGCGGATGCCTTGCAGCGTACTTGCTATGAAACCCCGTTTGCACTGGGCGACGGCGAAAATTTCCGTGCTGCGTTGATCCGTGAGTCTGAACAGACATATCGCCTGGTGCTGGTTATGCACCACATTGCCAGTGATGCCTGGAGCTTTGATTTGCTGCTGGGTGCCATCTCGCATCACTACAACACGCAGGGGGAAGGCGCGCTCGACAGCTGCGACATCCAGTATGGTGACTTTGCTCTGTGGCAGCAGGAGTGGCTGACCTCAGAGGCCGCCGCGACGCAGCTGGCTTACTGGCAGGAACGGTTGGATGGTCAGGGTGATGAAGAGTTACTGGTGCCTGAGCAAGCGCGACGCAGCGATTTGGCAGCGCCGATGGGCGTGATGCGTTTTACCCTGGATCACAAGCACACCGACAAGCTGCAACAGCTGGCTCATGGTCAAAATGCCAGTTTGTTTATGCTGTTGCTAAGCAGTTTGCAGGTGCTGTTTTATCGCCTCAGTGGTAAACGTCAGCCACAGATTGGTGTGGCGGTGGCCAACCGCAATCTGGCACAGCTGCACAAGCTGGTGGGTTTTTTCATCAATACTCAGGTGATCCGTGGCTCGGTATCACCGGAGCAGAGCTTTACCCAGTTGCTCGAAGCGTGTAAACACACAGCACTGGAGGCACAGCGTTATCAGGACTATCCATTTGAGAAGCTGGTGGAAGTGCTGAATCCACAGCGTGCACTGGGACAGACACCGCTGTTTCAGGTGATGTTTAACCACCTTGAGCAGGATGTGGCTAAGGCACTGACGCTGGCCGACTGCACCACAGATGATGCGCAGTCACTGCAGCAGCAGGCGCAGTTTGATCTCAGCATCGACTCGCGACTGGATGAGCAAGGCCAGCTGAGCATTGAGCTACAGTACAATCAGGCGCTCTATCAGCACAGCACCATAGCGCGATTGTCTGCGGCTTTTCAGCAGCTACTCAATCAGCTGCCACAACAGGCGCAGCAGGCCATTGGTAATCTGTCTTTGGGCACAGAACTGGCACACATTCCGGCGGCAACGGGCGCTGATGCGTCGGCACCCGCTGCACAGTGGCTGACATCAATCAGTGAGTATGCAGCCAGCAATCCGGATGCCACGGCGGTGATTTTTGACGACCAGCACTATAGCTATGAGTGGCTGGAGCAAACGGCCAACCGGCTCGCACATGGTCTGGTCGCTCAGGGTCTGACAGATCAGGTGGTGGGGATCATGCAGGCGCGTAAGCCCCTGATGCTGGCCTCGGTGTTGGCGTGTTTGAAGGCCAATGCCGCCTACTTACCGTTAGACCCTAATTTCCCGCAAGCGAAGTTAGCACACATGGTTAGCGACAGTGGCTGTGCGGCGATACTGGGTGAGCAGACTGATATCTCCTTACCTGTGCCTTGTATTTCTCCGGTTGCTTTACTCAGTGAACACCATGAGCACAGCACCCCGCCTGTGGTGGTGCATCATGCACATTCACTGGCCTACTTAAACTATACCTCTGGCTCGACGGGTCAGGCGAAGGGCGTGGCGATTGAGCATCAGGCGCTTGCCTGTTACATCGAATCGGCAAAAGCGTTTATTGAATTAAGCCACACCGATGTTGTGCTGCAATTTGCCACCATTAATTTTGATGCCTTTGTCGAGCAGCTGTTCCCCAGCTGGGCTGTGGGCGCTGCCGTAGTGTTACGTGGCGATACGCTGTGGGATGCCGACACCCTGTATCAGCAAGCACAGCGTCACAAGATCAGCGTGATGGATCTCAGTGCTGCCTATTGGCGCAGCATTGCCGCCAGCTGGGCGCGAATGGCCACTACCACGCCATTGTCACTGCCTCATTTACGCCAGGTGCATTCGGGTGGTGAAGCCATGTCAGAGCAGGGCATTGCAGACTGGCGTGCGGCAGGTCTGGGTGAGGTGCGTCTGCTCAACACTTACGGACCAACAGAAATTGTGGTTGAGGCCGCTATTCATGATTGCCGCACCCTGACAGCGGGCGAGCAAGTCCCGCTGGGTCATGCCCTGAATGGTCGCCGTCTGTATGTGCTCGACAGCAACCTTCAGCCGGTGGCCGAAGGTCAGGTGGGTGAACTGTATATCGGCGGCGAGCTGCTCGCGCGCGGGTACTGGCAACGTCCGGCGCAGACGGCTACTTGTTTTATTGCCGACCCATTTGCGGATAATGGTGCGCGCATGTACGCCAGTGGCGATCTGGTTAGCTGGCAAAATGGCGCGCTGCATTATCATGGCCGCAGCGATCATCAGGTTAAAATTCGCGGTTTCCGGGTTGAACTGGGTGAAATCGAAACGCGCTTAACGCAGCTACCGGACGTGGATGTGGCGGTGGTGATCACCGAGCAGCAGGCACAGTCGTTAAGCCTGATTGCCTATGTACAAAGCGAGCGCCACGACGACCCGGACTATGCACTCAGACTCAAGCGGGCGCTGACCGAGCAGCTGCCCGACTATATGGTCCCGGCGCAGATTGTGGTGCTGGCACAGCTGCCTGTTAATACCAGCGGCAAGCTGGAGCGTCAGCAACTGCCAAAAGTCCAGCCCGCACAGGCGCCGGTAGCCAGCACGGCAACCAATCAGACAGAGCAGGCGCTGGAAACAATCTGGATGAAGCATCTGGCGGTCGCTCAGGTTGACCGCAATGCAAACTTCTTCGATTTGGGAGGCAATTCGCTGTTGCTGATGGCGGTCTTCGACGACTTTAAACCGCAGTTTGCCCAGTTGCAGCTGACCGACTTATTCGCCTATCCCAGCATCGCCAGCCTGGCTGCGTATCTGGACCAGTCACAAACAACACAGTCACAAACAACCAGCGCCCCGAGTGGCGCCCGGCAGCGCCGCGGCATGGGTGCCGTCGCTGCCCGTAAACGTAAAGTAAGAGAATCATAATCATGTCAGAACAGCACTATAGTGAACTGGATATTGCCATCATAGGAATGGCCGGGCGATTCCCCGATGCGGATAACGTCGATGCCTTATGGCAAAATATTCGCGCCGGCCGCTGCGCCGTGCAAAGTTATGACGACGAGGCGCTGCGCCGCGCCGGGGTGAGCGAGTCTGACTTAAACGACCCGGACTATGTGAAGCGTGGCATACCATTTGACGGACTGGCGCAATTTGATGCCGAGTTTTTTGGCTACACGCCAAAAGAGGCCGAGCAGCTGGACCCTCAGCAGCGTCACTTTTTACAAACCTGCTGGCATGCCATGGCCCACGCCGGACTGGCACAGGGTGAACTGACCGGCGTTTATGCCGGGTGTGGTGTCCCCGCCTATCTGATGCAAAACTTGTTGCAGGGACAGCAGCGCGATATTACCAGCCTGCTGGCGCTGACCAACGGCAATGACAAAGACTCACTGGCGACCCGGGTGAGCTATGAGCTGGACCTCAAAGGCCCGGCCGTCACCGTTCAGACTGCCTGCTCAACCTCACTGGTTGCGGTGCATATGGCATGTCGTGCGCTGCAAAACTTTGAGTGTGACTCGGCCCTGGCAGGCGGTGTGTGGCTTAATCTGACGCAGGATCAGGGGTATCATGCCCCGGCTGGTGGCAGCTTGTCGCCATCTGGTCAGTTGAGCGCTTTTGGTGAGCAGGCCGATGGTATATTGATCGGCAGCGGCAGTGCGGCTGTGGTATTAAAGCGTTTGGCGGAAGCACAGGAAGACGGCGACCCTATTCTGGCGGTGATCAAAGGCTCTGCCATCAACAATGATGGCCGTGACAAGGTCGGCTACACCGCGCCGAGCGTTAATGGCCAAGCCAATGCGATTATGGCGGCGCTGGAGTTTGCAGACATTGAGCCGCACAGTGTGGGCTACATTGAAGCCCACGGCACCCGCACTGAGCTGGGGGATCCGATTGAAATTGCCGCGCTGAGCCAGGCCTATGGCGGTGACACAAAGCAATACTGTGCGATTGGCTCGGCCAAAACTAATCTTGGCCACCTTGATGCCGCAGCCGGGGTGACTGGCCTTATCAAGGCGGTCCAGGCGCTGCGTCATAAGGAGTTACCGCCCAGCCTGCACAGTCAGCCTTTGAACAGCAAAATCGATTTTGCCAACAGCCCCTTTTACGTTAATACCGAGCTGAAACCCTGGCACAGTGAAAGCGTTCGTCGTGCAGCGGTGAGTTCATTAGGCATGGGGGGCACCAACGCTCATGTGATCCTGGAAGAGTACAATCAGCAAGACACGGAGCAAAACAGCGATGCGCCGTGGCATATGCTGCCGATCAGCGCCAGCAGTCAAAGTGCTTTGGTTCGTCAGACTCAGGCGCTGGCCGACACATTGCAGCGCTCGCCAGAGCAGTTTGGCCAGCTGGCTGCCCAGTTGCAGCATAAACGCAGCGCGCTGGCGGTGCGTTATGCCTGTGTGGCAGAAAATGCCGAGCAGGCCATTGCGCAGTTACTGCGAGAGCCGCAGGGCGATAAAGCGGCCACGCCTCGGGTAGCATTGATGTTCTCAGGGCAGGGCTCACAGTATGTCACTATGGCCCAGCCGTTACTGCGTGCAGTACCGGCATTTAAGGCCGCCTTTGATGAGGTAATGGGGCATTTCCCAGAGACCTTACAGCAGGAGCTGCACAGCGTCTTTAGTCCGGCAGACAGCGAGATCCTGACGGCCAATCAGCTACTGAATCAGACCCGCATTACGCAACCTGCCTTGTTTGTGGTCGCTTATGCCATGGCAAAATGTTACGAGGCGCACGGCGTGGTCATCAGTGCCATGCTGGGTCACAGCATTGGCGAATATGCGGCGGCTTGTCTGGCTGGGGTGATGACCCTGGAGGTGGCAACTCAGCTTGTGACTGCACGCGGTGAAGTACTGCAAAACATGGCGCCGGGTACCATGCTTTCTGTCATGGCCGATGGTGAAACCATGGCGCCTTATCTCAATGATGGGCTCGACATTGCAGCGCTGAACAGCCCGACCAATACCGTGATTGCCGGCACGCGCGAAGCGATTAAGGCCTTGCAGGGTGAACTGAAAGCGGCCGATATTGCCGCAACGCGCCTGCACGTTTCGCACGCTTTCCACAGTCACCTGACCGAAGCGGTTTTACCTGACTTTGCCAGCACGCTGGAACAGGTACTGAGTGTATCGCCGCTGCGCGCGCCAGAGGTGCCGTTTGTGTCTAACGTCACAGGCGACTGGATCACGGCTGAGCAGGCCTGCTCAGCGCAGTACTGGCTGGACCATATTCGTCAGCCGGTGAACTTTGTGGCCGGTGTGAAGGTGCTGGCAGAGAACACCGATGTGTTGATTGAAGCCGGACCGGGCGATACCCTGCAAAAACTGGCCAAACAAACGGTGAGTGAAGAACGGGTAGTACTGCATTCGGTGTCTCACGCACGTGACCTTAAAGCGCCATTACCACCGTTTGCCAAAACCTTAGCTAAGCTATGGCAGCTGGGTTGTGCGATTGACTTTACACAACTGACACAGCGTCCACATGGCCAGGCTAACCTGCTGCCCGAGTACGTGTTTGCGGATACTGAGTATTGGGTTGAGCCGGGTGCCGTGACAAAAGCGGCAGCGAATGTGACTAACAATGCGGTTCAACAAGGCGCGCAGCTTTATGCACCGCAATGGCAGCAATGTGTTGCGCCACAAAAAGTGTCGTCACTGGCTGGTAAGCGGGTGTTGCTGCTGGCAGCCGATGTGCCTTTGGTCACACAGCTGAGCGCAGCGTTAACCGAGGCGGGCGCCCTGCTGACTCAAATATGGCAAGGCGAGGCGTTTTCAGCCATCGATACACAGACTTACCGCCTGAACCTGCAAGATGCAGCGCAACTGAGTGAGCTGAGTGCGGCGGTGGGGGAGTTTGATCAGGTGATCGACACCCGCTTTACGCAATCACTAAGCACCGATGTGCTGGCCTATAACACCTTACTACCTGTGGTGCAGTGGCTGATGTCGCTTGGCGGGCGTCCGCTGAGTATCGTCGCAACTGAGCTATTTAATGTGCTGGGCGATGACGCGGTTAGTGCACAAAAGGCCTCACTGTTAGGCCTCACGCGGGTTGCACCTTTGGAGCTGGCTGCACAAAGTTGTCAGGTACTGGCACTGACGCAGCAGATGGCGAACAACACGAGTCAAAAACTCAGCAATCGTCTGGTCGCTGACTTGGCTCAGGGGGAAGGGGAAATTGCCTATCGCGGTGCACATCGTTTTACTTTAACGCAAACTGCCGTGACCGCTCAGCCCACGCCGAGTGCTGCACCTGAGGTGACGTTAATCACAGGTGGATTAGGCGGTATAGGCCTTACGCTGGCTCAGCACCTGGCCGAACAGGGACATACCCTGGTGCTGCAAACGCGCCAGCCAATGGCGGAGCCTGCCCTGTGGGCACAGCTGAGCGAAGATGAGCAACAGCCGCAGAAGTTACGTGCGCGCTATCAGCAACTCCATGCTTTGCAGCAAAGCGGCGCCAGGTTGAAAGTGATCAGCGCTGATGTGGCTGATCTGACACAGATGCAGGTGGCGCTTAACGCAGTACAGGCAGAAACGGGCCCAGTGACTCAGGTGATCCATGCCGCGGGCTTACCCGGTGGTGGCTTGCTCAATGAGATCTCCGCGGAGCAGGCACAACAAAGCGCCGTGGCCAAAGTACAGGGCACACAGACGTTATTACAGCTGTTTGCCGAGACGCCATTGACACGCATGGTGCTGTGTTCCTGTCTGGCCTCAATCGTGGGCGCATTTGCGCAAAGTGATTACTGCGCCGCTAACAGCTATCTGGACGCGGTTGCACAGCAGGAGCACCCATTTACTGTGCAGGTACTGAACTGGGATGCCTGGATAAACACCGGGATGACGGCCAATATGTCGCTGGCGGATGGACTGGGGCTGAGTCACAAAGAAGCGTGCCAGTTACTTGATGCGGCGCTAAGCCTGGATTTGCCGCAGGTTTATTGTGCCAGCACCGAGTGGTCGCAATTGTGTGCGGCAACGCGAGCCACGGAGCAGGCATTGCTGGCGCGACTGAACAAGCCCAAAGGCCATGCGCGCCCAGAACTGGCGGTGGAATACGAAGCGCCAGAGAGCGAGCTGGAGCATAAGCTGGTCGCCCTGTGGGCCGAGTATCTGGGTTTTGAGCAGATCGGTATTTTCGACAGCATGCTGGAGCTGGGCGGCGATTCGCTGGTGGCGATCCAGATGCTGGCCAAGGCCAAACAAATGTTTGCCGTTGAGCTGGAACCGGCTGCTTTCTTTGAAGATCCAACCATAGACAACCTGGCCTTTATGATTGAAGAACAGCTGGTGGCTCAGCTGCAATCTCACTAACTTCCTCCTGCGGCCTCATCAGAGGCCGCATTTTTATCTTCGCTTACCTGCATCTCATCGCTTTTTTGATAAATAACTTGCCAGCAACGCTTGCGTTCTTTTTTGTGATATTATAACATTCCTGTATTGTTATAATGTAACATTGAGATTTAAGGTAGTATTGATGATTTTCAGAGCAAAGGTTCTGGCAGCGGCCGTATCAGCCATCTTGTTGTCTGCGTGTGGTGGTACAGATCACACCGTTGAGCGCACGGCGCAGCCTGTAATCGCAGATGAAGCTAAGGCTGAAGAGGCGAAAGCGACAGAATCTGAAAAAGAAGCCGATCATGATGAACATGATCACGATGAGGGCGTAACCGATGTCGCAGGTCGTCTGGTGGTTAGCAGTGCTGACAGTCACGTGCTGCATGTTTACTCAACCGCCGATCAGTCTCTGATTGACTCAATTGGTTTGACTTACGCACCTGACTATTTATATGGCTCAGAAAATCATCGCTATGCGATTTCGGTACAGCGTACCAACGGCATGGTGGAGTTTTTGGACGGTGGTTTGTATCAGGAAGCCCATGATGACCATTTCCATGCGCATCAGGATGCACCGGCCGCTGTGTCATTTCATCTTGAATCGGTGAAACCGACTCATGTGACGGTCAGTGAAGGCGGCATCGCCGTGTTCTCTGATGGCGATAGCGAAAGCCAGCAAAACGCCTCAGTGGCCATGTTCAATGAATCACACATCAGCGGTGCAAATAAAGAGGTGCCGGTGTGGGAATACAGCACATATATGCACGGCGCAGCCCAGGCACGCGGTGAGTACCTGATCAGCACATTGCGTGACAGCAGCAGTGAGTCGATGTTGCCTGCTCAAATTGGTTTGTTCCACGCCCATGGTGACCATTTCCATGCTGACAAAGTCTTTGATGTTAGCTGCCCAGGTCTGCACGGCAGTGCACAGAATGAAGAAACCATTGTATTTGGTTGTACTGACGGGGTGGCTTTGATCACTCAGGAAGGTCAGGCTTTCAGCGCAAGCAAAATCGCCAACCCGGAGAGCTTTGCCGAAGGTCAGCGTGTGGGCTCTTTGAAAGGTCATCATCACAGAGACCAGTATATTGCGAAAGCCGGTGATCAGTTGCTTGTGTTGGATGCGCATGACGCTGAGTTTGAAGCGCTGGAATGGCAAGTAACGAATGGCTATAGCATCAACTACTATGGATTCAGTGCCAGCGGCGAGCACATTGTCGTTATGGATAGCGCAGGTAAGCTAAGCGTTTTTGCCGCTCATGAGCATGATGGTGAGCACCACTGGGAAGCTGAGCACGAAGTGATGGTGAGCGAGAGCTTGGCCAAAGGTCAAAGCTTCTCACTGGCATTGTCTCAGGCTGAAGAAGCGGTATTTGTTAGCGACTCGGCGAATAAACTGATTAAGAAATTCGATTTAGAAGCTGGTGCATGGTCACAGACCTTTGAGCTGGATATTGTACCAGGCAAGCTGGTGTGGCTGGGGATCGCCAAAAGTGAAGCGGCGCACGACGAGCACGAACACTAATTTGCCATAACCCTTTTTGTAGTGTTAGTAAGCCATCTCGGGTCAAACCAGGTGGCTTTTTTCTTGTCCATAGATTGGCACTGGGACCTATTTGTGAGACGCTGCCTGCTCTATGAATAGTAACCAGGACATATCATGCAGATCCGCATCGCAACTTTAGAAGACCTGCCGATTTTACGTCAGTTAGAGCAGGCCGTGATAGCCGCTGAGCGCCCCTACAATCAAGCCATTAAACCACAGGATGCGCGTTATTATGATTTACCAGCCCTGCTAGACTGTCCCGACAGTCTGCTGGTCGTCGGTGAGCAAGACGGTAAGATAGTGGCCACAGGCTATGTGCAACACCGGGATTCAAAAGCACAGCTGGTGCATGAGCGCCATGGTTATCTGGGCTTTATGTATGTCGATCCGGATTATCGCGGTCAGGGCCTGAATCAGGCAATCATGACGCACCTGATGAACTGGAGTAAGCAGCAGGCGATCCACGACTTTTATCTGGATGTGTACAGCGACAATCAGGCCGCGATACGCGCCTATGAAAAGGCTGGATTTAGTCCGTGCTTACTGGAGATGAAAGTGCATCTGAGTGAGTAATAGGGAAGATTATTTCTCAGTTTGTGAGTGTAATATTATCTTTTTGATAATAATTACTATTTTTACTAAATTTGCTGTTTTTTGCTTCGTCTGGTTGTCGGAAATACAACTAGGATGAAATAATGAACAAACTCAAATACAGCATTCTGCCGCTCGCTCTTGCCGTTTCACAAGCCGTTATGGCCGACGATGACGCTGAAGTCAAATCGATTGAACAGATCGTTGTCTATGGTGAGAATAGTCGCAATTCACTGAAAGATACCACTTCTTCGATCGCGGTGATCGATCAAGAACAGTTAAAAAGCGGTCAGGTAAATTCTTATCTGGATGCTTTGCAGGGCATTGCAAACGTGGTCGTGACAGGTGGTTTACCGGCCATCCGGGGCCAGCAAGGTCAGGGTGTATCGCAAGGGTTTGGATCATTTTCATCGGGTGCTAAGCCACGTATTTCTATTATGCGCGATGGCGTGGCAGAACCTTATGTCGCCAAAGTCAGCGGCGATTTGGGTTTGTGGGACGTAGAGCAGATTGAAGTTTTACGTGGTCCTCAGTCTTCTAACAGCGGCCGTAACAGCAGCGGTGGTGTGGTCTACATCAAAACTAAAGAGCCATCACTGACCGACGTCGAAGCGGGTGTGCGCGTAGGGTATTCCGACCTCAATGAGCAAAGCGAGCTGGCCGGTGTGGTATCTATCCCACTACTGGAAGACGAGCTGGGTGTGCGCGCCAGTGTGCAGCGTGTGACCGGCGATCTGCATCATACTTTCCAGTACGATAAAGGCTACCCATTCGACCCGAATGAGTATGACAGCACCCGCGCAGACATTAAATTAAAGTGGCAACCGGCCGGTGTACAGGGTCTGGATATGTTGCTGCATTATGTTGACAGCGAAGACACAGGTGAGCGCGACTGGACCGTTGAAGGCCCTGAAATCGCACCGATTTCAGATTGGGTGGTTGGTTACGAGCGGGTTCGTAATCCGGAGACCGGCCTGTATGTTGCACTGGGCTCGGGTGCCAGGGATAAAACGTCTGATTATAAGCGCTGGTCACTACGTACCCGATATGAGATCAACAGCCAGTTTGACTTTGAACTGATGGTATCAGACACAGACTACAGCTATATCTTCGAGCAATATCCTACCTACTGGTTTGTACGCATGGAAGAAGAAGGGCGTACTTATGATGCTAAGGTAACTTATGATGGTGACGCTGGCATCAGTGGCTACCTGGGTTACTATCACAATGAGCGCGATCAGGCATTTTTCCGTGAGAGCTGGTATCAGGGGACGGATGACAGCAGCTCAAAGGCCATTTACGGTGAGCTGACCTTCGCCTTAACAGACGCCACGCGTTTGGTTACCGGTGGTCGTGTTACCGACGAATCACAATTTCGGATCTTTGATGGTTTTGGTTTAGGGCCTCAGGGTCTGCGTTTCGATATTGATGTGGATAACCGCATTTACCTGCCTAAGCTGGCAGTACTGCACGACCTGGGCGAAACCACCACACTGAGCGCCAGCTTTAGAAAGGGTTACACCTCAGGCGGTGGTGATTTCCACTGGTTTACCCGTACTAACTACACCTTTGAGCCGGAATACGTCGATACCTTTGAGCTGGGCGCACGTGCCACGCTACTGGACGGTGAACTGTCTGTGTCAGCGAACCTATTCTACAACGATTACTCGAATTACCAGCTGCTTGGCCGTGGCCCAAGTGGTGATGCACGAGACAGCAAAGTGCTGAATCTGGCGCAGGTCGAAAGCTATGGTCTGGAAACCGAAGCGCGTCTGGCGGTGACCGAGGATCTGACGCTCTCTGCCAGCCTGGGCTTACTGGATAGCAACATTGAGGAAGCCAATGCGCAAAACCGTGATTCTGAAGGCCTGGACCTACCTATGGCAGCCGACGTCACTGTGGGACTGGGGGCCGAGTATTGGCTGACTGAGCAGCTACAATTTAACGCACGCAGTCATTATGTTGGTGAGTATTACAGCAAGCTGGGTGGCAAGGATATTCACCTGGCTGGCGATTATGCCGAGGTTAATTTCTCTGTTGCGTATGTGACTGAACAATGGCGCATTAATGCTTATGTGAACAATGCCTTTGACAATGAAAGCCTGCTGCGTGGTGAACGTCACGACGGTATGAGCGCACAATATAAGCACCTTGCCGGTGAATTCCGCTACGCACGTCTGAGCGACCCAAGAACGGTGGGGATCTCGTTTAGCTATACGCTGTAATCCCTGTGCGGTCCGGGTTGGAATAACAGCCACCCGGACCTGTCAGTGTGGCGCTTTTCCTGCCTTTGCCACGCTGGAAAAATTTCCTCCCAGAGGTGGATTTTTACCACCGACATTCGTCTTGCAGTCATATTTTAGAATCCCAATTTAGCTGACTGCAGTGGAGCCAGAATGTCACAGCAAAGACGTACCAGAAGAAATCGCGCCATTTCGTCCCTCTCTAGTGAAGATCAACAACGCCTGCAGGCCCGTATTGCAGAGGCCTCGGAAACGACCGGCCAGCTGACGATGAGCGTGGCCCCCGGTGAACAGGTGCCACTGACTGCCGCGCAGCAGATTTTATGGTATGCCTGGAAAATGGACCCGGCTGATGCGTCTTATAACCTGGCTGGTGCCTTGCATTTTGATGGCCAACTGCAGTCATTGCGCGTTAAGCAGGCATTCGAAGTGCTGCTGGCGAAACACTCTGGTTTGCGTATTCGATTTGTTGAAGCCGCTGAGCAGGTCTATCAGATTGATGGTCAATATCAACAACTGGACGTGACTGAACTGACGGTGCATAACGAGCAGCCGGACGACCCGATCCGTGCCTTTGTGGAGCAGCCGTTCGATTTGTGCCAGGCGCCTTTACTGCGCATTGCGATTGCCACCCGGGGGACGCAGACCAGCCTGATCGTGACTATGCATCACATCATTACCGATGGTACCTCGATGCAGCAACTGCTGGATGAGTTTGTTGCACTGTATGGTGCACAAGGCACGGCCGATCGGACGCCGGTGCCAGGCTTTTTAGAATTTGCCAAATGGGAACAACAGCAGGAGCGCTCCGAGTTATTTGCCACACAACTGGCAAACTGGTTGCCACACTTAGTGGAGACCGATGACACCCTCAGGCTGCCGGCCCGCGACCACCAGCGCCATGACCTGAATTATCAGGTTGGCTTTGAAACCCGCCCGGTGCCTGGGGCGCTGTGGCAAAGGATCAGCGCGCTGGCAACGCAATATCAAATTACCCCGTATCTGATTTTACTAACAGCATGGCAAACCTTGCTGGCCCGGCTCAGTGGTGGGCAGCATATTCGGGTCGGTGTACCCATAGCTAATCGTCACCGCAGCGAAACGCAAAACGTGGTGGGCTATTTTGTTAATACTCAGGTGATGCCAATCCAGGTGGATGACAGCGACAGCTTCCAGCAATTACTGGCGAAGAATACGGCAATGAGCCGGGTAGCACAGAGTAACCAGGACTTACCGATCGACAAGCTGATTGAAGCGATAAAGCCCGCGCGACAGCGTGGTGTGCATCCGGTTTTCCAGGTGATGTTTAACTACCTGCGCCGTGACAAGCGTAACTTTAGCCAGCTTGAGTCACTGAGTCTGTCTGGCACGCAAATGTACCGCTTTGGTATGCCGTTTGACTTGCAACTGGATGTGATTGAAGACATTACCGATGGCACCAGCCTGAATCTGGTGTTTGCCAGTGAGTTATATGATGCGGATTTTGCGGTGCAATGTCTGACACAGCTGGTCACTTTACTGGATACCTGTTTGAGTGACCCGGATCAGCCCATTAATAATGTTTCCTTGCTACAAAATACACAAACTCAGGCCTTGCTGGACATCGGCACGGGCACCCCGGCGTTTGACTACCAGCGTCCAATCACCACATTGATCAGTGAACAAAGTGCGCGCACGCCCGAGGCGGTGGCGCTACGCTTTGCCCAGCAGAGCATGACTTACGCTGAGCTGGAGCAGGCCTCGAACCAACTGGCCCACTGCCTGAATACCCGGGGCATTGGGGCAGAAGACAAAGTGGCGCTGGTGTTCGAGCGCAGCCTGGAAATGGTGATAAGTATTCTGGCAGTGGTCAAGGCCGGTGCGGCTTACGTACCATTAGAGCCGTCGCTGCCCTTGGAGCGTATCGCTTATATCGCCAGCAACAGCGGTTTATCGTTGTTCTTAGGCGATGACTCTCTGGCGCGTCTGGATAGCCTGAGCGATTTGGCTGAGCGCGTCACCTATCAAAGTTTGTCACTGACGGATTATCCCTCGCAGTTACCTGAGCACGACATCCCGGCAACTCAGCTGGCCTATGTGATTTACACCTCAGGTTCGACCGGCAAGCCTAAAGGCGTTGTAATCAGCACAGCGCGATATACAACCGTATTGCCTGGCAGCAGTCGGCCTATCCGATTGGCGCAGACGACAAAGTGCTGCAAAAAACCCCCTTCGGGTTTGACGTGTCGGTGTGGGAGTTTTTCTGGCCGTATGTACGGTGCGGAGCTGGTGATTGCCCAGCCGGGGGCCCACAAAGACAGCACTCAGCTGCTCGACACCATCAATCACTTTGGCGTGACCACCTTGCACTTTGTACCCTCAATGCTGCAGGCGTTTATTGGCCATGAGGCTGTGCATACCGCAACCAGCATTCGCCGTATTTTATGTAGTGGTGAAGCCTTGCCGAGTGAGGTACAGGCGCAGGCGCTGAGCAAATTGCCCCAGGCCAAGCTGTATAACTTGTACGGTCCGACCGAAGCGGCGGTGGATGTCAGTCACTTTACCTGTCACGGTGACCCGGCGTTGCCGGTACCGATTGGGGCGCCGATTGCGGGGATCCGTTTGTATGTACTCGACCGGGCACTGAACCTGTGTCCGCCGGGCGTGGCCGGTGAGCTTTATATTGCCGGTACGGGTCTGGCACGGGGATACGTTAACCGTGCCGACCTGAGCGCCGAGCGCTTTGTGGCCGACCCCTTTATGAATGATGGCAGCCGCATGTATCGCAGTGGCGACTTAGTGTGCTGGAACAGCGAAGGCCAGCTGGACTATCTTGGCCGGACCGACCATCAGGTAAAAATTCGTGGTTTCCGCATTGAGCTGGGCGAAATTGAGGCCGCCTTGTACGCCATAGATGGTGTTCGGGAAGCCGTGATAGTGGCCGACCGTGATGGCGCGACGCAGCGTCTGGTAGGCTATGTATCGGGCGAAGCGGACGTCGAACTGGCGGTCGACGCGCTAAAAGCAGAACTGGCAGCCCAGCTTCCGGAATATATGGTGCCGGCCGTGATCATGGTGCTGGATACTTTGCCGCTGAACAGCAATGGCAAAATCGACCGAAAAGCACTGCCAAAACCCAGTCATGAATCGAGCGTGGCGTACGAAGCGCCACAGGGTGAGCGAGAACTGGCACTGGCACAGGTATGGCAAAAAGTGCTGGGTCAGGAGCAGATAGGACGGCTGGACAACTTCTTTGAACTCGGGGGCGATTCTATTTTGAGTCTGCAAATCGTCAGTGGTTTGCGCGAGCACGACCTGGTGGTGACCCCGAAACAAATTTTTGAACTGCACACCATTGCCCGCCTGGCTCCGGCATTGACTGAGCTGCCTGCCAGCCAGCGGATTGCGCAGCAAGTCAGTGGTGAGGTAACACTGTTACCCATTCAGCAGCAGTTCTTGGCGACCAGCCTGAGCGACAAAAACCATTATAACCAGGCGCTGCTACTGACGCTGGCCGCCCCGCTGAATGGCGCGGCACTACAGCAGGTCTGGTCAGCCCTGGTTGCACATCATGATGCATTACGCCTGTGCTTTAGCCAAAACGAGGCAGGGCAGTGGCAGCAGCGCTACCAGCCTTTTGACGCGGAGCGTGCCGTGGCCAGTGTCTGGGAGCGCAACGTCACAAATGCAGAGATCACATCGATGGCTGAGCAGGCGCAGCGCAGCCTGAATATTCATACCGGTGAACTGGCGCGAGTGGTCCATATGACGCTTGACGACGGCACTGCACGCTTATTACTGGTGATCCACCACCTGGCAGTTGATGGCGTTTCCTGGCGAGTGTTGCTGGATGACCTGGCGCGCGGTTATGCACAAGCGCAGCAACAGCAGGCTTGCGAGTTTGCCAGCAAGAGCCACAGCTATCAGTACTGGGCTGAGCAGATAGCGGACTACGCCAGCCTGAATTCGCAGGAACTGGCATTCTGGACACAACAACAGTCATCAGCGCTGACTATTCCGGGGTTAAACCCAGCGGGAAGCCGACGCCTGGCGGACAGTGCCGAAGTGCGTGTGACGCTGGAACAGTCCACCACTGAGCGTCTGCTGCAACAGGCAGGCAAGCCTTATCGCACTGTGGTCAATGAACTGCTGTTAAGTGCGCTGAGTGAAGCCGTCTATCAGTGGACGGGTCAGCAGGAGACAGTGATCAACCTCGAAGGCCATGGCCGCGAACCCTGGGATGCACACACCGATCTCAGCCGCAGTGTTGGCTGGTTTACTACCTTATATCCGGTTCATCTGACACGTTTAAATGCGCTGTCAGAGACCATTAAGCATACCAAAGAGCACCTCAGAAGTGTGCCGAATAAAGGCATCGGGTATGGTGCTTTGAAATACTTTGGTGAGTCGCAAGCACAGGCGACGTTAGCTACTCAGCCTCTGGGTCAGATTGAATTTAACTATCTGGGTCAGCTCGACAACACGCTTAACCAGGGCGATGCGCCCTGGCGTCTCGCCAGTGAGCACAGTGGCGCGTCCTTCAGCCCGGACTATGAGCCACACAGTGAGTTGAGCATCAATGGCCAGGTCAGTGACGGGGCCTTGCAGCTGACTATCAGCTATGGCCGTGAGCGTATTGATGAAGCCGATATGCAAGCCTTTGCAGCGCATCTGCATGAGGCGCTGACACAGCTGGTTGCGCATTGTTGCGATACTCATGGCTGTCTGACGCCCAGTGATGTACCGCTGAGCGGGTTGGATCAGCAACAGCTGGACCAGCTGCCTCTCGACACCGCTGAGCTCAGCGATTTATACCCCTTGTCACCGATGCAGCAAGGTATGCTGTTCCACAGTCTGGTGGAGGAAGGTGAGGCCTATGTCAATCAAACCAGTTTAGAGATCAAGCGATTAGATGTCGCACGTTTTAAAGCCGCCTGGCTGAATGCAATCGCCCGTCATGATGCCTTACGCAGTGGCTTTTTGAGTCTGGACCCCCGACCACTGCAATTTGTGCGCAAAACCGTGCAGCCGATATGGGAAACTCTGGACTGGCAGCACCTCGATAGCGCGCAGCAGCAACGTCAGCTGGCTGAGCTGAGCGTATCGCATCGCCAGCAGGGCTTTGCGATGGATGCCGAGAGCGGATTGCAGCGCTTTACACTGATACAGCTGGCGCCACAGCGCCACGCCTTTGTCTGGACGATTCATCATATCTTAACCGATGGCTGGAGCTGTGCTGCTCTGATGGGCGAAGTGCTGCGTATGTATGACGGCGAGACACTGGCCGAACCGCATGCCCAGTATGGCGATTATATTGCTTACCTTGAGCAACAGGACGTAGTGGCAAACCTGGCTTACTGGCAAACGCAGACTGGCATGCTGGAAGAGCCCTGCTACCTCAGTGGCGCGTTTAAGGCCCCACAAAGCGGCGCACATGCGGCTTTGGACGTGCAGTTGGATGAAGCGCAAAATACCGCGCTGAATGCTTTTGCACGACAGCATCACCTGACTGCGAATACCCTGATGCAGGGCGCCTGGGCGCTCTTGCTGAGCCGTTATCTGGGCCGTGAAGCGGTGTGTTTTGGTGCCACAACTTCGGGTCGTCCAACCGAGCTGGCGGGCCATGAAAGCATTCAGGGAATGTTTATTAATACCATGCCCGTGGTGGTTGAAGTAGCGCCTGAAGTGACCCTGGCGCAGTGGTTACAGACCTTGCAGGGGACCAACCTGGCCGGGCGAGAGCATGAGTTTACGCCGTTGTATGAGATCCAGAAGCAGGCGAAGCACCTGACTCTGGACCAACACGGGCTGTTCGATACCTTATTAGTCTTTGAAAACTATCCAATCACGACAGCATTGCCGCAGGACGAGCAGGCAACTGAGTTTACGGTGCGTGATGCCCGTGAGGAGACCAATTTCCCGCTTACCATCAGCTTTATCCAGGAGCAGACTCTGAAGCTGCACTTCAGCTATCAGGGCAGCGTGCTGGCCGAAGCGGATATCCGAGCGCTGGCGACTCAGTTTAAAACCCTGCTGTTGACTATGATGGACGCTGCACAGGCTCCGCTAGCGTCCTTGTTGCAGTTGCAGGACGCGTCGCAGTGCAGCGCCTTGCTGGACATCGGTACAGGCACCCCGGCGTTCGACTATCAGCGCCCGATCACGACGCTGATCAGCGAACAAAGTGCACGCACGCCCGAGGCGGTGGCACTACGCTTTGCCCAGCAGAGCATGACTTACGCTGAGCTGGAGCTGGCCTCGAACCAACTGGCCCATTGCCTGAATGCCCGTGGCATTGGGGCAGAAGACAAAGTCGCGCTGGTGTTCGAGCGCAGCCTGGAAATGGTGACAAGCATTCTGGCAGTGGTGAAGGCCGGTGCGGCTTACGTACCATTAGAGCCGTCATTGCCCTTGGAGCGTATCGCTTATATCGCCAGCAACAGTGGCCTATCGTTGTTCTTAGGCGATGACTCTCTGGCGCGTCTGGACGGCCTGGGCGATTTGGCTGAGCGCGTTACCTATCAAAGTTTGTCACTGGCGGACTATCCCTCGCAGTTACCTGGGCACGACATACCGGCAAACCAGCTGGCCTATGTGATTTACACCTCTGGTTCGACCGGCAAGCCCAAAGGCGTGGGGAACCAGCACAGCGCGATATACAACCGTATCGCCTGGCAGCAGTCGGCCTATCCGATTGGCGCAGACGACAAAGTGCTGCAAAAAACCCCCTTCGGGTTTGACGTGTCGGTGTGGGAGTATTTCTGGCCGTTAATGTACGGCGCTGAGCTGGTGATTGCCCAGCCGGGGGCCCACAAAGACAGCGCCCAGCTGCTCGACACCATTAATCACTTTGGCGTCACTACTTTGCACTTCGTACCCTCAATGCTGCAGGCGTTTATTGGCCATGAGGCTGTGCATACCGCAACCAGCATTCGCCGTATTTTATGTAGTGGTGAAGCCCTGCCCAGTGAAGTACAGGCGCAGGCGCTGAGTAAATTGCCACTGGCCAAGCTGTATAACTTATATGGTCCGACCGAAGCGGCGGTGGATGTCAGTCACTTTACCTGTCACGGCGACCCGGCACTGCCGGTGCCGATTGGGGCGCCGATTGCGGGGATCCGTTTGTATGTACTGGATCGGGCACTGAACCTGTGTCCGCCGGGCGTGGCTGGCGAACTTTATATTGCCGGTACGGGTCTGGCACGGGGGTATGTTAACCGTGCTGATCTGAGCGCCGAGCGCTTTGTGGCCGACCCGTTTATGAATGATGGCAGCCGCATGTATCGCAGTGGCGACTTAGTGTGCTGGAACAGCGAAGGCCTGCTGGACTATCTTGGCCGGACCGACCATCAGGTGAAAATTCGTGGTTTCCGAATTGAGCTGGGCGAAATTGAGGCGGCCTTGTACGCCATAGATGGTGTCCGGGAAGCGGTCATAGTGGCCGACCGCGACGGCGCGACGCAGCGTCTGGTAGGCTATGTGTCGGGCGAAGCGGACGTCGAACTGGCGGTCGACGCGCTTAAAGCAGAGCTGGCAGCCCAACTGCCAGAGTATATGGTGCCGGCCGTGATCATGGTGCTGGATACGTTACCGCTGAACAGCAATGGCAAAATCGACCGAAAAGCACTGCCAAAACCAGAGCTGAACAGTGCCGTGCAATATGTTGCGCCGCAGGGCAAGGCCGAGCAATTGCTGGCTGAAAGCTGGCAAAGTGTGCTGGGTGTTGCTCAGGTTGGCCGGGATGACAACTTCTTCGCGCTGGGTGGCGACTCCATTTTGAGTTTACAGATCATTGCCCGGCTGCGTCAGGGCGGTTTCTCCGTGACGGCGAAACAGCTGTTTGAATTGCAAACGGTGGCCAGACTGGCGCCAGTGATGACGGAGCACACTGCGGATGCTTTGCCACAGCAAAATGTCAGTGGCCAGGTGGCACTGCTGCCAATTCAGCAGGCCTTCTTTGAGCGCAACATGACGCATTACCAGCACTGGAACCAGGCGGTGATGCTGGAGCTGGCGACGCCGCTGACTGCCGAGCAGCTGACACAACAGGTGGCTGCATTGCTGACCCAGCACGACGCGCTGAGACTGCGTTTTATTCGTGATGCAGCAGGACAATGGCAACAAAGTTATCGCGATGTCAGTGCCGATATGGCGGCGCAAAGCACCTGGTATCAGCGTGCCTCAATCAGCGAACTGACTGACATTGCCGAGCAGGCGCAGCGCAGTCTGGATCTGGAAAATGGCCCGCTGCTGCGCGTGGTACATGTGAGTCTTGACGACGGCACTGCGCGCTTATTACTGGTGATCCACCACCTGGCGGTCGATGGGGTTTCCTGGCGCATCTTGCTGGAAGATTTGACCACCTTATGGCAATCGGAACAGGCACAGCTGGGGGCAAAAAGTCACAGCTATCAGTTCTGGGCACAGCAGATCCAAAGCTATGCCTCGACGCATCCGGCTGAATATGCCTACTGGCAGGAGATGGCGACGCCGCAGACCCGTTTCCCTGAACTGAACCCGGCGGGCAGTCGCCAGTATCAGGCCGCGGATATTGCTACCCTGACACTCGATACGGCAACGACTACGGCACTGCTAACCCAGGCGGGGCAGACTTACCGCACTCAGGTCAATGACCTGTTACTCAGCGCACTGAGCGAGGCCTTATACCGCTGGACCGCGCAAACTGAGCATCAGATCAACCTGGAAGGACATGGCCGTGAGCCATGGAATGATGAGGTCGACCTGAGTCGCACTGTGGGCTGGTTCACCAGCCTGTTCCCGGTGTTGTTGACGCGTCTTCCCGAGTTGTCCGACACCATAAAGTACAACAAAGAGCAGTTGCGCGGCATCCCGAACAAAGGCATAGGTTATGGTGCTTTCCGCTACTACGGCAGTGCCTCGCAGCGCAGCGAACTGGCGGCTCAGACGCCCGCTGAAATCGAGTTTAACTATCTCGGCCAGCTCGACAACGTGGCCAGCAAAGAAGCCGACTGGCGACCTGCTACTGAGTCCACCGGCACGGCCTGGGATCCGAACTATGAAATGGACACAGAGCTGTCGATCACCGCGCAAGTCACTGAAGGTCAGTTACAGGTACTGGTTCGCTATGCGCCGCAACGCCTGCCTGCACAGCAGGTGGAGATCTTCACCGCGCATCTGCAAGGTGCGTTGGAAGAAGTGGTGGCTCAGTGCGCAGTGGCTGAGGCGACCTTTACGCCGTCTGATCTGCCACTTAGCGGGCTGAGCCAGGCACAAATCGACAACCTACCGCTGGCACTCGAGCACGTCAGTACGTTATATCCTTTGTCGCCGATGCAGCAGGGCATGCTGTTCCAGAGCCTCTATCAGGGGGGCGAAACCTATGTTAACCAAAGCTGCTTTATGGTTACGGGTCTGGATGTGGCCCGCTTTAAAGCCGCCTGGCAGCAGGTGGTGGATCGCCACGACGCGCTGCGGACCGGATTTGTCGATGTCGACGGTATCTCGTTGCAATATGTTGCCAGTTCAACCGAGCTTGACTGGCAGGTGCTGGACTGGCGTGATCGGGCGGTCTCTGAGGTAGAATTGAAAGCGTTTGCCAGACAAGAGTCGCGTCGCGGCTTTGATCTGCAAGGCGAACCGGGCCTGAGCAGAATGCGCATTATCGAGCTGTCAGACGGTCGTCATGCTTTGGTCTGGACCATGCACCACATTCTCACCGATGGCTGGAGCCGCGCCGCCATGCTGGGTGAAGTGTTGATGGCCTACGAAGGGCAAACTTTACCGCCGGTGGCGGGTCAGTATGGCGATTATATCGCTTACCTGGCGCAACTGGATGAGGCGCAAAATCGCGCCTTCTGGCAGCAACAACTGGCGCCACTGGAAGAGCCCAGTTACCTGAGCGGCACCCTGAACAAGCCTCAGAGCGGCCAGTTTGGTGGCTTTGATGTGCACCTGTCGGACGCTGAATTTGCCCAGCTGGTGGCTTTTTGTCAGGACCATCGCATTACCCAGAATACCCTGGTGCAGGGCGCCTGGGCGCTGCTGCTGAGCCGTTATCTGGGTCGCGATACGGTGTGCTTCGGTGCCACAACCTCGGGTCGTCCAAACGATTTGGCCGGTCATGACGCCATCCAGGGCATGTTTATCAATACCGTACCTATGGTCACTTCAGTGGATCCGGCTCAGTCGCTGAATGACTGGCTTCAGGCACAGCAGCAGACGGCGCTGGCGGTGCGTGAGCATGAGTTTACGCCGCTGTACGACATTCAGAAGCTGGCAGCACAGTCACTGGAACTCAGCCGAGAGGGCTTGTTCGATACCCTGTTGGTATTCGAAAACTACCCCATTGATGAGGCGATGTTACAACAGGAGTCTCGTCAGACCCGTTTTGAAGTCCTGGAAGATCGCGAAGAAACCAACTTCCCGCTGACCATCAGCTTTATTCAGGAAGAGACGCTAAGATTGCACTTCAGCTATCAGGGAAGTGAGCTGGCCGAAGCCGATGTAAAAGCACTGGCCGCGCAGTATAAAACGCTGATCCTGGCTATGTTGCAGACACCGCAGGCGCGTTTGTCTGAGTTTTCACTGGTCAGCGAGACACAGCAGCAGACCTTGCAGGGGCTGGGCTTTGGTGAGTCTATCACGCCGCTGCACTCGGGCGCGGTGGAGCCAATTTATCTGCCGGGTGGTGAAGTACCACAGCTCGGTGCGACGCAATATCAGGATGTGGTGTCAACAATCAACCGCCTGGCGGAGCTGACGCCAGATGCCGAGGCGGTGATCTGCGACGGGCGCAGCTACAGCTACAAAGTGCTGGCCGACAAGTCCAGTCAGCTGGCCCATTACCTGCGCGAACAGGGTGTGAAGCCTGAACAGCGCGTCGGTGTGGCATTGGCGCGAGGGATTGATTTACCGCTGGCATTTTTGGCCATTCTCAAAGCCGGCGCTGTGTATGTACCGATGGATCTGAGTTATCCGCAGGAACGTCTGGCCTACATGATCAAGGACAGTCAGATGGCCCATATCCTGACCAGCGACAACAGCCTGGATGACATTGCCGGTTCAGCCACGTTACACCCTTTTGCCGACATTGAACTGAGCGAACAATGGCAGCAGCCGGCGGTGTGTCCGGCGCAGGGCGCGTATCTGATCTACACTTCGGGCTCGACAGGTAATCCTAAAGGCGTGCTGGTCAGCCGGGCGTCTATCGCGGCGCATTGCCGCGGCATTGGTCGCCGCTATGAAATGCGCCCAAGTGATCGCGAGCTGATCTTTATGTCGTTCTGTTTCGACGGTGCACATGAGCGCTGGCTGACGGTGCTGACCCATGGCGCGGCCGTGGTGATCCGCCCAGAACGTCAGTGGGACTTACACGAAACCTATCAGAATCTGCATCAGCAGCGGGTGTCTATTGCTGTCTTCCCGCCGGTGTTCCTGCGTGAGCTGGCAGCCCATGTCGAGCAGGTCGGCAACCCGCCGCCGGTCCGGGTCTACTGTTTTGGTGGCGATGCGATGCCACAGGCCACCTTTGAGCTGGCCCAGCGGGTATTAAAACCTGACTTCTTTATCAATGGTTACGGTCCGACCGAAACTGTGGTCACGCCACTGACCTGGAAAGCCCTGCCGGGCAGCGAGTTTGATGCGGTCTATGCGCCGATTGGTGAACTGGTTGGCCAGCGTCAGGCCTGGCTACTCGACAGTCATCTTAATCTGGTGTTGCCGGGACAGGTGGGCGAGCTATATCTGGCCGAAGAGATTGGCCTGGCACGGGGTTATCTGAACCGTCCGGATTTAACCGCCGAGCGCTTTGTGGCTAACCCGTTCGCCAATGATGGCAGTCGCTTATATCGTACCGGTGACCTGGTGCGCTGGAACGAGCAGGGGCTGATGGAATACCTGGGCCGGACCGATCATCAGGTGAAAATTCGCGGTTTCAGGATTGAGCTGGGCGAAATCGAAACCCTGCTGCGCAAGCGCCCTGAAGTACGTCAGGCCGTGGTCGTCGCGGATGACACCCCCAGTGGCAAGCGTCTGGTGGCGTATGTCAGTGGTCATCAGGGCGAACTACCCGATGAAGCCGCACTCAAAGCCATGCTGACGGCCAGTCTGCCGGACTACATGGTGCCAGCGGTGATCATGGCACTCAGCGATTTGCCGCTCAACAGCAATGGCAAAATAGACCGTAAGGCACTGCCTAAGGCCGAGTTGCAAAGTGAAGTCAGTTATGTCGCGCCACATAATCAAACAGAAGCCCTGATGGCCGAGATCTGGCAAACGGTGCTGGGCGTGGCGCAGGTCGGGCGTCGGGATAATTTCTTTGCGCTGGGCGGCGACTCCATCTCCGGGCTGAAAGTGATCAGCCTGTGGCAGCAGCGCAGTGAGCAGCCGCTGGCACTGAAGCAACTGTGGCAGGCGAGTGATTTGGCGGCGCTGGTCGCGACTATGCAAAACGCCGATAACTCCGTATTGCAGCCGCTGAACCCGCACACGGACAATGCCGAGACCTTGTATTGCTTCCATGAAGGCAATGGCCTGACGGCACCATACCGACCGCTGGCCGAGCAGCTCACGGGTCAGTTTAACTGTGTCGGGGTGGCGCCGGCGGCGAACCTCTCAGGCATTAATGGCCTGACGGCCCTGGCCGGGCATTACGCTGAGGCGCTGATGACGGCGCAGCCGCAGGGGACCTTCCATCTGATGGGCTGGTCACTGGGTGGCGCACTGGCAGTACTGGTGGCCCGCACGCTTAAAGCGCAGGGGCGTAACGTGCGTCAGGTGTATCTGGTGGACAGCTGGAACCCATGTAGCGACTTTGCTGCGACGCAGCTGAATTGGTCCGACTGGGTGCTGGAGTGGATTGGTGGGGCAGCCCAATCGGTCGACGCCGCATTGCATCAGGCGTTTGTGGCTGAGCTCACTGCCGCCTTACAGCAAGACCTGAAGGATGCAGATACGCTGGCAACCTGGCTGGTGGCACATCGCACTCGTTTTGCTGAACTGTTCAACGAAGAGCTGCTACTGCTGCCACAGCAGGAGCTTGGCAAACTGCTGTCCGACGGGTTTGAGCTATATCGACTGGCCCGAATGACGCCAACAGAACATCAGCTGGATTACACTCTGGATGGTGTGACCGAACGGGCGCACACCTGGTGGTCAACGGATGCCGACCCGGTAGCGACGGCGGCCTATCAAACCCTGCTGGGCAGCACAGTGACGGCGACCCACACAGAGGATGATCACCAGCAGATCATCCGCGCCGCATCGGTTCAGGCCGATTTGATAGCCAAACTTACTCAGCGGGATTAATGTTTGCAATCGCCAAATCTTGTCATTTTATATATCAAGTTCATTGATTTATAAGGATAAGTATTTTGTCTTCCCTCAATCTAACCAAAACAACTGGGCTTTTCTTTAGTCCCTTTAGCGTATTGAATGGTGCCGTAAAGAGCTGGATATCTGTTGCACTGCTCGGGCAATGGATGTTTGCTGTTTATATCTTCGGTCTATATGCCATCCCGCTTATAGTGGGACTCACAGAGCAAAGTGCAACGGTTTCACCGGCGAGTGGACACACAAAAGATGCCAAGGTATTTTTTAGCCATGTTTTACCCGCTGTGATTTTGGCCACCAGCGGTTTATTACAGCTTATTCCTGCGGTGCGAAAACGCTTCCCACGCTTTCACCGCTACAACGGACGCGTATTTTTTATTCTCGGTATTTCGGGCGCACTCACAGGATTATATCTCACTTGGGTAACCGGTCTTAGGCTAAGCGATGTTGGTGCCATTGGGATAACACTCAACGGTATATTAATTCCCATTGCGATATTTTTTGCTTGGCGCGCTGCCATACAAAAAAATATCGCCGCACATCAACGTTATGCCGCACATAGTTTTTTGTTGGTTAATGGGGTATGGACGTTTCGTCTTTATTTGTTTGGTTGGTACATGGTCAACCAAGGCTTCAATGGCAATACCGCAACCTTAGATGGCCCTGTCGATATATTTATTTCGTTTGCCTGCTATCTGCTACCAATGGTACTCGCAGAACTCTACTTTTGGGCAAAACGCCAAACCAACGTCAGCGCACCGGTGTGGATAATCGCGGTGATGATGAGCTTAGGTCTCATGATCACCGCGATAGGCGTCTGCGCGGCCGCTGTCATGATGTGGTGGCCACGCATTTCAGCCGTCTTTTTTAGTTAAATTACGGTTTAATCAGTTAGGTGACAACACAAATAATTCCCAGGCGCTGCTATATAACCCGTTCCTTGTCGTTTTGACTCGTGTTAAATTAGCGATGATTTTTAAGCAAGGAACGAGCTGTTATGCAAATTAGGTTAGTTACTCACATTGTTATCGTGGCTATTTTTACATTGCTGTCAATTGGTAGCGCTGTTGCTAGTGACTCAGCAGATCCGAACTCGACACTGCAGCTTTCTTCCGCTTATTTTTCGCAAAAAAGAACGGTTCATATCGTCCTACCACCAAGCTATGAGCAAGGCAATACAAGCTATCCAGTGTTATATCTGACTGATGGCCAGAGCAATCTTGGACATACCGCTTCAGCGGCTCGCTTCTTGGCACAACAACATAAAATACCGGAACTTATCATTGTTGCCATCGAGACCAACGAACACCGCACTCGAGATCTGACCCCGCCTTATCGCAAAGGCAGCCTTGCGGTACTGGGACATTTTGCAGGTCCAACACGGCAGCAAAATCCGGGCGGTGCAGAAATGCTACTGCAATTTATCGACAAAGAACTCATCCCTTACGTAGACAAGCATTATCGCACATCAAGCTATCGCGCGTTAGCAGGACACTCATTCGGTGGGCTGTTTGCAACCTATGCGCTACTTGAAAAACCCGATTTATTTAATGGTGTGATGTTGGCAAGTCCAAGCCTTTGGTGGGATAAAGAGCGATTATTAAATGACTTACTGGCAAAAGCGTTAATCAACAAGTGTATCTACATCAGCATGGCAGACGAAAGCGCAATCATAACACAGCCATTTCAACGTCTTAATGATGCTTGGCGAAAGCCAAATGGCATTGACTTCAAAGCACAGCATTTTAGTGGCGAAACCCATATGAGCGTCGTCTACCCGAGCTATTATCATGGTCTGCAGCACCTCTTTAACCATTATCAGCCATCCTTGAAGGTAGCTGCTGCCGGTGTTACTCAGCTGGAAAATCATGTCGCCATCGCTAAGTCACTATATGGACTCAAGACTTACCCCTATAGTGCGCTGACTTCGCTCGGGTATGCCGCCCTATTCGAACGTAACTTCACTGCGGCCATCAACCTGTTTAGCTTTGTGAGCCAGCACAACTCAGAGTCTCTCAATGCACTGCAGCAATTGGCGATGGCTTATCAGCAAAAAGGAGATAAGCCATCACTATTAAAGACCTACCAAGCCATGCTTAAGCTTAAAGGGCTAAGTGAAAGCGAACAAAAACATTTGCTCTCTGAAATCAAAGCATTGCAACGCTTACATTAACTGATTTTTTCTAAAGTGATGATATTCACTCAACGCAAGTGGCACAGAAACCACTGGGTTTTGTGAATGCCCCGCGCCCTCGCTAATGCTGTGTCCCCAACGCACATTGGCAGGCGCATGTTGTTCAAGTGCATCTAATAAACCGTGAAATGCCCCCGTAATGATGTCATTCTCAGCACCGCCGATGGAGAGGTAAATATACTTAGGTTTGCCTTGAACATTGGCTAGGCTTTTTGCGAATTCTTTTACGACAACTGAGTCGTCGTACCACGCAGCAGGACTAAAAGCAAAATAGCCATCAAAAAGCGCAGGTTTAGTCACCATGGTATAAAGTACAAAACTTCCACCAGCAGAGAACCCGCTTAATACACGGTTGTCATTAATTGAGTAGTTAGCTTCTAAATAGGGTAACAGCTCGCTTTCAACAAATTGCAAAAAACGATCTGCACGACCAAAAATGGCAGGATCATTGTCACTCTCTGGACGGGCCTCAATCGCAACATCTTGTCGAGCATAAGGCGGCACTAAGTCGCGGTTGCGGGTCTCAGTCCAAAATTGATTGGGAATAGACACTAAAATTGCATCTTCTACCCTACCTTGTTCGGCAAGGCTGCTTAGTACCTCATCCCACCGCGCGAGATTAAAGTTGCCGTCGGTACGAATAATGAGTGGATAACTATGTGCCTTGTCATATCCTTTTGGGAGGCGAATAAAGACCTTTCGATCCTCATTAAGCACTTGTGAAGACAACACTACATCAACATAATCTGAAGTGTAATAAGACTGATACAGGGTAAACTTCCAACCAACAGCTACGCTGGCGATTAAACCTAAGAGAGAAAATAGATATCGCTTCATAAAACTTCCTGTCATTGTTTTTATTATTTCGTACTTTTAAATACTGTTTACTTCATCCTACTGTATATTTTTTAGAAACTAAATCGCAACCGCTATTATATCAGGCAGCTAAACATAACATCATGAAAATACTAAACTTCATGTCAAACCTAAATGTAAGATTATGTTTTAAAAAATAAATTATCGCTGTAATGTGGTGTAATGGATAAAATCAGAATCTACCCTACCCTTACGCTGCGCAACAAATTTGCAACTAATTGAGTTCATTTTTTTTACTCGCGCAAATCATGTATCTGCATCAGCAGTACAGCCAGATACTTCTTACACCATTTGAACAATATCTTGTCGCTGTTGTGAGATTTTCCGATTAGATAATGCAAATGGTATCTTTTGAGATGGAGTTCACGATGATGAAAATCTTAGTATCTGCCATTGTTTTGGCAACCACAATGTCGAGTTTCAATTCGCTCGCTGCGCCTGAATCTTATGGCGTGCTTTTTCTAGACCGCAGTAGTTCAATGAACACGTTACGCCCAGATGGACAAAGCCGATGTTCGTTCTCAAAGCAACAAGCAGTGCAAAAAGTATCAAAGTTCTTTTTAGATGCCACAATTAATGGCCAACAGCTAAATGTGAAAACGTTTGCTAGTGGCGGTCAAATTCAATCCCTAACTAACGGGTTTGTCGGTTTCAATGCGGCAATGATGGCACTCTATCAACTAGATCCAGAAGGGTGCTCAGGGTTAACTGCACTTGCACAAGCTATGTGTGATGGCGCTGATGAGTTAAGAGCAAACTACTCAACAGAAGCCGCTAATGGTGCACTGTTAAGAGTGTATGGTTCTACTGATGGCGGCGAAAATGACAGCCCAGCCTCTAGCTGTGGCGGCTCAAATTGGCAAACAAGCGTAACCTCTAAATACCTGTTTGAGCTACCACCTGTGCAATTCAATGCCACAATCTATACAGGCACAGTGCAAAATATTCTAGCTAATAAAGATAAGATGTATGTATTAGATGTTTCATCTGCATCTCAGTCGGTATCTAGTACCCCTACATTTCAGTTTCTTAAACAGCTGAGTATTGACACTGGCGGTACTTACGAGGAGATCAGCGACTCAGATGGCGGCGACCCAGGCGACTGGTAACTCACCAAATACCAAAACATATATAAAGGCCGATAAGGCCTTTTTCTATTTATCGTAGAGAAAAGACAGAATGTTGTTTTTACACATTACTTAAAATAAAAAAACAATTAAATTACATAAAGCGCAAATATCTAAGGATCTTCAACTACACTCTTCGTGGGCATTTACCCTGTGCAAGTTAAAAGGAGATTGTAATGAAGATTAATGGCAAACAACCGAATTTTCTAATCATTACCACCGATGAAGAGCGTTTTCCTCCGCCCTACGAAAATTCACAAGCAAAAGAGTATCGACTCAAGCACAGTGCGTGCATGGCAGAAATGCGCCGCTGTGGCATGGAATTTATGAACCATAATGCAGCAGCAACGGCATGCGCACCGAGTAGAACATCCATTTACACGGGACAATATCCATCCCTACACGGCGTCAGCCAAACACCTGGAATTGGCAAGTCGTCATTTGATCAAAATATGTTCTGGCTGGCTCCCAATACCGTGCCAACCATGGGCTCTTGGTTTCGCGAAGCGGGTTATCAAACCTATTATCGTGGTAAGTGGCACCTCTCCGATGAGGATATTATCGTGCCGGGGAGTCAGCAAGCGCTGTATAGTAACTCCGAAACCGGAGAGCCTTACCCAGCAAAACAAGCTCTCTATGAGCGCGCAGAGCGCCTAGATAAGTTTGGCTTTAGTCAATGGATAGGTCCTGAACCTCATGGCGCTGCAGAGAACAATTCAGGTACATCTCGAGATCCGGGATTTGCCAATCAAGTTTGTGAAACCCTTAAACTACTTGAAGAAAAGGCACAAAACGGCGACCAAACGCCATTTTTACTGGTTTCTTCATTCGTAAACCCACACGACATTGTATTAATGGGACAAAAAGATTGGTTTTCCAACTTTTATGCCGAAAAAGAAGCCGGTAACCTTCCAAGTGTTGCACCAGCCCCAAGCCAAAATGAAAGCTTAATGGACAAGCCTAGATGCCAAAAAGACTATCAGCTTATGTACCCGCATATGTATCTACCGCAGCCACCAGATGAAACCTATCGCCAGTTTTATTACTACCTTATCGCAGAAGTAAATAAGCATATAGAACAGGTAGTTAACGCATTAAAGCAGTCATCTTTTTATGAAAATACCATCGTCGTTTTTACCTCAGATCATGGTGAGTTACTAGGTGCTCACGGCGGCCTACATCAAAAATGGTACACCGCGTATCAAGAAGTATTAAATGTGCCGTTTATTATTTCTAATCCAGTGCTTTTCAATCAACCTAAGCAGCTTGATATCACCACTTCACACATAGACCTGCTACCTACCCTACTTGGCCTTGCGGATATAGATATTGAGCAAACTCGTACTCAGCTTGCTAAAGATCACAGTGAAGCACAGCCACTCGTCGGTAGAAACCTCGCCGACGTCATTTTAGGTGAAGCGTCGCCCCGAGAAGAAGCTATTTACTTTATGACCGATGACAACATCGAAGTTGGCAGTGATATGACGAATATGCTTACCGGTAAAGCTTACAATAGTATTATCCAACCGAACCATATTGAAGCTGTGGTAACACAACTACCAGATATCAGCGGTGACACGAAATGGAAGTTTGTGCGTTATTTTGATAACGCTAGATTCTATGAGCAAGACCCGAACTTAGTTGATCTTGGTGGTAACGATGAGCCTACCACGCAATCGTCTGTGAGTAATGTCGTTGGCGTTGGCAACCCTGACGGAATAACAACCTCTCAGTTCATTCCCAGTGAATACGAGTGTTATAACTTGAGTGAAGATCCGACGGAAGAGAACAACCTGTTAAGCCCGTTTTGCGAAACGCCATTGGAGGCGCGGATTTTAAAAGCGCTTCAATTTACGCTACGGGAGCAGCGTAAAGCCAAACGTTTATTACCACAAAACCTCAATGAAGCACCGCAAAAGCCAGTCAACCAGCAAGTGCCGATTAGAAGGTAATCGAAAGGCTCTGCAAGTAGCCCTGAAATATACGGGCTACTTGCGATTATTTATGCTTTTTTAAACACTGCCAACAACTGACTTAGCACCGCCGCAATAATGACACCAATCACCGCCCCCAAGCCAAGCTTGGCGATAATATTCAAAAGCCAGCTTATTGCAGGGATCAGCTTTTCAATAGCGTGAACAATTTCTTCGAGTAAGTGGAACTGGTGAGCTAAAATATCAACGCCAACTAAAAGCATTGCCAGCACACCGGCGACCGACAAAAACTTCATCAGACCGTTGGCAAAATAAAGCAGCCCCTTACCCACCCCACGTTTTATCGCCGCAAGTGTAGTCTTACTTGCGTCCTTAATCATGGCTAAACCAATATCATCAAGCTTAACAATCAAGGCCACAATCCCGTAGACCCCGACTGTCAGTGCAAGCCCAATTAACGAAAGGACTATTGCTTGCTTTTCAAAAGGCTGATCAGCAATCGCACCCAGCGCAATAATGATAATTTCCGCCGACAGAACAAAGTCGGTAACAATAGCGCCCTTGATTTTGTCTTTTTCAAACTCGACCAAGTCAACACGCTCATCCTCAAGCGCTTTGACAAACTCATCGGTTTCTTGCTGTTGCTCCTGACGGTGAAAAATAGCGTGGAGAATTTTTTCGCCGCCCTCGAACAGCAAATACAGCGCCCCTAAAATTAGCATAATGGGGATCATAAACGGCGCAAAGTAACTGCAAGCCAAAGCAACGGGCACCAAAATAAACTTGTTCAGCAAGGAGCCTTTAAACACCTTCCATACCACTGCAAGCTCCCGATCTGGTTTGATCCCGCCCGATAGTTGCTCTGCGTTGACGGCAAGATCGTCTCCTAACACCGGAGCGGTTTTCGTTGCGGCTAATTTTGTTAGCGCAGCGACATCATCGAGCAAGGCAAGTAAGTTTGCGGATGGCATAGCACACTCCTTTCGTTTAAGTTATTCATCAGGTGCGGTTGTCAAATTACTGCTTACGTTAGCAACAGACCCTAATACACAATATTTTTATCATAGGCCAAACATGATATTGCAGGCATGACCGCTTCAAGACAACTTAAATGTTGCTTTAATTCTCTCGGCTCGGTAATTTTTTTATACCGGATCCAAGGGAGCAAAGGCATAGTGTCGTCCAGCTCAGCTGTTAGGTAGGCCTCATACCCTTTAATCCACTCATTCAACAAACCAAATGCATACGCATAAGGTAACAATGCTTCGTACTCCGCTTTTTCGACCCCTTCAGCGAAGCATTGCTGACTCTTAAGTTTAATGTATTGATAAAATTGCTGAGACTGCAATACCCAAGCTTTAAATTGCTTGGAGGGCCCGATAAATGAAAAGAAAGCCGCAATAAAACCCAGATAAAAGAAGTGAAAAACCACACTGGTACCATTCACCAGCTCATCATCTCCATCAACACACATCCATAATAAGAATAAATAGGTAGGAATATAAATTAACGCGCGTACAAGCCACATTTCTCGGCTCTTTTTATCTTCGCTGCGATGTTCTATAAACATCTCTACAATAAGCACCGCAATTAATAATATTGAAGTGCACAATAAAACTACAATTAAACTACCCGCAAACACTTGCCACCCATTGCCAGCACCAACTCCAATCACAACAAAAGAAGCACTTAACCAAAGTAAAATAGGCACAATAAAAGCAAGAAAGTTTACATTATGCTGAGCTTTCCCCACTTCGGCATTATTCACATAATGACATATTATTTCTGTGAAAGACGTTCTCCCCTCGTTTCCTTTGTTAATAACAAAGCGGTTTTTTATTACTCGTTTTCGCTTGCGTTTTCCACTCGAGCTTTGAACGTCTTGCTGTTGATAAAAGTAACGTTGCAGTTTACCGCTTAACCCAACCGCCTCTGGCTGGCTCGGCGCTTCAGGATTTATCTGAATTTGATCCAGCTTTTTTGGCTCAACATTACTAAATTCATCATTGTTTTTACCCCGTTCGCTAATCGTTAACTGTTTCGCCACTGCAAGCTTTAGCACCTCAGCTAATGCGTCTTTTGCTGTTAGCATGCGTTCGATATTTGCAGCAACCAACTCTCTCACCAAGCAAATCGGTAAGTCTGGTGGTTGAGTTGAACAAGGATGCGCATCGGCAAGTTTTGGCAATGCGTGGAGGCGCTTACGCGTTTGCCACACAGCCAATGCAAATAACATTAAAAACGGCAAAGCAATAAATAACACTCTAAACGGATACCAAATTTTGCGGTAAAGAAAATTATCCTTAAACACACCTTTTTCAAACGCGAGGGCGATTTCTCCCTGCGCTTTATCTACTATCTCAGATTGGCTCTCGAATAGGAGCTGATTGCGTCCATCAACCACCCCATCGCGTATCAAAAACGCATCATTTTTTAGGTGATCGACAAACAATTGGTGCTCCTTCAGCGTCGCAGTTTGAGGATAGAGAATGGAGACGGTAAGCTTTTTTATTTTAAGATTAACATTCGGAAAGAGTGCATAAGTCAATTCATCCAATGCCGGATAAAATCGCATACGGTTTTTTGATTGATATCGCACTTCAAATTGCTGAGCTTGTCCTTGCTTTGGAAGCTGCTCTTTGCTTATTACAAGCGTGACTGCACTTCTATCGTAGTTATACTTCAGTGCATAACGCACTTCTTGCTCGTCGATTTTTACTGAGTCAATGCTGATATCGCTCAGATAGTGTGTACCATCTGGATACCTCACATCCAGCTCAATTGTTTGCGCGAGCCCCTGCCAATCGAAGTTTCCCCCTTGCAATATGCCTTGCTGAGTAACTTGAAGTGCACCAGTTTTATTAATATCGAGCTTAACTTGTAGCTGAGAGAAGTGAGGATCTGCTACCGACGCATCTTTAAATCTCAAATAAGCCTGAGAAGGAACGCTCACAACCAATAAAATGATTGCCAGCAATACACCATAAAGCATGGTAAACCAACAGCGTTTAGTCATCGTTCAAATCCTTTGAATGCAAAGCGCTAAGTCTATGTAACTCAGCTCAATTTGCGCAGCAGACTAAAGCAAACAAGGTCTAATTTCAACACTAAAGTTACCGTTGAAGACGCCGCCTTTGCCGATTAGACCTTGATAATATTTGCACATCACCGGTTGAATTTTTGGTTATATACGCTCCCTTTGCTGTAACGAACAACCGTCTTAACGCATGCTAATTGACACCGAAATAGCGCAATGATCGCTGAGCATTTTCTCTTCAGACATATCCGCAAAAAAGTGTACGCTGGGGTCGAATTTCACCGTGTTTGCAAGTTTGTTGCTCAGCAATATATGGTCAATCGGCACAGGGTAACGTGGGTGACAACCTGTCAGTGTTTTAGTTGCGTTTACCAAAGGTACAGAAGCATTATTTTGATGCTTGGTTAATTGCTGCCAAAATTGATTGTCGCCATGGCTTAAACGATGATTAAAGTCGCCCAACACAATGGTGTTGCTATTTGCGTGTTTCTCCAACCAAGATTTAAGTACTGGTAACTGATCTGCCAGCAATCGACAGGCCTTTTTATCCGAAGTCGAGTAGTTATCAACAAAACAGCCACTTTTAAGGTGAACATTAAGCACTGAAAGCTCACCAAACTGAGTATCTAAGGTCACAACTAGACCATGTCTTAATCCTTCAACATCCACGCTAAGTTCGCTCACGTTATCCACTTTGCTTGGGACTAGGTTATTTCTAATCGCAAACGCGGTTTTCTGCTGTGTAGACAGATTGCCACTTCCTCTACAGTCGTACGTCGTGCTATTAGCTCGACTTGAAATCAGTAATTGCCATTCACTACTTGGAAAGACCTGCTCTAATGCCTTAACCGATGCAACTTCCTGCAGCGCAATAACGTCTGCATTAAGCCCTTTTGCATAATCACGCAGTGCGCTTATCTCCTGCTCGTCACGAGGTCTACATCCTGCGCTCGATGGATATGCTAAATGCTCCATGTTCCAAGTCGCGATTTTAAGCGATGCGGCCGTTGCTTGGCCGCTTACCACGGAGTTACCGATATTTGAAGGCTCCGATTGGCACCCCAAAAGCGAGAGACTAAAAATAGCGCTAAATGCAAATGCAGTTAATTTTGTTGTCATAATGAATCCAATCTAGGCGATAAAATCTAACGTCAGTAGCAATCGTTTTTCCCCTATTACTACCGCAGGTGAGCGATGCACTAAGCCACGGCCTTCATTACCGTCCCAACGCTCACCTTTTAATAATGCCACATCCCCACAGGCAAGCTGTATTGCGTCTGCTTCCGAGGCCACAGTCAGTTTGTTGTCATCCCTTGATACATGCTGGTTTCTAAGCCACTCACTGCCCGCGCCTACTAGTGTTGTCACCAGTCGTACAGGTACTTTATCAACATGAAATTTCGGGCACATTGCAGTCTTGAGCATTTTTAACCGAAAACCAACGACGCGAAGTTCAAATAAGCAGCTAAACATATCTACTATTTCAATAATATGCGCCACCATCGCATCGCTAAAATTCAGCCGCTTTAACGGCTCACTAACTTCGCAAGTGATATTGCTAGTCGCAATTTGTAGCGCTAATTCTAGCTCTTTTGCTGTTTCTAAGTAGCGACCAAACTCTGCTTTCAAAGCAGGTGATAATGCATGTTGCCAAATCACAATATTGGTGTCGGGCTCATAAATCTTGGTTAACACGGTAGCGTGTTCTGACTGCTGATGATGCACTGAGTCCACCTCAAGCAACGGCTCTATGGCCATAAGGCTATTCATAGTAACTCCAAATAAGGTTTTATTTAGTGAAAATTGCGACGCAGCGCATAGTTTCGAAGATGAGCGCAGGAGATGAGCATAGAGCCAAGCACTGTGAACAAGGTTTCTCCGCGTTGTTCACCTAAAATAGTTGCTAGCACCAAGAATGTGCAGCCCACTAACCCCAAGCCCACGACAAGACCTGACTTATGCCGCAAATAGCCAAATCCAAGGGCCAATACGCTAATGGGTAGCACGGCTATGAGTAACCATTCGTGAAAAGCTTCATCAGAGAGCGCTAGTAAACCCGCAAAGGGAGGAAGTACAAATAATAAAAAAGGTAATATTAAACAATGGACTAAGCACAGCATAGATAACCCAATTGCTGCCTTGTCTCCAAACGACTGTACTTTTGCGTTCACGCTTTCTCCTTCGCCATGGATGCACCAAGTTGATACAATATAACATACCAATCAAAAAAGAGTAAAACGTTAAAGTCGTACAACAACAAGAGTGTTCGATACAAAGCCATGAATACAAAAGTAGCGTGTATTTAAAGCATCTAGAGAGTCAATCTCTGCTTGTTGTGATTTTTACGGTGTTGTAGCAAATAAACGCAAAAGCACTTTGGAAGGTATTTATAAAAAAGAATGCACTGAATTACAATTCACAGGTTTGAGATTCCGAACAAACCTATGAATTGATGAGCAATCGCTGACTATGGGGAAAGGTTATGCGTTACACCCCATCGTTTCACACTCTGGATATGCAGACGGACAATGCGTTGTCCCACAAAAATAAAAGTCTGTATAACCTCGATTATAACCACCAGCAATTTGCAAAGTAACATTTTTAGCTATTTGGCTATTATCTTTATTGAGTACTTTCATGTTCCTTTTCTTAAGGCTCAGTTTCATTTTATTTCCTTGATAATCATTGTTTAAAGTTTCCAAAATGGAAACTAGCTAATGACTATACTGGCAGCAGAGAAACAAAAAATCAACATATAGAAGCTTACGCATAACTTCCTAACCAATGCCTTGCTCAAAGGCACTCTTTTAACCATGATGCCTTCGTATACGCTTAATTAAACCGGATTTATCGAATTCCAATGAGACAATGTTGGTTTTATTGTATTCAATGATTTTGTCTAGATGCGCTGGCTTTACCTTACCAGACTCCGTCATTTTGATAAAAATGACATTTGAGCCAGTCATAACCTCTTTGATAGTAATACTACTGTTAATGACTTCATCTTTAAGCTTTCCGATCATATCTTGCCGGAGTTTTGATTTATCGGTATAAGTGAAATTGTATTTAACGTGTTCGTCAATAAAGCTGTCTGACAACAAAGATAAATAATTTTCAATATCCTCAATCTTACTACTCGGTTGCTGGCGCGCATTTTTAGCTTGGACAAACGCCTTACCCTTTTCAATTAATTGTTCAGGTGTAAATTCGTTCCCAGCTACACTTGAAAACGATACAGCAATCAACATTAATGCAAAGCTTAGTTTTTGCATATCACTCTCTTTTGTATGCCTAACGCGTTAAGCTGCGGCAGCGAAGCAGTCCGGCAGCCTTGACTTATTATGTGCGATGTAAGTAATTGTTAAGCTCCTCGACTAACTCAAGTGCTTCATTTTTTGTTAGATAAGGGACCTTTATAGTTCTAGCCCAAAAGAAACTTTTACCTGTTTTTGAGCTAACTTCTGAAAAAGGCATAGCCAACAGTTTGTTATCTTTCCGGTTCGGAATAGGAGTCAAAAACTCTACATCTCGATACAAAGTTTCACTGTCTGGAGCTTTAACCTCTCCTTTTACTTTTGCTGCAGCTATTAAGCCACACCATTTGTGCGAGAAGAAAACAATATCTCCTACATGAACATGGTGAACAAACCTCTTCGCATCACCATATGCCTCAAGACGGCTATTATCCATCATCGACCAAATGGAATTCTCATCCCAACTACGATTTGTATCAAATAATACACCTTTTACATCACTTGGATTCTTGTGCTTATCATATGGAAGCGCAAAGAATTCAAAGTACTTTTCTCCAGCAAGTTCATAAACTCGATATGGTAGGAAATCAATAGATATACCATTTTTCTTCCAGTAATCGATGGAAGATACTAATGATTCATCGGCTGCACTACCGATAACTAATAGGTGTTGTTTATTATTTATTTCTTTTGGATCTAATTCATGCTCAAGACTAAAAGCCTCTCTGTGAGCTTCAACTAGCGACATTTCGTTTTTGCTATATTCTTTGAACTTTTGTTCTAACTTTTGGTAGCTCCATTGACCAGCGTCTTGCGCATATCTTAGTGCTTGATGGACGGCATCTTTCCCAACTGATGCACGCTTTAATTCAAATATAACTAATTCACCATTTTCATTAAGTGCATATATATCAGCTTCCGCTTGCCATTGTCTTTCCTGAAACACAGGCATCAATCTAGCATCTTCAAACAACACATCTAAGATGCTATTTGCAATTAAGTTTTCTAGATCTTTCTCAAGTTTTCCAAAACTAGAAAAGTCTTTGAACTCTACAGGCTCTAACTTTTCAAAAGCTTCGGCTTGTTCTTCTATTTTGTAGAGCATCTCTGCATTCCTTTGAGTACCTAATAGCTCATTAGCGTGAATTTTTGAATATCTCACTTATCAACAAGTAAAAAACAACAACATTCAAGCTAACTTTATTTATTATTTTTAGTAACCTACCAGTCAAACATTGTCATTTCAACATGCAAATCGCCTGCAACAGGCTAGCTGTGAATTATCCAAGCCATTGATTGGCTCGCTAAGAACAAATCGCACCTAGCTAACGTATTAAAAGCGCTCAATTTTAAATGGCACATACGAGATATTCGAGAGTTTTTACATCTCGTTATTTATTTTGCGCTTCTAGACTTTGGCGCAACCTGTATGGTTAGTGGTATCAAAGGAAGCGATTATAAAAACTTACTAAGAGCGGCGATGGAGCAAAGCTATACCGCCATTAAACAAGTCGCGTGCAGCATGGGCTATTTCGACACCTATATGACACCAGAGTGTTAGGGCGCGGTTATCTAACTGTTTTTACTTACAATGACTCTTTGTCGATTACCACATGCTTTTTAGCACGCCATCTTTTCTTATAAAGTGATGGTAAAGCGCCGCCCCGATATGAACTGCAAGTACTGCAATCAGTAGCAATACCGCTAAACCATGCCCTTCGCGAAACACGGCAAAGTACTCGATGTGAGGCACCATCGCGGCTGGAATGGTGAATAAGTCGAGCACCACAATTGGTCGCGCAGCATAATACTGCATCAACAGGCCGCTAGTCGGTATGATTAACATCAATACGTAAAGCAGCCAGTGGCTGCATTTGGCCAGTTTGACCTGTATTTTCGACATCCTAGATGGCAAGCTGGGTGTAGGTGACTTTATTCTAATAAGAAAGCGCAATAAAAGTAGCAAAAGTGCCAGTATACCAAATGATTTATGTAACCCCAGTAAAGTAAGCTGCCAAGGTTCAAGCGCACGTACCATCGTAAGGCCAGCAAAAATCATAGCAAAGATAAGTAATGCCATAGACCAGTGAAGCACTCTCATCGCAAGATTAAATCGTGTTGTTTGATCAGTCATTCACTGTCTCCTCAAGTGCGCCCATCAATTGCTCCTTAGCCCTACGGCGATAGGACTCTGCATAGGCAGCAGAGCGCGCTCTTAGAATTGGATCTTCGGTTGCAATAACACCGCTAGGTAATATCAAGGGATCAAAATTGAGCGCATGGCAGTTACCCGATAGTTGCGGTTGCCAATGCGTTATGAAGATCTCTCCAGCATCTACCTTTGCGCGGTTACTGGGCCAAAGTTTGGCTGGATTATTTTCATCATCTTCTTGCTTGGCAAATATAAACTGCCAATTGAAGCGTACAGCTCCTTTCTCTAATCGAGTTGCAAATTCTTGCTGTAGCGCGTCTTTGCCAGTGTAAGGATTTTTACTTTCTTCATCTAATGGCAGCATTTTCCAGCGAATAGCCTGACGCTGCGCTTTTTCATCAACCAAATAAAACGCATTAATACTATGATAAGTCTCAAGGGCAAAGCTCGGGCTTGGCGTGTAACTCGCTTTCCATGCCAAAAAATCCGCACTCTCTGGATGCTTAGCAAAAAAGTCTTTTACTGCCTCTTTGCCCTGCTTCAGAGCAACAATTTGCTGATAAAAATCATGCGGATTTGTTACCGCCATCACTGGAGGCGTATTCATCGCAATATTCCAACGCTCAGCACCGGTTACGAAGCTCAGCGCGAAACTCCTTACCGGTGCAGTCAACTCAGCAGCGTGCGGATTATTTCCAGCAATGGACAATCGGCCAATAAATGGATGCGTACCGGCTTTAAAAACTGTTGCGTTTGAGTACTGAGATAGCCGTCCATTCGATTTAAATTCTCCTGACACACAAATCCCTTTTGCATGTGCTCTACGAAACCCAGGGAAGTGGTTTTGCCCTTGTTGCAAATCGACAAATTGCTGGGCGGTGATTTGCTCGGTTTGCGCTTGTGTTAATGGTGAAAGTAACAACGCAACAGCAAGACTCGCAAAATAAAACCCCTTTTCTAACAAGGATACAGATGTGTATTTCACAAAACAGCTCCTAAGTTAAGCCAGTTTGCCGAATTAGTGACTTATATACAGCGCAAACTGGTCGTGAATAACTAATGCCATCAATAGACCTGCAGTACGAACGTTTCCTTTCATTTATTTTGATTGTAATCCTGATGTTTACGCTATGCTTTGTTATCTACCCGCCTATCGTTATTTAACTTGAGGCTATTTAACAACACGGCGAAATTGCTTAAGCGGAGTAAATACTGTACTCTTGCCCGCCGCCCAATACAGAGTACAAAATCATGAGCTTTAGCCACCTAGGTTTAGCCCCAGAAATAAATCAAGCCGTTGTCGAACAAGGTTACGACAAACCGACTCCGATTCAAGAGCAAGCCATTCCTGCTATTTTAGAAGGCAGAGACGTGATGGCTGCGGCGCAAACGGGAACAGGTAAAACAGCGGGCTTTACATTACCTTTGTTGCAAAAGCTGATTGCTGGTACTAAGCCTCGTGCGAACAATGTACGCGCGTTAATTCTAACGCCGACCAGAGAGCTTGCTGACCAAGTATGGCAAAGTGTTGCGCTTTACAGTAAACACCTGCCTATCAGCTCTGAAGTTGTTTACGGCGGTGTGAAGATCAATCCGCAAATGATGAAGCTGCGTAAAGGCATTGATGTTTTAGTGGCAACACCTGGGCGATTACTCGACCTTTACCAGCAGAATGCTGTCAAATTTGATGACCTTGAAGTACTGGTATTGGATGAAGCCGACCGTATGCTAGACATGGGCTTTATTCACGATATCAAGCGCATCATCAAAGTATTGCCAAGCCGCAGACAAAACTTGATGTTCTCTGCCACTTTCTCTGAAGAGATTAGAGCATTAGCGAAAGGGCTAATTCATGATCCAGTAGAGATTTCTGTGGCACCAGCAAACAGCACAGCAAAAAGCGTGACTCAATGGGTATACCCGGTAGACAAAAGTAAACGTACGAGCTTACTCAAGCATTTAGTGCAAACGCATGATTGGCAACAAGTGTTGGTATTCACACGCACAAAACACGGTGCCAACCGCTTGGTTAAGGATCTAGAAAAAGACAAGATCAATGCCGCAGCAATCCATGGTAATAAAAGCCAAAGCGCTCGCATGAAAGCCCTTGCTGGCTTTAAAAATGGTGAAGTACGTGTACTTGTTGCCACTGATATTGTGGCAAGGGGCTTGGATATTCAAGAGTTGCCTCATGTCGTGAACTTTGACCTGCCAAATGTTTACGAAGATTATGTTCACCGTATCGGCAGAACTGGCCGCGCTGGTGCGACAGGTGAAGCTATCTCGTTTGTTACCCAAGAGACCGCAAGCGACTTATTTGGCATTGAGCGATTAATTCAACAGTTGGTGCCGCGTAAAGTGGAACCAGGGTTTGAACCGCAACTTGCAGTACCTGAGTCAAAATTAGATACGCGCCCAATCAAGCCGAAAAAACCAAAGAAACCGAAAAAGCCAAAGGCGGCAGACGCTGAGCAAGCACCTTCTGCTCAGCAGAAAAATAAACCTAAGCAAAATTCAGGTCCTCGCAACAATAAGCCAAGTGGCAACGGAAAACCTGCTGGTAACAACAATGGCAACCGTAGACGTCGCCCATCATCGTCTGCAAACAAGCCAAAGAGCCAACACGCTGGAGAAAAACGTACACCACGTCAGAAGCCCACTTCTGGCAATTAATGGTGTAAGCAGGTGTAATAGCATTTACAACACCTTCTCCTAAGCTAAAAAGGCTGTTAATCGTAACAGCCTTTTTTCGTCAAAGGAGCTAGACAATGAATATCTTGAAATTGATACTGTTCACATTGTTTGGTAGTACATTTTTAGCGCACGCTGGTACGCAATATGTGACCCAAGCTGCGAGCAATATCACAGAAACCTCCGCTCAATTAAACGGCTATTCCGCCTCTACTATTGGTTTAAGTGGAGAAACGTTTGATTATGGCCCAACTACTAACTACGGCTTCAGCGTACTCGCAACACCGGGTGGTGTGAATGGCCCGGTTAGCGCACAAATAGCGAACCTAGAGTGCGGCACCGAGTATCATTTCCGTTTTCGAGGAGATCCAAAGCCACCTCGCACCACCATTCAAGGGGAAGACTTAACCTTCACTACAGCCCCATGTGGCCCGACGATTTTTACTAATGTGTCGTTTGAAACGGGCGGACAATATTACTTCGTTGCAGAAAACAATGGCGGTAATACAGTAAACGCCAATCGTATTGCGATTGGCCCTTGGGAGCGGTTTAATCTTATCGATGTCAACGGCGGTAACCTGTTTGATGGCGACACCATCCACATTCAAACAGCCACTGGCTATTACTTTGTTGCAGAGCAAGGTGGGGGCGCTGAGTTAAATGCTAATCGAACGGTGGCTTCTATTTGGGAAACCTTCACGATTGAGCTGCCGAATAACCCCGGCGCTTTGATCCAAAATGGCGATAAAGTGGCGCTTAGGTCAATCAATGGTCACTATATCCAAGCCGCAGGTAATGGTGGCGCAGGAGCCAATGTGCATCCTACCGTCATAGGCTGTAATGCCACTTACCCCTGTTCATGGGAAATGTTTAAGATTATTTTTTAACGCACTTGGCTGTGATAAAAAATTTTATCACAGCCTTACACGCGCTATCCGTTGGAGCCATGTTATAATTGCTGTTTTAGAACTACAGAGACAGCGACTTTGACTCAGCCACTTTTTTCAAGTACTTCACTTTCCAGCGCCTTACTCGATAACCTCGCGTCATTGGGGTATCACACCATGACTGACATTCAAGCACAAACCTTACCGCTTATCTTGGCGGGTAAAGATGTCATTGGCCAAGGTAAAACAGGCTCAGGTAAAACCGCCGCTTTCTCTTTAGGACTATTGCATAATTTAAACGTGAAACGCTTTCGTGTGCAGGCGCTTGTGGTATGCCCAACTAGAGAGCTTGCCGATCAGGTGGCGGTTGAAATTCGCAAGCTTGCCCGTGCTGTTCATAACATCAAAGTGTTAGCGCTGTGCGGTGGCGCACCTATGGGTCCGCAAATTGGCTCTCTTGAACACGGTGCGCACATCATTGTGGGTACACCAGGGCGTATTGAAGAACACTTGCGCAAAGGTCGTTTGTCGCTAGATGAAGTGAATACCTTTGTACTGGATGAAGCGGATCGCATGTTGGAGATGGGTTTTGAAGAGTCACTACAGTGCATCATAGATCACTGCCCTACAGCACGCCAAAATCTGTTATTTAGTGCAACTTACCCACCAAAAATAGAGCAGCTCGCGCAGCACATCATGAAAGATGCAGCCAAAGTCACGGTTGAAGCAACACATGACGATAGCTCAATTGAACAGTACTTTTACGAAGTCGACAATAACGACGCGAGATTGCCTGCGGTACAAAAGCTGTTAATGCAATTTCAACCAAACTCAGCGGTTATCTTCTGCAACACCAAGGCAGAATGCCAGAACGTATGCGACAGCCTATATAGCCTAGGTTTTGATGCGGCTGCACTTCACGGTGACTTAGAACAAAAAGACCGTGACCGCACATTGGTTCGTTTTGCGAATAAGAGCGTAACCATTTTATTGGCAACGGATGTCGCCGCCCGGGGTATCGACGTCGATCACGTAGATATGGTGATCAACTATCATATCGCCCATGACCCAGAAGTGCATGTTCACCGCGTTGGCAGAACCGGACGTGCAGGCAATAAAGGCGTGGCATGCTCTTTAATGAGTTATAAAGAATCGCATAAAGTAAATGCCCTCGAAGACTATTTAGGCAAGACAATTGAGCCCAAAACTCTGCCAAGCGACCAAGTATTAAATAACAAAATTAACCGAGCGCCGATGGTAACCATTCAAATCGACGGCGGTAAGAAAGCGAAATTAAGACCGGGTGATATCTTAGGAGCACTGACCTCAAATCAAGCGTTAAAAGGTGACCAAATCGGCAAAATAAAGGTCACCGCGATGTCATCATACGTTGCGGTTGAGCGCAGTATTGCCAACGTGGCGCTTAAAACAATCTCAGAAGGGAAAATGAAAGGCCGTAACTTTAGAGCCCGCAAAGTAACAAAGTAACAGGTCACTCCCCTCTCTCTATGGTGGTCGACTTTTCCCTGACCACCATGACTTTAGATTATCCCAGCAATTACTCGCCTATTTATAACTTATTTCACACCACAGGGGTTTAAATCTACACCATGACCCCAAGGTCTTAATTAAGCAAACACTTTAAAGGAGTTTATCTATGAAGACCTTAATTATTGGTGCCAGTGGTCAAATTGGAAAAATGACGACAAAGAAAATGCTGAAACAAGGCCATGATGTCGTGGCGTTAGTGCGCAATAAAAGCAAACTAGTAGATCTTCAGTCTGAGCAACTTACTATCATTGAGCAAGACCTTGAAGGCGATTTTAGCTCAGCCTTTAACAACGTCGAGCAGGTAATATTTAGTGCAGGTTCTGGTGGAGATACTGGTGCGGATAAAACCCTACTTATTGATTTGTGGGCCGCCATTAAAGCCATTAACTATGCTGTGAAAGCAAACGTTAAGCATTTTATTATGGTCAGCTCTATTGGCGCCGATGATCCTGATAACATTGAAAGTGAAATTAAACCGTACTTGGTAGCCAAACACATGGCCGATCAACACCTACAGAAAAGTATTGTAAACTACACCATCGTCCGACCGGGTGCGTTACAAAATGAGCCTGCAACTGGGGGATTCTCGACCGCACGCCCTGCAAATAGAGAAGATGCCGTAATAAGTCGAGAGAATGTCGCAGACGCGCTAGCTTACCTTGCCACTCAACATCCTCAGAACCTAACATTTGAGCTATTTAACGGCAAGCAGTCAGTCGAACAAACGCTGTACTAACAAAGTAACTATGTCTCGGGGTTTAACGCCTCGGGGCAAACTGAGGTGCTTTAAGTCGGCTAAGTGTTAAAAATATTTTCCGCTACGCCGACATAAAAAGCTTGCTTTAAAAAATGCAATTCTATATTATCTCTCTCTTGCTTTAACTTCCTCTCAAAATAAAGCAAACCTCAAGTAATGCCTCCTTGCCTTGATCCAGTAAGTCCGCATAAAAAATACAAGTAGAGCTTAATATAGTCAGGCGAAATCAAGCCAATTAAGAAAATTGGTATAAACTGTCATACCCATATCGGGTCGTTGCGAGGACAGTGTCTTCTGTTCGCTAAACTGTAATGAAGCTCATCTACTATCAAAAGCATCAGCTAATTTGCTGTGCATTATAAAAGTGAGTTTTATTATGTCATATACATATAACGGAACAGAGATCCGTGTTGAGCAACCAATTCGCTCAATTTCGGTGAACAAATCTAAAGTGATCTTTGCTGACGGCACAGGCCGTAAGATCACACAATTCGCCAATGGCGGCGAAGCACGTCAATTTCTGAGCTGGTTAACTTCAGCACATTAATCGCTAAAACGTCGAGCTTGCTCGACGTTTGCCATCCTAATAAAACAAATGAACTAAATACTCAGATTCGCAGCTGTCTAATCGCTTTGATTAGATCTTTATCGCTGATTCGAGCTGATTTTAATTCGCCGATTAACTTTTTAGCACCTAGGGTATTTCCTTGGAGCATATAGAGCTGGCTCAAACGTAACCGTGCCCAGTTTTTATCTGGACCATCGGTACTGATCTCAAGTGTTAAATACGTTTGTAATGCTGCGATCCCCTCGTCTACATTAACCTCTGAAAACACCGCCGTTCGACCAATTTGGTAAAGCCCCGCAGCATAATGCTTTGTTTCCTTTATTACTATTAAAGTTCTAAAAAACGCAAATGCACCATCGTAATGTTTGATATTCTGCAGCGCAATTCCAGCTTTAAACAACACTGCTTCATCAATAGTTTTGCGTTCAAGCAAGGTGTTAGTATAGGTTATCAACGCTTCATCATTGCCAGTCTGCAAATAAAAGTCGATCCATAGTTTTATTGCGGCATGGGAAGATAAGGCTTCTATCGCCCTTACCTGTCGCACCGCTTTGGCCTCAGAGCCACCAGCAATGCTTGGTGCTGAAAGGTAGAAATAGAACAACCCTTGCTGCGCTTTGATATGCGTTGCGTCTTTGTCTATTGCCGCTAAAAACGCATCTTCAGTGTTGTTGGCATAACTCAGTTTTGAAAATATAGAAGCATGCTTTATCTGCTTTGCATTGATCTTGGCGTACCAATAATACTCATCCGCACTGTTGGGCTCGAGACGCAGTGCTTTTTCAAGGTACTCTTCAGCTTCATCAAATTGATTCGACGCCAACTTAACTCTGCCAAGATAATAGAACGACTCATTTGGATGCGTTTCTTGCAGTGCCAGAAAAGCTTGCTCAGCATCCACTATCGCCTGTTGCTCAAATAGTATTTTGGCATGCTCCAATGCATCGGTAATGTTCGGCATCGCAAACACTTTTGGCGCTACCACTAGTATCATCATTAAGCAAAGTACTTTATTCATCCGAGACATTATTTGCGCCCCCTTGCTTGGCGGTGATTAAGCTGTTTTTTGTAAAACAGGATGCCCAAGGTGCCAACCACAGCGGGTAACAACCATGGCACTAGCTGCCAAGCCCCAGGCAATAGCTGCGCTAACCAATGACGTCCACCCACCGCAAAAAATGCCGTATATACCGCAATTCCAGCGCCTAAAATGGTACTCATATGCTCCAGCACCCACTCTCGTGGTTTGAGTGTTGGCTTAAATATGTAGAACAACATAGTAGCGACAGTAGAGAGCACAATAAGTGAAAATATTAGATAGAGCGTACTGCCAAATGTAAGCGCAGTGTACAACACTCGCCCACCTGTTGCCGCTAAGAGCCCAATTAGCAATAAATGAGACCCGCATTTTAATCGCTCACGGTGCTGTTTAGCCGCTAAAACCAAGCTCGAATGACGAATATTTGCCAACACTAATACTGAAAGCATCAGTAAAAATTCACTTAATTGACGTTGCTTTAATTCCAGCTGTTGCCCTAGCGCCTGATCAATGTGTTGAGAGGGATAACGGATTGCCAATGGGTCGTAGATCACAATTAGACACATGACAATGCCACTGACGGAAACCAACCACATACACCAAGTAAATATTTTTCCCCATAGTCTATGCTGTGGGCTGCCTTTTACGGTCACAACTGGAACCCAAAATACAATTAGCGCAATAGCACCAATAATTATGTGCAAATACAAAGCAAACTGATGAACAAGAAGCATAACAATCTCTCTTTTATGATTTCGACCTTTAGCCTAGCGCTACCACATCAGGAGTACCTGTCCCAAACGTCATGATGTAAAACCATGACTTTTGGCCTATGGGCACAGCTTCATTACTTTGTCATACTCAATGAGATAAATAACCTGAACGCGGGATAACTACTTGTTCTCTAGCAGCTGTTACCCCTTACTACTGCATTAAATTTGCTTGCAATAGGCCAGGAGGACATTGGCGTTGATATTCGGAAAATTAATCGCAAATCGAGATATGAGAGACCTACTGGCGCTGATGACTTGGGTTGCCCTTTTCGCTATTTCAGTTTACATAACGAATCAACAGCCTGAAGCGCCAGAAATATCTCTCTTTAGCAGCTTCTTCTGTTTTTATGCGCTTGGCTATCTCATTGGCACCTGTGAGCAATGTGAACACAAATTACGATGGCTTGCGCTAGTCCTTATGCTATTTTCAGCTTTTGCCTGTGGCTGGATCCTGCAATTTGGATACCTATCCATTCTTACCATTATCTGGGTTGCCGTTGTTGCTTATCTGCTCCCCATTCGCGTATCTGCTTGCTCCACCCTCATCATCGTATTGGCCTGGTTTACAATGCAGAGTGTAAAACAACAACACCTGCTTTGGATTGAGGGATTACTGTATGGCCTGTTTCACCTATTCGCCTTGCTATTAGCCACCACCCATCAACGAGAACAGCAAGCCAGGGTCGAGATCCAAAATCAACATGCTCAGTTGCAATCCACGCAACACTTACTTTCTGAGCTATCGAAGCATTCTGAGCGCACCCGTATCGCGCGGGACTTACACGACCTGCTAGGCCATCACCTCACGGCACTCAGTATTAAATTGCAAATAGCGCAAAGAATGACTGCCGAGACACCAGCCCAACAGCAAATCCAAGAATGTCAAAGCGTAGCTAAGTTACTTCTGAATGATGTGCGAGATGCCGTGGATATGCTCAGACAGCACAGAGATATTGATTTTCATCAATCGCTTACCTTACTACTCCAACATACTCCTGAGCTAAAAGTGCATGCAACCATTCCACAACATATTGCTGTTGACGATAGCCATATAGCACAAGTGCTGCTGCGCTGTGTTCAAGAAGCAATAACCAACAGCCTAAGGCATAGTCATGCGAAGCAATTTTGGATTGTCATGACGCAAGATGAAGAAAAGCTTTTCGTCGATATGCATGATGATGGCTATATCAGTGAACAATGGCAAAAAGGGAATGGTTTAACGGGGATGTCTGAACGCGTATTTGAGTGTGGTGGCCACTTGCATCTCTATGAGCACAATCGTGCCCTACACTATAAAATTGAACTCTCGTTAACTCCACAGTAAGGACGATATTGATGAAAGTAGTCGTGGTTGACGACCAGAAACTCGTAAGAGAAGGCATTGTCACTTTATTACAATTTAACGAAGAAGTTGAAGTGATTGCCCAGTACGACAATGGCCAGACGTTGCTTGATGGGCTATCAGAGGTTGCACCTGATATTATTCTACTGGATCTATCCATGCCAGTTATGAACGGTATCGCTACCTTGAAACAGCTAAATAGTCGAGGTATAACGATCCCAGTATTAGTGCTAACAACCTTTGATGACCCCAAACTCGTTCTGGACAGCTTAAGTAATGGAGCCAAAGGCTTTGTACTCAAAGATATCGCTCTAGATTCGTTGGTGAATGCAATGAAAACCATCATCAATGGTGAAACCTACTTTCAACCGGCGATTACAGAAACCCTATTAAAGTATGCACCAAAACTCGACAATGATTTTTCTGAGTTCAAAGCCACAGAGACGCTTAGCGCACGAGAAATAGAGGTATTGAGACTGGTTGCAAATGGTTATTCCAACAAGGAAATAGCCGAAGCCTTACACAAGTCAGAAGGCACAATCAAAAATCATGTCTCCAATTTACTTTCTAAACTGGGTGTGAGGGATAGAACCCGTGCGGTGCTATTAGCAATCGAGATGGGAATATTACAGTAGCTTAAACAAAGTGCACCAATTTACTCCTGAGCAGATTGGTGCATCATCACGGCGCTTAGCAATAGTAAGCTTCAACCGTTCCTTTTGATTTAATTAGCAAAGGCTGACCTCGGCGATCTAGCGCTTTTGGCGCAGCGACTTTGATCCAGCCTTCACTAATGCAATACTCTTCAACATCGGTACGTTCTTTTCCATTAAAACGAATGCCAATGTGGTGCTCTAGTATTTCTTTAGCATAATGTGGGCTGCGAGGGTTGATTGAAAGTCTATCTGGTAGTGCTGGTTTTTCAGTTGAATCTGTCATCGTTTGTCTTCAATTATTTAAGCATGCTGTATTGTAGGTAATCACACCAATCTGCTCAATAGTCACATGCCTAAATTTTGAGAAATCTATGCTAGGCGTTAATGTCCACAATTATACGACCTCTCACCTTGCCATTAAGCAAATCCGCAGCTGTAGATATAGCTTCGGCTAAGGGGATTTCATGAGCGATGACGCCAAGTTTATTTAAATCAAGATCACTCGCTAACCGTCGCCATGCTTCAAGCCTTAACGCTTTGGGGCTCATCACACTATCAATTCCGGCCAACGTCACCCCTCGTAAAATAAAAGGTGCTACAGTGGCAGGGAAATCCATACCACCTGCTAAGCCACACGCAGTAACGACACCACCATATTTAGTGCCAGCACATGCATTTGCTAAAACATGTGAACCAACCACGTCAACGACTCCAGCCCAACGCTCTTTTGCAAGCGGCTTACCCACTCCTTTTAACTCGCTGCGATGAATCACATTTTGTGCGCCAAGCTGCTTGAGAAATTGAGATTCTTGCTCAACTCTGCCACTTAGCGCTGTAACGCTAAATCCAAGCTTTGACAGAATAGCAATCGCCACGCTACCCACACCACCCGCTGCACCGGTCACCAATATTTCACCTTGCTCGGGCGTTACGCCATGCCGTTCAAGTGCCATAATACACAACATCGCGGTATAGCCTGCGGTGCCGATAGCCATTGCGTCTTTTGGCTCGAAGTTGGCTGGCACAGGGACGAGCCATTCGCCGTTAACTCGTGCTTTTTGTGCCAGACCGCCCCAGTGTTTTTCTCCAACTCCCCAACCATTGAGTATTACCAATTGCCCTCGCTCATAGTCAGAGTGATTCGAAGCCGATACTTTACCGACAAAATCAATACCAGGGATCATGGGAAAGCTTCTCACCACAGGTGACTTTCCTGTGATCGCTAGCGCGTCTTTGTAATTGAGTGTCGAGTATAATACCTCAATATCAACATCTCCCGGCATTAACTCCTGTTCGCTAACCTCATCGAGTGTCGCAGTATAATTGCCATCTTTCTTATCGATTATTATTGCTTTAAACATATCTCCCCCCATTAATTAGACCGACCGTCTATTAAATTATAAAAAGAGTGTGGTTTAACCCACTTAACTGCAAAATGGTTAACCAGACACTTGTATTGAACGAATAAAAAACTCAGAGAATAGCTTTAGTGGCACTGCACTTTGTTCAAGTTTAGCTCTCATTACCGCGCCTTCCCAACCATTCCAAAACGTGTAGGCTAGCTCGTCGCAGTTTGTTTCTCTGGCAATATGTCCAAGCAGCTTTGCTTGTTCAAAACACTCAGCGACCAGCGCTTGCCACTCATTAAGCACATCGTCTAATTTATCTCTGAACGACTCTGGTAACTGCGCAACTTCTTGGCTTAGATTACCAACTAAGCAACCTCGCGAATAGCTGCACTTTCTCATCGACACCTCAGCTTGATCCATAAACAACGCAAGTCGCGCTAACGGATCAAGATATTCGACCGATAATGCTTTCACTAACTTTGCTTTTAAAAAAGAGGAATAGTTTTCAATCAGCACTAAACCATACGCTTCTTTACTTGAAAAGTAGTGGTAAAACGACCCTTTTGGTACATTCACCGAGCGTAAAATGGCATCAATACCGGTCGCAGCAAACCCTTTTTCTGTGAGAATTTCCATTCCAGTTCGGATCAATGCAGCCTTGGTTTCACTAAAACCTGTTTGCTCTTTTTTTGGTCGGCCTCTACGCCGCTTTACAGTATGCTCACTCATAGTGATAAATATTAGACCGGTCGTCTACAAATGTAAATAGCGCTCACCTTCTCTTACTACCTTTTGATTTACTGCAGCCAACTGCTCTGTGTTTTCTACATTTTTCATCAATATATGCTTCCTATAAATAAAATACCCATCCCCCCTTGCACTCTCCACTTTTCTCGATAAGATAAACAATGAATTTAACACAAGGAAACAAGTATGAAACTTAAATTAAACAAAAAGGCAATTAAGTCCCTTTCAAAAGATTTACAAGACCTACCAATGGCGCAAACCCCAAATATTGCAGGTGCTGGCAATCCACCTTTATACCCAGAAAGCAAGTTCGATCAAGGCTGTCCTTGGTTTACACACTTTCAGGTGCGAACTTGTCCAAATCCGTATTAATGCGCCATTGTGGGTAAGTATTCTTACCCACTAAACTTGTTATAACACCTTTACCATAAAATACTTACAGCCATCTTTAGGGTAATGCTCTTGGATCCATTGAGTCTCGTAGCCATGCTTTTCATAAAACGGCATTGCTTGAAAATGTAAGGTATCAAGTAAGCATTTCACGCACCCTCTTTGTTTGGCTGCCGCTTCTAGGCTTTCTAGTATCTGTGAGCCGATATTTTGACCTCTAAGTGTCTCAGAAACCCACAAAGTATCGAGCAACAACCAGTTACCAAAAGTACGCGCGGCTGCACCTGCAACAACCTCTCCAGACTCATCCTTTACTTCAACCGCCAATGGAAGGCGCTCTGTGACCTCCCAATTCGCCCAGTTAAACTCGCTAATTTTACTACTTAAAAAATCGACAAATTGTTGCTCAGGATTTTCTACTACGGATATTTTCACAGCTACGCTCCGGTTGGCTTAGTTGAACTACGGTAATTGTTTTTAACTATGGTATTTTGCCATTTCATAATAAAAAAAGTATCAAACAAGAATCAAACATAACGCACGATAACAATAGCGAGAAGGCCAGTTGTTACTTTCAACCCGGGTTATTGAGTAAACTCTTTTTCTGTTGCATTTACCAGCTGTTGAAATGCGCGAGTACTGCCAAGGAGCTCTCGCTTTACCTTATTCCACTGTGCATTGTGATGACCAAACCTTAATTGCCATTCGCGCTTTTCATCCACACTTAAAGGATGTAGCTTTGCGCCCAAGGCCATGAGCTCGCGCTCACAGTGCTTTTGCAGTTGCTCTATCTGCGCAATATGAGTATAAAATGTTTGCTTACCCGCTTCCTCGATTTCCCCTTTTAAGCGCAGCGGCAAACCATCTAACCAATGCTGATTTGCGACGGTCACCCAAGCATCGGGGACACTTTCAAGTAAAGCTATCTGCCCTACCTCGTTTTTTAGCAGATCAGGACCTGCAAACAAGCCAACAACGCTAGGGTCAATAACCTCTATATGTTTTGTTCTTGCCATTTTGGCCACTTGTGCCCAAGGCACATCAATAACATTTGCCGACGTCATACTGTAAAAATAACTCAAAACCCTAGAAGCTGGTACTCTTAGCACCACTCCTTTAAGTTTTTCAGGCAAATTAATCAAGCGGTTGAACTGTTTTGTGCTTGTTAGGGTGCGACCTCCAACGAGATGATGCATTAAGATATTAAGTTTCCCTTGTTCACTAATAGGCTTAATAACAAGTGACTGCCACTGTGGCGAACAAATTAGATTGAGAAACGCGCGATTTGAGCTCGCCCAAAATGGGATATTAAGGATATCGAGTACAGGTAACGCCCGAGACAGATTTGCCACAGAGATAAGTGCGGCCTCCACATGTCCACGAGTCACTGCTGCCATTAACTCGCGGCCACTTCCAAGCGCGCCGCTATAGTGAACATCAACATAGATTTTACCGCGAGTCATAGACTCAACATTCTCCTTAAGCACTTGATGCATGTGCGGGATAAAGTCACTTTGATCCGCAGGGTAAGGGGAAGCTAATCTTAAAATATGGAGGGCAGCACTGCGCTTAGCCATTTCTTGTTCTCGTTCATCTTCTGAGAATAAATTTAGTGCAAGTACTTGGCTAACCGGAAATGAAGCACTCAAACATGCCGCTAGTGAAGCTTCAAGAAATTGACGTCTACTCTTGGACATGAGAGTACAACCTAAATTCCATACCTCAATTAAAGATAGCTGAGTCGATCACTATTTCAATAAGCTTGGATGTACACCCAAATCAAAAACACAAAAAGCTCACTTGTATTTAACAAAATTTATACTAGTCTATCTTGGATTCACCACAAGGAGTGTAGTGCTAGTTTATTCATCAAAAGCGATAGCTTTACTATCATTACTTTTGTCTCGCTAGGTGTTTTCTTAAAACAAAGCAAATTTAACGCAGTAATCACGTTCATATCGATTAATAAAAGGAGATTAACGATGAACAGAAGAAATGCACTAATCTGTGTTGCCTTGGGATTTTGTGCCCACTTATCCGCCAAGACACCTCAACCAACCCTTTCGATCAACACTAACCTTGATTATGACGGCCTCATTACAACACCGAATGGAAAGGCTTATTTTGGTCAGCAATGGTTTGAAAATGCCAGTGAAGTCACTTTATACCCAAAAAATGGCAACAGCGCGCTTTGGACATTAACATTAACCTATTCTGATGGCAGACCGGCCGTTGGTAAAACCATTACTATAAATTCAACTTATAACACGCTCACCACATCAAGTTGGCGAGATAAAAATACCATGGCAAACCGTTTTCCGAGTGGTTCAAGAGCAACGGTAATTCAAAGAATAGACCAAGGGCTGTTCCGATTACGTGCTCCTTACGAAGCTTCAAGTCTAGTGACCGATGCTAATGGCCAAGTGAAAGTTACCGTAAATAACTTCCATAGCTGCGGTAATGAACAACAGCCAGGCTCTGATAAGTTAACAGCCTCAACTGGTAACTTGCAGGCTCAGCTAATCGTAAAATGCGCAGTAACAGGCTTAGTCAACATTCCAGACCGCGCAAGTGAGGGGCTTACTACAGCAGGTTTAGTTGGCCGCCACTTACACCCAGACTTGCTAAGTGCTTTACAAAATTTAGGACAAGCTTGGAAAAACGTACAAAACAAACCTGTCGGGATGCCAAATTATCTCACAATAACGGGAGCAACCATGCGCTGGGGTGGAATAAATCCTCCTCATTTTACGCACAAGTTTGGTGGTACAGTAGATATTCGTCCGATAGGAACATCATCAGGCCCGGTTAGCGTTGGTGACGCACACTACCATCGCCAAGCCACACAGACTATAGTTGACGCTTTGGTACAATTAGGCGCAACTAAAATTATCTTTGCCGATAATTTGAAAGGCGTTACAGATGTTAAATCAAATCATAAGAATCACCTACATGTCAGCTTCTTAACTGAACCTTTAGAACCTTGGCTTGCTCCTAATGATAACGAGCTTGATAGCGAAGGTGAAGCTTGGCATGACTACAGCAATATCTACGATACTAGCTATTTCGTGCCTCAAGTTAAATCGTTACAGGTTACCGACTTTCATTTTGAATTAGGAAAATAATGACGAATATCGCTTGGCTAATTTATCTCGCTATCTTTAGCATTTCGGCAAGCTTTGATTTATTAAGCTGCGAGCTCGCTATGTCTAGCGATAAAGTAGCCTTAGCACCCTCTACTGAGCGGCCAGAGTGCCGCTTTGAACAATCAGACAATAATGAGTTAAAGCCAACATCGTTGCCGCACACGCGTTTTATTCCACCAAACTATCCAGATGCTGCAATACCTCTCAATTTCGATAGGGTTCAGTCAGCCTGTAAACTTAAGAGTGACACCATCCATTGCCAGTTTGCTGACCGACAAGGCGCTTTGCCTTTAGCTACTAAATATCAACGAGGTCGGTTAACCTATGATCAGTGGCGCGTAGACAACCACTATTTTATTGGATGGACCTCGCACGACCCAGAAAGACCTGCCGGATTTATGGTACTTTCCACCACCAAACCCGCCTATTGGTTACCTGTGGAAGATGCTTGTAAAGCAAGACTCAGCACACGAGTCGTGACGCTTAATAGCAAAGAGAATCTCTGTTTGAATCACCAGGGTACTTGGCAACGCAGTAACACACAGTCACTACCTGCGCCTTGCGAAAACCCATACTCTGTCGCTACCGATAAAAATGGGGTGTGGGCTTTGCAGCTAAACAATGAAAATCAAAGCTGGAATATTTGCCACTTTGATCACGCATTACAACTGGTGAGAGCATATCAATATCAACTTGATATACCGCAATCGCTAGCGCCATACAAGCTTGTACCTACGTCTTTTTCTCAGGTTACCGCCTTATTCGGCGAATATGACAATGCGCCAGCATACGCATTTGATATTAGCGCTGTTGAGCCTATGTTTCTATCAGCCTTCCCAAGCTCAATACGTCGCATACAAATCCCACTTACACGAGCTAAATATCAATTAAGTGAATGACTCAATAAAATACGTGGTGAGACTTCTTTAGCTTTAATTAGGAAATATGAACAAGCCCAAATTAAACAAATTATATTCATTTAATTTACACATGTAAATCAATGTGAAATGATGCCAAACTTCTTTGTTCATATTTTAATTAAAGGACTTATACTATGAAAAATAAACATATCTTGCCGGTCGCGGCTTTATTACTCTCACCGTTAGTACAAGCAAATAACTCGGGTTACTATATTACTGATGTCGATGTATATAAGTATGGTGAACGTGCAACTATGGTTCCTGAGCAAAACCCAATCCCAATGTTAATTCCTGATCACGTTTTAGTTGGTATTGGTGCTCGAGCTGGAAACACAACGGTAACTACCGTCACCTTGTGGTATCGTCAAATATTAGGCAATGGTGAATTTAGTCAGATTTACAGCAAAAACTACGGCAGCAAACCAAGTCACGAGCTTGAATGTCAGTACGTAAATACATCCGACAATATCGCAATTACAGGTATGGAGTGGCGTATCAATGGTTCAGATGATATTGCAGCGCTGCGGGTGAGTTACCGAAAATTTGATAGTCAAGGAAATCTAGGCTCTGAGATATTCTACGGTACGGGAGTTAAATCAACGAACCAATCAAAAACTTGCTATGACCCTGGAAGTGGCGGTATTGAAGTTTCATATTTCCCACCAGCATCAGGTAATAGTTCAGTTGTTACAGGTGTTGGTCTTGTTAATCACAATGAAAACATGGATTCAATGTGGCTATATCGCGGAAACTATGTAAACAGATAATAAAGTGTATTCTTTTCTGATTGAATAAGAACTTTACGCCACGAGCAAATTAATCATCATAAAGCGTTCGTGGCTTATGCTAACACAATGTTTGAACTAAAATTAAAACAACTAAAATACACATCAATTCTAAATATTTTACGTTCGATAACCCTTCATCCAAAACAAAAAATTCCATTTTCACATTCTCTGCACTTTTGCCTGCCAATTTTAAAACTCGAATCACAATAAGGTTTGGAATAACGATGAACAACGCGAACTTTCTACGTGCAATGGCACTTGTTACCGCGGTGGCAAGTTTACCAATAGCAGCACAAAATAAGCCTCTACCACCTCCGCCTCCAGGCCAGCCACAACCAAACTCGGCACTGGATGATGAACTCACACAAATAATGCGTGCTCGCGGTATTACTGGCAGAGTCGCAGGTGCGCAGCAACTACCGAGGATCTCTGATCCCATTGCTCAGCTCGGAATGCAGTTATTTTTTAGCAAAGCCCTTGGAGGAGAAAAATCAGTCGCCTGTGCGAGCTGTCACGATCCAAGGCTCGGTGGTGCCGATGGCCTTTCGTTGCCAATAGGTACAAACGCAGTAGAAAGTGATGTGGTAGGCCCAGGTCGTCAAGCAGTCAACGATGACATCAATATTCCACGTAACTCTCCCACCATTTTTAATACCGGATTTGCCAACAACGCTTTATTTTGGGACGGCCGTGTTCAACGTGTGACTATCACTGACGACCAAGGCAATGAAAGCAGTTTTATCAGTACGCCTGATTCAGGCTTTAACCAACCAGATGTAAACGCGGCAGATTCACTAGTTGCAACCCTGTCTCGCTTTCCTGTCACCTCTCGTGAAGAAATGCGTGGAGAGGCTTTCGAAAGTGCCGAAACCAATGAACAAGTTCGCTCACACTTAGCCCAGCGTATTGGCGATTACGGTGAAGAGGCAGGAGGCTTGGCCACTAATGATTGGCTTCAAGCCTTTAGAGAAGCATTCAACTCGCAAGCTGACGCGCAAACCTTAATTACCTTTGATAGTATCGCCTTTGCGCTCGGCCAGTATCAAGCGTCATTTGTGATGGTGGATACCGATTGGCATCGCTATGCCCGTGGTGACCGTGGCGCACTTAACGATCAACAAAAACGTGGTGCTAAACTCTTTTTTACTCCAGTAGCTGAAGGCGGTGCAGGATGTGTTGGGTGCCACAGTGGTGAACGTTTCACTAACGATGGTTTCTTTAACCTCGCCTTTCCACAATATGGTATTGGTACACAAGATAATCAGACCGATATCGGACGCGCAGCAATTGACCCCTCGCCTCGCAATCAATTTGCGTTTAGAGTCCCGAGCTTAATAAATGTTGCCCTGACTGCGCCATACGGTCACGCAGGAGCCTACGAGTCGTTAGAACAAGTGGTCAATCATTACTCAAACCCTGAGCAAACCGTCGAGCAATTTTTTCAACGTGGTGGTGCTTGTGGATTAAAGCAGTTTTCCTTAACCGCTCAGTGTGACACACTAAACCTACAAGCGAGAGAAAATAGTGAAGCGGCGTTAACGTTACTGCGCCAATCACCCTTTGTTGCCGCCAATTTAGCGCCACAACAAAAGCAGGATCTCGTTGCGTTTTTACATGCCTTGACAGACAAGTGTGCAAAAGACCAACAGTGCGTAAGAAGATGGGTGCCAAACCGTCGCACACCAGACCCTGATCATTTACGCTTGCATGCACAACGTTAACCGGTGGAATCACAACAACCATGAAAATGACCATTCGCGTCAAACTATTGCTGATAATTTTGATAGCCAACACCACATTGGTGCTGGCTATCTATATCGCCAATAAATTAGCGTTTGAAAAGAGCTTTACGGCCTATCTTGAAAATACCTCTCGGGCACAGCTCAAAAATGTGGTAACGCAAGTTGCTGAGACTTACGCACGTCATGGTTCTTTGGACTGGGTGTATCGAGGCTCAGAGGATTGGGACAGCATAGTACGTAGCTTCTATGGTCTTTCTGAGGATGAGCGCCCACGAGACAGGCAACATTCTCGTCCACCACCAAGGCATCGTGAAAGAGGCGACGGAGGGCCACGAAGACGTGACGGCCCCCCACCGCGTTTTGACAATAAAAAACGCCTGCTGATCAAAGACGCACAAGGCAATATTATTATGGGCACACCGAAAAGTAAGCAGACTTCGCTGTGGTTCCCAGTCTATCAAAGCGACCATTTGGCGCAGCCTAAACGCGAACAGATTATCGCCTACTTAGGTGTCGAGCAAAGTGGCTTGATACGCAATGACTTCGACCAATTGTTTGCAGAGCAACAACGTAAACAGTTCATGATCATTGCGCTTGTCGCCCTGTTGGTTACTATAGTGATTGCCGTGCCTTTTAGTAAATATATGATCAACCCAATCGTGTTGTTGCGCCGCAATGCAAAAACACTGACACAAGGAAATTACGATGCTCGCGTCGATATCGCGAGTAAAGACGAACTCGGTTTGCTTGCCAGAGATATGAACCGTTTGGCAGACACATTAGCGCAGAACCAAATAGCTAGGCAGCAATGGATAGCGGATATTTCGCACGAGCTACGCACGCCGATTGCCGTGATCCGCGCGGAACTTGAGGGAATGATTGATGGCATTATCGCAAGCGATCCTGAACAACTTATGTCCCTTAATGAAGAGATCCAACGATTGACTCGGCTGGTGGACGATTTACATCAACTATCGCTGTCAGACCGCGGTGCACTTACTTACAACATGGATAAAGAAAACCTTTACGATCTGCTCTCACGCACTTTTGCGAAAAGTAGTCACCAAATTGAAAAGCACCATCTTGCTTATTCCTTGCAATGCGACGAGCATATTACCTTAGAATGTGACGAACAGCGCCTTGGGCAGTTATTCGACAACTTGTTGCAAAACACCTTGCGTTACACAGACTCCTCAGCTGAACAACCGGGAAATCTCGATGTAAAAGTCATACAACGACAAGATAAAACGATAATTTACTGGCAGGACAGCGCACCTTCAGTACCACAAGAACAGCTAAACAAGCTATTTGATAGGCTCTATCGAGTAGAGGAAGCGCGGAGTAGAAAAACGGGTGGTTCAGGCCTTGGTTTAGCCATATGCCAAAGTATAGTTGCTGCCCACAACGGAAAAATCACTGCAAACTTGAGCGAACTGGGTGGTCTCGCTATTATTATTGAACTGAAAAGATAATGAGTTTCCCCCGTGCCAAACAAACATATTTTAATCGTCGAAGATGAACCAAAACTTGCCGATATTTTAAGTAAGTATTTGGCTCAAGCCGAGTATACCAGCCATTGTGTTCATGATGGCGCTTTGGCTGAAGAGGCTTTTAAACAACAGCAACCCGCCCTTATCCTACTCGACCTCATGCTGCCTAATCTTGACGGTATCGAAATTTGCAAGCGGATCAGAGCTTATTCAAACGTGCCAATTGTCATGATCACCGCCAAAGTAGAAGAAATCGACCGTCTCCTTGGTCTTGAAGTGGGTGCTGATGATTATGTGTGTAAACCCTATAGTCCAAAAGAAGTCGTCGCAAGGGTGAAGGCGATTTTAAGACGCGTGACGCTAAACGAGCGTGGCACAGTGTCAGAAACAGAGAGCAAACTTAAACTGGACGAAGAGAGCTTGTTTGTCTCTTTCCTCGACGCGAGAGCGACGCTCACTTATGTCGAGTTTATGCTATTAAAAGCGATGTACGGTCACCCATGCCGAATTTATAGCCGCGACTTATTGATGGATCACATCTATGATGATAGCCACATTGTTAGTGACAGAACCATAGATAGCCATATCAAAAATATTCGTAAAAAGCTGCAAAGCATCGCGCCTAAATACGACTTTATCCACTCCATTTACGGAGCGGGATATAAGTTTGAAGCCCAGGAACGTAATGCCTAGTCCTTAGCCCATAAGGGAAGTTGGGTTATGCGTTAATCCAACTTCCCTTAAGGCATATCTCACCGCTACACCCCGCCCCCTTTTATTGGTAAACTCAAAAAATAGCTAATAATTATAAAAAGGAATGGGCATGAAAAGGCTTGCTTTGGCAGTCATAATCACATTAACAGGCTGCAGTAATAGTAATGTTGTAGAGCGAATAAAATCTGAGTCTTCCGTGGTAAAACATAGCTCTGTAGAAGGGTATGAAGATAGATATTCCAACATCTACAATAAGTTTAAAGATTATCCCGTGACTTGCGAAGAAAACTGCTATCCAGTCACCCAACAAATTCAATGTCAGTCCGAAATGCAAGATTGCACTTACGTTGGCAACAACCCCACTCTCTCGCTCAATACTGGTTTTGCTATCCAATGGCTCGGACATGCGAGTTTTAAAGTCAACACCAAAGATGGGCAACAGTTTTTGTTTGACCCGGTCACGGCTCAATTTGACTGGCCTGTAAACTGGGCATTTCGCCTCTCAGAAGGGTTTAATCGCAAGCAACCTGCACAGCTCAGTCAAACCGAGTTACAGCAAACCAATGCTGTAATGTACTCCCACATTCATTACGATCATTTTAACAAGAGCGATATCGAAGCGATTGGTACTGGACCAAATTACCTCACCCCACTTGGATTTGCTGAGCACTTTCCTGAAGATGGATACAAAGTTTCTGAAATGGAGTGGTATTCAAGTAAACAACTTGGTGAAGTAACCGCACACTTTGTGCCTGCAAATCACTTTAGCAGCCGTATTTGGGTGCCGTTTTTATACGAAGATCATGGCGCTGCACTATGGGGTGGCTGGATATTAGAACACCAAGGTAACACCCTGTTTTTTGCAGGAGATACGGGATATTCACCGCACTTTAAAGACATTCAAGAAAAATACGGTGATATTGATGTTTGCCTACTTCCAATTGCCTCTTACTATAGCGAAGAACATCCTGATTGGTATCGTAAAGTACACACCACACCAGAAGATGCACTAACTGCCGCAAAAGAGCTCGGCTGTAAGGTCATGGTGCCGTGGGGCTATGGCAATGCTAGTTGGAAAATGGGAGATAAAACCTCACATTCAGCACTGTTCCGCCTACTGCATATGCAACAAGTGCTGAAAACCCAAACGCCATTGTATATTTTAAATGAAGGTGAAAAAGTAACTTGGTGAGTTTATCGAGGCTCATGTAAAAGAAACATTGATAGATAGCTCTCCGCGACCAATGCCGCATTAAAAAGGAAGCCCTAAGTCCATTAAGGCTTCCTATATGTGTACTAAGATGGCGTACTAGAAATCAGCCTTTGATAACAAATATGACCAATCGCGCCCCAAAGTGCATTCGTAGTTTCTTCATTACTTGAATTTACCCCGAGTGGCGAGACTACTTGCCATTCACCACGCTCAAAATCAGATTCCCAAAGGTTTCTATAGCCGCGATCATAATCAGTATGGCGAACCGGGTACTCATTAGGATCACAATTCCCAAGATCAATCACGCGAGAAGCTTTACCATCAGGGCCCGTTGTAATGTCATAATTAACAGCAGCTCCCCTTCCTTGGCGCCAATTTTTAACTAACCTAAGCCGAACTGTTGCCCCGGCTACAGGCGCTCCTGTCGAATCTTCTAACTCTGCTGACCAAGTAATTTTATTATAGGCCTGTACAGTAAGATATGGATTGTCGTATGCGGAGCCGGGAATACGAATCACGTTATCTTCTCCTGAAACGGTACGCTTTCGGATAGAAGCCACTGATCCAGCCTGCAAATTATAGGTATTGCTTGGATTTGTTGCGACATTTGGGTTAGCCCTAACTCTAAAATTAACGACTTGATTTACCTGTAGTCCAGTTAAAGAAATGTACTGGTTATTATCTAACAAAACCCACCCGTTGTTGTATACCTCAAAAATATATTCATTACTTGCGGTACTTTGTAGTGACAGAAAAAGATCTTGCCCCCGTACTGCAGAATACTGAAAATAATCAATGTCATTGACAGCATCCATATTAGCGACCAAGCTTGTTTGCTGATCTGGCAAAACAGTTGCCGATGCAACCGTATCATTGAACTCATACTCGTCTAGATTAGTCGCTACTGCTGCACCAAAACTGAAAGGCGACCCATCGGACTCAATCACCTCCATATACCAGTAATAATGTCCGGGCTCGGTAAGCGCAACAACTACTTCATCTTGATTCCCTGCATTAGCAGAGCTGCCAATTGTGGTGTAAGTATCATCACTATTGTGACGCAAAATAGATAAATTGACATCGGTCAGTGCATTTTGATCAACCAACAAAGCGGTTGTTTTGCTACGTTCAGTAATTTCAAAGTGATAACAATTCGCATCACCTGATTGCGAGTTATTAATCGTATACAGATTTCCCGTAGATAAAGTTGGGCAAACAGGAGTAATATCTAGAGCTGATTCAGCACTATTAAATGATATGTGTGAAACTCCCTTGCTTGACTTTTCTATTAAGTTTCGGTCTTTCATAGCCTTGACTGCACCAAAGTGACTCACTACTCCTGATGGGGTCAATTTATGTTCTAGTGCGTGGCTAGAGCAGGTTGTTGATACTGCTACTAATACAACTGATAAGTGTGAAATTTTCATCTAATCCTCCTTTTAACGTATGAAATTTCCCCACCAACACTAGTATTGATAACACCAATTATCAACATAATTAACAAAATAAAAACATCAATCATTAAAGGTTTTATTTTTAGTGATTTTCTAAAGATGAGAATTGATTAGCAGAACCTATTAAACATTGAGATCAATAACCTATAAACCCATTTCAGCTTTTATACACTTATCTATGTTATAATTACAAAGTGTTAATTCAAGGAGGCACCATACCCGAGTGAGCAGAGCCAAACTAAGTCAAGACGAAAGCTTATCTTTTAAAATCAACTATCAACTCCTTCCCAAAGAGACAAACCAACTCGACCTGTATTTTTCAATCCCAACCGATATGGGGATTAATACCAACACGTTGAACGAAGTAGACTACTTTAATGCCAATATAAAAAGCCACAGTGCATACTACTCGGAGCAGCTTCATCTCCCCTTGGTACGTAGCCGCTTTATCAGCCAAAGCAAAGGTCAAAAAACGGATTACCGTGTTAATCTAAACCTATTTTGCTACCAGATCCGCATTGCACTAGATGCCGATGTAAAGCAGACATTGAAGCTAAAAGAGGCCGATGAGTTTTATCCAGCGGCACAATTATTGGTGGAAGAAACCGAACGCCTATTGAAGAAGCTCAGGCGTTACACGCCGCCAGATAATAAGCTTAAGCCTTACTATCAAAACGCAGATAACTATCTCAGCTGGCATACTGAGCAAGCGTTTTTGAAACTCCTCTCCAGCGGGCCTAAGTCAAGCGACTTTAGTCATGAGCGAAGCTGTATTGTTGGTTTCTGTCAACGAGAAAGCCAATACCGCGAGGAGCAGAGCTACAACTCACAAGTCACGTTGGATGACCCAAATCGCATTACCAATAAAATGAAATTGCTTGAAAGGCTCATTGAATATGGCGTTGTTTTTAACAAACAAACCATTGACTTAAGTACCAATCTAAAGCGTTTAGTTCGCGGTGTGGTTACTGGTATTATCATGGCCTTCGTGATGTTTATTGTGCTCAACGCCCGCTCTAACTTTCAAGAAGTCACCGTCGCCCTCATCGCTTTGCTTGGGGTAATTTATGGCCTTAGAGAAACATTCAAAGAAGATTTAACCCAGTGGGCATGGCGTCATATTCAACGCGGCCGGCCAAAGTGGCGCAACAAGTTTAAAAACTCAGTGACGGACGCCATCGTTTGTACACAAACGATATGGCTGGAACACATTCGTAAAAAAGACCTACCAGAAGACGTTGATAAGCTGCTAAAGAAGCGTCGACAGCAAAATAAACAAGCTGCGCATCTACTGCATTTTTGCTGTAAAAACCAAGTGCATATCGACGAGTTTTTACCCGGTTACGAAGAAGTACAACAACGTATCACCTTTAACATGAGTTCGTTTGTACGCTATCTAAAAAAAGGCGCAGGAAAGCTTTATAGCCTTGAAGGGAAAAAGGTCTCTAAAAAGTCAGTTGAACGTCGCTATCAAATTAACTTGGTAATGCGGTTTAAATCTTCTCAGGGAATACAGTTAGAAAGATATAAACTCACCATGAATCGTTCTGAAATCGTCGCCATAGAGCTTATGGCGAGCGACTCCGTGTATATTGAAAACGACGTTTAAACACTGATATGGTTTTGCATAACCGCCGACAAAATGGATTGGAAGCAGGTTTATCCTGCACCCCAATCCTAAATCCTGTGATGCGGCTACTCAAAAGATATTAATGCGCTTTCTTTGGCCCGTAACGAACCATGTCTTTGCCGTTTTCATACACGTCTTGAGATACCCAACGACCCAACAACAATTGGTGTTTATCATCCAAAATCGCAATAAATGGTCTGCCATCGCTGTTGTTCGTTGCCAACGCCACACCGGCCACGTTTTGCAACCCTAAGCCACCGTTATCAATTAGCAATAAAAAAGCTTCCAGCTCGTCCAAAGTTTCAATGATATCTTTATCGTTGATCATCTCTTTACTCTCACTTACTCAGTATGCCGCGTAGAATACCAGTTCTGTTGAAATGATTGAACCTGACGCCCCAATTACATCCTATTCAAACTATGGCTTAATGCTTCCCACACACACTGTACGGCTTTACTGCGGCCTTGTTTACCTAAACACACTAAATGAATTGGTTGGCGGTCAGGATGTGCGTATTGAGTTAAAATAGGCACCAACTGACCTTGGTTTAATTCCTGTTGAACGTAGTAAGGGTCTCCCATCACAACCCCCTGCCCCAGCACCGCAAGTTGCACCATTGCACGCGCATCATCACAATACGCTACGGCATGAGGCTTGATGTTGAACACCTGACCGTTTTGATGGACAAATGGCCATTTGTCCATGGTGGTGCTTTTATTTTTAAATACCAGGCAACGATGACTCAATAAAGCATCGGGAGAGTCAGGCGTGCCGGCTACAGCCAAATACTCCGGACTGGCAAACCATGCAAAAGATTTTTCACCGATTTTCTTAGCAAGTAATGAAGAATCAGGTAAATGCCCTATTCGGATAGCAATATCTATCTGATTATCGATTAAATCAACAATATCGTCCGTCAGGTTCAGCTCGAAGCGTATATCAGGAAACTGTTTAGAAATATCATGTAGTTTAGCCAGCAAATAGCGCTCAGCCATTAATGTAGAACAGCTGATCTTTACCTTACCGCTTGGTGTTAAACGTTGCTGCTCACTTAACTGCTCAGTCTGGCTTAATACTTCCTGTAACTTTTCGGTACTTTTGAGTAATTGGCTGCCGCTTTGGGTCAGTGCCAATTTACGCGTACTGCGCTCTAATAAACGCACATTGAGCTGCTGCTCTAGCTGCGATATGCGCTTACTGACTGACGAGCGTGGTAACTGCACTTTATCGGCAGCGCCCTGAAAACTACCTATAGAGGCCACTAGCCTAAATAAATACAAATTTTCTAATTGCTTGTGTAATTCCATTTCATTGTTTCTCTAAGAGAACTTATCAATTCGTTTTTTATCATCTTATCAGCACGAATTGCAATCACTACAATGTCATTTATACCATCGTATAACGCATAAGGATTTACCATATCATTACCAACCATCTTGATCACTGGCGCAACCGCTGGAATTGGATTTGCAGCTGCCAAGCATTACCTCACCCAAGGCTGGAAAGTCATTTTTACGGGAAGAAACAAAGACAAAATTGCAACGGTCGAAAACCAACTGCTAGCATGCGCAAGCCATCCCTCACAAGTGCTAGGGCTGCTCTGTGACAGCAGCATTCCAGCCCACTTTGAAAGCTTACCAGAGGAGCTAAAAGCACAAGATATTAAGCTTGACGCGGTGATTTTAAATGCAGGTGTATTCTATCCAAAACCTTTTGCTGACAATGAGCTAAGCGATTTAAATACGACCATGCTTATTAACTTCACAGGCCCTGCAATGCTACTACAACGCTTGTTACCTGTAATGAATAATCCATGTAGTGTTGTTTATGTATCAAGTATTGCGGTACAGCGTGCTTTTGCAGGAGCGGCAAGTTATGCCGCTAGCAAAGCCGCATTTGAGGCGCTTGCAGCGACGCTCAATTTAGAATGGAGTGATCGTGGAGTACGTATTAACCACCTGCGTCCTGGGGTGACTCATACTGAAATCCAAAATAAAGCAGGAATGAGCGAGCAACAAATAGCCGAGCTAAATGCAGGGTTGTCGTCGATTCCATTAGGGCGCATGTTACAAGCAACAGAAATGCTAGCAAGCTTAGACTTTTTAACTGGCGAAGGGTCAACAGCAATGCGCGGTACGCACATCACTGTTGACGGTGGTTACTGCTTGTAAAAATGTGGGGTCAGTCCGCCGTTGGTTTTACCTCTCTGGGCTGATCCTGCATTTTTTGAAACAGCCAACCAATTCCCACTAGGCATAAGCCTAAACCGATAAAAGACAACGCGCGCAGCAAGCCTTCAAGATTTGCCATGTCGACCACAAAGGCTTTTAAAATAACAATGGCTAGCCCTGCAAAACCGGCGTTAATCAGCACTTTATGCTCTATCCGCTTGGCAACAAAAATCAATACGGTTGAAATCAATAGCCAAACAATTGAATAGGTATATAACTCGGGTTGTTCCATCGGCATCGACAGCACAAGGAAACCCTCATGAAATAACGCCCGAATTTCACCGTTGATAAATAAGATCCCTAGCAAGGCTATCAGGCCGTATACCAAACGCTTAAATTGCGGTGGCATTAACTTAAACTGGAGCATGACAGCAAATACGCATGCTGGTATCAACCACTGCAAAAGTAGCCAATTAATCACACCGCCTCCAATATATTGCCTATCCAAAAACGGATTATTGGCAAACGAAATATCAAAGTGGAGCGACGCGCTTCCAAGTAATAGCAAGCTCGCGGCAAGCGGATAAAGTCTGTTGCCCTTGTCGCTGAGCTGCCCTCGCCACAGATATACAGCGCCAAGCACTAGCCAATTCAAAGCTAGCAACACGGATTCTTGGAAACTGAGGTTAGTAAAATCAGGGTAGTCACCAATCAAGAGATAACTTGTTTCGGTGGTGACCAGAAGCGCCACAATATGCATTGCGACACCCATAAACCAAGTGTTCAGGCTCTTTGAAGGGTTGTATTTGGTAGCAAACCAAATAATGCCCAGCACCAGCGGATAGACAACAAGTGTCCAATGTATAGTTAAAATCGTTTCGTGCTTGTAATCTGCAAGCCAAGGCGCAAAAGTAAGACGGGTAACAACAGCAATAAGTGCAGCTTTATACAACCAATCAGGTAAACGCACTTTGTACTTCCAGCTCAAATAACTCATAGACGCTACTTGTGCCGCAATCGCTAAAGTCAACGAGCTTGCCGAGAGTAACATCGTAAAACACAAACTCAGCATAGCGTTCGCCAAAATAAGGTAAGTGACCTGTTGAATATTTGTATCCGTTTTCATCGCACAATACGAGGCGAAAAGCCCGATGACCAACATTTCAATCGCCCATACAGGATACAAAATTGCTTCTGTGACTTTAGGAGAAATAGCGTAGCTTACACCGTAAAGCGCAAGTGGAGCCACGTTCAACAGCATCAAATAAGCGAGTCTTGATGGATATCGCTTAATCATCATCATGCTAAATAACATCGTGATGACCACTGCCACTTGAATAAACAAATACTTACCGATGAAAGGAAAAAGTACGTCGTCGTAAGTGCCCACTTTGGGCATCAAGTAGAATGAGAGAAGTACAAACAATAGCAAATAAAATGGCCAACTATCCAATGCACTATGTCTATAAGCCGCACACAAAACAACGCCAGCAAATAAGACATTAGCCCAAATAAGCGTATCGATTTGGGTTTTTATTATTAGCGCACATGCGATAAATAACAGTGGGAGTATAATCCCCAATTGCTCTTTTCTTGGCATTAATAGATCTTTGATAGGCAAAGGACTTATCATTGAATTCGTCAGTCGCCAACCCAGTACGTCTACCAACACATATAAGTACATAGAGATAAGCGCAAAAATCAGCAGCACCCAAAAGTCGCCGCTTCCACCAACCGCAACCGCGGTGCAAAACCATAAGAAATGACCAACAAAACTTTGCCACCACAACCATTTGCGCTTCACATAATCCGCAACCCATATCGCAGAGAGTGAAACAAAGCTGATATACAGCAGTAACGCACCGATATTATTAGAACCCGTCGATACCAAGGCAGGCACGACATACGCACCAACAATGCCAATACCTGCGAGCACTGGGCCAAATCTCAGTGCCAAAGAGGTCGCAGCCAATGAAATAATGGCGAGTAAAACAAAGGCCATATTAGCCGGTATAAAATGATAGAAATCAAAAGCAACCAATGTCATGGCAAAGCATGTGATCACGCCACCACTGGCAAGCGCTGCAGAAATGTATGGAGTATTAATTTTTAGCTTTTCTTTGTAGCGACTTACGACTTCAGCGGCAGTAACCAAACTGATTCCAAAAAGGGCCCCCAGTATCACTCGCACACTTGGGGGAAGAAGCCCGGCTTCAATAGAGTACTTAGCTAGAAAAACGCCGCCAAGAGCTAGTACTACGGCACCTATCCAAAAAAGTCCATTCCCTTTTAATAAGGAATCTAAAGTAAAGTCAAATTCAAAGGCAGGTTTATTCTTACTAGGCTTAGCTCTTGCGATAGTGACCGTACTTTCAGGCTGCTGAGGTTGTGTATGATTGGCTGTTGCCGTGGACTCGCCCAATGCAGTCTGTGCTGTTAATGATGTGCTATCAGCTGTTTCGCCATTCTTTTGTCCACACTCAGAAAGCATATTCTCTGAATGTGTTTGATCTGAGCATTCACGACCTTCAAGTGTCGAGATCCGGCGACTTTGCTGCTCTATCGTATTTTGTAACTGATGTACTTTTTTGACAAGTTGCTTGAGCCTTTGTCTATCTTGTAGAGCGAAAACAGCGCCAATAAATACAAAAAGATAAAAAATAAAAGAGATAAACTCCGTTTCCATACGATTCCTTATTTGTTTGCTAGGCCCTAGCTAACCTGTATTAGAAACAGTATGAGATCAACCACACCAATAAATCAATCTCTCATCATGGGAGCCATAACTTTAGCAAGCCGCATAGAAGTATGATGACTTGAAATTTTCTAACATTGGCCAAAAATGCACATGAGCCCCGTTGCCATATTACCTCCTTGTAAATACACTAAAAAATTATATTTTAGGGACGTTGTTCTAAGGCTTTTTCTATGCGTTTTTTATCACTTTTACTCGTTGTTGCGGTTTCTGGCTGTAGCTATACTCAGCCAAACTTAAACCCAAAACAATGGCGTTTTGCGACCGATCCGCATGGCAGCCAAGCAATTCTGAACGGCCCGCTTGTTAATGAAGAGCAAGTTGCAATTCAGTTTAAACGCGTACCTCGAGTCGACAAACAAAACAACTCTTGGGTAGAACTTATTTACGACTTGCCCACAAAACAGCTCCCCTCTCAATTCAACATCGCACTGACGTATAAAAGTGATAACGCTTTAATCGTTAAGTTATCGCAACAGGAGTATGGCGGCTCAGGTGATAAAAGCTATGCGCACTACCAAACTAAATTACCAGCATCAAACACTTGGCAAACAATCAACGTAGCTCTGAATGATTTTGCCAGACCCAATTGGACACCAGCTTGGTCAAAAGACAAAGGGGTCATACTCAAGCATGTTTCAGCACTTTACTTCGTACCAGATTTAACGGATGTGGAAGGTGGTGAAGCAAGCCTTGCAATAAAGAGTCTTCAAATTGAGTAATTTACTGATTAAAAATGATGTACACGAGATGTGAGATATTGCGGCTTTTCGCAAAGGCAAAATATAGCCAGCACAGATAACGGTTAAATTAATAGCGCTGGCTAATCAGGGAGTAATTAAGCGTTAAAATTACGCACCTAATGCCGTTAGCTTTTCTTTTAATTCTTCTTTATTGATTAGACCCATTTCGTGCTGCTTTTTGGTTTTACGAATTTCATCGAAATTGTCTAGTTTCAAACGCGCTTTAGCCAGCTTAGTATCAAACTCGTCTTGTGAGATAACATCAAGCTTTAGTGCTTTTTCTAGCTTCTCCTTTTCACCATCGAACTCTTTTTGGAAAACCGCTTTTTCCTGAATAACAATCTGATCTTTTAGTTGCTTCTCAATAGCGATAACTTCCGCTTCTAAATCATCTTTACGCTTAATTAACGGGTCGATACGCTCGATAGTGTCTTGCAATACAGCTTCAAGGTTTGCACCATCGTTTTTGATTAGGTTTTCAATGTATTTGCGGCCAATATCTTGGTATGCAATATTAAGTTGACCATCGATTGACGCGATATCTGATTTCAAACCAGCAAGCTTTGCATTGTCTTTTGTTGAAGACACAATATCACCGCTTAGTTTACTGGTAGATTCGCCAATACTACTACCAATAGATTGCGCTTGAGTTTTGAATTTATTTAATAGACTCATGGTTATTTTTCCTTAAATAGATTGAGATTTTCAATTTATGTAATATCTAATACGGCAGACAAACCGACAAAATATATTTCAGATTAATTAAGTAATAATTATTAAGCCCAGAGTATCTTGACTTAACTTTAAGAGACTCGTTTCTTGCGCTTCGACATGATGCGTTTAGTGCCACTCCACGCCATCCAACAGCCGAATAACACAGCTCCCACGACCAAAGAGTAAATAGCAAAAGAGGCAACTTTAATAATAAAAATGACGAGCAAGGTGATAAATAGAACAACAAACAACAAAAGCTTTGGTGATTTAGCCAGTTGCTTGGCAATAAAAGAAGGCAAAAACGCACTTAATATGCGCTCCAATCTTTGAGCATTCATAACACTATAATCCTTGTGTTTAAGTGAGATTATTTTAAGACGGGCGATAGGTTATCAGCTTTATTTCTACCTGCCAAATTAATTATAGGTTAATTATCAAACTGAACAATCCCAACCTACAAACCAGTTATTAAGTGTAATTTACAGCAGAAATGAAAATTAAAACCATTACTTACAAAAAGTTATCACTTAAAAAAATGTTGCACTTTGAAATTTTAATACCTTTTTTATCAACAATTGAAACTAGCCAATTGTTAGTACCCAAAACAATACTGTTTTATTTGAGTAAATCTCGATAGTGCCTTCCAGATTTAGGTCAACACTTATCCAAGATTCTGCATGGCTTCACCCAAATGCTGGATCGAAACCAACGTCTCCACTAGGGATACTTTCACACCAGCTGTTAATCATAAAATATTCTGCAGGTATCCCTGAAGCCGTAAGCCTTGGGGAGTGGTTAAACCCAAAGCGTGAGTAATACGCAGGCTCACCAATCAGCACATAAAAGAAATCTTTTAGCAAAGAATTACTGTCGAGCCTGTAAGTTAGACACATCACTGCTAATAAGTAGATACAGCGACTATGAAAAGGGGGGGGAGTATGGATATTAATCATAAATAACCTGAGCTGCGGTTAAATAAATAATGTTGAAATATGATACAAGCTCAAATTCGTATCACATCGCACCATTGCTGCTCGTCCAACTTTTTTGATAGAGACATCGCCTCCATACATCCTCGGGTATGACTATTCGATCGTTAATTTTATGTAAGGCGTAAGTGCACCGACTTGATCCAAACAGCGGATTTGGGCAACAGGTTGCTTTGCTCTATCTGCAAAATTAACAACGCCACCGCGCTGACATTTTGCTTTGAAAGCTTGATAAGCCGATCCCCCATTTTTAAGCAGATCCACTCCATCTACAAACTGTATCTCCATGTCATGGTCAAATACTTTGCAGTTCTCTATCGGGTAGGTCTTGATATAGTCATCGTAATAGCTGAGGCTAATCCTGCTGCAATGAGTACGCATTAGTTCTATTATAATCTCTTTACCCCAATGTTGATGGTAAAAACTAGGGTAGTCCGTTGACACAGCCCCCTTTAGCACAGTGCCTTCAAACCAAGTCTCTATTTCGCTGAGGTTATCTTCCACTCTTTGATCGCTAAAACGTCCCAGCACCTTAGCAAGCCTATCATTACCGATTAAGCCATTTAGTACATTAAAGTAATCGCTTTGATTGTATGAGTAGGCCTTACTTTGTGCGAATAGATGTCGCCAGATATCAAAAAGTGACAGCGAGGGGTTTGTAGCTTGAACCTGATAATGACTAGCAAGCGCCATTACCGCGCCACAAGAATAATAGTTTTTGTATCGTTGCAACTTCGCTGATTCGTTAAGCGCCGTTTGCTCTTTGTTCAATAAACATTGATTGGCTGACTCTTCAAATTTTTGTAACCACTGTTTAGCGTCAATAAAACCAAACTCAAGCATCGCAAAGTTAGCAAAAGCATCGGCTCCCCCTTCGTGAAGCCAAGCATGTCCATGGTCTTCAACCGCATACATTTGACCATTCCAAAAATGAGCGGATTCATGGGCAAGAAAGTGGAAGAGCTGATTAAAACGCTCACTGTCTTTGTTTTGCCAACGTTTACCATTCACACTTAACTGCACCAGTCCAGCTAACGTTCCCCCTTCATAATTGGCAAAATCGTCAGCTAAGTGTGCATAATTAAAAAATACCACTGGCTTGAAGTTAAGTGGTTGATCAAGTTTTTTGGCGTAATAGTCAAATAGTTTGGGGAAATACGTTTGTGTGTTTTGCCACACCCACTTAGGTAGCGCTGGATCTACTACCGCTATCATGTTGTCATTCTCAATGGGAGTGATCGTGCCAAAGTAAATATAAGTTCCATCTCCGGCTAAATCCCAGCTTGCCTTATGCTTATATCGCTTGCCCGAGAAAACAATATCGGTCTTAGGGCTATAAAAATAAAACCGGGTCCCATCAAATATAGGCTCAGATTGCGCAGTTAACTTTTCACTAAGGCTAAGATGATTGGTGTAAAACAAAACGCTGCCATCACTGTATTGCACATTTTGGCTGTAGTCTTTTAGGATAAAACCATAAAACGAATCAAATGCAAGCGAGAAAGACGTAAACTTTTTACCATTCGCTGCGGTGATTGATAGTACTCCATCTTCTTGCTGCCACTTTAAGTCCGGTTGAGTTATTTGGTAGTGCTGCGTGCGGTCGAAGTTGCTTTGTCTTGCAAAGCTTACCCGCTCAACTGCTTTAGGCAATTTGTACTGTATCAACCATGAATCCGAGGCTTGCTGATAATGGACATGGATCTGCAGCTTATTTTCACTCTCAGATGCCAAAGTCGGCGTTGATAGCATTAGTAGCAACGAGAATAGCAAAGTAATTGTTAATGTTATTGTATTTTTCATGCAACTCGGATTGTATCTTTTTTAGGTGCAATAAAATTAACCTATTTATTGACTAAATACTAGTCGAGTACGGCTTTGCTCTACCCTGAGCTAATTTGCTCATCAAGTTGACTGTTTTTGTCCTAGCTATTGAATTTTCTTCATTCCTATACTGAAGAACATAATAATAACGACGAAAGGTTACTCAGCATGATTGCAGCAACTCAATCGCACAGAGTCAGTTCAACCAAAGGAATACCACGGCACACCTGGTCACTTCTGATAGCGACAGTATTATCAAACCATAGTTATGCCGAAGCGGAATCCACGCTTAGCTCTGAGCAAAGCAAAAAAATTGAGCGGATCAGCGTTACCGCAACGCGGCAAACCGAAAATCTACAAGATGTCGCGCTTGCGGTGACCGCCCTCTCCGCCTCAGAGCTTGAGAAGATGAACGTACAAGATCTCGGTGACTTGGCGTCTCACGTTCCGAACCTCAACCTGCACTTAGGTGATGCTTCCAACGCGGTCATTTATATTCGCGGAATTGGCCAAATTGACTCTATCTCGTTTAACGATCCCGGCGTTGGTGTGTATCTCGATGACGTATATCTTGGGCGCGTTCAAGGTGCCTTTTTAGATGTTGTCGACCCTGAGCAAATCGAGGTATTACGTGGTCCACAAGGCACCCTTTACGGTCGCAATACCATAGGTGGCGCGGTGCGTTTCAGTAGTGCCAAACCTTCGCAAGACAACGAAGGGTATGTCAGCGTGGCGCTTGGAAATTATAATGCTCGAACGGTAAAAGCTAGCGTCAACGGTGCATTGATTGAAGACACGCTCTCTGGACGTTTTGCGATTGCCAAAAGTAGCCGAGATGGTTTTAGTGAGAATCGCTATAACAATAGTGACGACCACGACAAAGATACCCTAGCATGGCGCGGCAGCTTACTTTATCAACCAAGTGAGAATTTTTCGGCCTATTTAGTCGTCGATGGCTCGAACGCATCTCCCTCAAGCTCACGCACTCCACATCGAGAAACGCCTATCTATTCGGTGATAAAAGAAGGCTATTATGCGCCTGAGGAAGACCCTTTTCTCGTTGACGTTAACTACAACGATTTAGAAGAGCTCGATACCTCGGGAGCGAGCTTAACACTTGAATATCTCACGGGGCACTCGGTATTTAAATCCATCACTGCTCGACGCGAAATGGAATACCGCACGCACTTAGACTTAGATGCCACTCCCGATGCATCATTTGGTATTTTTAACTTCGAAGATCAACAGCAGATAAGCCAAGAATTTCAATGGTTATACAAAGACGACGAGTTCTCCTTGGTGTCTGGGCTCTATTACTTTAATGAGGACGATCTGAGTTTTGGCGGCTCCGTAGCACCGGACTTTTTCGTTATGGTGGCGCCAGAGGTTTACCTACCTTGGCCTGTTATTAACGCAGGAGAACGCGATCAAGAAAATACCAGCTCAGCCCTCTACGCTAACCTCTCTTGGTCTTTGACTGAAAAGCTCGACGTCACGCTTGGCGCACGCTACACCATAGAGAAAAAAGAAGTCACATCCAAAGGTGAGGAATTTTTTGGCACCGGTGTAACAACAGCTGAGGAAATGGAGGCGGTATTCGGCACGGGGATTGGCTATAGCCCTACAGGCTACAGCGCATCCAAGGAGTGGAAAGAATTTACCCCAAAAGTGGTGTTCGATTACACCATCTCTGACGACAGCATGGTTTACCTGAGCGCTGGAAAAGGGTTTAAAAGTGGCGGTTTTAACGGCCGGATCACCTCATTTGCACAACCTTTTGAGCCTGAAACCTTGTGGAGCTATGAAATTGGCTCTAAGTCTTTATTGAATAATCAGAATATTCGCTTAAATACCGCGGCTTTTTTCAATGACTACAAAAACTTTCAGCTCAGCCGCTTTTCTATCGACCCCGACACCGGTGCGTTTTTATCACTGTTTGAAAATGCAGGTAAAGCCACTATTTACGGCGCAGAAATGGAGCTCGAAGCCGTGGCTTCCGATAACCTCACTCTGAACCTCAATCTGGGCTATTTAGGGGGCGGTTATGATGAGCTTATCGGCGACTTTGGTAAAGAAGTCAGTGATGAAAGAGAGCTGGTTAATTCACCCAAATGGAATGGCCGTGCAGGCTTTGAATACTTCTTTAGCGCCTTTACACAAGGCGAATTTTCAATACGTGCTAGTGCCGCCTATCGCAGTAAAACCTATCTCACCGTGAGCAGCTCTGAGGTGCTCGCACAGTCAGGCTACACCCTCTTTGATATGTCACTACACTACCGCTCCGCGGACGACAGTTGGGAAGCAAGTTTATACGGCAAAAACTTAGGCGATAAACGCTATCGCCAACACGGCTTCGATCTTAGCGCAGCACCTGGGGTTCAACTTGGTTATTACGGCGCGCCTAGAACGTACGGTATCAACCTTAAATATAAGTTTTAATTATGAAATTAGACAAACAAACACAAGCATTGTTAGACGACCTCGCGGCTCAAGCTGGCGACATTCATGACATCGAAATCTCCATTGAGACCTCACGACAAGGCGCAAGAGCGATGTTTTTGGGGCTCGCGGGAGAGATTGAAGCACAAGTAAGTCGCCAAGACCTACACATTGAACACAATGGTATTCACGTGGGCGTTCGCTGTTACCGCCCAGCGCAGTCTTTGGCAAGCCCCAGTCCCGCGGTGGTGTTTATCCACGGCGGCGGCTGGTCTTTAGGAGATGTCGACTGCTATGACGGACTGGTAAAAGACTTATGCCAGCAATCCGGTGTCGTTTTTTTCAGTGTCGAATACAGCCTCGCGCCCGAGCATAAGTTTCCATGCGCCCTGCAGCAAGTGCTCGCCGTAGTAGATTGGCTGCAAGAAAACCACCAGCAGTTGGAGCTAGACCCCACTAAGATTTCCCTGATGGGCGACAGTGCAGGTGGTAACTTAGCGCTTGTTGGAGCGCATAACTTACATCAACAACAACCAAACACCCTAAGTAACTTATACCTAGTTTACCCTGTGGTTGATTCCTTTTCTCCCCATGAAACCTATCCGTCACGCATGCAGTATGGCGATGGAAACTTGTTGCTAACCAGGGAGGCAATTAAAGACACCTGCGACTGGTATCTAGCACCCGAGCAAAGCGCGGCGGACGTCAATGTCTCGCCATTATTTATTGAAGACATGACGCATCTTCCTGCCACCAGTGTGTTGCTTGCCGGCTGCGACCCACTTTACGATGAGGGAATACTGCTCGCCAAAAAACTAAAGCAAGCGGGTGTGCTTAATACCCTGACTTGCTTTGAAAATACCATACATGCGTTTTTCTCCTTTGCCGTGCTCGACGTCTGCAAGCTCGCGCGCAGCAATATCGCCAATCAGTTAAAGCATGACTTGACCTAGGATAAGAATATGAAAAACACAAATACGGCGTTGCGCACTCACACTTATGGTTTGCTCGTTTTTATCTCACTCGCAGCAAGTGGCTTAGCGCACGCTTCAGCGACACTTGAAGCCACCTATACCTCAGGTATTAATAATGGCTGGCAAAAAGTTGAAAGGTGGCGAGATAACTCAGGGCATATTGGCAATGAAAGCTTTCCTGCTGACGGCCGTGGCAATCAATCAGGTCAGCGTGCTACTTTCTTTGCATCTAACCAACCAAGCTCTGCGCAGTTTCTGCTTTATCATGCGCCGGGTTGGGATAGTAACAGCCGCCAAACACCGGTGTTGCTGATCCACGGTGCCAATCAAGATGCTGATTTGGCTTGGGCAAATCCAAACGAGGCCGGTAGTTACGGCTGTGGTCGACAAAACTGCCCTTCGCAAGGCTTAATGCAAACGCTTGCCAATGATGATTACAAAGTCTTTGCCTTAAATCTGGCGCATAAAAATGGCGATGGCTTTATCTGGGCGGAGCAGATCGCCAATGCCATCGCTCAGGTTAAAAATAAGACGGGGGCAACGCAAGTCGATTTAGTCACTTGGTCAAAAAGCGCGTTTAATGCCCGCATGTATATTTCTTCTTTGACCAATGCTTGGAGCACTAAATTCAACAGTGATGTACGCAAACTAGTGATGCTCGGCGCCCCCAACAACGGCATTGATTGGTCATTTCGTCACGGCGTTAATCATACCTATGGTGCTTATTCGCAATGTGGCGGCAGCATAAATGGGCCTACTGCGCATGATCAGATATTATGTTTTGGCTTATGGTATTCAAGTTCCGAGTGGGTTTACGACTCACCTTATTTTCCCGGCTCCGCGCAGATGCTAAAAGCACTAGATGATAAATATGCACTCCCCACCACAGAGCAAGATTGGTACACCACTTACTACGGTGGCTTAGGGTTTGTGAGCAAAGGCCGAGGTATTGCAACGTTTACGGTCAACTCACTGGTAGACCAAGTTCGTAGCGCTGGCACCGACAGCAGCGTTCAAGTTTATAATCTTTGCGGCGATCAGGCCGACATGGCATTTATTCACAATGAACATACCGGCCCTTCCGATGGCGTTGTATTTATCAGTAGCTGCATCGACAGCACAGGAATAAGTAACTTGGCTGGCTCAGCGGTTGTGGCCACCAACCATCTAGAGCTTGGCTGGGAGCCCAGTGCAATCAACCAAATCAAAAATTGGTTAAGTACACCCTAGATGAGTGGTGACAAAATACTGCACTAAAGTTGCAACGCAAAACTATTGCTATCTAGAGTTGATGTTGATTAACTGAATTGTTGAGAGTGACAGGATGAGCTTACGTATTTATGTCAAACACCGCCATTGCACCTTGCTACGTGCAATTAATGCAGCACACACTCACCGCAGCAAAACTGGAATTTGCTGCGGTCGCTCGGTCTTTGGCTATCAATAAAGCTATTGACGCCCTAGATGCCATTGAGTTTATGCGCGTGATGGAACACTGTGCTGTCGAACTCAATGACGAAAGTCTAAATCTCAACCGCAAAAAACTTCTGCCGGGCACCAACGAATTTGTATTCAATAGCCTGCGTCATTGCCGTACCATTACTCAGCTATTACAAGAGCTTGCCCGAGGCTATAACTTTATCCACGCGGGAACATACAATTTCTGCGAGGTATCACACTCTCAAGTGAGTTACATAATTGATGATGCGGCCTTTGACTATGCCACGGCCGCTGACGCGCAATTTTCTCGCTGTATGTTAGATAGCATGCTGATATTGATCCATGGCCTCGTAAAATATGTGTGCGCCGAAACCACCCAAGTTCAACTCACACAAGTGCAGACCAAAAGTGACTCAAACTCGCTGCTAAATTCGGTTATCACCCACATTCCCATTAAACCCTTAAGCAATCGCTACTTACTCACCTATCAATACCAAGAAACGAATCAATCATTAGACTTGGCGAAGTTAGAGTACCTAACGCTCAGTACCATTTACCATTCACTGGCAAATACGCTCCATCATCAGCAGTCGATTAACGACCATGCCAACTTGCTCGATAAAGTCTATAGTGAGCTTAACGCGGGAACACTGTGCCAAGAACAAATGGCTGACAAGCTCAATATCAGTCCGGCAACATTAAGACGAAGGCTCGCTGAGTATCAAACCAGTTTTAGGCAACTCAAAAATAACGTACAGAACAAGCAGGCCAAACTGCGACTGACTCAAGGCAGTAGTTTGTATGAAGTGGCGCACACGCTGCAGTTTTCAGATGAGCGTAGCTTTATCCGTGCGTTTAAGTCGTGGAACGGCGTAACGCCTATGCAATTTCTGCAGAGTTTGAGTTCTACGGTAAAAGTTGACGTTAAACAAAGCAAAGCACAACAAAAGTGATATTGTGCAACAAGCAAACAGAGTAAAAATGTAATACGTGGAAGGGATATGGAAACACTTCAACTTGCAGGAACGCTACTTGGCGGTTTGGGGATATTTTTAGTTGCGATAAGCATGATGACAGACGGCCTGAAACTAGCAGCCGGGTCGTCGCTGCGTCGAGTGCTTGGTGTGTGGACCAAAACCCCTCAGCGCGGTATTGCATCTGGCTTTTGCATGACAGCCTTAGTGCAGTCGTCCAGCGCGGTTACTGTGGCCTCTTTGGGCTTTGTAAATGCAGGTCTTATAACCATGCATCAGGCGCTTGGTATTGTCTATGGCGCCAATGTTGGCACCACCATCACTGGCTGGTTAGTGGCCGCGGTTGGATTTAAATTTAATATCCAAGCCATCGCACTCCCCTTGATAGGCATTGGTGCCCTGATGAAGTTGCTACTTCCTCGCTCGCGACTAGCGTCGGCAGGCATGGCCTTAGTTGGTTTTGGGCTATTTTTTATCGGTATTGATATTCTCAAAGGCGCATTTGAGCATATTGTCGCTGCTTTTGATTTAAGCCAATTTACCGCAGAGGGAATAAACGGCATGTTGACCTTTTTGCTGGTGGGTATGGTGATGACAACTCTCACTCAATCTTCCAGTGCTTCCATCGCCTTGACCATTACCGCCGCTGCTAGTGGTATGATTGGATTATATGCCGCAGGCGCGATGGTCATCGGCGCAAACGTCGGCACCACGTCAACATCTATCTTGGCATCCATTGGCGCAACTTCTAATGCCAAACGCGTCGCAGCGGCTCAGGTCATATTTAATGTGTTCACTGCGATGGTCGCTTTCGCGGTGTTGCCAGTGCTGTTTTATCTCATCAACCATTTTACCGCGCTTTTCGGCGTCACTGCTGATCCTGCGTTGTCATTGGCACTTTTTCATACTTTGTTTAATATTTTGGGCGTGCTACTCATCTTTCCACTCAATGACAGGCTCGCTGGCTTCTTAATGAAACGATTTTGTAGTGCCGAGGAGACGGCTTCGAGGCCACGCTTTTTAGATAATACCATCGCCCAAACGCCAGAGCTTGCAATCAATGCGTTATTGCTTGAGTCCAAACTCGTTGCAGATAAGGTGTTAGCCCAGTTTGATAAATGCCTACTCCCAACCGATAAACTCGCAGTTGAACAGGCACTCCATGCAATCCAATCTCTGTGTCAGCAAATTAGCCTTTTTATTGTGTCGGTAGAGCAATCAGCATTATCATCACAGACCACCTCACTACTCGCTAAACTCATGCGTATTGAGCAGTATTTGTTTACTTGTAGTCACTGTGTAGAACAATTAACGGAACACGCTCCATATAAGCAACTCGCAGAGCATCATGACTTGCATGCACAATTGAATGAATACCAAGCCCAGCTTAGCCACTTTATGAAAACCAGTTTACATGGGCAAAGCGTAACACCTGCAGAGCTGTCGTTGGCGCAAGAGACATTGCAACGTTTACATGACGATGTGAAAGACGACTTAATTCTGGCAGGTACTCACGCGTCACTGGCGATAGATAAGATGGTAAGCAATATCAATACACTAGCGGAAATGTGGCAACTTTCACAGCAGTGGCATAAAGCAATGTTGCTGATCCACGCCATTGAAGCGCAGCTAGAGCTACCTCAATCAAGCATTCAAAGCAGTGAACACAGCACCACAGCTTAGCGCTGTGGTGTGATACTTTTAGTATTACTCGGTAAAACTGAGTTCTTGAGATTCAAGCGAGAATTGCTCGCCGGTATCCAGTGAAATCTCAATATAAAATACATGGTTCTGTTTATAAGTAGGTTCACTGTTCAGGGCAAACTGGATAAATTTGCTGGCTCTTTTTTCTTCTATATTTAAAAACTCGGATATTGAAAAGTAGTCTTTTTCGCTACTTTCTAACTGGCGGTAAGCAACCTGATTGCTGTATTCAAGGCCAATAAAGACCACGTCAAACACGTCATTTAAACTTGAACCGGCAGATAACTCGTCGCTAAACGCAGCGCTTGAGGTAATTTTTATATCGGTGATACTTTCAGTCGTAAAGGGTAATATGGGAGAACATGCGTACGCGGTACTAATCAAAGAGAATTGAAAGCTTGGTCCGCTTACCCCTGCGACATATTGTGTGTCTGCTTTAAGCTGTAAAACTAGCTCCTGATAATTTATGGGAAGGGTGCTGTCGTATGGTGAGTTGACAAACTCATCCACATTACCATGTTCTATTTTGAATTCACCTAAACTAAAATCTGTAATATCAAACATGGATTTGGCAATGTCACCACATTTATCCCCGCCATGTGGACCACTACTGTCACTATTACACCCCATTAACCCTACCGCTAATGCTGCGCTTGCAAATATCAATTTTGCTTTCATTCTGGTTCCTTTTCCAGCGAGATAAAGTCTCTATTTTGAGTCCAAATCAGGATAAAAATAAAGTCGGTCACCCTCTTTATTTGTTATTAAATGTTTTCGTAACAACGATTCAGTCTAAAGAGTTCGCTTTTCTTCAATATTTTATTGGGCAAGAAAATATAGTATAACCAACTGATAAGTATCTAACACAGGGACAGCAAAATGCACAGCAACGCGCGCTTTCATTATATTGATAATATGCGAGGCTTAGCACTATTGCTTGGCGTTGTTTTTCATGCGGCCTTAGCTTACGGCCCTTATTTTCATAACCTTTGGATCAGTGTCGATCCAGACAAAAATGTCTTTTTTAACTACCTCGCCATGTGGACGCACCTATTCAGAATGCCACTATTTTTTATCATCGCCGGCTTTTGTGCCGCCCTGCTTATTCAAAAACGTGGTGGTAAAGCTTATATTCAAAACAGGTTAAAACGACTACTCATCCCCTTTATTATTTTCCTACCGCTTACCTTACTGGTGTTATTACATGCGATGCATTGGGGCAGCAGCGTTGCCAGCACCTCGCCACCATTGTTTGGTGTTATGCAGCAGATAAAAGAGCCACAGGTGACAAGCATGCATTTATGGTTCTTATGGTATTTAAGCCAGTTTTGTGCGTTATTTTGGCTGTTACACAAGTTTCCAAAGTTTTATCAACACACTCTCGCTATCGTTGTTAAACCAGTCTTTTTATGCGTTATATTGCCGGTTATCATCACGGCATCTATGTCCAATTTGATGGTGCCATTTCCAGCTCCTGATAAACTGCAACCTCATTGGTGGGCTTACGGGTTTTATGGCTCTTTGTTTTTGTTGGGAGCAGGACTATTTCATCATCATGAAGTGGTAACTCGCTACTCAAAACAATTCAATTGGTTATTAATTACTGCCTGCACTTTATTGGTTGCATACTTTTACTTTTTGCCGCCACCACCATCGCTTGAAAAAGTCATCATCGCGGTCAAAACAGGCGACGCAACGCCTGAAAAAATCAATTTGATCAGCGTTGTAGTTCAAACCATCGCCATTCTCAGTTGGACTGCTGTCGCTTATTTAGCTGGGTTCAAGTGGTTAAATCAATTTAACAAACAAAGTCGCTATATTTCAGACGCATCCTATTGGATTTATCTCACCCATATTCCGCTCCTTGTGTATATTCAACTTCCTCTTACGAACCTTGAAGTACCTGTCTTCATCAAGTTTATTATTGCTCTATCTCTGACGGTGACGATAGGCATTATTAGCTACCATTATTTGGTTAGAAATACGGTGATTGGCATCTTATTAAACGGCAAAAAAGCCAAGCAAAAAAATGTAAAAGCAGACATGTTGACGGAGTGAACTTTAGTAGAGGAAGTTACTTTCGCAAAAGCCAGAGCAAAGCTCTGGCTTTTAAACAGGCTAACCGTGGCTTCGTGCGGCTTGATATGCGGCGCGAGCTTGCACTTTTTCAAGATAGGCCTTGATATTGCCATGCGCTGTGAGCAAGCCGACTTTGTCTGCGATTTCTAGCATCACCGTCATCATAATATCGGCGGCGGTAAAGTCGTTGCCTGCAAAATAGCTTTGCTTGGCGAGTGTGGCATCTATATAAGAAAAGTCGACATTGACTTCTTTAGCAATGTAACCATCCATTGGTTTATCGCCTGTACGCTGCTCCATCTTCATCATCAAAGATGCGATCACCGGCAGTGCCAATGACCCCTCAGCAAAGTGCAACCATTCTTGATATTGATAGTATTCAGGTGTCCCCGCATCTGGTCGCAAACGACTGTCTTCGGCCTTATCGAGCAAATACTCCATAATCGCTCCTGACTCGCATAAGACTAGGCTGTCATCGACCAACACGGGGGCTTTTCCGAGCGGATGCACCTGTTTTAGGCTTTCGGGTGCAAGACGCGTTTCAGGATTGCGCTGATGCTTAACAAGGTCGTGAGGTAAGTCGAGTTCATGTAAAAGCCAAAGTACTCTTGTCGAGCGTGATTCGTTTAAGTGGTGAACAGTTAACATCTAATTTTTCCTGATAAATTTAATTATACGAGTTCGTCTGGACCTAAGCGCACAACAAGTTTGCCGAAGTTTTTACCTTCCAATAAGCCAATAAATGCCTCGACAGTATTATCCATCCCCTCGACCAAGTGCTCTTTGTACTTAATCTTGCCCGCGTTTAACCACGGCAGCATCGCTTCGCTGAACTCGTTGTATCTATGCCCATAGTCGTCGAATACAATAAAGCCTTGCATTTTCACTCGCTTAATCAGCAGCGTCGCCATCAGCATCGACATACGATCGGGTCCCGATGGCAACTCGGTGGCATTATATTGAGAGATCAACCCACAAAGTGGAACCCGGGCACTTGAGTTAAGCAATGGCATAACCGCATCGAACACCTTGCCACCCACATTTTCAAAATAGACGTCAATTCCTGATGGACATACCTGCGCTAACTGCTCAGCGAGATCATCCTTGCGGTGATCAAGACAGGCATCAAAGCCAAGTGTTTCGGTAGCGTAACTGCATTTTTCGGCGCCACCAGCAATGCCTATTACTCTACAGCCTTGCAGTTTTGCTATTTGTCCAACAAGGCTACCTACAGCACCGGTTGCTGCGGCAACGACTACAGTTTCTCCAGCTTTTGGCTGGCCGATATCCATCAGTCCCATGTAAGCGGTAAGGCCTGGCATCCCTAACACGCCCAAGCTATATGATGGGTTGGGTAAATTGTTGTCTAACTTAAGTAAGCCTGTGCCATCCGAGACGCTATAGTCTTGCCAGCCGCTCATCGCGAGTACCCAGTCACCTTTGGTAAATTTAGGGTTATTTGACGCTTCAACTCGGCATACTGTGCCACCCACCATCGCTTCACCAATAGCAACCGGCTCAGCATAAGATTTTGCATCGCTCATACGGCCACGCATGTATGGATCTAACGACAAAAAGACGGTACGAAGGAGCACCTCGCCCTCTTTTGGCGTTGGGATCTGTGCTTCTTCATAATTGAAATTTTCTTGCGTTGGTGCACCATGTGGGCGTGACGCCAAGGTAATGCGACGATTCGTTTGTGCGTTTTGAGCTTGGTTTATTGCGTTACTCATGATTTATTCCTTTTAATAAGCAGGTTACAGCTGGTTTAGGTACGTCAGCATTTTCTCAGCGACAAGTTCAGAGCTTGCTGGATTCTGCCCTGTAAAAATTAAGCCATCTCTAACAGCAAACACATTCCAATCATCGACTTTCTGGAAATCAGCACCTCGTTTAAGCAGCTCATCTTCTAATAAAAATGGCACAACATCAGTCAGCCCAACTGCCGCCTCTTCACTATTCGTAAAGCCAGACACCACTTTGCCTTTTACCAGATACTCACCCGATGTGGCTTTTACATCCATCAGCACAGCGGTTGCATGGCATACCGCACCAACTGGTTTATCTGCAGCTAAAAAGGAACTGATCAATTGGATTGAATTGGCATCTGTTGCTAAATCCCATAGAGGTCCGTGACCGCCAGGGTAAAATACGGCGTCAAAATATGCCGCGTTCACCTCTGCTAGTGGCAGCGTATTTGCCACCAGTTCCTGCGTTTTTTGATCATCAAAATAGCGTGTAGTACTGTCGGTTTGGAAATCAGGCTGTTCGCTTTTTGGGTCAATAGGCGGCTGACCACCTTTTGGTGAAGCAAGCGTGACTTCTACCCCTGCATCCACAAAGGCATAGTAAGGTGCGGCAAACTCTTCAATCCAAAACCCTGTCTTCTCACCTGTGTCGCCTAGTTCTGCATGTGACGTTAGCACCATTAAAATTTTCTTTGCTGTCATCAAAATTACCTCTCATTCTTTCTTCAAACTTCAGGCTATTTAGCCTGCGGATAAATATAAAAGTATGAGCTTAAGACTAGTTAAACAATGAAGACAAAAGCTAACTCTTTGTTCAAACAATTGATACAATCAATTTATCAAAGTCGATGGAGTAGTGCGTGGATATTTCGTTTGAGCAGCTCAAAAGCATGGTTGTCTTTGCCCAAGTTATCGAGCAAGGCACTTTAAGTGGCGCCGCTAAGCATTTAAACTTGTCTCGCGCAGTGGTGAGCTACCATGTTAAAAAACTGGAGTCACAGTTAGGCATAAAATTGCTCAATCGCTCTACCCGCACAATATCACTTACAGAGGCAGGCCGCGAATATTATCAGCGCTGCCGTGTGATTGCAGAGCAAGCCTTTGCTGCAAACCAGCAAATTGAGAATTTAAAGAAAGAACCAATCGGTCTAATAAAGCTTACCTGCCCAGTGAATGTTGGCTTGCAAACCATAGTGCCTGCACTCAATGAATTTAGAGCTATGTATCCAAAAATTCAGCTCGATATGATGCTCACAGATGAAGTCGTCAATATCATCAAAGAAGGCATTGATCTGGCCATTCGAGGCGCCCCACTTCCCGATTCAGGTTTGCAAGCCAGTAAACTTTCAGTGCTAAAAACCTGCCTGTGCGCATCGCCAGATTATTTGCAAAAGTATGGCGTCCCCAAACACCCCACCGATCTCTACCAGCATCAATGGGTGATTTACAAGCTGACATCGGGGGCGCTCACATTGAGTAAAGGAGCTAGGGCCTATAGTATCACGATGAAAGGCGATATAAGCACCAACAATGCAGCGGCACGCACCGCTTTTGTGGAGGGTGGTCATGGTCTTGGACGAATTCCAACTTACGATGCGTTACCAAAAATACAGGCCGGCACCTTGGTTCCTGTATTAGAAGATTACACCCTGCCAGACATACATGTTTATGGCGTTTTCCCAGAAGGCAATACCAACTCTAAAAAAGTGCGACTACTGCTCGATTTTCTAAAAGGGTATTTTCAGCGCCAATTGGTTGAAGCGTAAGCCTCAACCCATTGCATATTTAACCTAGTAACTTTCAGCTGCTGAGTGAGATACTAGTGTAAAGTGACCACAAAATGATTAATAGGGATATGCAAGGAGGCTTTCATGAAATATTTAGCACTTATAGCAACGATCGGCATAAGTAATTTAGCGGCTGCACAAGACGGTGTAGCAGCAAAGTGGCAACTGGGACAATACGCTGTATCCATTGGTGAAAAATGTGTCATTACCGTTTCAACCCCTGCTTCAAAAGAGATAATAGCAAACGGTTTCAATAACAATAAAGCCTGTAAAGTCGCCTATCTAGCCCAAACCAACATTCCCAACGCTTATATGATAGGAGGTGGACATATTCTTATCGTCGAACAGCAAACTATCCAACAAAAGAGCTGCAGACGTGTATCAAAAGCACTTTATTTACCAACCGATGGTCAGGCCGCATTGAGCAACACTCAAATAGAAAGCGGCAACTGCGACGGCCATATAGAGCCAAACGGAGCGATGTATTTAATTTCAGCTCTGCAAGACCCAATTTAAAAGGTCTGCAGCGCTTAGGGCTTATTTGACGCTTTAAGCGTCGCCCTAACCGATGGGACAAGCCGACGACTGACGGGAACACTTGCTCCATTGGTTAATTTCAAGTTGCTCTGATTATTATCACTTTCTAATGACACCACTTCGTTTAGATTAATTAAATAAGAACGATGTGTTTTTACAAAAATAGAGGGCAAAGTAAGTTCGAGTTGCTTTAGTGAGCCTGTAAACAGCTTCTGCGTAGTGTCTTTCATATGCAGCTCAACGTAGTCCCCTGCGGCTTTACAAAACGCAATATCCGTGAGCACAACATAGTCAGTTTTACCTGCAATACTGACTTCCAGCTTAGAAGGAGACTGAAGTTGTTTATTCTGCGCGAGTTTAAACTCAAGCTTGGCAATATGAGCTTGATCACTACTCAGCTGCACTTGCTGAGCACGAAACTCTTTAGCTTGACGAATGAAAAGGTAGACTAGCAAGACGGCAATGATCACAAAGTGAATAATTTCGTGAAAGCTTGATGCAACAAAGAGCACGGTTGCTGCCACCAATAACTGCACCACAAACCAAGTCGCTAAATTATTGTGTTTCGCGCATCGCCAACAATAGCCTAGCTGAACTAAGCTAACGAGTAATGGCACAAAGACTCCTGCAGTGGTTTTAGCATCAAAGCCTGGAGCAAAAATAATAACAATAAGCGTGACAATAGTACCAATATAAACCCAGTGAAGAGCGTGCTTTTCTGCGATTTTTAAGGAGCTATATACAAGCAACAAAGTGCCAAATAAAAACGACAACGCCGTCACAGTCAACAGTCGAATATCATGCCATACATAGCCATAGTCAACTAATCCTCGCGATATTTCAGCACTGAGCTGCATTGCCGCAAGCAGGCACAGTGCGGCAAATATCCGAACACTTGTATTGCCATAACGACCAAAGCTCAGACTCATAAAGTACAATGCGCCCAATAAAAAAGCACCAACCAGAATCAGACCCAAACCACTAAATGATTGAATATATTGCTTAGGATCGCCAAATTGCCCTATCCCAACAAAATGAATTGGGTATCCTAATGAAATAAGGCTATGCTGCGCAGACAGACCAAACACCAGTTGATTGCTTTTCTTTATAAGTGAGTCTGGCAAATAAAATACGCTGTCCATTTTGCCTATTTGCTCAGCTTTATCTACGGCAGGAAAACCGCTGTTCCCTACCTTACTACCATTTAAAAAGACTTCGCTTGATGTTTTAGCAAATAAATACAACCCTACGGGCCTTGGTATTGAGGCTAATTTCGCTCGCTCAAATTCGATTAACACCCAAACAGCCTGATTTTGCGGGTCTATCTCAGATAATTTCGCTCGGTAACATTGCGGCTCAGTAAACTGTGGAATTTCTTTTGGTGAGACTGACCATGGGCAAACCATCACGGCTTGATCATAAGAAAATGGCAACAAAGGTTGGCTGGCATAAGCCTTACCTAGAGCGCCCGAGCAACACACAGCCATCACTAAATAAAGTACAAGATTAATATTCACACTCTACCGCTTTTCCTTTAACCGTTCGTCGGCCTTTTACTACCGCTGAGCCTACAAACCAATAAATATAGGCCTCTCATAGAAGTTCACTACCCCATAAAGTTGCCATGGTATTCAATAAGAACAAACTATTAAGGAGTAATACTATGCGATCAACACACACATTAATAGCCGCGTTAAGCTTATTCACTTGCTTATGCGTAAGCGCAGCGAAAGGCAGCGATAAGCAAGTGCTGTACAGCAATGAGCAACAAATCGAGTTTCAAGCCAACAGCAGAGAAACAACGGATGCCATCGCTGGGCACCTCTGGGTGCCTGAAAACAGGAATAACCCCAGCAGCAAAAGAATTAGAATTAACTATGTGCGCTTTCCTGCAACCGGCAACAATAAAGGTTCCCCTATCGTATATTTATCTGGTGGCCCCGGCGGTTCAGGGATCGCGACTGCCAAGTGGCGAAGATTTCCTTTATTTCAAGCACTAAGAGAGTTTGGTGATGTTATTGCGCTAGATCAAAGAGGTACGGGCCAGTCAGAGCAAGCTGCTCCTTGCGTGTCTAATGAACATATTGCGCTTAATTCTGTTACCACTGAAGCGCAAATTGCAGACCGTTACCGCAAAGCCGCATTAGAATGCTTTACTCAATGGAAGTCTCAAGATATTGATATATATGGTTATAATACCGAGCAGAATGCGCTAGATATAAACGACTTACGAAAACACCTAAAAGCTGACAAAGTATCACTTTGGGGGATCTCTTACGGCAGCCATCTGGCACTCAGTGCCATAAAAGCGATGCCAGCGCATCTTGACAAAGTAATTATCGCCAGTGCTGAAGGGCTCAATCAGACCGTTAAACTACCTTATCTAACCGATCAATACTTTGAAAGAATTCAAGGAATTATCAATCAGCAAGCTCTTAAACAACAAGTTTCGGATCTACCCGCTTTGATGCGCCGAGTGCACAGTAAACTTGAACAACAACCTATTGCACTTCAAATTACACAAAAAGACGGCTCAAAAACACCCATGTTATTTCAAAAGCATCATATTCAGTCGTTAGCTAGCATGATGATTGCCGATCCTAACCAATATCTTGCCATGCTAATTCATATTTATTTAGGTTTAGATAATGGCAATACCGAGCTGTTAAAGCATGTTTTACAGCGTGGAATGTTTACCGATGAGCCCATTACGTTCAAATTGATGCCGCTGGCGATGGATGTGGCTTCAGGGATCACCGCTAAACGCCTTGCAAAAGTGACAAACCAATCGCCAACGGCCTTGCTTGGCGACAAGCTTAACTTTCCAATGCCAACACTTCACTTGATAGATAAAAAACTAGATTTAGGCGATGATTTTAGAACCGCTCCCCTATCCAACATCCCAACTTTATTGTTTACAGGGAGTCTAGACGGTAGAACTTATCCAGAAGAACAACTTGAAGCTGTGAGAGGGCTCACAAATTTGACCCTGATTATGGTGAACAATGCGGGCCACAACCTTTATACAAGCTCACCCTTGGTGCTCGCCAGAATGCAAACTTTCTTAAGCGGAAAACCCGTCAGCGCAGAAGCAATCCAACTACCGCTACCAAAACTTGCGCTGTCAGCACCTTAACCCATAAAAGCGGCTCAGAGTGAATTGAAAAAGCAATTCACTCTGAGCGGGCTATCAACAACAAAGTTGTTGATAGCCCATAAGCTTGAGTATAATTAGGCTTTTGGCCTCTTACATCCATAGCATTATGAAAAAGCTCTCAAAAGTACAAGAAAAACAACAAGCTTTGGTACTGACCATTGCAGATAAACTCGAAGAACAAGCTCGTGCAGAAATTCCCGGCATGGTGCAATGTTGGTTTGATGTGGAATATCACTTGTTCCCCGGCTCATTAATACTCTTTTTCCAATTTGAGAACGAACAGGCACTGGAAGCCGCAAAGCCAGAACTCCTTAAATGGCAAAAGCGCTTAAGCGCCGCCATGCTGAAAAAAGGAGTGATTTTAAAAGATATGCGTAAACATTTAACCTTTACTTTGCTTGGTCCTGAAGACTGAAGCAATGTAGATTTATTCGGGTTTGTGAAAAACTGTCACTCTTCTAATTTCAACCATACTATTTGGTTATTATTAAAAAAAGTGTATATGTTACCCTTGTAATACCAAATAGTCTGGGTATCGTGTAGCGGAAATTTTGGTCTTCTCAGTGTTGGAGTTTGAATGCATATATTGTTGTTATTGCTGTTTTGTTTAGCAGCTCCGGCTTTGGCTTACCAAGTACAACCTATGATTGTCGACCTCTCGTCACATGGTAAAAAGTCACTCGTGACCTACCGCCTCCAAAACCCCAGTGACAATCCTTTACCCATAGAGATAGAGGTACTTAAACGTAGTTTTGACGAGCACCAAAAAGAAGTGCTGATCAGCGCCGAAGAAGACTTTATTGTGCTGCCTCCGCAAGTGGAAGTACCGGCAAAAAGCTATCAAGTATTCAGAGCAAAATACCTAGGCTCGCCCGAACTCAAACAAACACAGTCTTATCGCATTGTCTTCAAACAGCTGCCACTTCCCGGAGAAGATGAAGCATCTGGCGTTAAAATGGTATTTAACTTTGCCACTTTAGTGTTTGTAAGTCCGGATGGTGTTCAATCGCAAATAAACAGCGCGCTGCAATGTGAAGAGCTAACCGACTGTACACTCACCCTAAGTAACCAAGGCGACCGAGTACTAGACCTATCGCAGTTTGAATACCGTTTCCACGATGGCGCAACTGTCATAGATTGGGTGAAGTTTCAGTCAGTTACTTCAGGCCGTTTTATAATGCCAAATCACACTATGGTGATAAATTTACAGCCATTGCTTAATGACAAGCCGAGTAAAACAGTAGAGCTTATCAATCTACTGGCTTCTAAGTAAAAAATAGCTAGATGTTAACAGTGCGCTCAAGCCTGGGCTTGCCTCGTTTAAAACAATTTTGGTTTACTCCACTTTATCTGATGTGGACAGCCCCCGCATGGGCGGCAGTTTATTCAATGGATTTTCCCGTTCGGCTGAATAATGCCGAGGTAGGGCAAGTTTCTGCCTCTGTAGATGGATACGATTTAAAATCGGTTTCAGCCATGCAGCTAAAGGAAAACCTACAATCCGTATTAAGTAAAGACGTACTCGATTGGCTCTCAAGTCTTGAGGAGCACGAGGTCACCCTAGATATGTTACAAGCAAAGGGAATTACGCTTGATCTCAAGGCACAAGATCTCACTATAGACATGTCACTAGCAGAAGCGGCCATGGCTACAGACACGCTTTCTTATGGCAGAAAGAAATACTTTGAACAACCAACACAAGAAGCGCGTTGGGCTTTACTGAATAATCTCAACCTAAACCATGAGCGTAGTGACAATAATCAAAGCTACCACTCACAATTCGAATGGCTTATAAATGCCAATGTTGGCGGTAGCAACGGCATAAATATGCACAGTTCGGTTTTTTGGGAAAGCGGCAGCACCGAGCAAAGTCACGTCTACCGTGGTGATACGGCGGTGTTTTACGACCAGCCCGAAAAACCGAGACGATTCACTTTAGGCGATACCCAAAGCAGTAACAATGGCCATTTATCGGGTGCTCCACTTGCAGGCTTCAAAGTCGCAAGCGCCTATTCAAAGCTACAACCCCAACGTAAGATCACCCCAGGTAACAGCCAACAGTTTATGTTACCCCGCCCTGCAACACTTGAGATATTTATTAATGAGTTTTTGATTTCTAGAGTACGCCTCAAAGCGGGACGCTATGACCTCAATGACTTACCGTTGACTTCAGGCATAAATAATATTCACGTTGTTGCGACATATGCCAACGGTGAAACCCAGCACTTCCATTTTACTAGCCACTATAACTCTCGGCTATTAGCTCGAGGAGTGAGTGACTACTCGCTAACAGTTGGTTTTTTATCGGTAGTAGATGATGGTCGTTATCATTATGACGACGACGCGCTGCTTTCTGGCAGTTACGAATATGGCGTTACCGATAAACTCTCACTTGGAGTTAATGGCGCGGCCCATCCACAAGGGCAAGTATTTGGCTCAATCACCACATTCAGTAGCCCTTTGGGCAATGTATCGCTGCGTTACTCGCAAAGTAAAACGTCTGATATTTCCGGCAATGCTTTCTCGATAGAAACCGAGCATAGTATTTTTGGTCATGGTAATTATGGCTCGCCCAACTTACGTTTGGGCTATGAAATCATGGAAGACTTTAGCAACTCGCCTTGGCTTGAAGAGGGCACGCTCAGCAATAACAAAAGGGCTTTTGCTGACTACAGCTATATTATCAACGACCACATAGACTTTACGCTCAACGCAACGCGGCAAGTAAATAATGAAGATTTAGTCACTAAAAACCTCTCTGCTGAGCTTAACTTTCGCTACGAAGGGGCTAGGGTAAGAGTTGGGTATAACCATAATGTCAGTGACGATCCTCGTGTCGTCTCTGAAAATCAATTCGTGCTTAACTTCACGTGGAACCATTACAACCGCCAAGACAACGTCCGCACGAGAGCTCAATATAACAACCGTAGTAAAGTCGCCAGCGTAAGCTATGCCAAAACTAACAATAACTACGTCAATGACTATGGCTATGAATTACGGGCGGAAAAAGGCAGTGGGTATAGGCAAGAACAGCTAAAAGCCAGCCATACTAACGCATTTTTTAGAGCTGATATGACCGCAAGTAATTACACTCGCTCGCAATTTACGAGTGACAGCTCCGCCAGTGTTAACTTATCGTCAAGTATAGGTTTTGCTGATGGTCACTTTGGTATGGGTGCCACCACTACCACTCCTTTTGCTGTAGTTACTAAGCATAAAACATTAAAAAATAACGACGTATTAGTTAACGTCGACCGCTTTGGCCGTGCACAAAACCAACCAACGCAACACATTGGCGCATTAATTGACTTGGGCACTGGCTACACCAACTATCAATTTAATATTGATGTACCCAACGCCCCTCTGGGTTATGATTGGGGTCCCGGCACTTATAAATTAGTAGGTGGCGCCAATACAGGGCACCATATTCAAGTAGGTTCGGACCTATCTTATACCGTGATAGGTACAATAGTCGACGAACAAGGCACACCTATTGCACTGGGAAGAGGACAAGTAATAAGGCAATCTAATGCCGGCGACAGTGACAACGCTCCAATCAATCGCACCTTTTTTACCAACCGAGTGGGTCGATTTGTTGTAGAAGGTATCAGTACAGGTAGCTACCTAATCGAAATTAATGACATCGTCGGACAATTTACCGTGAATGATGGCGAAAAACGATTTATCAAAATTGGCACCATCACGCTTGAGCAAGCACAATTACAGGGAGATCCAAACAAATGAAGTTCGCACTATTTTTGCTGCTTGCACTCAGCTATTTGATCTCGCCTGTTGCATTAGCCAAGCGCAACAAATGTGATGGCAATTTTTTGGCGACATCTAACTCAGCCGAGATAAAAGAAGAGTATGGCAATCAAGTAACCGTATATTTACCGCTAAAAATACAAGTTTCAGATTCGCTACTAGATTGTGCCGATGAAATCTGGGTTGAAGATACATATTATTATTCGTTTGTCTTCTCGGGCCCGACTGAAGATAAATACGCTAGACTGCTGGACTCTCAATACAAACGTATTAACGTTAAAAACGGTATCGCCAAAGCAACCTTAACTAGCCGCTCTACACAAATGTGGATGCGCTTAAGGCACTACAGTTTGTTTCCTGCGGGTTATTACTATGGTGCGGTAAAAGTGTCTATTGTAAGGCGCAACAAGGTAATCGCAGAGCAATATCTGGAGATGACCTATTATGCCGAGCCACAAATCGCCATCTCGCTCGATAACTCAAGCAAAGGTAAAGTGTCGGGCGATGATGGTCACTACCTCATAGACTTAGGCGAACTAAAAACGAATATGCGCTTTTACTGGGGTATAAAAATATTGAGTAATAGCTCATACGATATCGTCCTAGACTCTGAATATAACGGCCTGCGTCATGAAACCAACAAACGAGCCCTTATTGATTACGCGATTAGTTTCGATAACGTCAAAATATCGTCATCAGAACGTTTAACGCGAAGCTATAATTTCTATCCCGGCGTCAGAGATTCGTGGTTTGGCTTTGAATTTCAACTAGGCAATACCGAGCTTATGCCTGCAGGCTACTATCGCGACAATTTATCACTCACCGTATACCCAAGATAATAACTTGAATTATAAGAAAAAAAACAATAAAAAAATAAAACTTAAAAACATTGGCACACCAATTGCTTTTAATTTGGGATAACTAGGTATTCAACCTAACACAAATTATAAAGCAGTACTTTATTCAAGGGGATGCGCCATGAACACATTACTTAAATCACTATTTGTTGCCTCAGCAATCACGTCAATGACTGCGGCAGCTGCTGTAGTAGAAACAACAGGAAATGAAGCAAGTTTCACCTTTGAAGGTACTATTGAAGCCATGTGTAAAACTGATAGTGGCTCAAACAGCGTAACTAACTTAAATCTAGATTCTACTCAAGAAACTCAAGAAATTGGTACGCTAGACGTGTGGTGTAACACAGGTGAAAATGCAACAACTGAATATAGCTCAGCTAACGGCGGCTTCTTAGTTGCTGATAACGGCAAAAGCAGCAAAATTGCTTACACACTAGATATCGGCAGTACGTCAGGTGTTGACTTACAAAGCGGTACTTATAAGCACCTAACTACGCTTGCAGGCACTGGTAGCGCAGGTGACACGCAAGCAACTACGTTAAAGATCACACCACAGTCAAATGGCTTAAACGATGCGGGTACATACTCTGATACCATCACAGTAACGGTTAGCCCTAATTAACAAAATAATGAGACAGTGAGCGTTCGACAAAAGCACTCGTTGCCCTCCCCCAAATAAAGTAAATGGCCGGGCAAGTAATTATACATCCCGGCAATTACTTTATAGCTCTGAGATAATCTTCTACGCTCCCCAAATCTACAGATAAAATATCCCGTAGCCCGTGGCATTTTACTTGCAAATTGAGACATAACTGCTGTACTTTGTTTGGGGGGAAGAAGCCATGAACACCATACAAAAATCACTCTTTGCAGTTTTAGCAAGCGCACCTATGTTTGTGCATGCTGCAGTTATTGATACAACGGCTTCTGAAAGTAAATTCTCTTTTGAAGGCACTATAGACCCCACTTGCAAAACAATTAGCACTGAAAACAACACCACGGGACTAAACCTAGACGCATCCCAAACAACCCAACAGATTGGCGTATTAGAGGTTTGGTGCAATACCGGCGAAAATGCAACCACTTCTTATAGCTCTGCCAATGGCGGATTTTTAGTTTCCGATAACGGTCAAGGCAGCAAACTGGCTTACACCCTAAATATTGGTGATAGCGAAGGGATAGATCTGCAAAATGGTGTATATCAGCACACCAATGCAACAGCTGCAGGCACTGGTAGTAGTGGTGAAACCAAAGCAACGCCGTTGAATATCACCCCGCTTTCCAACGGGCTAAATGCCGCAGGTACTTACTCAGATGTCATCACAGTAACGGTAAGTTCAAACTAACTACAAGATCAGAAAGCACCTTTAGCTTTTCTAATCGGCAAAGCTCTCCCCTTCTCCATCGATTCACTTAACCCAGCCGATTCCATATTGCGTTATTTTCAAGTAAGCTGCTAAGGCTCCTTATAAATCTCAAAAAAGAGGAAAGTACGTTGGATAAGAGAATTGAACCTGAGCTTCCCAGTATTACGCCAGATTTAGATCAGGTTGAAGCCTATAAAAACTCCACCACTCAAGCGAGCCGTAAAACCTCAGCACCAAAAGAAAGTACCAAACAAACAAGCCAGCCCACCAAAGGTATGGGGATGATGAATTGGTTGGGTGCAATCTCGATTATTGCGTTGGCCGCTGCGGCGTTTGCGCTCTACCAGCAAAACTTAACAACCCAGGCACAATTACTCGAATCAACAAAGCGTATTGCCGAGCTTGAACATACCCTCACCGCCACAGATGAAGAGATGGACTTGTCCGCAGGTGCAATGCAAGCAAAATTGAACACACTAATCGAACGCACAGACGAGCTTTGGTCGCAAATGGATAAACTATGGGCGTCAGCGTGGCGAAGAAACCAATCAGACATCAAAAAGCTTGAAGAGCAAGCAAGTAATAACGCTAAAAGCCAGACCAGTACGACTTCCAAAGTAGAAACGCTATCGCAGAGTCAAACAGAGCTTGCTTTAAAACTATCGCTACTAGAAGAACAACAGCAAGCTGCTAACGTACTCAAAAATCAAATTGCTGCCATTAATGGCGATGTTGATCAGTTAAAATCTCAAGCGCAAAGCCGAGATTCCAAGCAGATAGAGATCGGCGCAAGCCTTACCCAAATAGAGATGACACAAACAGCACTGGCAGAAAAATTAGAACGCTTGGAGCGTAAATTGGCTGCAACAGCCCCAACTCAAACGCAACCAAAAGCGAATTAAGCCGCCATTATCAATGGTTACGTTAGTAATATGAGTTGGCTGCGAACTCGCGCAACCAACTCAGCTTTTATTCTCTTGGGCATTCACAAAGCCCCTCGCCAGTTCACAAAATATAACGTAAAATATCCCATTACATTCCTGTATTTATTCGAGCGTAAGCTTTACGCTTAAATCAATACACATTATCTACTCAGGCATACTGTTTTGCCGATTGAGTATTTCTTGCTTGAAGGCAACTATGAAAAAGACATTTGAACTAATTCACCCTAAAATCAAACTTGAAAGACGCGTTGACGCGGTTAAGCATGAGCTTAAAAAATACCTAAAGCGCGAGCGCAACAAAACTTTACCAGCGGGCGCTGATTATTGGGATTTTGATTGTAAGTTTGGTAACACAGAAGCCGAAGCCGAGCCAGTGCACCTATCACAACTAAACAAGTTGATTGATAAAACGCAAACTGAAAACCTCACTTCCTTTTATGTTGAGATTTTAGCAAAGCCAGGCTACAGAAAATCAAACGATTTATCTGACGATGAGTTGGAAGACTACTAAGCTCAATTTCTGTAGGTCGGGCTTTAGCTCGACAATTCCAACATCGCACCAGCCCCTAGCTTGGACTCAAACTCGACAACACGGTGAAGAGCTTTGGTTTAAATATCAAAACCTTTAGCCGTACTGAGAGCGTAACAACAAGGGGCTATAAATTACATTATTGATATAGATGCCAATGTTGGAAATGCCATCTAACAAAAACTCGATGGATCATCATTATTGGTTTCCTATGCTGACTCAACGACTCAACCCCTTTAATTGACAACAACCCGCGCTAAAGCGATAGACCAAATAGCTGCGCGTTATCCAATATCTCGACTATCCTATCTAACCAGTCACTAGTCGTTGCTGATTGATTGAGCGCAATCACTATGCTGGTTTTGGTTTTTGGCTCATAGAATGCCCAGTGTCCGTAAAAACCACTGTGACCATATATCTTGACTTTCCGCTTATTTGGCAAGGTATAAACTCGCTCAATTAAGCCTAATCCGTAGTTATATTCAGTGATGTGCACATCTTTGGTTGAATGCTCAGCTTCCATTATTGGAACAAACGTCATCATCTGTGTCAGGGTGTTTGGATCATTGAATAGTTCATCATTAAATAGCGCACTCAATAAGTTTTTCAGACCTTCAGCGTTGCTAACAACACCGCCGCCACCCCAATCTGCAGACGTATTTATGGCCTTAGCCACAATATTAATGTTACTACCATCCGAACGGATCTGGCGGGTATCAATAAAATGATCAACGGGCGGCGCCGATTGTGGTGGTTCATACCATTCTAAATACGCATCGGTCATATTAGCTTTACTAAAGATCCCAAGACGATAGTTTTCAGCCAACGACATCCCCGTTAACTTTTCAATGATCACAGCTAACAGCATGTAGTGGGTATCAGTATAGTTGAATGCATCTCCTGGTTGCGAAGTAGGTACTTGCCCCATTCCACTGGAAAAATAATATAGCAAAAGCGCTTCTGCTGACCACTGCTTACTCGCCATGCCGCTAGGCACAGCACCAGTAGCATCATCAAGAATGGCCCAAAACAAGGAAGTACCAGTAGGACTTTGCTCAAACAAATAGTCATGTAACCCAGCGGTATGTTGCAATAGCTGACGCACTGTGATGGCACTTGCCATAGACTGGCCTTGATACACACTTAGATCAGTAACTCGCCAATCTGCCGGAATATCGCTGTCGTTCAAGATCTCGTCGAGCGTTTGATCCAGTGCGAGTAAGCCTTGCTCATGCAGTTGCAATACTCTGATTGCGGTGAGCAATTTTGTGATACTGCCAGTACGAAAATTATCGCCTTTTTGCAAGGTCAAATTGGTGCGACTATTGGCGATGCCATGTACGCTATGCCAACGATACTTATGTTTAGGGACATCTACTAAAACAATCGAATTTTCAATATTGTCCACCCGCTTCAGCTCATCCTGTAATTGAGCTAAATCCTGTTCAGCCCGTCCTTTTAACCATACATCGACCTCTAATTTCGAGGTATCTATTTTGTCTGTGCCTCCACAGCCCATTAACGTTAACATCGTGCTTAGTAATAGCGTTATAAAGCTTATCTTGCGTACTGATAATGCTTTGGTTTGGACATTTAGCCATTTCATGATTTTTCATTCCTCAACTGTTCGGAGCTGCAAATACTAAGGTTTTAAGCAGTGCAATAAGGTCGAACCGATAGGATTGCACCTTTAAACACGGGAAAATAACACTACTTGAGTATTTGCTTTGCAGTTTTAATCTGCGTGCTGCTTTCGGAACTGGCTCGGAGTTGCCCCGGTGTGCTTTTTAAAGGCAGCATAGAAAGATGACTTGGAATTAAAGCCAGCCCCCAAACCTATATCCAATACTGCCAAGCTTGGATCTCTAAGTAACATTACCTTACTTTCCTGTACGCGATACTGATTAACAAAGTCAAAAAAGTTCAACGCCAAAGATTGGTTGATCGCTTGCGAGATATTATGTGTGGAGTGCCCTGTGCGTTGTGCTAACAGGCTGAGGGAAAGCTCAGGATTGAGATAGGCTCTGTCGACTTCCATATGGGTTTTGAGCTCCTGACACAAAGCATCTGCAATCTCTTTATTTAATGCCGAATGTTGGTACTTTGCAGGCATATGGTGAGACTCACCACGCTCATCCTGTACTACAGCCAAAGTGCTTTGTGCAGCACTATTACTTAGCGCGGGTGAAAATAGGGTTTGTTTTTGAAAACTTAATACACTGATCAGCACTATCAAGCCACCGATCATGCTATCGCTAATAGCATTAACAGGTAACGGTGCTAGATTAAATGTGTCAAAGAGCAGATACAGCAAATCAAGCAGCCAAAAACACAACAAAGCGGCCAGTAACACCATAATCCAAATAAATGCCGCATGAAACTGTGGAGAGTGCAGATCCCTTAAAGTGCGTTTTACCTTGATTGTTTTATCCCAACATAGATAACAATAAAGTGGACCCTGAATAAAGTTCGCTAACATGATAAATACGATCCCGGGTTGTAGATACCAAGGCGTGAGCTGTGCTGTATCTCCCTGTAAGATCAACGCTTTATCACCAGCCGACTGCAAATAAAACGGTAACAACAATATAACTGCCACTAATGCAGGTACAAAGTGCCAATATAAACCTCGCTTAACTTTAGCTTTAAGAAGCTGAGTTACATAGCCATACAGTAAAGGGCCGAACACCAACCCCAGTGGAAACACCAAACCCAACAAGTGGGGATATTGTTGCTGTAATGAAATCTGATAACTAAAGCTGTCAAGCAGCACTAAGCTAAGCGCAAAACACAAGCCAGCAAGCCATAATCTGGCAACACCAATTTGTTTATGAAAGACAAACATCCCAGCAAGTAATACACTTTGACATGCGCCTATTAAGGCCACAATCGCCATCCAATACATTAACCACCTCTTCGTTGGCGATAATTGTTTCTACTACTGGTTCTGTCTGTTACCTGTAGCGCAACCAATCACCGCCAACACCATTTACCATATTAACGCCTACAAGCGCCTTTGCGTGCTGAACTCCGGTTAAATTACGCCAAATCCAGCCATACAGTATCAATTTATTTGCAACAAATTATGTATCTTGCAATTACGTCTTTTCCCGCTCGATATATTCGCTCCAATAAAGCAAACTCACATAGCCGCTAATATAAGAATAACTATTTAAATCATATTGATAAATTAAGTTCACTCATATTATTCACCTCTAGTCGGAGTAACATCTCAATATAAGACCAATTTGCACATCGGCAGCTGAGCGGTGGCAAAAAATCTAATGCGGTAGTAGGCAATAACCATCAAGAATGGAAACTTGCCACACTGGATATTCATATGATTGTTGACCGTTACCTTCGCCTAGCACTACACGTACTCTATACCCTTTATCTTCTAAGATTGGCATATCACTACGTTTTATGTGCAGTGAACTCGGCACACTGTGTTTAAGTGATGCAGGTAAGCTTACGAATACCAACTGGCACAAAATCACGCGCATGATACAATCGCTCGTCGAATTTTTGCTGGCGCTACTGCCGGTATAGTGAGAGTTAAAAAGTATGAGCGAGTCATTTGTAGCAATCGGATTAGTAAACCCTAAATCACCAACCAATGTGGGTGGCGTGTTACGGGCCGCAGGTTGTTATGATGCGCAAGCCATCTACTTTAGCGGCAATCGTTACGCCAGGGCTGCAAAATATCATACGGATACAAAAAACGTTGCCGACAACATTCCCATCAAACAAGTTGATGATTTCATCAGTTTAAAAGTAGCAGGCCGTGCACTTGTCTGCGTTGAGCTGGTAGAGGGCGCAACCCCACTGCCACAGTTTGTTCATCCCGACAATGCGTTATACATTTTTGGCCCTGAAGATGGCAGTCTGCCACAAGAAATCGTGGATGCCGCCGACGCCGTGGTGTATGTACCAACCACAGGCTGCATGAACTTAGCGGCAACGGTCAATGTATTGTTATACGACCGTATGGCAAAACGCTCAACGGGATTTGATGCTAGTCAGATACTCACCAGCCGCGATATCAATAACCGCCTAACAGTTGGATAAGTTTTTGCTGTAAGCAGCTTTTTATTTTTGACTAACCCGCTCTTTGACCGGGTAGTGATTTGCATTTTTTAGGCTTTGTAAGTCATCAAAACGTACTTCGTGCTGAGCCATAACTGGGCGTACTTTTTTACTTATCAATTGCCGAATATAAAACGGTTGATTAGGTACAAAGTGATGGATCGTGTGCGTACGGCCAAAATCAAAACAAAATAACTGAAACGGTAAAAACCAGCGACTGGTGATCACATGGGTCTGCTCTAACACATTACTCACGCCGCCATAATAATGCATTGAAGATGTGACGAGGTTTAAAGATGCTGAGCGGATCATATTAGGCACAATCAGCACCACCATTAAAAACTCAGCAACCGCTAGTAATTCAGCTCCCCACCTAGGTAATTCAAAAGGTTGTATAAATTGCAGCATGTAGTAAGCAATCACACCATATAAAGTCGCAAAATAAGCCGTGGCAAGCGGAAAACCAGCATTAAAGACCTGCAAAAACTTAAAACCCTTGATTTCTCGACTAAACCGCTTGGCATTAAATAATAAACCTAGCAATCCATCTGTAACCACCACAGCTCGCAACCAAGGAGATTGGATACCATTACCCACCAAGCGCTCTTCTAAGTCTTGTTCAGTACCAGACACTTTATGGTGATGTAAGTGGATCTTTCTACGATACCAAGGATTCACCGTATTTGGCCGCATTAGCCACACCGTCAACATCATAAAGTGATGTACAAATGGACGGTCACTAAAATACTGCTTGTGGATCAAATCGTGCTCAAGTTCATGAGAAATAGAGGTAATAAAAGCGGCCAACAGAATGCACAGCCACGAGGGAATAACGGCAAAATAGTAAAGCAACGCGACGCCAATTAGCGCACTTAACGACAACAGCAAAATCACCATAGCAATGCTGTTTTGCTGATTTAAAATAGGATAACGCGCTCTAAGCGACTGCTCTTCAGCTTTAATCGCCAAAACAATCGCTTTAATGTTCTGTTTCGCCGTTAATGTTGGCATAGATAACTTAATTCACCTTTTGATATCAAAATCATAGCGTAATCTCGCATTCCGGTATTGCCGTGGCAGCGGCTTTATGCCGCGACTGTTTTAAAACAGCAACGCAACGAAACCCCCAAGCTCCGCGCTTCTATTGATTATCGTCCATTTCACATTGTCGTAGCAGCGGCTTTATGTCGCGACAACTTTAAAACAGCAACGCAACACCTAAACTCCAAGCTTCTCTTGACTATCGTCCATTTCACATTGTCGTAGCAGCGGCTTTATGCCGCGACCGCTTTAAAACAGCAACGCAACGAAACACCCAAACTCCAAGCTTCTATTGATTATCGTCCATTTCATATTGTCGTAGCAGCGGCTTTACGCCGCGACAACTCTAAAACAGCAACACAACGCCTAAATTCCGAGTTTCTATTGATTTTCGTCCATCTCATATTGCTTCAATATAGCCAGCATGCTCTCTGGAATTGGCGATTTTTTCCCTGTTTTCATATTAAACATCACCACATTCGCATACCCCGTTGTGCATACTGCTTGCTGCGATTCACTAAACGCCTCATAGCGCATGGTAAAGCGATCTTCTTTGATATCGGTAATATATGAGCCAATATACAAGGTATCTGGAAACGTAACTGGCCGCTTATATTGCGCGTAAGTATCACGTAGAACCGGACTATGGGTGGGTTCTGATAATACCGAAAGTAAGCCCGTTTGAGTCAAAAAATCGATTCGCGCAGTTTCAAAATAGCGAAAATACGACACGTTATTCACATGCCCCAACGCATCCATTTCTCCCCACACCACATTCACTTTGGTGGTGATTGCAAACTTTTCTAAAAATTCCTGCATGATGTTGCCTTTAATTTTGTTTATTGAACTTGAGAGTAACAACTCATCGTACCAGCAGCAAGATTAACGAGATAGTTTAAAGACAACTTGCGGGGATAAGGAAGGAAAGGAAAGCCAGCACTTCGCAGTGCAACCTTAAAACACCCCGTAGGTCGCCATTTATGGCGACAAATAATGCTTCAGCACCTTTTGATCTCGACAAAGCGGCAGATATAAGCACACGGAAAAAGCTGGGTTTTATAGCTTTGCTCTTGCATTGTGCCCTACGTAGGTCGCCATTTATGGCGACAAGTAATGCTTCAGCTCCCTTTGTTTTCAGCGTCGCTTTAGATAGAAACACAATTCAAGCGAAATCCCTATCACTCAATCTCACAAAAAATTGACGCCTTTTCTGGGTTCAACAACCAAGATAAATACAAAATGAATTTTCTCAATATTTTCAATACATAACCAAACAGCAGAGCAATATTTACAAGCTTGGTTTAAAAAATGCATCTGAAATCAAAATCAGAATTAAACTTAAGCATGTCACCAATATGAACAAAAGCACAAATACAGTTTATGTGTTGAGCGGTTACGCCAAATGTGCCATCTCTCAGCAAGGAAAATACAAACCCGGTAACAAACACTCCATCGGCCTGCTAACCACAGACGAAAACTATGAAGATAACATCAATAAACTTGAGGCCTTTATTAAAGATTTAGGTTGGGAGTCCATTACGTTTTGCATGGTTGAAACTGTTAACGACATCAGCACCCTATCCAACGACGTTTTGGTATCCAGTTTTCTTAGAGCTCAGCAAAATGGCCAATCGTTAGTAGTAAACGATCTCCCCATTACCGTCCATTAAGGCGGTAAATGCACGCAACAAGGCCTGACTGTCAGCAATGGCGGCAAAAGCACTACGCAACTCTATTCCGATCTGAAGATGATCGGGTGGGAGCGGCTTCACGCCGTGATCTTTTGATGGTTGCCATTTAAGACTACAAACAATTTGTAGCAGCGACTTTATGTCGCGACTTGTTTTTGAATCCAGCCTTCAACTGTACCTTTTGTCGCTTCGCCGGCGAGGAAAAACCAAAGAGGCACATCATTTGTCGTCATAAATGGCGACCTACGTAGAGATTTAGTGTGAAGTCACAGTTATTAGTCGTTATAGAGATCGCGGCGTGAAGCCGCTCCCACAAACCAAGAAAAGAGCCAAATATGTGTCTTCACCAAATCCACACCCACAAAAAAGCCGCCCTTTTTACAAAGGGCGGCTTTTCAAAATTTGCTAAGTCGCGCTAAAGCGCGATTTACAAATGATCACGACAGATCTAATCGGAAACTCAGAGCCTTTATTTTTCAATAACTTAAGACAACCCTTGTTACAAACCTAGTTGGAAACTTTGCCCCTTTTTCTACTCAAAAATATTACAACATAAGCAAAAGTAGTCGGAAACTAGCCTGTACCCCTTGAAACATAAGGGTTTATGCTTATTCAGCCAATCTATTTAAAGCTTCTTTAAGTATTGAATTATCCAAATCTTTATCTAGATTAAACAATAGCCTTAAATCAGAGTTTATCAATGGATCGAGCTTATCTATGACGCAGCGACTCCAAGATTTCCAATGATCTAACTCTTCAGACGATAACTCTTTAACCAGTTCACTTGAAATGACTTGATTGATAAACTCTCTACATTCGTTGGCTCGTTGCCATTTTGAAAACATCCCAAGAAATAACTGAACCCGCTCTTGTTCACTTTTAATCGCGCGTTCAAGCTTCTCCTTGCGCTTACGTTCTTCGTTCCATTTTTGTTCTTGTATCTTCCGCTCTTCTTCTAATACTTTACTATGCTCGGCACTATGCGTTAAATTTTCTACAAAGGTGCCTAACTGGTTTTCGAGTGTAATCTTTGTATTGTCTTCAAATAACGACTTCATGCCTTGTGGCAATGGTGCATCAATCGTTAGCTGGAGGATTCCGCTAGGAACAAGAATGTTTTCTTTCCAAACCCACCGATTATGCTCTTTCTCCAACTTTTCTTTATCTGTCAATTCACGCTTCTTTTGCTTTAATCGCTCACGCAATCTAAACCGAATTTCGACATCATCGACGATTACTATATTCGTCAATCGTTTTTCATAGCGATGCCTATCAACCTTAACAATCCACCCATTAACATCGAACACCGAAATTAAACTGTGCAGGATATCAATCGCTCGGTCTTGTTGCTCTGAGGAGACATCAAGACGGAGTGCACTCGTGTCGTCAAATTGTTGGGTCATAATATAATCATATTCATGACGAGGCTTGGCTAACGATTGTTTTATTCCCTTAAGAAGTGGGTATCGGCCCAATGATTTTTTAGGTGGTGGCAACGGACAACTTTGTACCTTCGACTTCTCTCGTTTGTTACCTTGCAATGAAGATAAATCAATAAAACGGGATGCTGGTAAGTTGTCCGGTAATGGGTTAATCGATATGTTCTTACCAACCGCTTTTTGTGTCCAATAACCATTATGAGGGCGTGGTATGTCATGTTTATCACACAATTGACTCAGAGCATGTGGATCAATATGCCAATTCTCGGCTAGTGTTTTTAATGGCTTTTGCCAAACAGCTTCATATAGCTCAGCAATAGTAAGTTTAGTGACATACATTAGCTCAATGTCCTTATTACCAATAAGTTTGAGCTTAGCAAATGCTCAGCTAACTGCCTTTGTCTCGAATTACTTTTATTAATGAAGTAAATTTACCTAACAGGTATCAAACCTCTTTACCAAGCTCTATGTTTTCGTAGATAGCATTCTCGTCATAAAACAAATATTGCATACCAGAATCCATCGCTCCACTCTGAGCAATTGTGCCTTCGATACTCCCAATTCCTATCCATATTCCTGCCGAAACTAAACTCTTAACAATGTCTTCATCTTTTGGGACGATTTTAGGTTCTGGAGGCTGGCAAACTTCCGGCTTCATAAATTCAAAAAACGTTTTTGCAATCAAGTGCGGAACTTTCCATAGAGACTCAGCAAAGTACTGTTTATGTTTTATTTTTTGCCTTAAATTATAATCACTGACTTCAGATTTTCTTTGGAACAAAAGGTCCACAACATCTTTTAATTCATCAATCGCAAGAAAGCTGTAGTGCTGTTTAAGTACCTCGTACAGCTTGCCTTTAACTTCTTCAGTTTGTTCACTGAACTTTTTGGATAGCTCTATGACTCCATTTGCTCCTTTCAAGTAGTTAATGTCAATAACAAGCTTATAAGCGCTTCTTCCTCTGCTGGTATAATATTTAACGATGTCTTTACTGTCCGTCGCATATATCCCCGGTCCCAAAGGTTCTCCATTATTGTAGTTAAAAATCCTCTGTACAGAGATGTTAGGCACAGCTCCTCGATACAATACTGCTGGTATCATTTAGTTTATTTCTCCACGAATTTTGTTCGTTGTTCCACATATTCTGAAAGCGTTTTAAAAGGAAAGGGTAAAACCGTTGCTGACTTATTTCTCACATAATAAGTAGCTGTCAACTCGACACACTTTTGCTTCAAATAATCTGGGCCATCTAAAAAGCGAATGTGATTAAATTGTCCGCGACTGAACTTGAAACCACCTTTCGGAATGCCAACAAAATATGCAGAGTGTTCCGCATCGTAAAAATGACCTGTTTGTGATTCCAAATACTCGTTATGTTGCCCCTTGAGTGAATAATTTAACAAGATTCCAGTTTCCTCAAAGTATCCATCGAAAAATGATTTTTCAGCATTCGAGCGATATTGAATGCCTCCTTTTTTAAGTTCGTCTTTGTAGAATTCGACTTTGCTCGGAAATGTTTCCAATAAAAACTTGAGGCGTGATATTAATGGATCTCCAGACTTATTGTTTGCAGATAAAAATTTATCAATATAACCCCTAGTAATACCCTCAACACTGCTCTTTTCTAATTGATTGAGAATATCAAAAAGTACTGCCCCATCAGGGACTGCTGCAATACCCTCATGAACGATTGAGCATACTTGAGGCTCACCCGACCCCATATCGATTACATAATGCATCTTTTCGAAATAGCGCTGCCTTTCTGGTAACTCTATCCCTAAGTCATCAAAATAAAATTCATCACCTGACTCATACGTGAACTTCCCACCACTACACTTAAGAATATGATAAGTAACAGGGTCTTTCTTATATCGCTGTTCAACCGACACAAACCAATAATCATCATTGAACTCTTGGATCAAAAACTGGTTCTGTTTGCACTCCAGTTTAATCGCTATTTCTTTTATCCAAGTATCTATTAGAACCTTTAAAGCTTTGCTATCTTTAGTTATGACAGTTTTGTTGTAAGTACTTTGCACAACCTTGTTTTGACTATAAAAGGACTGTTTTTTATCTTCCAATCCAGCAGTTTCATATTCTGCCTTACTATCTAATACAACAAGTGTTGGCGTTTTATCATTAAGCTCATCATGAGAAATGAAGTTAACTTTTAGAGGCCATTCTTCATTTTGAAGCCTTCTAAAGCCTTCTTCAGACAGTGAAGCGTTAACAATGTTAATACCACCAACATTATTAACAACTTCATAAATTTTATTGTATACAGCTTTTATTTCTGCATTTCCGTAATGTTGTCTCCAATCCGCGCTAATCTGCTTTAAACTCATCTCAAATGCGCCGTTGAACACCTTGTTCATTAGAGTAACAAAATGATGTAACGCACCTGTTCTTGATTTTCTTAGGGAAATTGGCTTTTGTCCCGATATATCAACAGCATTACTTGTGAACTTCCCTTTTCCCGGACTATTGATCATCAGTGAACCGTTATTATCCCGCTTCAACATTCCAGTTGTCATGTCAAAAGAAAACTTAGGAGCTTGCTCAATTGCAGCTTGAGGTTTAAAAACTATATCAGTTGGACAAAAAACAGTCCCTTTAAGCTCAACAAACATTGAATCAAAACGAAGACTTTCTTTAATATCAACGCTTACACATTTATGAACGGTTTCATTTTTGAAAGTATCAGGCTCTAAATAAAAATATGTCTCACCCAACCCTGAAAAGACTTGCTCTCCAGATAACTTACCTAAGGCTCTAGTTAGCAAACGAGTTATCAATAGGTCATCACAATCTACGAAGTTTGATAATACAAATCCAATATCAGAAAGTTTCTTTGGTGCGTCTGCACCTTTATTTAAAAGTATCCAATATTTCCCACCATGTGAGATTAAACCAAGTGGTGAAGTGTGTTTGTCAATTTTAGAGAGCCGTTTCCCCCAACTTAATTGCTGAGCCTCTGCGCTGAAACTGATTTGGTAAAGATCGAATAATTGGGCTAATTCAGCATGTTTAATGACCACATCGATTAAAGTTGTAAGGCTTCTACTCATTTACTAAGTCCTTTTAAAGTCTCCAGAAAATTTAATAATTGTTCCATTGGCGGGATATTTGATTGACCCGTATTGATATCGATTATACCGGGCACATCTAGAACATCGGCTTCAAGTAAACTAGCTGATTCAACAAGCACCCCGTCACTAAGTGAAAAATTTGATCCTTTTATTGTACTTCCTTCTTCATAAGACACGTTGATATACATCGCTTGCATTTGCTTGCCCTTGAAAGGCTCTGGCATTTCTTTCTTTATGTTTTCCAGCTTAACTTTGCACTTTTCCAACGTGTCATCCCTTTGTAAGCATGATTTTTCAACATCCCAATGCTTTACATCAATCAATAAAATTCTATTGCCAACTTCTAAAAAGCCATCAAACCACTCAACAGTGCCTTCTGGCATTTCTTCTACCTTGTAACCAAACTCATTTAATATGGAAAAAACAGCTTCTTCTCCCAATGCGCCCATGTATATATCGAACATAGCAGGTGCGATTAGGTATTCATGTTTTCCAAATGAGGTTGCGAATCCTCTTTTATCGAAGTGTACCTTGACAGCTTTGTTCTGCATTAGAACATCCAACTTCGCAGATAAGCCTGATACGATTTTCTGACCAACATAATCGTCAGAATTTATAAATACCTGCGTTACCCCGTTTTCGTCCTTATAGTCAATATGATAACTATAACTCCCCAAAACTTCAGACCGAATGAAGTATCTATTTGGCTCTCCAATTGGCATTTCTGGTGCTGTTGGAGTTTGGAGTACTAATCTTCTCAATCGATTATATTGACCAATTGCATCACTATTTTGATGACGGTAAACACTCGTAATTAACCTTTGAATATGTGCGTGATTCCGGCTCGCTTTAGCCGAGTATGAATGGGTTAATTTCTGTTTTGCCTGATAACTACACTCAGACTTTATTTTCGAAATTAGACAAGAATACTCAACGGATAAATAAGATAGATCTCGGTTATCTGATGCTAATGTTTGAATGAAGTCAAACTCAGCATCAAACATGATACTTATCTCTTTCTGCTTTAATTCAGTTCTACACATCCGCCCCAACGCCTGCTCAATATACCTAAATACGGCATACCTATAATCGTCAGTATCCTTATAAAAACCAATTAAAGAACTAACTGTCATTCCCTTGGCATTGGTAGCAATGAACTTATTCAAAATTGGTTTCACATCATTGGCAACAATGACCTCTTTTTCATGGAGCATTAATGCATCGTGGATATTTTTCTTGACTGCTAGACTTCTATCTTCTGCTTGTTGGTCTTCAAAAATAAAACTACCAATAAGGCTTTTAGGTTGCTCAATATATATTGAGTCGATGTCCGTCTTGTTTTGAAGCGGCGGCTCACCTTCTGGACCTATATATATAAAGTCATCAATGTTGTTAACTTTGTATGATGGTGATAACCCAGCACCAGTAGCCTGATAATTAGTTATTACTACAACTTTTTCTTCTGAATCCTCTAGTAATTGCAAAACCGAGTTAAACTTCTCATTTCTAAAAGAGGCGGCGTTTATGTTTTCAAAAATTCTGACGCCATACTTACGTCCTACAAACTCCATAAATCTAAAAAATTCATGTCCTTTGTAGCTGTTATTCAACATGCAGAAAAGATATCTATTAGAACGATGTTCTGAAAACCTTTTAATAGCACCTATTAACTTGTTCACCCTGTTTTTGGCGAACGAGATTGACTTAGGAGAGGCTTCTAACAATTGACATAATCTATTTTCTAACATCAATTCATCAATGTTGCTCCCCAAAAACTCTTTGTAGAGAAAATCAACGCCACCGCGTAGTTCGTTTTCAGAGATGGGTTGCACATCAATATTAACCTGCTGCTCTTTATAACGACGCTTTGATAAATACTCTTGTTGTATTCCTTGTTTTTGACGTTCACTTAACTGCTTAAATTTATCACCTAATACATTTCTAAGGTAAGGTAAATCAAAATTATGGATTGCTGTAGGGCTAGTAGCTGTAGCGCTTATGCCTAGTATTTTTGCTCCCTCTAATACCCAGTTTGCGAGCAACCCTGTAGGCGTCAATGCCAACTCAAAAGTCGCCGCTGTCGCAGTATTGTCTAATTCACTAAATTTACTAATCTTTGTTATTTCAAAACCGCTATCATGATAGCTATACGACTTGTAGTCTTTTTGTACTCGAAAACTCAATCGAGCACTCAATAAAGAAATGACATCTTTGCTTAGCTCCGCTAAGCCAAAATGGTTTAGTACTTTAACAATAAGATCTTCGGTTGAGTATGGCTTACTACCTTCAGTTTTACGTAAATTGTTCGACAAAGTATTTGTGGCACTGAGCATAGCATTACAAAAAGAACGAACAACCTGACTTGCATTGTTCACATATGTGATTGAACTTTTATTCCCTCCAGCTCCAATTTCATGTGAACCATTAATTTCGTCAATTTTAGAATTAAGTTTATCATGCTTAAAATTAATCGTGTGCAACGACATTCTGTCAGATAGCATGGTGAACACTCTATTTTGGTTTTCTATGCCTGCCTGAATCGTCGCGTCATTAATATATGGTCGAAGATTTACGTTCCATTTGGTATCAAACTCTCTTAATTGTTCTCTGAACTTGCTAAAGCTCTTTTCGACATCATTAAATTCATCATCGCCTTGGACCTTGAAGCTTTGAAAACTCGAATAAAGTCTTCTAACCAGTGATATGACATCAAAATCTTTCCCGCCCTTTAATAGGTGATTAAGAAACTCACCTTGTTGGCGATCAAATTCATCGATTATGATCAACGAATCTTTTAATACATCACTAACCCTGTAATTCTTATTAAGTGCATGCCAAGGATATAATAGCTTCGCCGTCGTCATAAAAATAACTTGGGTTGAATCTTCATCTATTCGACTTGCAGGGAACAACTTTTCTAGCACTCCATTTACAGCGGAAGATGCCGAAAATTCTTTTTTATTTAATTTATCCTTGAATATTGATTGAATCGTTCTAAATAGCTTACTGTAGCGCTCACTCAATTCATCATTCAACTGCTGATTGTTTAATGACTGTGCTGCTTGTGTCAGTATTTTATTACTGTCTCTTAGCGTACTAATCTTGCGGTAATGTGCTCCTTCAACTTCTCCAAGCAATACTTGCCAATCATCTTCATCAAGCAATTTAACTGAGCTTTCTTGAGAAGGAATGTGAATAACATTTTTAAGCAATTGTTTTTTTTGCGATGATGAAAGCTCATCATGAGAGCTGACCCTTTGCATCAGCTCCTCATAAGCTTCAGTGACATTTACCCTTAGATTAGTGGTATAGATAATTTTCTTGCTAGAGTCACTGATTAAATGCTCCAACTGAAGCTCTGTAGCTTGATAGGTTTTTCCTAAGCCTGTTTGGGCATCTACTAGAGCAATGAAACCATCTTCTTGTCTTACAATTTCAGGGCCAGCAAGGTCAATATATGCTTTATAAAGTTCGCTTTCCATTTAGTTATATCCTCGAATTTAAAGCTTTGTGAGTACCGCCCACAGAACTTATGTATATAAGCTCCTTCCAATAGAGCAACTTACAAGCCAATCAAAATATCGATAAAAATCAACATCTTAAACACACAAAGAGAACCAATAACGTAAAAATACTTACATTATGGTAATATTATTTATAAATTTATAATTTTTCCGACTAATACTTTAGAGATAGGTAGTTGTTTAAATTCAGATCTAATGTTTCAATGAACAACTTTATTTATCTGAAGTGACCAGAGGATCTCGATATACATAACCCAAGGCAACAGTATCGAAATCAACAAAAGCCTGATAAACATCCCTTAAAAATGCAAAATTTAAATTCGACATCGTTACTCCTTCAACTCTTATAACTAGCGCCAATCACTACAGAAACTTGCTTTAAGATCTGCAATTAATTCAGGAGCATCCCCTTCACACGTTAACCCGAAGAAGGTAGCAGCCCGCGTCGCACCTACGTAGAGGTATTTGTCAAACAGCTCTGGTTTTTTATTAGCGAGAGTATCAACACCGACAAAAAATACGGCTTCGAACTCAAGCCCTTTAATGTGTTGGACATCAAATACTCTCACATCATTAGCTTCACCTAACGATTTGCCGCCAACACAGGCTTCCGCACGAATATTGTGATCTTCCAACTCATTTGTTAATGCATCAGCCATTGGTATCACTTCATCTTCATGATTGACCAATATCGCTATTGTTGGTAACCCTTCAACTTGCTGCCCAACCTTTCTCTCAACCTCAAGGATACGGTCTTTTAACCAGCTAACACATTCACCTGTTGAATGAGTGTTTTCAATAATAACGGGGGAAACACCTTTATGATTGGCGTTTTTTGGTAGTTGTCCAACAAAGTCAATATCGCCTTTCATCCCCATTAATAGCTCTTTGGCAAATTGATTCAATAATTCACTCTGTCGATAAACCACATCAATTTTTTCTGTTTTTAACTTTGGTGAAATCCAATTTAGTTGCTCAGTACTCTGTGTTCCAAGCTCAGTTATACGCTGATTAAAATCACCACATGCGAAAAAAGAACCGATAGATGGCTCAGATAATGACTCCATACAGGCTAATTGAATCGGTGAAAAGTCAGTTGCTTCATCAACTAAGATTTGATTTTTAAAGCTGCTTGCTACTGATTGAATTGCACTGAACCCAGAGCTTTCCATTTTTTGCTGAACAAATCGCTCTTTTAGCAGTGCTCTAGCTATTTTTAAATTAGCAAGAATGAGAATGTCTAACTCACACTGTTCAATATAGTTTGGTTTTGAAGGCGTGCTTTCAAACCAGTTCCTAAATACATCTTCTGATTTTCGGAACAAGCGATAACTGCGTGAGATCCCTTTTAAATATCTGACTTCAGCGTTCTTAAACTTTCTTAGCTCAGTCATGATGACAGTTGAACTACCAAGTTCAATAAGGTCATCTTGATTAGGTAGACGCTCACCTAACCAATCAATAATAGTGGTTGATAAACTTCCCTTAGGAAGGCTTCGCTTTAAGAATTTAGCTTTACCAAGCGCTAGGATTGCTTTTTTGTAATCACTGTACGCTTGCTGCTGAGCGGTCGTAATTACTTCATCCTCATCGTCTTCATCAAATTCTTCATTTTCTGAATCTTGCAGTTTCGCACTTTTCCAATCATTGATAACGTCTGTTAGCTCCTCAATAAACTGCTTATTTTTATTAAATTGAAGAGCTAGGTAGCCTCTAAGATCCTTGTCTGTCCCAGCTTTTATTTCTTCAATGGTTTGAGTAATGCCAGCTTGATATTTCTCAAGCTGACGATAAAACTCAATTAGGTTATTTTCAGTTAGTCGGTCCTTAATGCCTAATAAACCACTACATATATGCTTTAATCTTTCGTTTTCAAATGACGACAGTTGTTCTATGCTTGAACTTAATTCATCAGCCACACGGACCTGATGAAATGATATGAAATCTTCGTATACGGTAGGCAAACTACTTCTTGCACTAATATTTAAATAGCAATCAGGTTTTAAAATAAACCCACTACTATTGCCTGATTGTAAAATCGAAAGCGTGTTCCGTCCCAAAATATTACTATAGTTATCCCACGTTTTAAGCTGGTCATTAGATGCTGGAACTTGCTCTTTAGCGAAAGCTTCTTTCAAATAGTGTTTGAGTAGATCCGTTGGAGTAAACATGACCCAGCTCGTTTTATGACGAGCCTCACCTGATTCTAACTTGTTAATTTTCGCTTTTTCAGAGGGGTCTAACAGATCAATATCTAGCTTTTGACCCAGACGCTTAATAAGCGTTGTTGTTTTACCCGTTCCCGGAGGCCCCAAGATTATTAACTGGCTCTCTAGCGGCAATCTAAATATTTCAGATTGAATTTTATCTAGAATTGGTTGATCTCTTAGGCTCATGGCCATTCTAACTTGATGGGCAACACCTGAAACCACACCACCGTCAGGTTGGTCTGAAAGAAGTAAATCTAAAGATGTCGTATCAGATAGATCAATTTCATTTTCAAAAAGCTTTCTAAGTGATGGAGCAATTGTGCTCACATCTTCATCTTCTGACGTAAAAACTGAATAACTGGAATCCCAATTGTTTTCGACTTTACTAGGCTTAATAGTCAAAGTTTCGATTACTTCAACCAACTGAAGTTGGCCGTCAATAGGTACTTTATACTCATCTCCAACATTTAGTGATGCAAGATGCCCTTTAGGTGAACCATAACTGGCTAACTCTTTATCATCGTTCAGCTTAATCGAGCCTTTCCTAGCAACGTATAACGTTCTTCGTTGCTCACCGTCATCATAAATGATTCTGGCAATAGCTGGTTCATCTTGCAGAGCTTGATTGGCAGCTGCAACAGAACTAGAAATTCTATCCATGCTACTTACAGCACCAGTGTCATTAAAAGTATTAATGACCGCTAAATGAGATGAGGAGTTGGAGCTATCAGATTGAGATGAAGAAATTTGCGCTTTATCAGCGATTTCCTTTAATACATCCACTGTTTCATTAGCTAATTTCTTTAAATTGGGATTAACATCCATCTACCGTACTCCTTGTGAAAAACTGGTGCTCTTTAACTTCGAGGCGTTCTGTTAAATATCTGGACGAACAAAATATTATTGATATTCAATTAAATTTTGTTTTATCTTCCGTAACTATTTATCAGCTTATCGATTTAATTTATAAACATTACAAGAAAGAAGCAACTCTAAATGGCTTTTTACTAGTAAAAATAATCAGTTACAAAGTGAATACTTCAACCATTAATCTTCACTAATGAAATGTTCAACTGCGACATCACAACTGCCTTTTTTAAGCAATTCGGCAAAGCACGGAGTGCACCATGTACCCAGAGCCTCACCATAGTCTGGCTCAATCAAATTAGACGAGACAATAGTCTCTCTGGTATAGCTAATGCTATGTACTCGCTCACCTACATGTATTGGTCTGCCGCAGCCGAAGCAATTGCAAAAAGTTTCTTGGTTTAAATCACTCATATCTTCTCCTAAATTATTTCGCTAAACCTGTTTGAATTGGTTATGCATGTTAACTATTAGAGAGCAAACATTAGACCAAATTAAACCTCAATAATTTCAATAAGTTGAAATTAAACAATATACGAAAATGTAAAAATAATTACCTAATAGTAAATTTATTTATGTAGCTCAATGTGAAATTTGCCCAGTATGGTCATTAAGCTGCTGAATCTCCTGTGGACTAAACCCATTTCTAAGCAATTCAAAATCACGTAACTGAATAACCGAATGCTTTCCATCACCCAGTGTCTGATAAAGGCTACCACTGTGCGTTCTTATCAACTGGCTATTTGGGAGCCTCTCTATGATCCTTGACGTACATATGTAATCGCCATTAAAAAATCTAAATGTCGTATCCTCAACACATGTTGCCCAGAGCACGTCACCAATGTGCTCGTCTTTATCCATTACTGAAACAATTTGCCAATCTGAAACGATAGTATTCATGCGCTGAACTCCTAGTTAGGTTGTCCAACAATAGTAAAAAAGACTCGGTTAAAAATATAATGAAAGCATGGATCTAATCCTTAACTAATTTTTACCTATTGAATTTTCGAGAATTTTAGCTGCCTCTTTCATTGTCTCAGGCAACTTCTTAGAATCATGAAGCAACCAGCCATGTCCGCCGATTGCTCTATCCAACTCAGATAATGATTTGAATGTCCCCGGTGAACACTTAACTTTTATAGCGAGGAATGTGTCTCTTGCGGCCCAATCGACAGATGGGTAATACTTTTGGGTTTGTGGCGATGGTAAGTTTTTATACAGCCACTCGCGGTCATTCTTGTAAAGCCACATATAGCAACTAAATGAGCGTTTTAATTCATTTCGCGTAATTTGAGGATTGGTCTCAATAGCTTGCAATAGAGCACTGCGGTTTTTGGCTCTTCGTTTTGCCATGACCAAATGATGACGCCAATGAGATAAACCTTGGTGGCTTTGAATAAGTTGCTCAACAGTGCTAACCGATACATCATGATGTTTTGCAATATCAGCTCTATGCCATCCAACAAATGCTTTTCGCCAAACATCTCGCTCTATATCATCGGTTAACTTCCATCGACGTCGATCAATTTCGTAATTATTACGAAGTGCGAGTTGTTTTACGTAGCCAACTGACACTCCTAAGCTAGCGCTTATCTTTCTCAGGCTGCTGCCATCATCAAGAAGCTTAAATACATTACTTTCCAATGCTGAGTCTTGCTGCTTTAAAGGCTCATAAGCGGTTTTGGGTGCTTTACTCAAAGCAAAAAAATCTTCGGGTGATTTTGCGAGATAAGCCATTAGCAAAACGTGTTTTAAATAATGGACTGGGCGTCGCTCATGAATGATATCCGCCACATAATTAAAGTTACACAACTCAAGAGGTATCAGTTCTTCAGTAGCTTCAAATAGCTCTTTCCAATAGTTAAACAATTCATCTACCAAAAAACGCATTCTTATGTGTCCACATTTGGTTAAAAAGCCTTTTATCGTCAACCACTCGGTATACAAATCAATCACGCTACGAGGCAGTTTGTCATCCTGAAGTAAACGGTATAATTTAGTAACAAAGATTGATAGGCGGACTGCTTTATCATTTGGTTCCAATAAGATTGGTTCACCGCCTTCTGGCAAACAGTAGTGTCTATTAATACCTCCTTCCCCTGAATTTAGATAAAGTAATGGTTCTCCATGCTCAGGGCAGTGGCTTACAGCGTATAGTTGATGTTCGATTCGCCAAGGTAATGTACCTAACTTGTCAAAAGACTCTTCGATACACTTTGTGCAATATCGGTGTTGTTTGGCTAATCGCAGCGATGATTGAGCTTGCAATGAATAACTCGTAATCAACTGTCCCTTTGGTGATAAGAGTACTTTCTTTAGCTTAGAAGCTTGGTTTGACAATGAAAACGCGTAGAGAGGATAACCTGTCGCATGAGAAAGCAAGTATTCAGGCTCTACGTTGAAGAATTGCGCTATCGCCTTGATATTATTGGGTAAAACGGAATGAAGCCGCACGTGTGTGCGGCCAAATATATCTAAATTTGTCTGTTTCCAGCTCCGATTACCGCTGGCAACATGGTAATTAGTGATCAATCCATAAATTGACTCACCTTTCATATAATGCGAATAACTGAAGCTAGGCATAACATCAAGCTGCCATTGTGTTACCGAGCATTTCATCTAAAAAATGCCAAATGACAGCTATTGCAACAGGGTGAAGCGGCAAACCAGTAGAATACTGGTCATAGACACGCGCACCCTTGAATGCAGGGCATTTTAATCCCTGCTTTAGCTCCTTTATCGTATGTAAATAAACTCGTAACTCATCTGCACCATAAAAGTCGATAACATCTCTATAAAATGCTCTTATCGAGGCTCTAGTAACATCAAGCTCAATATCGTCTTGCCTTATCCCCAAATAATATTGAACCCTTGAAGCGAGTTGCTGCTGCGATATACTTAACCGCCCATAAGCCATTTCTAAACAAAGTGACTCAACAGCAGGCATGCTCGGCGATGTAAGTATCATATCGCGATCAAACTCACTTCCGCATTTCATACAATGCCCATCTGGTGGTGGGATTGGCTGCTGTTTCAATTGGCCTATCTCATTTCCACATGAATTACACTTTGAGACCAACACACACTTGTGCTTCGAACAGTGTTTCACGCCGGGAACTTGGTGATCACGATGGTAATAAGAGATACCAAAACTTTCGATATCCTCCTTTACACACTCAGAGCACCAACGCCAAGGTTGTGCCAGCTCACTACCTTTTATGTTAAAAGTAACGTTCTTTGAAAGACTGCGGTGATGTTCAAGCTCATCTTGAGAAATGGATGAATTGAGCATATTGAAGCATGTATGCTTAGCGTGAACATCACTAGGAGCCAGTTTTAACACTTCTATCAGCTTTTCAAAATCCCGACTAATGAATACGCCCGGAAGATGTCGATAATGTGTTAATTGCCATTCCTGACGCATAGCACTAAAGTCCCTAAAGCTACTCATGACATATGAACGACCAACTAAACCAAATAAATCTTCGCCGGGAAGTAGTTTTTGTAACTGCTCCATTAAGAATTCCCCCGGATAACACTAGGTTTTGGACCTGAGCCTGATTTCAATAACGTTTTCGCTCCAATTTTTGCAGCAAGCTTTGCATCCATTACAGGTACTTTTGACCGTTTTGATTTAACTTTTACCTTACGCACTTTTTCTAACTCATTTTCGACTTTTGCGTCCGCTTCCTTGTCCGTGTCTGATATCGTTTGCTCCCTCTTGTCCTTATCCCGATTTTTTAACTCAGACTCAGATTCCGCCAACTGCTCAGAGACCTCTTTATTAATCTCAACTAAGTCGGCTAAGGGCGCTAAGTCTTCATATAAGTGGTACTTTTCATTTTTAAGAGCCTTTAAAGGCTTTTGAAGCGCCGAAAACTGCTGACGGAATACGTGAGATAAAGCCTTTATCGTCACGCCTTGCTGACCTTTGTCAAACTTAGACATATGAGTCAATGTTGCTCGCATTAAACTAATCGCGATAGCAGGGATACCTCGTATGAGGGTATGCAGGTGACGCTTTAAGTGATCTTCAGGATCATGTTTTCCATCCAACAATTGACTTAGATTTATTTGGTTGAAGAATCTGTTCCAAAAGTCACCTTCGACATCTACCCCTAACAGTAAAAGACTCCCATCAATTAGGGTTCGGCGGCTAATAGTTACGTCTTTACCAAATAGCTTTAACGTCGATAACGTGCCAATAAAAAAGAGCGGTACGCCTATGCGGTTAAAGATCTCCTCGATGAATTTAATTGAAGTTTTCTCATTGCTAATTAAGACTTTGTTGTCATTATCAGCAGCAACATTTGGCGCAATATTCTGTGCCTCATCAATAACTAATATGCCAACATTGTGTTTAAGCATTAATTTACGAACTAAACGAATAAGATCATCAACAGAATCGCCATTTTTCACATCACGTGTTAAATATGGAATTTTAGTAGCGACTTGGATAGCTTCTATCACGGTCTTTAGAAATGCTTTTTGCCCTTTACGATTATGAATTTGCACATAGAGGTAAGGGATTTGATGCTCCTCAATTTCTATTTCATTACCATCAGGGTCGATGTAGGTTGAATGATAAAGCACTTGCGGTATTAGCTTTAATATACGAACCATCAAGGAAGTTTTTCCGGCACCGCTTAGGCCCGCAAGCAAAAAGCTTCCGTTTGCTCTTAGCATAGAGTCGATGTCCTGACCCGTAATCGCTTTCAGATGAAACGCCTCCTGCTGATTTTTTCCATCTTGATGAACAGCCGTTATCATTTGGTTCTTAAATGCCGCATCAGCAGGGTTTCTATTTTTGTACCCCGCCTCAATCATTCGACGCAGCTTCTCATACAAAGCGTAAACTTCATCACGAGCAATATAACATTCAGCCAAGTTATCTATGGCGCTTCGGATATAATAATTGTGGTATTGAACAGGAACATCGTTTAACGTTCCCAGTTGCGTAACACCGTCATCGCATGCCTTTTCAACTTCTTCCTGTAACATTGGGTATCCTAACCCTTCAATTAAAGGGTTGCCTTTGCAGCTAGGGTTTGGATGTGAAATATATGTAATATTTGTCATGTGAATTCTCCTATACTGCGACATTTTTACGTTTGTATGTTGGGTCTAAAAGCTCCTCCCCACCTACCACATGGGGATCTGGTGTTTCAGTGAAATTGGCTGCATCTTCCATCGCTATTAACAAATGTTGATATTGAATTTGTTTTTCCATATCACCATGCGCTTTCTTTCTGTCTCTTACCGTTTTATCAGGGCTAACCGCTTGAGATTTTTTAAGCATGCGAAGCTCATCTTTAATAGCATTGTCCATTTCTTCTAGAGACATATTAAGAAGAACACGCTCACTAAAACGCTGTTCATCGAGGAGAGCCAGAAGGTGTTTCACTTGTTCTTGGTGAGCTAAAACCTGCGCCCATAGTCGATTTTTGTATTTGCAGCTTCTTTCAGTGATCTCCATTTGCATCACTTTATTTTTGTCCTCAGGATGACGACACCAGATATGATTGGAATTAACATCCGTGTATCGTATCTCTATTTCAAATCGACCGTCATTCTTAGCTTTATCAAGCCATTTAAGCTCCATTACTTCAGGGCAATTGTAAAATACTCCTCTGAACCTAACGCCTTTGTCAGTGACCATAGCGTGTTCCTTTTTCATTAACGCATACAAGAGCGTATCTTTAGACTTTTTAATGGGTGGAAAAATGGACTGTTTAAGACCCCAATTCCAAATATCACGAGGTGTTAAGCCAACCTCATCACGACACATTTCAAAATTGTGATTATCAATTCTCGATGCAGTGTTATTACGATGAATAATTTCTTTGATCAGACGCCGCATAAACTGATCATAGGTGTATACAGCACCTCTAGAAGCGTGAGCATTTTCCTTTTTAGGAGCCTTGTAGACCTTACCTTCATGCTGAGGTATCGCTTTTCCTTGAACAGTATCAAAAGCTTTTTCAACGGTTCCTTTACAATCACCGCGATGATAAGCGTTAAAATTCGCTGCTTTGATACCGATCTTACCTTTAAGCAAAGAAGTAATAGCGCTATGACCATTTTCTGTGCCTCTATCTAAAGTTAGCTCTTTACAAATATCTGCGCAGGGCCAATCTTTATGCGTGATTTCAATCCCAAATTGTCTGCAAAATTCAACTTTGTCAGTAAACGCATTAAATAGCGCTTGTGACTCGGCGTGCCAATCTGGCCCATGAAAACAAACATGAACACCAACAATCATTGAGCTAACAACATCAATTACAAAGTAAATTGTTGGTCTTCCAATACTCAATTGCTCATCATTTGAATATTCGTAACGTATGTAGACATCAGCAGTTGTGCTATCGATTTCATAACGACTTAGTGGACCGCGTAAGCCATGAGCTGCTAACCCCGGTTTGCCAGCGTGATCTTTGTCATACAATATGCTGCCAGTTCGTCTACGAATAAACTCCAATGTACCAATGCATTTTTTAAGATAGCGCTTGAAAGCTCTCGGACTAATTAAACGGACCCGCGGCAATACAGCATAAAACTCTTCGGCAATATCATCGTCTTCAGCACCTTCAGGTCTAACAGCGACCACGCAGTATTCTTTACAGTAATCTTCATATAAATCCTGCAAGTTAACTTCTTGTAGATCTTTAAGTTTTTTAGAGAACTCGTAAATATTGTGTTTATCTTCAACTGTTATATATCGGAAGGGTTTACCATATATAGTGTCTATGCCGGGCTTAGATTTAAGGCAAGTACTGCCATCTTTGTTGTAAATCGGCTTTTCGGGACCAACGTATTTTTTACCTAATTCTTCATAGTGAGGTAACAACGCATTCGGCACACTACCGTATCGGAAGTATCGATTAATTGACGCTTGAACCCACTTTCTGCTGCGTCCCGACTCTTTAATTAAGCGAGCTAAGATGCCACTAGGCTCACCATAAAAATATTGATCCAACTGATATGGGTCTTCCACTAAGCTAGAAATTGCCAAATAAGCCGCATCACGTCTTTTTATCCAACTTGGCTTAAGTTCTGAATCATCAGCCATCAATAGATCCGAGTGATCATGCTCTTCCAGTTTTAATTCTTTTGAGGCCAACTTTTCCTGAACCCAAGCAAATGATTGAGCTTTAGGACGTTTAGGTGGATTGCACAACATATCTACAATAGCAACTTGAGCATGCTCTTGGCTCACGTCAACAATCAAAAACTCGGCTGGATTTTTATTCGTGCTTACTAATTTCTGATTAAGCTGCATACTTCACCTCCACTGGGTTAGCGATTAGAGGTCGAAACAATTCAATTTCCTGAAACAGATCAATCTTCAAATCTTTAAAATACGCTGCTTTTTGAAATAACGCTTGAGCGTGGAACAGATCCATATTTAGCTCATCGGACACCTTTTCAAGAATTGTTCTCAACGTATAAACCGCGTACTTGTCGTCATATTGGCGAAACGTTTTAATGAATAGTCGATAAAATTCCTCGCTGACATCCAGTAACTCTGGGTACTCGAAACATTCTCGGAGGTATTCTAAGTTGTAGATATAAATTGGTGAGTAACACTGCTCAGTCATTAACATCCACTCAATCTCTTCTCGATGCCAGTACTCTCGTTCAAGCTTTAACTTATCCCAAGTTCGTTTTGCGGTTCGGGGGTTAGCTAAATAATCTAGAGATTGTTGATACTTAAACGAGTAAACAACAACTTTTTCTTCATTGTTTACTAAGCGGAACGTTACCACCAAATCAGATGTCATGGTTTTAGCTGGGACAATACCGTCATTTTCAAAACGCTCTTTGTAAGCACCGGGATGCTTAATATTAAGCTCTGATGCCAAGTCTAGTGTTTCATTGAGCGGCAATGGAAACTGCTCTTTGATATCGATAACATTTGGCATAGCCTCAAGTAGAACAAATAGCTGTCTTTCACCACGGCTGTATAAGTGGATGGTTCGGTCATTAAAACGATTTAAGATCTCCTGACCCTGACCATAAGTGTGAGACTGTCGAATTGTGTTCCAAGGCTTATACCCGTACTTTTCGACGTCATTGTGATATGCAATGATTTTATTCAACTCTTTTTGAGTGATTTCAGGCTGTTTTACAGTTTTCATGATTAACTCCTATAAATTTCTTAAACTATAAATTCATAGCAGCTCATTTTTTATACAGCAAATTGCAATACTTCTTACAATTCAATACGTTATTTTATTGTTTATTAATTATTCCACCTCCTTACAAAGGAATTGATTGAAAGACAATTTATTAGATATCAGTCAATTAAAAATACTTATTATACAAATATGTATAACTAACTAACGATTTCCAACAAACACGTCAAAAATTGACATTTTCTTAATTTTCATCACGTTAAGAAATTTCAATTTTTTTGCAAAAATTTCGTTATTAACTGTGTTTTGAGCTACAAAATGAGACCTCCAGCTACATTGGAGGTCTCCCCAATATCCTTAATTAGTCGCCTAACAAGGCGATATCATCTAATAAAGGCATGCTTCCTTGCGACAATCCTTGTAATTCCCCGCAAATCGACATCATTTGATTAGTAATGCCACCGATTTGCCCTTCGCGTTTCTTCCAGATCCGCTGCATCGCTGATTTTTCCTTTTCCAGCTCCAAGCGCATTTGCTCTTGGTGATCGACTACCGCCTTAATACGCTGCACAAACTGCGTACTACAGATGTAGTCATAGAGCGCTTCCATTTGCTCATTTTTGCCTACGCTCACCGCTTTTTGGCGCTGAGCTTCGGTTAATACCGTTCTTAGGGCCTCTGATAGCCCTTTGGCTAACGCAGGCTTAACTAACCAAACGCCATCTTTCATTACCATTGGCTCTTCAATTCCCGCCGGGAACGCCGTAGAAACCAATACCGCAATATCTCCACCTACTTCTTGCATGTCGGCCTTAAGCTTAGTGATCCAGTTGTTTGACCAATTCTCAGCACGTTTGGTCTCCCAAACAATCTTTCCGCAAACCGTACCAGTTCTTAATCGAACCGTTTGAATGACGTCCGCACCACGAGTGCCTTTTCCAACAGGGTCGATATCGTCTAACGGATACGCCTGAGCAAGTTCATGCTCTAGTTCAAGCTCTAGCACTTCTCCCTGAAGTTGTTGTGATCCCTGTTCCAACTTGCGCTTTAGATCTTCATTAGCCTTTGACGCATCATCGATTTTCTTTCGAAGTTCAGCTTCTTTAAGTTTGAACTCATCACCAATGGATACACGCAGCGACTCCTTTTCACTTTCAACACGACGAGCTAACTCAAGCTCCATATCCTTTTGCTTATCTTCAAGCTCAGTTTTAGCTTTACGCAATGCAAGTTCTTGCTCGCGGAATTTTGCCAGTTGCTCCTCTTTGGATTTCAAAGACTCTTCCAAAGCATCATGCTCAAGTTTGACCGACTCCCGGATCTTGTCTTCCGCCTTTTTCTTCTCTTCAGCAATTTTTGCCTGCAATGATTTAGCACCGTCTTGGCTTTCAGCAAGTTGCTCTTGAAGCGTCTCAATCTGCTTCTTGAATGTTTTCGCAATAGACTTTTCAGCATCTTTAGCTGCTTGCTCTTGAAGGCTAACCAGCTCTTTACTGAGCAGTTGCTGATATTCATCTTCGTGTTTTTCAATCAGGTGCTTCGCAACAGCCTCTTTGATTGGGAATTCACTGTTACAGTGCGGACAAGCAATTTGGTCGTCGGCGTTAAGAATGATTTTTGAGTTCATGGCAAAATCTCACAATAGTTAAACACATGCCAACTATTACAATCTTGATGCCAAAAGTTATCTTGTTGTTTTATATCGATTTTACAAAAACAGATGGGATTACTTATGTATACTTAATTACATTTACGTAAACTAAACTACATATTCATAAAGAAAAGCCGAGGCAAATAAACCTCGGCTTTTGTTGATTGGGTGACTCTGACTATTCTAGTCGACTTTAATATAAGTCACTTCGAATGCTTTTACGGCTCGATGAGTTTGCAAGCGGGTAGATAAACTAAAAGCATCATTAGAGTCATATTGCTGAAATATATCTAATCCTCTATCGAGCGATATCTTCCAACCATGATCGGTAACAATATGCCGAGCATGTTGAGTTCCTGAGTTATCAAATGAATACGCAAACTTTATCCCAACCGAAAACATTGTACTTTGGATCTGTTCGAAAAAGTCTCGCTGAGCTTCACCTTTTGACTCATCTTCAACGGTTACTAGGCTAACGACAACTTCTTCACCTTCCTCTTTTAATTTCACTATCGTTTCAAGCAACTCCATTAGGTTTTTAGCTTGATAGAACATTCGAATATAAGGGTCGGTAATCGTGATGTGCTTAGCGCCTTTTAAATATGGCCCAAAAAGCTTGTCATAACTCACACCACGTTGATTTTCAGCATATGTTACGTGATGCTCTTTCAATTCAGAACAAGGCGCGGACACTGCCTGTGATGGCTGTTGCGCAGAACTGACACCTACAGGCTCAATATCAGGCTCTGGCATACCAATATCCGAAACTTCACCAACGGTCTGATTAAAATAATTCGGATATTGCAGTTCTTCTAGGGTTTGAACAGCCAATTCTTGTCCAGCTTTATTACTATATGCAAAGTTAACGTCTACATAAGTACTATCTATTCGGAACAGTTGATCTTTAACTCGTTTACGACCTTCCATTGCAAACTTAAGAATTTCTTCAATTTCTGCTTCTGTTGCTCCGCCTTGCGGGAACAATATTTTCATCAAACCGCTAAACGTTTTATGTATTGCATCCCTGTCACGGGTTGAAATTTGAGAAGAAAGCTTGAAATACTCTTGGTATCGATCTGAGTAATCTTGGTTTCTTAAATGGCGCAAAACCTCCGCCAAATAATCTACAACAAAGCCATATCCGCTAGAGAACATTTCACCACGGATAATGTCGACTTCCCAGCCCGGAATATAGAAATGAAGACGGTCTAAAAATGCCGAGTCATAGAACTTTTCAGGCAAGGCATCAAATAAATCGGAATGCTTCAACATGTAAGGCAAGCTATGCTCAGTATTCCCCACAAAAGCCATTGATGCATCAGCGCCCAAGGTTTCGACACCACGAGAGAACGACTTGTTTGCCATGTAGTTTTTCATGATATCAACGAGCGCTTTGTCGACTCGTTTTTGCTTACCTGCAAATTCATCAAAAGCGACGGTATCCCAGTAACCAACCAAACCTAATTTGCCGCTAGAGTTGTTTACAAATAACTTAGGTACTGTTACTTCACCACCAGATATCAAAATACCATGCGGCGAGAATTCAGAGTAGATATGCGATTTACCCGTACCTTTGGGGCCAAGTTCTATTAAGTTGTAGTTACGTTCACAAAATGGGATCAGGCGAACCAACTGAGTAAGTTTACTTCTTCGTCCAAAAAACTCTGGATTAAAGCCAATGCTTTGTACCAGCACATCAATCCACTCATCTAAATCAAACTTGTTTCTAGCACTGATATAACCATCATAATCAAAATGAGACATTTGGATGGGCTTAATGGTACTTAAAATCCAAGGGCTGGCGTCTTTATCTTCAGTATGGTCGTACTCAATATCGGCAATAACCCATACGCCACCAACCAATAATTTCGGGTGTTTCTTTACCGTACCAGAATCAATCAGAACCTTTTTAATGCCAAGATTCGAGAACTCCGTCTCATACACGTCTTTCTTGTCATTGAGTGATACACTCACTTTATCAATAACTTTATGGCGACCTTTCTCACGAATGGTGGAGCGAATTAACCCAGCTTCATTACGATGCACATAATGCTTAGCTAAAATTTCTTTAACCGTTTGTATACCTGATTCAATGCTTGCCTCATCACTTGTCGCACAATACTGACCTAGCAAGTATTCAAGTACATAAGATGGAACAATAGCGTTACCTTTTACGGTTTTTACCAAGTCTTTTCTAACAACAAGACCTGCAAATTCATCACATATTTTTTGGTTAAGTTTATTCATTCTTTAGTCCCAAATTTAGTAGTTAAAGTCCCTTTCAACTTTATTATTCATCGTCTGCTATCTTAAAAATCGAAATCAGATGTAAAAGAGCGCTTAATGGTATAGCGTAACTGTTTGTATTCTTCCCATTGGTTTGTTCCAGCAACAGGCTCTTCTAACTTTAAGATAACTTCTTGATGGTTAGCCGAATCCGCTTCTTGGTTGAGTAAGAATCGTAACTTCATCTCACGTTCACGCGCATTTTCAGAAGTTAAATCTACGTCCACCGTATGGCTATCTGAAATCAGCTTGCCTGATTCGGTATATATACCTAAACGTAACTTTCTAGGTTGGATTTTGTCAGTCACTGCTTCAACTTGATACAGAATAACCGATATCTGCCCACTAGTTATGACGCTATAGCCGCTGCGCAATACTTCAACCTCAACCATAGTGATATCGCTAGAGCGCTTTTTATTAATACTGATGATAGGGATAATGGTCTCTTGAAGTGAGGCTCCACCATGAACAAAACGACTGCCAGAGCCGCTTAGCCTCATCCGTTGAATTCCTTTTGGAATAACAGCATGAACATCACCAGTTAAGCCCAATTGCTCGGCAGTAAACGTTTTAAATGATCTCCCCGCGCTGAGATTTTTACCTAAAACAAAACGTCTATCGTTATAAACAATTTCGCCTTCAACATCCTTCGCTGAATAATCGCTATCATCCAACGCACTATTTTGATAAATAAAGCCGTGATCGGCGGTAATAACTAAGTTGTTAGCATTGGCATTGGCTAATTTCTTAATTAGCTTAATTAAATCATCGAAGGTTCTTTCAGTCGCTTCAAACGCTTCACCTTCCGATTGCATTTTGTCGCCAGCATGGTCAATTCGATTATGGTAAATGTATAAGATGTCATTTGCCTTCAACAGCTCTCTGCTGTTGATCTGATTCATCTCCAACAACTCTTTGGCCTGAATCGCACTTGCCCGTTCACCATGAATGGCCTTTAGCACCTTATCCCGGTTATCAGTACCTTGAGTTGATAATTCGCCCATAAATACGGTGCCTTTGCTATCTGCTAATCGTAGTGGGTACTCTTTTGACTGAGGTAACAACGAGGCCATCCCTAATTGTGTATAACTTGGTAAAGACGACAAGGCGTGATTTAGCTTTGCTTCATAACGATCTTCTTGCCTAATTCGACTTACCATTTCTTCGCCAGCTTCATACCTGAAAGCATCTGATATGATCACACAAACCTTTTTATTTTTGTTTAGGTAATTGGTCTCAACATATTTTTTAAAGAATCGGCTTTGTGGATCAACACCACTAACCTGCCATTTATCCATATCATTAACATGTTGTTGCCAACTATTAGTTAGTGGCTGTACATAGTTATTGATATATAAATTTTCAATTTGCTCCGTAAGCGAGTTAAGAAGCGAGTGTTGCGAAGACGCTTTTAGCGCATAAATGTATTTGCGATATAACTGATCTAACTTAAACCATTGCCGTGTGTAACTTTGAACCGCTTCAGAAGCCGATGACATATCAAGTTGAGTCGTGTCTAACAATGCAAAGAACTGGCTTGCTACATCAACTGCGTCGTACAATAACTCAAAATCTTTATACCAGTGACCTTGTCGTCGCTGACGACACCACAGCGCTACTTCGCCTTGTGATAAGGTTCTTTTAGCAACGCCGTTAACCAATTCATGTATCACCTTTTTGTCAATGACTCTAAAGTAATCCAGATCCAGTACATCCTTTAGAGAGCGATGCTGAAGGTCATCTTCAATTTTCATTGAGTTTGAGCATTGCTCAGACAACCACTCAAATGTTTCTTGGTGAGTTCTACTGTCTTTCCATCGTTTAAAGAATACTAGAGCGTTATTAGTCATGTTTTGCAATTTAGCTGCATCAGAGTCCTGACTGACACCTTGCAAACCACTTGGTAGCTCAGCACAATAACAGTACTTAAACAGTTCAAATACAAAGTCCATTACTGATGGGCTATCACTCTGGTAACCATAATGATTATTCACCTGCTCCCATAAAAAATGATGCAAGTTACAGCGCTCAATAAACTTATACGTTTTACCTTCAGCTTTTTCGGCAATCAAACGTTCAAGGGCAACGTCTAAGCGCACATCCCCTTTTTGCTTTGTGCCCGTTGCTATCGCCAACATTTTTAACCTAATACGACTTAAAGTATCGTCACTTTCAATTACGTTTTTTAATGTTGCTCTTCGTTCTTCAGCTTGTGAAGCGGCCTCTTTTGTTTTGCCTTCAGGCTCAAAAAAAGCAGCATGTTGCTGAACAATTTCAGCAAATTCACTCGGCAGCTCCAATTCATTTAACCAAATTGCGTTTTGATCTGTTTTAAATACCGTATTCGCAAGCTCTATGTCGTATAGCCAATTCTTAACAGGCTCTGGCTGATCGCCTTCTTTGTATACTAAGAATCTTGATTTGTAGTCATCACGCAACAAGGTGTGCTTAAGTGAAAACTCATTATTATCGATTTCAACTTTTTTAACGTCTTCAAGCTCAAGCGTTTCGAAGTCATTACGCAACTCTTGCTTGTCATCGTACCAAAATACGATTCTGTGTTTTGTAAATAGTCGCGCTAAGGCGTTTGAGATTCTTGATGTCATGACATTACTTCCTCGTCTACCACTTCTTCATCTTGATCGTCTTCAGCAATTTCTAGATCTAGTACTTCAGTCATGAATACTCGGTTTTGCAATCTAATTTTTAGTGCTTGTCTGCGCTTTTCAAAAAACGCTTTAAACTCTGAAAAGCATAAGCTGTCATTTTCTTCTAACAAAATATTGTTCTTTGAAACATTCACTTCGGCAGAATCTATCCACTGTGCTAAAGGAAGCGCCCCTTTAGACATATTTTGAGAGTCATTTAGTAAATGTAAATTGGCTATGCTATTCCAGTGTTTAGTATCTGAATAAAAGTTTAATAATTCACTACTTTTTTTAAGAAATTCATGTTTATTCAAATTTCCCTTTTTAAATGAATCTTTTGGATGCAGATGGTCTATATGGAAAGTCTCAGTTGGGTTCATCTCAGGAAAAAGCAGATGTAACAACGCTCTGCATTTACCTTCTCCATACTGTATATCCAATAAATTTTCGATGTATTCATCATCAAAGCGCAGATCTTTATTAGACCCTTTATACTTTTCAATAATGGCTTCTATTGGAAATATTGGTTGTGCAAGGTTTTTGTCTAAAACATCCCTCATTCCAGATAAAATTGTATCAGCTTGTCCACCAAACACACCTTTGAGCAGTACCATATAAAACCATTTACTAATAACGTTTCTCTGTTCAGCACATCTAGATAGATTATTAATATCTTTATACAAAGCTCCACCGCCAGCCTGCTTTTTGTAAAGGTAATAACAAACAGGTATAACGGCATTTTTTGATGTGAGGGATTGTGGGTTTATACCGAACCTACGAATTAGCTTTAAGGTTTCTTTTATGCACGCCTTAATTTGAGGCCATTGATTTTGTATTGCTTCAACTTGCTCAGCCTTAAAGTTCTTCACTTTAAATTTTACGTCGGAATTGGTTAGCATTAAGCAAGTTTTCAATATCCAGTCTCGGCCAACATAAAACCCCATATCAGCACTTTGGTTGATAGACTTTGTGAGGCTATCAACTTCATGCCTAAAGTCACCATCCCAATTTGCTACTGCAATTGACATCAACAAGTCAGAAAAATCTAGCTTGGTGCCGCCGCTGTTTGTGCGAATAAACACATCCAGAACATGATCAATTTCTTGGCTTTGTTCATTAAAGTAATGAATCAATTTTTGATGTCGAATTACGGAATACAGTTTTAAAAGTGTTTTCTGAGCGAAGTCATTACCATTAAGTTGATGCTTTTGAATATAGGGTAAAACAACATTCATCAAAACATCTGTAGGTTCTGTAAAAGATTCTTCTCTAAGTATATTGTGCAAACAATACCAATGATGCTCTTTCGAAGCGGCTTGCTTGTCAGTTAAAAACTTAAAGTTATAAAACATCATTGACTCGTTATCATCCGATTTCACCTCTGATAACAAATCTAAATACAACTTCCTCGGTGGTAAAACGGCATCGTCTTGTGACGTTGGCCACCAAACTCTGGGTTGTTTATATGCATAAGTGCTGCACAAACCGATATATAAAGATGTAAGCCGTTGTTGACCATCTATCACAGCTTTAAAATCGGGCGACGTTGCATTTGTTGGTTTGTAAGGGTTTTCTTCGTTAAAACGCTGACAAAAGCCACTAATAAACTCATAAAACTTATAGTCATTTTTGATTTGGCTATCTTTAACTTCCCACATCATAAAACTATTAATGGGATAACCGCGAAGAATCGAATCAAACAGCAAACAAATCTGTTGGCTACTCCAAACAAACTTACGTTGAATTGCTGGCAACAAAAATTCGCGATTAATGCTATTAATCGCGTCTTGAATACTTATTGCCTTTTCATAATCACCTGCCATTGCGTTCCCTACGATAACCCCGTGACTTTCTTCAGTGCTTTGCCAAATAATGGGTAGTTATGTTTAACACCATCATCTAGGTCGATTTCAATTTTCTCACCAGCCAGTGGATACAAAACGTCGTGCTCGTAGTCATTAATTTCTTCAAGCACTTTGTTAATTTTGCTTATAGCTTTAATCGCGTTGGTCTTATCTTTTTGGCTAGCAGAAGCACTGATTTCAACTTGTTCATAGCTTTCTTTACGCGCTTCTAATTTTGTCCTGAATTCACGTAAATAGTCGTTAAGCACTATGCTTACCGTATCTGGCTGATAACGATGCATATAAATTAAGGCATTGAACGAGCCTTTAGGACTAGAGAACATCCAATAAATCGGTCGTTTTTTATAGCGTCTAACATGATCAGCATAGAAATCTTTTACAAAGTATTTCTTAATGTCTTTACCAATCGCATCTTCGATAAATGATAAATTTTCAGCAAAGTTTTCTTCACCAAAAGTCACTTTTAAAAATTCTTTGAAACGCTCAGTGATATCGTCTTCAAACCAGTCACCTTCAAAATCAATAATTGGAATAACATTATCGTCATCAGGCATAAAAGTTGGGGATGGTACTTTACCTAAAAATGTATCAAAAACGTCCCCTTGCTGAGATAGAATAAGGCCATTTTTATCAATCGAGAAACGTCCCAACATACAACCTACGGAAAAAGATATAAAATCAATTAAGTAATCTTTACAAGCTTCCTGCTCCTTGTCTTGATTGTCTTTATATCTGAAATAAGGATTACAGTTCAGAGCTACATCACTTAAGTTAACTTCTTTGGAAAGGAAATTAATGTCGTATACGTCTATAAAATATTGATTATTCTCTTCTTCAAGACTCCTAGCCTGATTAACTAACTTTTTGCATATAGCTTGATAGTTATCTATCGTAGCAGCCAGTAACGCTGAATTTTTGTTCACTAGAAGAGGCGATGATTTGAATCCCCACGATAGTTCAGATTCATCCCAATCATACTTTGCTATTTCAATTAATTCTCTTGCTATTTTTTTGGGTTGCCGATCCCTCAATATTGGTAAAGCATTTATGCCTATAGAGCTGTAGTCTAATGTTGGACAAAGTATGTTTAGATACTCCTGAGCCACATTACTATTCAAGAAAGCAATTAAATCTAGCAGGTCAACATCGTGTGGGAATATACAAGACCCCTTGGTGTCAAACAAAAAACCTTCTGAATTGTATCTAGCTGAAAATAACCCCGAACTTAAAGCAGAATAGGTAATATTTTCTCTAAAATAATACTCCTGATTTTTAAGCCTGCCACCGGGTCTCAGTTTATTCAACTCTTCAACAAATTCCCTGAGTTCTTTCCCGTTATATTGCCAGTTTACAACATATTCATTATTGCCATACCATCGTCTAAATGAACCTCCTTTGTTATACGCATACCACTTTTCTTTTCTATGTTCCGATTCTGTCAACGATTTACAGTCTAAACAGAGTGAGTTAGATGCTACTTCGAACCAATAACGTAAAAATCTGTCATTATCAGACGTTGCCATACCTTGCTTAGCATCTGCTACCTCACCGAGTTTCTCTTTTTGAAAAGACTTTATTATCGAATCTGAAGCCCAATATGCTATAGGAGCACTCGGTATACTTTCAAAAGAGGTCGATTTTGCTAAGAAGGATTTCTTTTCATCTAAACTATTTAAAGCTTTCAAGTAAATTTCAGACTTTTCAGATTCTGATTTTCCAGCAAGTAGTCTATAGAAAACACCTGAACGGACGTCATTTCTACCTTTAACTAAAACAAAGGCTGTAGTAGAAACGACCTCGCCACCAATACTATCAAATGCACGCGCACCTAGATGAGCCATAGATAGAATATTCGTTGATTGTAGGATCTTGCGTCTTATCACTTCATATTTGGATAAAAACATCCATGAGTGCATAGTAATCATCGCAATACAGCCATTCTTCATTGCTAAATCAATATTGCGATCTATGAAAGCCGAAAATAAATCTGTTTTGCTATCTGGATAATTGTTCTTTATCCATGTACTCAGCCTTCCATTCATACCTTTAAAACCCAAGTATGGTGGATTAGCTGTAACTACATGATAATTAGACGATAAGTACTTGGCCTGTTTTAATGTTTTTAGAATAGATTCATGAGTATCTTTTAAAAAGAGGTCAACTAGGGAATTTTTAGATTCAAGTTTCTCAATCAACTCTGTCGGTTCTTTTAATGTCGGCTGAATTAATGAACCAAAGTTGTCTGCTTCCTCAAATTCTTTAAGAGTCGCTCGAACATCAGACGTGAACAACTCTTTGCCCGCAAACTCGATGTACTCTTCAAGTGCGTATTCATCAATAGTTACTTTTTCCAATCGACAAATATTAGGCTTAATTGGATTACGGAAGAATCGTCTTCTGTTGTTACTGTCATCAAACGGGTTGCCCTTCATCGCTTTCATACTAAGGGCGAATGCTGCAAGTTCGGCTGCTCGCTCATCAATCTCAATGCCGTATAAGTTCTTAGTTAAAATTAACTCTGGAATATCAACAGGGTCATAGTTAGCATCAAGATAGATTGCATAAAGCAAGTCATAAGCATAGGTAAGCATATGCCCAGAGCCAGCAGCTGGGTCGCATATTTTTAACTCTTCTGGGCTAGAGATTTTGAGAAAGTCCTCTTCTTCCTCAACAGGCTTAATGTAGTACTCCATTTGCTCAATTACTTTTGAGCTTGGATTATTCAACATCCATAAACGACCCAGCGAGTTTTCAACTAAGTACTTAACTATCCAATGCGGTGTAAATAGCTGGGTAGCTGCTGGGATATTCTCTGGTGTAATCTTTTTGTTTTTCTTTAAACCCTCGAACACCTGATCTTTCTTTTCTGAAATGTAGAATTGATATAGCCAGCCAATAGATTCAACGGATTCACAATTCTCTGGCGTCATTGCCTCACGTGTATAAGCAAGTATTGAATTGCCTGATAATAAATCTTCAGGCATAAGGAGTTCAGTGTAATCTTCGATACGCTCAAATAAATAGGGCATTAATCGATGGTAATCATTACACACACCGACAATAATTAAGCGATAGGCTTCCGCCTGCCCGTCTCGGCTTGGAATAGCCCCCGATAGCAAGCCTCGGATCTTGTCACTAGTCTTTGCATCAAAAACAGACTCATCCAAATGTCCAGCTTTCGCTTCTGCTAAAATTTCAGGTTGGAACTGGCCTGCAATTGGCGATACCACCATAATACGGTTGTATTGATTGGCATCCATAAATCTAAGCGCACAAAAACGGTTAAACCATGTATATGCCACTTGTTCAATTAGAAGCTTGTCATCCCCGAACTCTTTTTGTTTAGCTTCGAGTTCTTTTACCGCATGAGGATATTCACGTCTTGCAGCACTGTCTTGTGCTAATACTAACCTTAATTTACTTTGCACTTGCTCAATCAGGCTTCTACGAGCGTATTGAGCAAATTTTTTTAATTTTGAAGTATCCATAAAAACCTTGTTTTTTTAATTTGGTAACATTGCCTATTAGCACTTATTTCTTATATCTGTATGTGCTTTCCTGACTTTATTGCTGCCAACAATGCTTTTTTATATTCTGCAACATACCCATCAACATCATCTTCTGTAGACAACCAAGGTTTGTTATATTCGACTCGTATCTGCTTTGCAGATACGCTCTGGATCTCAGGTTTCGCAGGCTCATTAACACCCGTTACAACATCAGAAGATCCGCCATTGAGTTCACTTCCTGCTCCATCATTATTGCAGTTTGGTTTAGAAGGCTCGCTTGTTGGTGGTATAGGCTGAGACCACGCCATCATTTTTTGCACTAACTGAGAATAAGTATGTTCCTCGAAGCGACGAGCATCGTCACGGATCATGGCGATTAAAGACTGCTGTTTTACCTTATCTATAATACGTTCAAACTCAGCTAATAATTGCTGCTGTTGACCACTATCCAAGTTTATAAATTCATTAAAGCCTTGCAATTGTGACTTCTTCGAATCAATTTGTTCTAACGCTTGGTTTCTTTCTTCTTCAACCTTTTCAGTGATCTTACTTGCAAGTAGTTCAGAATCAGCTTTCAATTGCTGAATAGCGCTTCCTTTGTATATGCTAGCGTTGACTAATGCATCTTTAATCTTTTGAAGTTCATCGCCTTCTACATATTCACTATTGGCTGACTGCTCTGTGATTAACTTTCTTGCGTTATCATAAGTTGCTTTCTGAGGGCCATTCATAAATTTAGTCATAGGTTCGATGGTTTTATCTTTATAGTCGAACCAAGTATCTTCTTGTTGAGCCAACTCGGTCATAAACCATGTATAAGGCTTTGACTTTAGCTCACCTAATTTTTCTATGATTTCTGTAAGTGCTCTTAAAAATGGGTACTGTGCTGCTTGCGCTTGCATTTTATCGAGCGTTATAGCTTGCTCTAAAAACGACTCTTGCACTTCTTTGGCTATCGCTTTCGCCTCGGTAGCAAGGAGTGGTTTATCAAAGTAATCTTGAGAGAAGTCTCTAACCGCTCTGATTTGCGATGGCGTGAACTCCACTTGCGGATCGAGTATAAGATTGGCATGCAAAGCCATATTTCTTAGAGCGCGAACAAGCTCACCATCATCTAATAAATTAGTTGATTCACGAACTTCAACTTTACCTCTAGCACACAAGTGAGCAAGATTGCATAGGATCGCAGCATATGACCAACCATAAGTTTTGCGTTCAAACTTGTCGATTAATGACTTAACCGTTGTTCTTACACCGCCTCGACTATTACTTTGTATAAACGAAAACATTTCTTGCTGAGCTTCAGGTAGTTGAGTGTCGTCACCAAATAGTCCCTGATCTGCTTTTTTAATAATGTCAGCGATATCGTTTTCATTAAATTGTATATCTCGCAACATTTTTAAATTTGGGTATGTGTGTTTTATTAACTCCCCAAATGCTTTCAACATTTTGTTCTGGCCGTCTTCTCCAGACAATTCAACTTCTTTACCCGCAACATAATACTTTGCTGAACCAACTAATTTTGATGTTAATGCTTTAAGTTGGTTATAACGCTCAACATTTTGAATGCCTTTTTCAGTTAAAATGCGTTTAGTTGTATCTTGCTGTGTCGCTTTAGTTTCATGGGCTACGTATTTTTCAGTCTGTTTATACAAAACCAGATCACTAACAAGTCTTGCGCTTTCTGGAAGTACAATTCTTAACTCATCATTGAATAAGGTATCTGACTTATGCTTCTCAAATGCATCTCTATGATCGTGGAAAGACGTGATCACGTTGATAGCCAACTCACTTTCACGACCAGATAACTTGTCATCTAGTTTGCGACTGAAAGGGTAATCTTGTTTATTCTCTTCCCAGCGAATTTTTCGTGTTTTTAACACACCATCGTAAATTAGTTTTTCTAACTCAGCGGCAACAACATCTGAATCGATTTCCGTATTCTTTATTTCTTTTTCGATGTCTTGTTCTTCGTCTGTTAAATACTCAAACAAATCACCGTTACGCTGAATGTAAGTTTCCTTCTCAAGTAGGTTTAGAGCTTCTTCTACTTTAAGTTTTAACGAAGGTATGTCACGTGAGAAGCTATCATGCATTAAGACACATAAGTTTCTAATGGTTGGTTTAAACTCTTTAACGTACTTAACCAGAAACAGCGCTTTTAATAGTCTGACTGCGAAATCACTGTCTAAATTGTTTTCAGCTCTTAATATTGATTGCTGGTTCGCCGTTTTTAAAGCTGTTCTGATCCCCTCAAACATCAGGTCAAATGTAGCTAATTCCCCAAGGCTATGATCTTTAATCGCAATCGCTACCTCTTGGAATACACCAAGCATAGAACGCTCACCGACTGAGCTATGTTTACCCTCAAAAGCACTGTGCGTTGATAGATTTTGAATCGCAGATTGAAATAAGCCAAATTGATATGGGATAAAAGGATAGCTTTGTAAAAAATGCTCCCTATCACGAAAGTTTCTATATGATTGGGAACCATCAGCAAAATCGAATAACGTTTTGAAATTATTTTCCTGCTCATGGTAAAGATCAGAAAGCGCTGGAATAAATTCATCTTTCTTTTCAAGTAATCTGCGCTGAATAACTTCGGCGACATCTTGGCTAGTAAGCTTCATGCGGTTTTTGAATCTAGCTTGGATCTTTGTGAAATCGTTCTCACTATTCTGTTCGACTTCACCGATGACTTTTGACATGTCTTCTTGTGCAGTAACAATGACCCACGCTTGACCTTTACATTTAGTCGCTAAGCTTTCTGCTACCGTTTGTAGATTGGTCATTAACTTGGTATTGCCAGCAATATATTGACCTACTTCATCCACAAAAAAGTTTAATCTGAAGCCTTCTTCTTGTTTTTCTATATAACTTTGAACCTGCTCAGCAAAGTCTTCAATTGAGAGTCTGTAATCATCGCGGTATTTATCTAAAATTCCCGTTACTGACTGGCCTGACACTTGGTTATATGCTTTATCTACCGCATCAGCCATTCGTTTAGCTCTAGCTCGGCCTTTTTCCCACTCCATACCACTAGTAGATTTAAAGATCGCTTTAAAGTCTTCTAATAAGCCATCATCTTTTAGTTCTCTTTCGAATTGGGCGATGTAGGCTTGTTTTCCATAGAAGCCGCAATGTTCGTCAAAAACTTTCACGAATACAGCAATTAACGCGTCCAACTCGGTCTTACTAATAACATCCGCTTTCTGGTCAATGTTAAAAAGGATACTTTCTGAAGGGATAGCAACAGCACGTTTAAGGTCACTCGCAAAAATTCCCCCTTCATTCAAGGGGCGCTTTTCTAAAAATATTTCTAGCGGAGTAATGCCTTCAATTGGATTGTTTTCCAGTAATAAAGCTAGCATTTTTAAAAGGTGAGATTTACCTGAACCGAAAAAGCCCGAAACCCAAACACCATTAGCGCCATTGTAATTAAGGTAAGCGTCTAGAAAAATGTCGAGTCGTTTTGCAACTTCATCCGTAATAACGTACTCATCTAATTCCAGATATAGCGCAACATCGTCATCGGCTTTGATAACACCTTCAATTGGCCTATCGACTTTCTTTGCGAATAATTCAGATAATTTCATAATGCAGCTAAATCCTTATATAGCGCGATCTAAAATGTTAAATGCTCTGTAGTATTTATCGTCTTCTAATGTGCCAAATAATATTAGCGACGTGCCTTTTTCTACTGAGTGTTTGTATTGACCGGGGTAAAACATGAGAGTTGGCTTGTCTTTGGCTTTTATTTGTAAGTTCTCTAACAGATTGCTTGATCTGATATATGGGTAGACTTCACCAACACCCGTAATAATTAATATGTCAAAATCAACTTCGGACATTTTTTTAACAATTGCAGGAATTAATACCGTTTTGGTATCAATGATCCCCTGAATCTCTTCTTTTAATTCTTGTTTGGTCATGGTCGACTCATTTTCAAGTAACCATTCCCAATCGCCTTCTTCTTTTAATATTTCTACAACAATGTCGTATAAATTGACTTCCAATGTCTTTACCTGAGCATCAGTTAGGTAGTTTCTAACTTGCTTCACTAGCAAATTAACTTGGCTTTGTAATGACGGTTCAAAAGGACAAATGTGAAAAGGAATATCACCATTCAGACCTTCCATATTTGTGAATGCCTGACTAGAGAGAACATCAGTTAAGTGAGTGTATGCCTCGTTAAAATTTAATTTGGTTAGCACACTATTAAACTTCCCTGCCATATTAAACGTACTCTCCCGGAAATAGTCTTAAATCATCGATATTTTTTTTTGAGATCAACTCTCTCAACTTTGGAGATAGCTGCTGATTTAATATTTCTTTTTCTTTTGTGATCAATCCACACTCAACCAGCATTTTGAACATGATTTGTTGTGATTTATAACGAGATTTTTGCGTTATATTGTCAAGGTTACTGTGCCATTCTGCCTTCGCATTAAGAAAAGCATCATAGTCTTCGGAATAAAGCTGATAACGGCTTCTGTCGTAGTATTCAGACAATACTTCAACCGCGAACTGATAAGTAAATAGGTATTGTCGGCAAATGGCGAGCCACACTAAATGCTTAACATCAGCATCAGACTCAATCATCAACGCCAATTCTTCGTCAGTAAGGTTCTTTAACCTCTTTGAAACTTCACCATAAATTGTTTTTAAGGTGCTGTCGGTTCGTGACTGAAGCAGGTTGCTGCTAATCACTTCATCACGAACTTGAGTCCAATCTTTAAACTTATTGTACTCTTCGGCAATAATTAAGTTTTCGTGGATCATTGCAGGACGCAGTGTTAGAGATAGCTTATCGCTCATCTACTATCTCCTTCAGAAGACTCTGAGGCACTTCCACTTCTTACCCACTCGTCTACTTCATTTGCTTTGAATTTCCAAAATCGTCCAATTCGGTGTGCTGGCAATCCTTTTTTTTCACGCCAAGCGTAAACAGTGTCTTTGCTAACACCCAAGTGAGTTGCTATTTCCTCAACTGAAAGCCATCTTTCGGTCATTATTTAAGCCATATTTAAATTAGATTATTGCTAATCCTAATATCGCACGTAACCTGTTAACTGTAAACATGGTTTAAACCGATTTGGTATGATTTGATAGGATTTAAAAAGATTTTATTAAGCCTTTTTACCTTGCCTCTTTTTGGGTATTTCTATCTTTAACTTGTTTAATAATGTATCTAAGTTTTGATGAACACCAAGCCCTAACATTTTTGCAGTTTTGACTTTTGCATTTCCTGTGGCCTTTAACGCAGCAGTTACATACGCTCTCTCAATGTCCTCTTTGATTTTGTTAAGATCAACAACATCACCTAGCGAAAGATGCACATCTAAATTGTTATCTTTATTTGTTCTTTGAATTAAAGAGGCAATAATATCCTGCTCTGTAATTTCAACGTTATTTGACAGAAGAAGTGCTCGGTTTAATGTACTCCAAAGTTCTCTTACGTTACCTCGCCATGGTTGTGATCGAATAAACTGCATCGCTTTAGTTGAAATACTTTTAGCTTTGTAATTCTTATATTTACTTGCTGTTGAATTGATTTCATTTACAAGGGCTTCTGTAAGTGGTTCGATGTCTTCCATTCTATTTCTTAAAGCAGGAATTTCTAAAACCCCTACTGCTAAGCGATAAAATAAATCTTCCCTAAACTCTCCATTGACAACCATTTCAGATAGATCGCGATGAGTTGCTGCTATAACCCTAACATCAACGTTTATCGATTTGTCATCACCGACACGTGTTACTTCACCTTGTTGCAGTGCCCTTAACAACTTTACTTGAGCATCTGGTGTCAGCTCACCGACTTCATCTAAAAATAAAGTGCCACCATCTGCCTGTTCAAATAAACCTGAGTGGTCTTTTACAGCGCCAGTAAACGCACCTTTAACATGCCCAAAAAGTATAGAATCGACTAAATTTTCAGGTAGAGCGCCACAGTTAATCGTTTTTATTGGTTGAGAAGCTCGATTGCTAGCTTTATGAATCGCATTGGATATAACTTCTTTACCAGTGCCTGTCTCACCAAGAACCAATACGGGCAAGTCCAATTCAGCTAATTTTTCAGCCTTTTCAATAACCGATTTCATTTGGCTAGATATCGAAGTGATATCTTTAAATGCTTTGCTTTGGACAGGTAAAGTAGATGCTCTTGATGAAATTGACCTTGCAACGGAAGCGTCATATTCAGCAACAAAGTTAAAAGGAATGTCGTCTATAAAAATTTCACCACCTTCTTTTGATTGACAAAAGTTAGTGTTGTTTTTTCCTTTCCCTAGGATAACGCTTACAGCCGACATAGCAGGAGTACCAGATGATAAATTTATAAATAAACTTTCACTTTCTGCTGAAAGTTTATTTATCCACTTTTGTGATACATCAGAAATTGATTTATAGTCTATTGGGCTAGCAATTCTTACTCTATTAATAGACACGTCTTCATATGGACGATGTGCTATTGCTAATTTCTTCTTGAGCCAGTTTTCATAATCGGCCCAACTCTCATCCCAAGAATTGGCAATGATTACAATTTTATCAAACGGCTGTGCCATTTTGAGAGCTATAACAGAAATAGGACCACTAACATCCTTTTTCATGTTGCTGATATCAGTTTTACCCAACCACGAGTATAGAATATTCACTGCTTACACTTTTACTTGATTATTATGTAAATAATCTTACATGTTCTATTATTATTTTACATAAAAAAGGTGAGCTAATTTGCTCACCTTTTACATATTCAACAATGTGATCTAACTAGTTTCCATGTACATTTACGGTTTCCAAGTACATTGGGCTAGTTTCCATTCAGATCTGCCGTGATCAACAAACCCTTACGCATCGCGGTAAGTATCAACCGCTGGGCAAGAACAAATTAGGTTACGGTCGCCGTATACGTCGTCGATACGGGTAACTGTTGGCCAGAATTTGTCTTTTGCTACGCTTGGTACTGGGAATGCAGCGTAGAAACGATCGTATGCACGGTTCCAGTCGTTGCTTAATACGTCTGCTTGCGTGTGTGGTGCAAATACTAATGGGTTGTCTTCGATAGACCATTCGCCTGATGCAATCTTGTCGATTTCACCTTTGATAGAAACCATGGCTTCGATAAAGCGGTCGATTTCTACCTTAGACTCCGATTCCGTTGGCTCAACCATAAGTGTGCCCGCTACTGGGAACGACATCGTTGGTGAGTGGAAGCCGTAGTCTTGTAGACGCTTAGCAACGTCCATTTCGGTAATACCTGTGGCTTCTTTCAGTGGGCGAAGGTCAACAATACATTCGTGAGCAACGCGGTCGTTACGGCCACGGTATAGAATTGGGAAGTGCTCGCTCAACTTAGCCGTTAGGTAGTTAGCGTTTACGATTGCCATTTCAGTGGCTTGCTTAAGGCCTTCGCTGCCCATCATCGCGATGTATGCCCACGAGATAGGTAGAATAGCAGCAGAGCCGTAAGGTGCCGCAGAAACCGCGCCGTTACCTACGTTTGTACCTTCTACGTTGATCACGCTGTGGTTAGGCATAAATGGCGCTAGGTGCGATTTAACACCGATAGGACCAACACCTGGACCACCGCCACCGTGTGGAATACAGAATGTTTTGTGTAGGTTTAAGTGTGATACGTCAGAACCGATTGAACCTGGGCTAGTTACCCCAACCTGCGCGTTCATGTTTGCGCCGTCCATGTATACTTGGCCGCCGTGCTGGTGCACGATGTCGCATACTTCACGGATAGATTCTTCGTACACACCGTGTGTAGACGGGTAAGTGACCATGATGCACGATAGGTTTTCAGCTACGTCTGCGGCTTTCGCGCGTAGGTCTTCCATATCGATGTTACCGTTTTTATCACAGTCAACCACAACCACTTTCATGCTTGCCATTTGTGCAGACGCTGGGTTTGTACCGTGCGCTGAACTTGGGATCAAACAGATATTACGGTGACCTTCACCGCGAGACTCATGGTACTTACGGATCGCGATAAGACCTGCGTATTCACCTTGTGCACCTGAGTTAGGCTGTAGTGATACTGCGTCGTAACCTGTGATGTTCACAAGCCAGTCGTGCAGCTCAGTCATCATGATCTTGTAACCTTGTGCTTGGTCGATTGGGCAGAACGGGTGTAGCTCTGCAAACTCAGGCCAAGTCACTGGGATCATTTCTGCGGTTGCGTTTAGCTTCATGGTACACGAGCCCAATGAGATCATTGAGTGGTTTAGTGCTAAATCTTTGTTTTCAAGACGCTTGATATAACGCAGCATCTCGGTTTCGCTGTGATAGCTGTTGAAGTTTGCGTGCGTTAAAATTTCGTCGTCGCGTACTAGGCTTGCAGGAATACCTGTGATGTTCTCGCCTGATACTTGTGCGTCTAGCGCCTCTACATTTAGGCCGTGGTCGTCGCCTAAAATGATATCAAATAGCTCTGCTACGTCTGCACGCGTTGTGGTTTCGTTTACTGCAATTGAGTATTCGCCGTTGTGGTTAAGGGCAAAGTTCACGCCTTTTGCTACTGCACGCGCCACAACCGCTTGCTTGTCAGCGTCGTCCGCTTTAACGGTAATAGTGTCAAACCACGTATCGTGCTTAAGTGCTACGCCTTTTGCTTTAAGACCCGTGGCAAGAATGCTTGCAAGGCGATTAATGCGCTCAGCGATGATCTTAAGACCTTGAGGACCATGGTAAACCGCGTAAAACGCAGCCATGTTCGCAAGTAGCACCTGTGCAGTACAAATGTTTGAGTTGGCTTTTTCACGGCGGATGTGCTGTTCACGAGTTTGCATCGCCATACGTAGCGCGTCGTTACCTAAACGGTCTTTAGACACACCAATAATACGGCCAGGTAGTGAACGCTTGTAAGCATCACGCGTAGCAAAGAACGCCGCGTGTGGACCGCCGTAACCCATAGGTACACCAAAACGCTGTGCAGAACCAAGCACGACGTCTGCACCTAGTTTTCCTGGTGCTTTAAGTAGCATTAAGCTCATGATGTCTGCGGCAACACAGGCAATCGCTTTTTTGTCTTGTACTTGTGCGATTAGGTCAGTAACGTCAACCACTTCACCTGATGTTGTTGGATACTGGAATAGCGCACCAAAAATCTCGTGGTTAGCAGCGTCGCTAGCAGGGCCTACTACTACTTCAAAACCAAACTGCTCAGCACGCGTAGATACTACGTCGATAGTTTGTACGTGTACGTCGTCGGCAATAAAGAAGATGTTTGCTTTTTTCGCTTTAGATACACGTTTCGCAAGCGCCATTGCTTCTGCCGCTGCGGTGGATTCGTCAAGTAATGATGCACTTGCTAAGTCTAGGCCGGTAATGTCCATAGTCAGCGTTTGGAAGTTAAGTAGTGATTCCAAGCGACCTTGCGCAATCTCTGGCTGATAAGGGGTGTAAGCTGTGTACCAACCCGGATTCTCAAGTACGTTACGTAGGATAACGTGAGGTACGTGAGTTGGGTGGTAGCCTTGACCGATGTAAGATTTGAAAACCTTGTTTTTGCTTGCTACTGATTTCAGGTAACTTAGGGTTTCCACTTCTGTGCGGCTTTCACCGATCTGTAAGCCCTCTTCTAAACGAATTGAAGCAGGTACAGTTTGACCGATCAGCTCTTCAACACTAGATACTCCAAGAGCGCTTAGCATCTCGCTCACCTGTGCCGGGCTTGGCCCAATATGGCGGCGGATAAAATCTTGCTTTTGCTCTAACTGTTCAAGAGATTTGGCGTTTGACATTAGTCCAGGTTCCTATGATCCAAATGAAAAAGGTGAATACTGTTTTTATCTAAATGAGATACCTTGGTAACGGCAGTATTCTAAAAACGTTGGCATGATCTCGTCATACCTTGAGCAAGCGCCCTTGCCCAAAAAGCAACAATAAAAGCCCCTAAAAAGGGGCTTTTATTACTATCAACAAATTAGTCTTCGTCGATTGAATTTGCGTAGCCTTCAGCGTCTAGTAGGTTATCTAGCTCAGACTCATCAGACGCTTTAATTTTGAACAACCAACCGTCACCGTAAGCATCGTTGTTTACAGTTTCAGGCGCATCTTCTAGCTCTTCGTTGATTGCAACGATAGTGCCGCCGATTGGTGCATAGATATCTGACGCTGCTTTTACAGACTCAGCTACCGCGCAGTCTTCACCCGCGTCAACTTCATCATCTACATCTGGTAATTCAACGAATACCATGTCGCCTAGAAGCTCTTGTGCGTGCTCAGTGATACCAACAGTGTATATGCCGTCACCTTCAGCGCGAACCCACTCGTGTGAAGTAGCGTACTTTAACTCGCTAGGAATGTTGCTCATTTTTTTGTTCCTTTGGTCGGTTGCGATGTCACCCCGTGAGCGACATCAATGTTATTCTATTTATTATCTATAAAAACTAGATAATTGACTTGCCGTTACGAACGAAGCTTGGCTTAACTACTTTAACATCAACTAGCTTCTTACGCATTTCAACTTGTGCAGTCTCGCCAATTGAACGAGGTACACGCGCAAGCGCTACACTGAAGCCTAAAGTTGGTGAGAATGTACCAGAAGTGATAACACCTTCGCCACCTTCTACGATAACTTTAGAACCACCACGTAATACGCCTTTGCTTTCTAGGACTAAACCTACCAGCTTATCGGTGCTTTGCTCTGCACGCTGTTTAGTGATAGCTGCACGACCGATAAAGTCACGCTCCTCTGGCTCCCATGCAATTGTCCATGCCATGTTCGCAGCAAGTGGAGACACCGTCTCGTCCATGTCTGAGCCGTAAAGGTTCATGCCCGCTTCTAAACGTAGCGTATCACGTGCACCTAGGCCAGCTGGACGCACACCTGCGTCTAATAATTTTTGCCATAAGTCCGCCGCACCATCGTTGTGCACTACGATCTCATAACCCTCTTCACCAGTGTAGCCAGTCGTTGCGATAAATAGGTCGCCAGCTTGCACACCAAAGAATGGCTTCATGCCTTCAACAGCCGCTTGTTGTTGTTCGTCTAGGATAGTTGCTGTTTTTGCTTTTGCGTTTGGACCTTGTACCGCAATCATCGCGTACTCAGGACGCTCAGTAACTGTCACTTCAAAATCAGCCGCTACCGCACCGATATGTGCGAGATCTTTTTCGCGTGTTGCAGAGTTAACTACTAGGCGATATTGTGTTTCAGTGAAGAAGTAAATGATAAGGTCGTCAATTACACCGCCCTGCTCGTTTAGCATGCCTGTGTATAGCGCCTTACCAGCCACAGTAAGCTTAGCTACATCGTTTGCAACTAGCTTTTGTAAAAATGCCTTTGCGTCTACACCTTCGATATCAACAATCGTCATGTGTGAAACGTCAAACATGCCCGCGTCTTGACGCACCGCGTGGTGCTCTTCAATTTGTGAGCCATAATTGATTGGCATTTCCCAACCGTGGAAGTCTACCATTTTCGCGCCTGCTTCTAGGTGCTTCGCGTGTAGTACTGTTTTAGAAGTCATACTTATCCTTCACTTTTTTACTCAGCCACCATCGGTTGGCGCTGAGGGGGTTATTGTTATCGCGCTTACGATAACTGCACGGAATTTATGAAACGAGTTTAAAACCAGCGTCAGTGAGCGTCGTTTGCCATTTTTCTAACACAGCAGCTTGCGCAATCAACTGATACTGTTGCTGTTCGTCCACCAGCAAGGTCGTAATAAATACTTCACCGCTTTGCTTGCCATAGCAGGCATTTTTATCTGAAATCCTCAGGCCTGGCGTTAACGTAAAGTCACTGACTAAACGCTCAAACGCAAGCTCACCGCTTATGGTGGCAGCAACTAAATCATGACGGCGTACCAGTTCAATATCAAACTCGTCGGCATGGCTATCAATCAGTGTTGCCAGCTCAGCGGCTGCGCTTTCACTTACAACAAAACGGTAAGCTGTTTCACTAAAATAGTACACGGCGAAATTTTCGCCACTGTCTAGTTTGCCTTGAAAACCCAAGCCTGGTGCCATTAACTTATTCAAGTTAAGTGCAAGAATTTGGCTTAAGAAAGGCGTGGTCTCAAAGCCGCTGAAATCGAGTACAACAACAGCATCAGTTGGCATGTAATGGTTTTGCGCCGGAACACTGCCCTGACGGTGCTTTGCAAAGATAATTGGCGTGACGCTCATGGCACTACCTTAGTGAAATTTCGATGAGCAAAAGTATAAGGATGCGCAAACTCAACAACAAATTGTATTTACTTATCAATTGATAAATAATATTAATGTACTTGGGTTTTATAAATTGCATTTCCTTATATGAAAAACTTATCAATTGATGGATTAAGAACGCTAGTCACTGTGGTTGATGTCGGTGGATTTGCCAAGGCCGGTGAGTTGCTTGGCTTATCTCAGCCTGCTGTTAGCTTGCAAATCAAACGTTTAGAAGACATGCTAGGTTGCAAGCTGTTTAAAAAGCAGGGGCAAAGGCAAGTGTTGAATCAATATGGTGAGCTACTCTTGCCTCTAGCCAAACAGATGCTGCAGCAAAACGATGCAATTATTCAGCAATTTACCTCTGAAAGTGTTACGGGCCGAGTACGTTTAGGTATTCCCAGCGAATTTGCAGCACGGATCTTACCTTCTATTATTGGTGATTTCGTTTCTTTATATCCTGACGTTGCATTAGAAGTTAAATCAAGATTAAGTAAACACTTACTTTCTGTAGTAAGGCAAGATCAGTTTGATTTGGTGCTAGCGCTTAATGAAGAGCTGAGTTCGTCTAAGTACCCGGTGTTTATGCAAGATCAATTAGTTTGGGTTGGCGATTTATCGCTTGCGCAGCATTCGGTGGTCACTTTAGTCACCGCGCCAGAGGGCTGTATTTATCGCCGCCGCGCTATCGAGGCGCTACAGCAAGCTGGATTACAATACCGTATCGTATATAGTAACGCCGACTTAACCGGCCTTACCGCCGCTTTAAAAGAGGGGCTCGGGATCACCGTGCTGGCCAAAAGCACCGTGCCAGCAGAGCTGCCTTATCAGACCCAAACTCAAATATTACCCGAACTCGGCCAAATCGGTATCAGCCTAGTCAAAAACACCCAAGAATCCGCCCACGCGGTTGATAAACTCGCAGAGTTTATTGCATTGAGGTTAGGTTAAAATATCGCGAGGTGAACCCGCTCCCACCTGAAGCAAATCCCCCCGCTTTGTGGGAGCCGCTTTATGCGGCGATACTGATTTGGGAAAAGATCGCGATGTAAAATCGCTCCTACCAGCAACATAAAACCTCTGTGGGAGAGGCTTTACGCGGCGAGGTTGTTGAAAAGATCGCGATGTAAAATCGCTCCCACCAGCAACATAAAACCTTTGTGGGAGCCGCTTTACGCGGCGAGATTGTTGAAAAGATCGCGGGTGAACCCGCACCCACCAACAACATAAAACCTTTGTGGTAGCCGCTTTACGCGGCGAGGTTGTTGCAATGATCGCGATGTAAAATCGCTCCCACCAGCAATATAAAACTTCTGTGGGAGTAGCTTTACGCGGCGATCTTTTTATTTGCCGCCTATCGCTTCTTTGGCGAACAGATGTTTGATTGGGCCGAGGTTGTCGACCAAGCTCAGGCCCACACCGCGCACTAGCTTTTTCAACGGGTGATTGCCTTCAAAAAGTTCTTTAAGCCCTTGCATCATGGCAATATGCTTTTGGGCATCTGCTTTTCTGCTGCGCTCATATTGGCGCAGTATCCGTGTGCTGGCAAACTGCTCTTGCGGTGCAGATAATAGCGTGATCAGATACGCAGCGTCTTTTAGCCCTAAATTCATGCCAAGACCTGCAAGCGGGTGAATGGTATGTGCCGCGTCGCCCATTAAAATGATGCGCCCTTGCACCCATTGTTTTGCATAGCGCATGGTCAATGGAAAAACATGTCTTTCGCTAATCAATTCACACACGCCGCACTGCATATCAATTGCAGCACTCAACGCTTTATTAAACGCCTCGATTGGCATGGCTTGTAGCTGCTTTGCTTTATCCGGTGCGGTAGACCATACAATTGAATGAGTATGTGGGTCATCAAGCGGTAAAAATGCTAAAGGCCCGTCAGGCAAGAAAACTTGTCTTGCCGTTGCATCATGTGGCGCTGCGGTTTTTATCGTTGCAACCAGCGCATGGTGGTCATAATCCCAATAGGTGATTGGCATATTAAACTGCTGGCGAATAGCCGAACGTGCGCCATCAGCCGCCACCACAAGCTTTGCCATCACCGGCTCACCAGTGGCTAAGGTTAACAGCACATCGGTGTCTGTTTGGTGCAAGCTTTGGTATTTTGTGCTCCACATCAGCTTGGCCGATTGCTGTGCTTCAAGTGCTGTTAACAGCGCAAAACGAATGGCGTCATTTTCAATGATATGACCAAGCTCAGGTAAGTCTAGCGATACATTATCAAAGGCGATTTTACCAAAGCTGTCTTTATCTCGTACATCCATACGAGTATATGCTGCGGCGCGCTGCGCTTTAATATCTGGCCACACGCCCAAGCGCTCAAATAGAGCCTGGCTTGCAGCGCTTATTGCGCTCACGCGTGCGCTGTATTCTTGTGCCAATGGTGTTGGCTTTTCACCACTGTCTAGCACTAATACCGAGATATTTTGCTGCGCAAGCCCCAGCGCCAGCGTTAACCCAACACATCCACCACCAACAATACAAACTTGAACTTGTTGCATGCCAACTCCTTTATCCTTTATATCCCATCAATTGCTTGGCCAGCGGCGCTCTTGCTGTTTTGGACAGCGCCATAGTGAGTAGACCTAAACTACGGCCTAAGGCTAAGACTCTTGATGAGTTTGAAAATAGTCGAACGAGCGCATCGGTTAATGTCATCACCGTATTAATATCATGCGCTCGCGCCAGTTGATAAGCACGCGTAAAATGAAAGCTTCCCCACTCTTCGGGCGCAATCGCCTGACATTGTGAGGTTAGTACTTGAATATCTCGTAGACCTAAATTAAAGCCCTGCCCTGCAATGGGATGAATGGCATGCGCCGCATTGCCAATCACCACCACGCGATGATGAGTGAGTTGCTCTACTCGCCCAAGCACCAGCGGATAGCTTGCTCTCATGCCCACTTGCACAAAGCGCCCGGCGCGATAACCAAAGGCTTGCTGCAATGCAGCTAAAAACTCGTGTGCTGTCATCGCTTCAAACTCGCTGAGTTGCTCATTTGGCATACACCACACCAGTGAATAGCGATTATCACTCATTGGCAACAGTGCCATCGGGCCATGTTCGGTAAAACGCTCAAATGCCTGACCACGATGTGTCGTGTCGATTTGCACATTGGCAATCAATGCACCTTGCTCGTAGCCTATGCTATCAAAGCCAATATTGAGCTTAGCCCGCGTGGGAGATTGCGCGCCATCCGCAACAACCAGTAATCGACTTTGTAATTGCTCGCCATTATCGAGCGTCAGTTCAACCTGCTCTGGTTGTTGATGTATATGCGCCACTTGGTTTGGGCAAAACAGTGCAATATCAAGATTGCTCAGCTGCTCGTGTAAAAAGCTGCCATAGGGATTGACTTCAACCACATAGCCCAACGCTTTTTGGTTGTAGTCTTCAGGTTTGATCCACGCTTTACCAAAGTGACCTCTGTCAGAAACATTCACTTGTGTAATTGGCTCAACGTACTGCCACTCGGGATTAAATAGATTTAGCTCGCCCAAAAATGCGACCGACTGCGCAGCAAGCGCAATACTACGGTCGTCAAAACTTGGATGCTGTTTACCTTTTGGCGCAAAGGCTTCAATAACCGCAATCTTTGCCTGCGGAGAGACTTTTTTTATGGCGATGGCGGCACTGGCTCCTGCCATACCACCACCAACCACGACGACATCAAACTGTTGCACGCAAAGTGTCCACTAGTTATTCATTAATGCTTCTATTTCTGCGATGGTTTTTGGCACCAGTGCGGTTAAGTTTTCATAACCTGACTCGGTGACCAACAAATCATCTTCGATACGAATGCCAATTCCTTTATACTCATCAGGAACTTGCGCATCTTCGTCAAAATACAGGCCTGGCTCAATGGTAAGTACCATGCCAGCTTCAAACGGACGATCCGCTTCATCTAACTTGTATTCACCGACATCGTGAACATCAAGGCCCAGCCAATGACCTAAACCATGCATGTAAAATGCTTTGCATGCCTGCGCTTCTACGAGCTCATTCACGTCGCCCGCAAGAATGCCTAAATCTACTAGCCCTTGAGTCAATACGGTCATCGCCACTTGATTGGCTTTGACTAATGTACCACCCGGTTTTACTTCACCAAAGGCCGCATTTTGCGCCGCCAATACCAACTCATAAATCTTACGCTGCGCATCAGTAAACTGGCCGTTTACTGGGAAAGTACGAGTTATATCAGCCGCATAGCCTTCAAGTTCACAACCCGAATCAATCAGTACTAAGTCGCCGTCCTGTAGCGCATCACAGTTGTCGGTATAGTGTAAAATCGTCGCATTGATGCCGCTGCCAACAATAGTGCCATAGGCTGGGTGGCGCGCACCGTTCATTGCGTAATGATGATGAATTTCGGCTTCAAGCTGGTATTCCGTTGCGCCCGGCTTCGCAAACTGCATGGCGCGTTTGTGCGCCTCAGCACTAATTCTGCCCGCTTCACGCATGATGGCAATTTCAGCATCCGACTTAAATAAGCGCATTTCATGGACGAGTGGGCGAATATCTTTGATGATCTCAGGGGCGCGATAGCCCTTTTTCGGTGCGCCACGCAATGTACTTAGTAACTGCCAAACCTTATCATCAAAGGCGCTATATGTGCCTTGTCCGTAGAATAATACCTTGCGACCATTCACGAGATTTAATAGCTCGTCGTCTAAGTCACTCAGCGCAAAGGTTTGGTCAAGTTCAAGTTGCGATTTAGCTTGCTCATAGCCCATACGGCGACCATGCCAAATCTCAGCAACCTTATCTTTATTACGACAAAACAGCGTAGACTTCGCGCTGCCGTCTCTGTCTTTCGTGAGCACCAAAACCGCATCCGGCTCCTTAAATCCCGTCAGGTAAAAAAAGTCGCTATCTTGGCGAAACGGAAATTCAGTATCGCGGCTACGGGTTAACTCGACGGCCGCAGGAATAATCGCTACGGCGTTGTTATCTAATGCCGCAATAAGACGCGCACGGCGTGCTACAAACTCGCTGTTTTTTATCATAATTAATGTATCGTCTTTGATGTGCTAACGGACTGGGGCTCTTTACCCATTTCGGCAAAGCATAACAGTGTAGAAACACGCACATATTCTACCACTTCGAGCAGTGCTTCTTTATCGTCGTTGCTGTCTTCAAAACCAGTATCAAGCTTAGTTATTTCGCTAAAGTCGTTAATCACTTCTTTAACATCTGCAGATAACTTACCGTAATCTTTTTGCTTTAAACCAAAGCCTAGTAAAAAGCCTGATACCCAAGCAATCAGTGCGTTAGCTTGGTCATGTAATGACTCATCTTCTGGCGGTAAATATAGTTCAAACTGGAACTCACCGTCGTTAAAGTGCTCGGCAACTTGCTTATATAAGTCGATGCAAAATTCTCTAATTGGCGCCGAAAACTTTTGACCGTCGTTAAATACGTCGCTCAATAGTCCTAAATACTCTGAATCTTCGATATTCAGACCACAGGCCAATAGCCCAGAAATGGTGCCGTGAACTTCGGCAGGGGCAATAAACAGTTCGTGTTTTTCTAATAGCAATTGAGCTTGCTGGTAGTCTTTGAATTCGCTCATAAATACATTCCCAAGCAATTGATACTCCAATGCTACCACCGCAGCCTTTGCAACTCCAACGAATTGTATGATCAACCTCAAGGCTGCTTTAGATTTCACCAATTTGGTAAAACTAATATGACGAATGAATGGGTTTATGAGAGGTGAAGGGATTGCAGAGCAAGTCCACAATCCCATTAAACTAGCTGGATTGGCTTTATTTACCGCTTGCCTTGATTTCGATAAGTTCAGACAGCGTTTCTGGATTTTGCGCCATAGCCAAAGATAGCTGTTGCCCAAGCGCCATCATACTTTGACTTTGTGGTACGGTCACAGAAATTGACAACGACTCCATTCCAGATACAAAACCCGTGATTGCATCTTTTAATTCTTGCGGCATCGGTGAATACATTAACTGTTGTGCTGTCACCGCTTCAAAGTCATCTTTGGTCATTCCTTGCTGTGCAAGTTCTGCTTCTATGAATTGAGGCAAGGTGCCTGCATTGTCAATATTAACAGCCAGCGATTTTAATTCGAGCGATTGCATTGCTGTCATCATTTGCGACTGTACTTGAAGCTCTTGCTCAAGATTTGGTGTATCACCTTGAATTTTTGACGCCGCTAATGAAGCATCCATAAAGGCCTTACTATTTCCAAACGCAGCATTAAAAGAGGTTTTTACAATACCTTCTGCCGACGTTGCGAATTTCACCTCGCTGGCGCCAGATGCATCGTCATAGGCAAGACTTGTTTTTAAATGATAAGTTGCATTGACCAGCTCCGGCGACATCCCTTGGGTAAACTCCGCTGCTTCTTTTGCTAATTTTAAACCAACCAGGTCAAGTTCGGTATAAGGACTGATTTTGTCTTGCTCGTAACCGACAATATTGAGCTTATCGATGGTAAATAATGTTATTTTTTCATCGGGCTGTGAGATCGTTAAATCGGCAATTTCTACACCGCGAGAAAATAAATCAACTGAGCTATTTGCAAAACTCACCGTAAGGCCACTTTGCTGTTCAAAACTTGAGATTTGCTTGGTGATCTCTTGTTTCACTTGCTCATTGACATAATAGTTTGCGCCAACATACCCTGCGCCTGCTAACACCACAACGGCAACTGCTAATGTGGACTTATTCATATTTCACTCCATTATTTAAAAAAGTGCCTCAAGCGCTTCGCTAAGGCTGGAGACGGCAACAATTTCCATCCCTTCAATATTTTCTTTTGGTTTATTTGCTTTTGGTACAATTGCTCTTGTAAATCCATGCTTAGATGCCTCACGCAACCGCTCTTGCCCACTTGGCACAGGGCGGATCTCACCTCCTAACCCCACCTCACCAAATACCACCAGCTGCCTGTCTAAGGTTTGGTTTTTAAAGCTTGAAACCAGTGCGGCTATCAAGGCTAAATCAGCACTGGTTTCGGTCACTTTGACACCGCCTACTACGTTTACAAACACATCTTGATCCGACACCTGCAAACCACCGTGACGATGCAGTACCGCAAGTAGCATGGCTAAGCGATTTTGTTCCAAACCAACAGTGACGCGACGCGGGTTGGCGAGCTGTGAATAGTCGACTAGCGCTTGAACTTCCACAAGGAGTGGCCGCGTGCCTTCCCAAATAACCATAACTAATGAGCCTGGTGTTTGCGCTTCACCACGATTTAAGAAAATGGCCGAAGGATTGTTTACTTCCTTTAGACCTTGGCTTGTCATAGCAAACACACCTAACTCGTTTACGGCACCAAAACGGTTTTTATTGCCACGCAATGTTCTAAAGCGGCTGTCGGCACTGCCTTCCAGTAAAATAGAGCAGTCAATACAATGCTCCAGCACCTTAGGGCCGGCAAGTGTGCCATCTTTAGTTACGTGTCCCACCATGATAATGGCGACCTGATTGGTTTTGGCAAAACGCGTCAAATAGGCCGCGCTTTCACGTACTTGAGAAACCGACCCGGGAGCCGATTGGATATCACTCATATGCATTACTTGAATTGAGTCGATAACCATAATACTTGGCTTTTCACGAAGCGCGAGCTGGCAAATCGTCTCAACATTGGTTTCTGCGAGTGTTTTAAGCTTATTTGTAGGCAGCCCCAATCGTGTCGCACGCATGGCAACTTGTTGCAGCGACTCTTCACCGGTGACATACAAAGTGTTCATGGTTTCGGCAAGGCGACACATGGTTTGCAGCAGCACCGTACTCTTACCAGCGCCGGGGCTACCACCGATTAATATTGCACTTCCCGGTACAACTCCACCACCAAGGACACGGTCAAACTCTTTAAAGCCAGTTGAAAATCGCGGTAACTGCTCTAGGTTAACTTCATCTAAGGTTTGTACTTTAGCTTCAACAAGACCGGCATAGCCTGACGTTGAACCGCCTTGAGGGACCGATTTTGCTGACGGAACGCGAAACTCCGTTACGGTATTCCATGCCTTACACTCCGAGCATTGGCCTTGCCAACGCGCGAATTCGGCACCACAATCGCTACATACAAATGCTGTTTTCTTTTTTGCCATAAATTACAGGTATATATCTTGCTTAAACACAATAATAGGTTAAGAATAAACTAATAAAGCGCCAATGTTGACATAATATTGGCGGTGACCCAACTGGTCACATAAAATGAGCGCGTGTAAAACTGTTTATGCCTGAAGATAGATTACAAAAATATCAAAGCTTAATTGAAGATTTAAAGCTGGATCTTGGCGATCCGGCTTTTGATCGCATATTTAAGCAACGTACTGCGGACCTATCCAAGCCGGACCAATTTCTATTAAAAATGGAAATGTCGCGGCTATCTCAGCCCGTGGCACGATTTATTGACCTCAGAGGACAAGTCGCAGGTCAAGTTAAGCCTTATGAATATGAAGGCAAACAGCACTTTATGGATGACTTAGCAATCGAAGTATTCGAGCGGGAAGTCGCTAAACATGGGGGTTATACCCTTGCAGTTTACGAATCCGTAATGAGTACCGACAATAATTATAAGGTCATGCAAAAGCAGGCCAAAGCACGGGAAGAAGAAGTAGAAAAAGACGCGGTCAATCATAACTACACTAAACTAGTCCGTTTCGCGTCGTACGAAAGCCGCTCCGAAGAGCGCATGAATTACTCCATTAAGATCACAGTGGAACTGGCAAAAAATCGCCCTAAGGTTTCCGCTACTACCTCCGATATTTCCCTCAGTGGCGCTAAAATAAAATTACCGACCAATCAACAGGTAGATCCCGGACAAATTATTTCGATCCGCTTAGTGGGTCTCGAGCAAGACTTTGAGCTTGGCTTGAAAGAAGGTATTCAGTATGAAGTCGTCGCCGTAGAACCCGGCACGATTGAATACAACCAAGTTCGCTTAAAACGTACCTTTATCGAGAAAAACCAAGGGTTTGATGACTTTTTAAATAGCTTTATTCACGGTAATAAGCGCCGTTATAAAATAAATCTCGACAACACTCTGGACGCCGTTGTTTGTAAGGGCTATGAGCAATACTATCTACCACGGGTCTGCTCTTTGTTTGTTTTCATCAGTGAGAAACAAAAACAGCTTTATCCAAGCATGGTGCTTACCAACGAAAATAACGCCCATATCAATTACTACTTTGAGGACGAAAGAAAACAATCTGGCCTTTATTCCGTCTTCAACCAAAAACGAATGCAGCGACTGCTCGCGCTTTCTGGCGCGGTAAAAGAAGCGGTATGCCATGTGTTTACTCACTCAAGTCAAGGCAAAATGTACTTTTACTCAGCCTTTGACTTTGAGCTAGAAGAAATGCAGCAACTAAACGATCTGTTCTTTGCCTTTGGCAGCCAAAAAGACAGCTGGCGCACGTTTAAAGTACAACTCATGCCAAGTCACCATGAAGACGCCTTTATCCCACTTTCGCTTCCTGCAAGTGCAGGTAAAAATGTCGAAAAGCTAAATAAACGCCCCACGCCAAGGGTGCAAGGCTTTATCCAAGACGTAAAATATCTCATGTTGCTAACAGATATTGGAAACCCGTCTATCACTGAGCGATTCCAACGTCTGAGTTACGAACAAAGTTTAGTTAATCAGTTAAAGAAGTTCGGTCACGGCAAGTCAGCCACTCCTCCTCCACTTGAGGTGGTTGCGTTAGAATACGTTAACTTGCGTGCACACAGGCGCTACCTGTATAAAACCAATGTCGTCGTTCATATTGATGGCCAAGGCACGTTCAACTGTGTGACCCGTGATTTTTCTGTCATGGGTTTGCAAATAGAGTGCGGCCAAGAAATGCCGCTGAATAAAGGTGACTCGATACACTTAGACTTAGTCGATTTGCAAAAACTGACAAAACAGCACAACTTAACGAATTTGCGCTATGAAGTAATGATGGTCAATAAAACTAAAACTATCATTAACTTGAAAGTGCAGAAAATAGGTCAACTCGACCATTCTGCCATGGGGTTCTTTAAAGCCCTTATTGAGAGCAATAAAGACAAGCTGGTTGCTTGTGATGAAGCGCCAAAGGTACCGGGGCTATCACTTGCACTGCGTAACATGGTGACTAAATCCGTTTGCCAGTTTCCACTTTATTTACACAAAGAAACTTCACATAATGCGGTAGGAGCAATTGGACAAGGGCTTTACCCGACATCCCTTCACCACTTACTGCATTCGTTTAGTGATAATGACGATAACACTTTGGACGCCAAGGCGATTTTCCCCGAGCGCTTCGTCGAAGAAAAGCTAACAGAAATTCTAAAGACGAAATCGCGACAAGATAAACCACTTAAATACTTGGTGTTTATTAAGTTCAATCCAAACCAAACCAATCAACATGAGGCGGTTGGTGCGCAAGTTATCGCTCATGATGAGTCTATTGATAGCCTGTATTTGTACGCTAAAAAAGCGCTACGCAATGACCTACTCTTTGTCTATCAGCTCTATGTATCAAAAACTGGCCGCCCAGATATGGATTATCTTGCGAATGAGCTGCGCTATGTAAGCCACTATGCAATCCACAAAGCAAAAGACCTAGAAGAAGCGCTTTGGTCAGTGACTGGGGTATGTGATTTGATAGACGTTACTGATTATGTAGTTCGAAACATGGGCTTTGATGCGCCGCTTGTTACTAAAATGGAAGAGCAGAAAAAGCGCTGGTTAGAGGCCAATTTTAAACACTGATTTCAACTGCTCCATATGCCCTTACAGTATATGGAGCATTGTTATAGGGGTGTGTGTAGTTTGCAGCAAGGGCTACTCCACCCAACCAAATAGGGTTAATACTGCAATAATCACGAGATAAAACAAAATATTACGCTTCACAAGGCGCATCATACAGCTTGCTTCAAAAGTACAACCTAAAAACTGCTGCTCAATTTGCTCAGCTGCAAGCGCTGTGCTTGTGACGATTTGACGATTAGTAGTTTTAAAATCTAGCACATACTTCAACCAACTTGATGTACCTTTACTGAAGTTACCTATGATCAAAAAACCAAAGCTTGCGATCCGAGCAGGAAGCCAATTTAGCCAATAAAATAACCGACAAAACTGCTCAAACACATGCTGTAACGGCGGATTTTCTTGCTCATGATGCCAATGCACAATTTGTCTTACCATCGCATATAGCACAGCGCCCGGCGCGCCCAACGCCACAAACCAAAAAATAACTCCGCAGTAATGTTGAAAGTTGATCCACGAAAGCGTCTGACCAAACGTCTCGCCACCCGGCTCATCTTCTAATTTGTCTTGCCCCATTTGCAACGCATAAAGCGTAGCCGCTTCGTTATCACCTCTGGTCAGCGCATTCAAATAGCCTTTATAAAGCTTGCGATATTTTGCACAGCCAAAACAGACTAAGAGCACACAGATATTGATTGCAAACTGCCAAAACACAAAGTCACTTAGGCTGTAAATAAAAGCAACAACCAATGCAGGAATAACTAACCAAAGCATCACACCGAAATGCGAACCCAACATGGCATTTGGCTGAGTCCAAGATTTGGTTTTCGAGTAGTAACTTTGCAGGTAATGGTCGACTTGCCAGTAGTTCGCCCGCGCGCCAAGTCGTTCAATAATAAGCGCGATGATGATAGAAATTAAGATCATGCTTGCCTAGCTCTCTTGGTTATTTAACAAGGTAAAATAATGCTGCCAATCAAATGCTGCCCCTGGATCTGTCTTTCGTCCTGGAGCAATATCATTGTGCCCTACAATACGATCATTCGTCAGCTTTGGATAGTGCTGCTGCAGCCAACACGTTGTTTTTACTAAACTCGCATATTGCGCTTCGGTATATGGCGTGGTGTCTGTGCCCTCCATTTCAATACCAATTGCAAAGTCATTACAGCGCGTTCGACCTTGCCACTGCGACACTCCTGCATGCCAAGCCCGTTCAATAAAGGGAACGTATTGGGTGATGCTACCGTCACGACGTATAACGCAGTGAGCCGACACCCTTACTCCCTCCAAGTCAGAAAAAGTTGGATGTGCGCCGCAGTCCAGCATGCCCATAAATAAGTCTTCCACGTACGGCGTGCCAAAACACCCTGCGGGCAACGAGATATTATGGATCACCAGTAAATCTATCTCGCACGCTTGTGGTCTTTCATCGTAATGCGGGGATTGCTTATGTTTAGCAAAAGGTAGCCAATTCAAAGTATTAGTTCCAAGCCTTGGTTTGCATTCGATTATAAAGACAAAATAAGACAAAAGGTAGGGATGGGTTTATGTGTAATGTGACGATAGTACCGCGACATAAAAGACATAACAGTTCGCACAGCAAACCACAGCAGCAACACATACACGTAGCAGCAGGTTTACCCCGCGATCTCCGCTTTAGCCATCAACTCACTCGCTACAAACAAGCCTTTGCACTTCAAACACAGTCGCGACATAAAGTCGCTGCTACAAAACACGCAAGGGTTCAGCATCAAATCACAGCAAACAACGCATACACGTAGCAGCGGGTTTACCCCGCGACCTCAGTTTTAGCCATCAACTCATTCTTTACAAACAAGGCTTTGCATTTCAAACACACTTTCGCGACATAAAGTCGCTGCTACAAAACACACAAGGGTTCAACATAAATTCACAGCAAGCAACACATAATCGTAGCAGCGGGTTTACCCCGCGAAATCAAAGCCACCCTGCCAAATTTCGTGAATTCTTCTCCATCAATTGTACTCCTAGGCAAACGCGCGTAAAATTCGGCCATTGCAGAAAAAAGAAAAGACAACCTATGATCGACCAAAACCTTATCAGCCAATTGGTAAAGCAGGCGCTAGACGAAGACCTTAATTATCAAACACCAAGCGAAGGTGATATTACCGCAGCCCTTATCCCAGAAACGCAGCAAGCAAATGCCTATGTGATCACAAGGGAAGATTGTGTGTTCGTTGGCAAGGCGTTAATCGAGGAAGTTTTTCAGCAGGTCGACCCAAGTGTTAGCGTCAACGTACTTGTGAACGACGGCGATTTTGTTGCCGCCAACACCCGCTTGTTTACCGCAAGCGGCTCAGCAAGAGCGATTCTGACCGCAGAACGCACAGCGCTTAACTTTGTACAAACGCTATCGGGCACGGCAACCACAACAGCAAAGTATGTTGAAGTACTGAGCGGTACGCAAACTAAACTGCTAGATACACGTAAAACTATCCCCGGATTAAGAGCGCTACAAAAATACGCCGTTAAATGTGGCGGTGGTAAAAATCATAGAATCGGTCTATTTGACGCGTATCTTATTAAAGAAAACCACATTGCCGCCTGTGGCAGTATCGCCAAAGCCGTTGCGACTGCACGTAATAACCACCCAGACAAACCGGTGGAAGTTGAAGTAGAAAACCTAGGCGAATTACAACAAGCCTTAGATGCGGGCAGCGATATTATTATGCTGGACAACTTCAGCGTAAGTGAAATTCAACAAGCGGTTGAAATCACGCAAGGTAAAGCTAAGCTGGAAGTCTCTGGTAATATGACCATTGAAATTTTGACGACTTACGCACAAGCCGGTGTTGATTTTATTTCAAGCGGCGCACTGACCAAACATGTACAAAGCATCGACCTGTCGATGCGCTTTGAATAATGTAAAGCTTTTGACAACTCCCCCTCCTTTATACATACAAAAGGGCCTTGATTGAGCCCTTTTGTTTTTCTGTCTTACTTAATGTGGCATTCAAGCTACCAATGCGACACTGCCAGTAATGGCTCAACTTTCTGTAGCCTGATTCAATAACAAAATCGCTACCATAAACGGAGTATTCTACGCCTTCCCGTAATCCTCCGTAATAGATAAAGTTTTCTATTTCGTTGACAAACTTACTTAAAACCCGTTAAATACGACAAAAGAACTAGAGTGTAACAAGATCTTAATGTTCAGTAACGATTAATTCCGTTCGTTTTTTGAACCGATATTAGGAAAGCTTGCGCTATCGCAAGAGAATCAATAATTTATTATTAAAATTTGATTGTAGGCATCAGTGTTTACTATTAAAGTAAATGTTAATTGTGATCGCTGAAACTAAATCGGTGCTACACTCTTAGTTGATTAGGGACCGGTCACAAATTTAACGGGCCTAGCTTGTAGGGACTTGGAGCCATCTACTGGTTTCACCCTCTGGGTCACCGTTAAGTAAATTTGAGCACACCAGTTTGTTGATTCGATGGATTGGTAATTATTGCAAAGGTTTTAATAAACGCTTAACTTAAACCTATTATGGTTAAGTCACTTAAAATTTAGGAGACACATCATGACTCAAAAACAACAGGGTGGTTTTACCCTAATCGAACTAATGATTGTAGTAGCAATTATCGGTATTCTAGCTGCAGTAGCTTTGCCTCAGTATCAGGATTACACTCAACGAACTAAAGTTGCTAGTGCTGCGGCAGGTATTGCGTCGTACAAAACTTCTGTAGCCCTCTGTTCACAGGTCAAAGGCTCTCTCACCGGTTGTTCAGCAGGAGCAGAAGGAATTCCTGCTGATATTGCAACAGGTGACGCAGGTAAAACTATCGCCTATGTAGATGGTTTAACCGTAAAAGATGGTGTAATCACTTTAACTACTACAGCAACTGATACAGCAGATAAAAAGCTTACCTTGGTATTCACTCCAACAACACAGAGCGGGACCTTAAACTGGGCTTTAACTGGTACAGGTTGCTCAACTGTTGGCCGTTCAATTTCATGTAGCGGTAATTAATACTTTAGGCCGGCAAACGCTGGCCTAAGCTCTCGCTAGATACAGGTACTTATAGTTGAAAGATTCCAGCAACCAGCTCGAAACATTCCAATGGGTCGGTGTTAATAATCGTGGCAAAAAGCTTGAAGGTGAAATGACCGGACAGAGCATTGCCTTGGTTAAAGCCCAGCTCAGAAAGCAAGGCATTACCCCATCTAAAGTTAAGCGCAAACCTAAACCCCTTTTTGGCTTTACTGGCACTCAGAAAATAAAACCTGTTGATATAGCAACAACAACTCGTCAAATAGCCACTATGCTAATGGCTGGCGTTTCGCTTGTTCAAACGTTAGAAATGCTGACTCGCGGGATAAAGAATAAGAGCTTATCAAAGTTAGTCGGCCATATATGTGATGAGGTAAAAGCAGGCCAACCTCTTGCTAAATCCCTAAGAGCTTATCCTAGATATTTTGATGAACTTTATTGCGACCTTGTCCATTCGGGAGAGCAGTCTGGTGCACTTGATACCATATTTGACCGTATAGCGCTTTATAAAGAAAAGACTGAAGCGCTAAAGTCCAAAATCAAAAAGGCGCTTTTCTATCCGATTGCAGTTGTAACTGTTGCACTTATTGTTACCGCAATATTATTGATATTTGTTGTACCGCAATTCCAAGATATTTTTGCTGGTTTTGGCGCTGAGCTTCCCGCTTTTACGCTAATGGTTATAGCACTTTCCGAATTTATGCAGGAATATTGGTGGGTATTTGTACTTGGTATTGGCCTTTTTGGTTATACCTATAAAGAAATGCTTATTCGCAGTCCTGCGGTAAAGCATTTTAACGATCGTATGATTTTACGTATTCCAGTGATTGGCGAGATCCTTAAAAAGGCAGCCGTGGCGCGTTATGCTCGCACGCTTTCTACCACCTTTGCCGCAGGTGTTCCCCTTGGTGATGCACTCGACTCTGCCGCAGGAGCATCGGGTAACATTATCTATAAAAAAGCAATTAAAGAGATTAAAGCAGAGGTTAACTCGGGTAACCAAATGCACTGGGCAATGCATAACACCAAAGTCTTCCCAGATATGGTGGTGCAAATGGTGTCTATTGGTGAAGAGTCGGGTTCTCTAGATGGTATGCTGGCAAAGGTCGCTAACATCTACGAGCAAGAAGTCGATGATGCGGTAGATGGCCTTTCTAGCCTATTAGAACCACTCATTATGGTGGTACTCGGCGTACTGATAGGTGGCCTTATTATTGCCATGTACTTACCGATATTCCAACTAGGTTCAGTTATTTAATTTTGTTCACAAAATTACACTATTAAGGGGTGCAGTGCTGTGCCTCTTAATAGTGCTATGTGGTAAACTGCAAAAAATCCATACCGAGCATGCCTCGGTAATTTAAACAAAAAATATAAGCAAGCGCTCAACTTATGCAAGATATTATCAACTTGATGCAAACCCAGTTATGGTATTGGTTACTCACTGTAGGACTCGTTAGCCTTTGCATCGGTAGCTTTCTCAATGTGGTAATTCTTCGCTTACCTAAAATGATGAAGCAGAGCTGGCAATCAGAATGTCGCGTGCTGCTCGCTGATGAGCTACCAACACAAACCGATGAAGCCCCCGTATTTAATTTAATTAAACCAAATTCTCAATGTCCCAGCTGCAAAACGCCGATTAAAGCGTGGCAAAACATTCCACTGATCAGCTGGCTATTATTAAAAGGCAAATGCAACCACTGCGACGCGTCAATCTCTGTACGCTATCCTTTGGTAGAGCTAACAACCGCCCTACTCTCCACATGGGTTGCGTGGCATTTTGGTGCCACTTTAGAAGCCACTCTGTATATTTTGATTACTTGGGTATTAGTCGCACTTACGGTTATCGATATCGACGAAATGTTGCTGCCCGATCAATTAACACTACCAACCTTATGGTTAGTACTGGTTGCCAGTTGTTTTGGTGTTGGCATTGAGCCCAATGATGCCATTATCGGCGCAGCCATAGGTTATTTGAGTTTATGGAGCGTGTATTGGCTCTTTAAATTACTCACAGGTAAAGAAGGTATGGGCTATGGCGACTTTAAACTGCTAGCCATCTTTGGTGCATTGATGGGTTGGCAAGCAATCTTAACTATAGTGCTACTTTCAAGCCTAGTCGGCGCAATCATTGGTAGTATCCAATTAAGTGTTCAAGGCCGAGATAAAGCCACGCCTATTCCGTTTGGCCCTTACTTAGCCATTGCAGGCTGGATCACCTTAATGTACGGCGAGCAGCTGCAGCTGTGGTACGTAAACTTAATAATGTAAAGTAACACAATGCTAAAAACGAATAATTGGATTTTAGGGGTGACGGGCGGTATTGGTGCAGGTAAAACGGCCATCACTAACCACTTGCAGCAAAAAGGGATAGTGGTTGTTGACGCCGATATCGTTGCACGAGAAGTAGTCGCGCTAGGCAGCACAGGGCTGCAAGCAATTGCTGATGAGTTTGGCAGTGCCATTTTACAACCTGACGGCAACTTAGACAGGGCTAAGTTAAGAGCCATTATTTTTGCTGATGCCGACAAAAAACAGTGGCTTAATGAGCTACTTCACCCGCTTATCCGTAATGAAATACTCACGCAGTTAAACGCAGCGCAAAGCGATTACGTGGTTTTAGCGGCGCCTCTGCTGTTCGAAAATGGTTTAGAGTGCTATTGCGACGCCACTTTACTTGTTGATGTCGCTGTTGATACGCAAATCGCGAGAACAATCAGCCGTGATTCGGTCGATGCAGCGCAAGTAAACCGTATTATCGAGTCGCAGTTGCCGCGCTCAGATAAACAAGCAAAAGCGGACTACATATTAGACAACGATCGACCGCTACTTGAAAGCCTGCGAGAGACAGATAGATTACACAATGCGTTTCTTACACTGGCGCAAGAGAAAGTAAGACTAAATAATTAGGCTAGACTTGGCTGTAAAACTTAATCTACACTCAACGTGATAACTTGGCATTTTTCCAACTTAATGATAAATATTGAATATGCATTCAATGTGAAGGCAAAGAGGTACTATGGAACATCATTCCCCGCTACTGCGTAAATTTATTACCTTAGGGCGAGTCACTGCTGAGCAAATAAAGTCTCGTCAGTCAGAAGCAAACACCACCGCCGAGTTAATTTGCCTAAGTTCAGGAATGAGCTCCAAAGAGCTAGCTGAAGAATGCCTAGACTTATTCAAGGTGCCCTTTTTTAATCTTGATCACTTTAACGTTAGTGAAATTCCACCGGCGCTAGTCAAAGAAAAGCTGATCCGTAAGCACCATATTTTACCGCTGGTACAAAAAGGTAGAAAACTCTATGTAGCGGCCTCCGACCCTACTGATTTCGGCGCATTTGAGAACTTTGAGTTTAGTACTGGATTACAGTGTGAAGTCTTAGTCGCCGACTACAAAAAACTCGAAGCAAAGATTGATCAGCTGTTTGATGCAACGGGCGGCCTCTCGATTTCTGAAGAAGAATTTAAAGAATTTGCCGACTTAGAAGTTGATGACGAGCCTAAACAGCAAAACACCAACGAAGACAAAGACGATGCGCCAATTATCGTTTATATCAATAAAATCTTAATGGACGCGATAAAAAAAGGCGCGTCGGATCTACACTTTGAGCCCTACGAGAAGAAATATCGCGTGCGTTTTCGTATCGATGGCCTGCTACATGAGATGGCAAGTCCACCAAACACACTAGCAACTCGCCTCGCCGCCCGTATCAAAGTGATGGCGCATTTAGACATAGCAGAAAAACGTAAACCGCAAGATGGCCGCATTAAATTAAAGATCTCCGAGCGCAAAAGTATCGACTTTCGTGTGAGTACGCTGCCTACTATGTGGGGCGAGAAAATCGTAATGCGTATTTTAGACTCGTCTAGCGCCATGCTCGGCATCGATGTGCTAGGTTATGAACCAGAGCAGAAAAAACTTTACCTCGACGCACTAGAGCAGCCTCAGGGCATGATTTTGGTAACCGGCCCAACGGGGTCTGGTAAAACCGTGTCACTTTACACTGGCTTGAATATTCTTAATCAGCCAGAGCGCAATATCAGCACAGCGGAAGACCCTGTCGAAATAAACCTTGAGGGTATTAACCAAGTACAAATCAATACCAAAGCGGATATGACTTTCGCCAATGCCTTGAGAGCATTCTTACGTCAGGATCCGGATGTGGTGATGGTTGGTGAGATCCGTGACCTTGAAACCGCTGAAATATCAATAAAAGCCGCCCAAACCGGTCACTTAGTATTGAGTACGCTGCACACCAACTCTGCGCCAGAAACACTCACCCGTCTATTAAACATGGGCGTGCCGGCGTACAACGTAGCAAGCTCGGTGAGTCTGATTATTGCCCAGCGTCTCGCAAGACGCCTTTGTCCTAAGTGTAAAACACCTGAAACGCTGCCAGAAGAAGCCTTGCTAGGGCAAGGCTTTACTGCCGAGCAAATTAAAGAGATTACCCTTTTCGCGCCTAAAGGCTGTGAACACTGCACCGATGGTTACAAAGGCCGTGTGGGTATTTATGAAGTGGTAAAAATCACGCCAGAGCTTTCACACCTGATCATGGAAGGGGGCAATTCTCTTGAAATTGCCGAAAAAGCAGAGCAGTTAGGTTTTGATAACTTACGTAAGTCTGGCTTGAAAAAAGCCGCCGCTGGGGTGACATCACTTACAGAAATCAACCGCGTAACAAGTTATTAAGACTGATTGATTAAGACAAAAAGCTCGCGATGTGAAATCGCTCCCACAAATAAGCTAACCTCGGTGTAGGAGCCGCTTTACGCGGCGAGCTTGATGTAAAATATCGCGATGTAAAATCGCTCCTACAACTAAGCTAACACCCGTGTGGGAGCCGCTTTACGCGGCGAGATTGATAAAAAAGATCGCGATGTGAAATCGCTCCCACAAATAGGCTAACATCGGTGTAAGAGCCGCTTTACGCGGCGAGCTTGATGTAAAATATCGCGATGTAAAATCGCTCCTACAACTAAGATAACACCCTTGTGGGAGCCGCTTTATGCGGCGATCTTGATGAAAAATATCTCGATGTGAAATCACTCCTACAAATAAGGTAACATCGGTGTGGGATCCCTTTACGCGGCGAGCCTGATGGAATAAATCGCGATGTGAAATCGCGCCACCAATAAGGTAACATCGGTGTGGGATCCCTTTACGCGGCGAGCCTGATGTAAAATATCGCGATGTAAAATCGCTCCTACAACTAAGCTAACACCCGTGTGGGAGCCGCTTTACGCGGCGAGATTGATAAAAAAGATCGCGATGTGAAATCACTCCTACAAATAAGGTAACATCGGTGTGGGCTCCCTTTACGCGGCGAGCCTGATGGAATAAATCGCGATGTGAAATCGCGCCACCAATAAGGTAACACCCGTGTGGGAGCCGCTTTATGCGGCGAACTTGATGAAAAATATCGCGATGTGAAATCGCGCCTACAAATCAGCTATACAAATTTTGCGGTACTTTAAGCACATTAATATGTACCGTGACTTCCTCACGGTCATGATATAGGTGCTTTGCTTGGATCTCATAATCCACATTGTACTTTTGCAGCTCTTCATGGATAAGCGTAAGACATTCATACACACTGTCGAAGCGTTTTTTCATCGGTAGCTTTAAGTTAAAGATCAGCTCTCGAGCAAACGCATTCACCACCCAGTCCACCATCAGATCAGCAACACGCGTTGGCTTTTCGACCATATCACACACTAACCAATCAATATTGCGCTTTTCAGGGCGATATTTGAATCCATCTTCACGATAGTGCTTCACTTGTCCCGTTTCCATCAGGTCATCATTCATCGGGCCATTATCAATTGAGGCTACGAACATGCCACGGCGCACAAGTTGGTATGTCCAACCGCCAGGGCAAGCACCTAAATCAACGGCTCGCATCCCCGCACGCACACGTGTCTCTTGCTGGTCTTTAGGCACAAAGACATGGAATGCCTCGTCTAATTTTAGCGTCGAGCGGCTTGGAGCGTCCGATGGCATTCTCAGACGTGGAATGCCCATAAAAAATGGCGAATTGTTATCACTAAACGAATAACCAACATAAGCGGTGTTATTGGCAAGGAACAATACATGTAACACAGGCTTGGCAGGTTTTACCTCACGAGTCAGCTTGTTTTGCTTCTCGAGCGCCTTAGACAAAGGGGTTGAAAACTTTTTACAGAATTTAGAAAGTTCTTTTCCTTCATTAGTATCTGGCGTTTCAACGCGCAGCTCACCACACAAAGGAAAACCTTCCACCGCCGCTTTTATCACGCTCACTCTGTCTTCAATCGGCATATGAGTATGTAAAGTGCCAACAAACCACTGCCTTGCAAACACCAGTTTCTTAAAGTCGATTTTCTTCGCTAAGGTCTCAGCATCATTTGGCGAAAAACACTCAAATGTTACAAAAGCAGTACTCGGCTTAGCTTTTACGTAGCCTGCAATTCCATGCTTTGCAGCATAATGATTAATTTCGGCTGCGGCGTCACTTTCAAAACCACCGCGACAATAGATAACGATACTCGACATTAGATTCTCTAGATTAAAAGGAAGATTTAGCAGCTTGAACTATCAATAAAATCCAAGCAATTAAAAAACAGGTACCACCGATTGGGGTGATTGGCCCTAGCCATTTCATGCCCGTTAAGGCTAGTAAGTACAGACTACCACTAAATAGCAATACACCCGCAATAAAAAAGCCACCAGCAACTTGTACCTTGAGGCCCCATTTGATTAAAAACGCGGTGGCAATAATGGCAAGACCATGAGTCATTTGGTATTGCGCCGCCGTATTAAAAATACCAATGGCATAGTCGCTCAAACGTCCTTTGAGACCGTGAGCGGCAAACGCGCCTAGAGCCACAGACAATAAACAAAACACGCTGCCAATAATCAAGTAGAGCTTAGCCATGACAGCGCTCCTTAATAAAATTCGCCGCAATCACGGCAGCATTCGCGCGGCTCTCTGACTCGCTTACACCACTCACCTTACGTGGCTTGAGTGAATGGTCGCCATCTTTGAGCCATTTCACCATGACTTGCTCTGGAAAGCACATGGCATCAACCTCTGTACGATTGCCAAAGGTATCACGTTCGCCTTGTAAAATGAGCAGCGGGCATTTCAACTCAGGAAAATGGTCCACTCTGATCTTTTCCGGCTTACCAGGCGGGTGGAATGGATAGCCAAACGCAAGTACCCCTTCTACTTTTACGTTGGTTTCACAGGCCAGCATAGATGCCATACGCCCGCCCATTGATTTACCACCAATAAAGAGCGGTAGACTTGGTTCTACTGCGGCCAATACTTGCTGAAAATACGCGAGTAGCTTAGGGGCACGCTCTGGTGGGCGTTTTTTCCCTTCTTGTTTGGCTTGCTGCATATATTCAAAGTCAAAGAGTCCAACTTGAACGCCCTTAGAAGCAAGCAATTTAGCCATTTCTTGCATAAAATCGCTATCGCTTCCTGCGCCTGCACCATGGGCAAAAATAAACTGTGCAACTGGGTTTTCAGCATAGTGCCATTCAATATTTACTGCGCTCATAAACTATTTAACTCTTGTTCGTGTTCTACCATACCGAGCATCCATTCTTTGAATGAAACTATTTTACCCAGCTCTGACTGCGACTCTCTAAATACCAAATAATAGGCATTTTTACTTTCGAGGTGGTGACTAAACGGAATAACCAGTCGCCCTGCATCTATATCCGGTCTTGCCAGTACGCTATTGCCCAGCGCCACACCTTGGCCGTGAATTGCTGCCTGTAACACCATGGAAGAGTGACTGAAGATAGGTCCAGTATTTACCGCCACATTTCTGACCCCAGCGGTTTTCATCCATGCCTTCCAAGCGCGACGCGTGGTGTCATGGAGTAAAGTATGCTGGGCCAAATCGCTTGGCTGATTTAGCGGTTTGGGGCCAGTTAACAAAAATGGACTACATAATGGCACAAAGTACTCGGTATGTAGCTTATGGGTTTGCACCCCATTCCAGTTACCACGACCGTAGTAAATCGCGACATCAACATCATCCGTTAACGAGTTGTCGTCGTGATCTTGGGCTTTGATCCGTACGTCGATTTCAGGGTGCAACTCATTAAAGTTACTCAGCCTTGGTACCAACCATTGAATTGCAAAGCTCGGCGTCAAACTCACCGTTAACGACCCTTTTGCGCCTCGCGCTAGGAGCTTTTCAGTCGCATCGATTAATTGTGAAAAAATATCTTTAATATCGAGGTAATAACCCTGCCCTTCCTCAGTTAACAGTAAGGAGCGATTTTTTCGCAAAAACAGTTTTAAACCTAGATGTTCTTCTAAGATTTTAATTTGATGACTAACCGCAGCTTGAGTGACGTACAACTCCTCCGCCGCTTTGGTAAAGCTCAGGTGTCGTGCCGCCGCCTCAAAGGCTTTTAATGCATTTAATGGTGGAACTCGTCGTGACATTCATTCATGCCTATAAAAAACCCGCTAACCGCGGGCAAGTAAAATCCCCAAACAACATCTAATTATGAGGTCGCTTGGGTATAGATTATAAATCAGCTGCGCTGGTGTCCAGTGGCGCAAAACTCTTAACTAGCTCATCTACTGCTTTCATCTGTTGTAGGTAGCCTTCAAGTTTAGCCAATGGCAATGCACAAGGACCATCACACTTCGCTTCATTTGGGTTCGGATGCGCTTCAATAAAGAGTCCAGCTAACCCAAGCGCCATACCGCTACGAGCAAGCTCAGCAGCCTGAGCACGGCGGCCATCGGCAGAGTCGCTACGACCACCAGGACGCTGCAGCGCATGTGTCGCATCAAAAATAACAGGAGCCATACGCTTCATGTCATCCATGCCGAGCATATCTACGATCAGGTTGTTATAACCAAAGCTACTACCGCGTTCACAGAGGATAACTTTGTCATTACCCGCTTCATTGATCTTCTTAATGATATGACGCATTTCATGTGGCGCTAAAAACTGTGGTTTTTTCACGTTGATCACCGCACCAGTTTCTGCCATTGCGACAACTAAGTCAGTTTGACGAGCAAGAAACGCCGGTAACTGGATCACATCAGCAACTTCTGCTACGGGTTTTGCTTGGAATGGCTCATGTACATCGGTGATCACCGGTACATTAAAGGTCTTTTTGATTTCTTCAAAAATCTTTAAGCCTTCTTCCATGCCTGGGCCACGGTAAGAGTTAATTGACGAGCGATTGGCTTTATCAAATGACGCTTTAAATACGTATGGGATCCCAAGTTTACTTGTGACCTCAACGTAATGCTCTGCGATTTGCATTGCTAAGTCACGAGACTCAAGCACATTCATTCCACCGAACAGTACAAACGGCTTATCGTTTGCAACTTCTCGCCCCGCAACGTTAATAATATCTGTATTCATTTTTTATCCTTTAGCTGCCTATTACACGAAGCAATTGTCCGCATAACCAAGCCATATAAGTACCAAGGGCATAACCAAGCACCGCCAGTAATACACCTACCGGAGCAAGCGCTGGGTGAAACGCCGAGGCCACCACCGGCGCAGATGCCGCACCACCAATGTTTGCTTTACTGCCAACGGCAACATAAAACACAGGTGCTTTAATTAATTTAGCAACGATAAATAACAAACCAACATGCACGGCCATCCAAATAACACCAATAACGACGTATTTAGGCGCCTCAACAATTTTGGTGATATCCATGTGTAGACCAATGGTTGCTACTAAAATATATAAAAAGCTCGAGCCAATTTTTGACGCGCCAACCGCTTCATATTGACGTGCTTTGGTAAACGAAAGTGCCAGACCTATGGTCGTAACGAGGACAATGATCCAAAACAGTTTGCTGTGAAGAGAGAACTTCTTCAGCTCAGGGTAGTTACTACTAAAAAATGGCACCAGTAAGTCCGCAGCAAAATGCGCAAGCCCCGTTGCACCAAAAGCAAAACCAACCAAGATCATCAAATCTTTGAGCTCGGGTTTTCTTGCGTGCTCTGCTTCAAATGCTTGTACTTTGTCAATTAGGCGATTGATTGAAGAAGTATCCGCCCCTGTTCGCGCATCAATTTCTTTATTACGCGCCGCCATATAGAGCAAGCACGCCATCCACAAGTTTGCGACAACAATATCAACCGTTACCATGATGGTGAAGATCTCTCCGCCTGCGCCGTAAATCTCTTTCATCGCCACCATATTGGCACCACCACCAATCCAGCTTCCAGCAAGTGCGGCCATGCCACGCCATACGGCTTCTGGACCAGTTACGCCAAGTAGCTCAGGCATAAAGGTAGCAGTAAGTAAAAGCGCAATTGGGCCACCAATCACCACACCCACCGTTCCCGTCAGGAACATGATAATCGCCTTTTTACCCAAAGCCGCTATCGATTTTAGGTCAATGCTCAGTGTCAATAGCACCAAGCAAGCGGGTAACAGATAATACTTTGCTACCGTGTAAACATCGTTATTGTTGCCATCTACGATACCAAAGGTATTTAACAGCGATGGTAAGAAATAACACATCAACAGCGCTGGCACATACTTGTAAAATTTTGCCCAAACTCCGCTTTTTTGACTCGATGTGTAAAAAACAAATCCCAGAATAACGGCCAATAGGCCCATAATTACCGCGTTATTGGTAACGAGCGCAGCGCTTTGCTCCATAAATCCTCGCTGTTATTATTTTTTATATCACTATTTTTAATGCAAAATATTATTATGATCGGCCAACTCTTTGATCTGATGCTGGATCACTTCAATGGTTGGGTCGTCCGGACATTCATCAACAAAAAATTGTAAGTCGTCTTTTGCCATCTTCGGACAATTTAATTGGTTGAGTAGATAACCTCTATCACGACGTTCATAAGGATCATCGCCTAAGATATCCATCAATTGCTCGACGCAACTTAACGCGTGACCAAACTTTTCTGCCGCAATAAACGCCCACTTTTGCTGAGACAAATAAAGCTTTAACGACTCTTCGTTAAAAATAAGCTCCATCGGCTCTTGGTCTTTTTCTTGCTCTTTGTCTTGATTGTTTTCATTTTCTGGAATTATGTACCAGCTTTGGTGGCCTGAACTTGGCTCAATGACATAACCTTCTTCTTCGCTAAAAGCGACGTGTACGACAATCTCCCCTTGGCTTAGGGCGAGACTGGCCTCTAATTTCGCTCGTTCAAGCAGATGCACTAAGACAAGACCCAGTGCGGTATTGGTACCACTGCGCATAGAAAGTGCGTAACAAACGCTATTGAGCTTATATTCAGGCACCTTTTGACTGCTACCACTGAATAGCCACAAGGTATAAAAAGCGTCTAAGATTTCATCCAAACATTTATGATTGTTTGTATGCTTATGGCGAATTTCATCCACGGCAAATTCAAGCTCCGCTAACTGACACAAAGTTTCATTGGTGTCAGCTTGTGCATCCCAACTTTGCTCAGCCTTGATACAACGGATCAACGGCGGATAGGAAAATGCATCTGAATTGTCATCGAGAGATAAGTCATTCTCATCTAACCAGATATCATTCTTCATAGAATTCGGTTTCTCTTGAATTGCTTTCATTTAGAACGACTAGTTTACCACTTTTTGTCATATTCCCAAGGGGGGAAATTTAGTAATACCAATCTATCGTTCGCTGAAATAGTAAAAATGTTTACTTATTATGGAGATATAGAAGCGCCCGGTGATAAGCCAAGCGCCAATTGAAATGGTTAAGCAAAGAAGCCTTGTTTGCTTACAGCGAGATGCGCGATGGCCATTAGTACCAACGTTGCAGCGCCTAGCGCCAAATATTTGGTCTTTTTAACACTTGCTTTTGCAATTACAAAGCCCAATGCGATATAACCAAACACCAATACGATTTTTTGTAGTAGCCAAGGTTGTTGTGCAGGATTGAGCCCCGCCGTTACCGCCAAAATGACCGCTGTAACTAACAACAAAGTGTCTACGCTGTGGCTGGTAATAAACACGCCTTTGTTTGCTGCTAATTTACCAGAGCCCAAACGCGAAAACGCGCGAGTGTAAAAAAGCACGATGCTCAATACCACAAATAGTAAGTGCGTATGTTTTAACGCCATGTAATCCATATTATTCTCTAATCAGGGAAACGTTGTAGGATCAATTCTAACTCATTAATACAACGGTTGAATACATCTACGAGTTTGGGGTCAAAGTGTTTTCCCTTTTGCGCAGTAATCTCTTTTTGCGCTTCTTCTTGGCTCCATGCCTCTTTGTAGCAACGTTTATGGCGTAATGCATCATACACATCAGCTAGCGCTACGATGCGACCATAAAGGTGTATTTCATCGCCTTTTTTGCCTTTCGGATAACCGCTGCCATCCCATTTTTCATGGTGGTCTCGAGCGATTAGTGCGCCCGCACTGACAATCTCACGGCGAGAGTCTTTTAACAACTCAAAGCCTTTGTCTGTATGGGTTTGCATGACCTTCCACTCTTCGTCATCCAGCTTGCTAGGCTTATTTAAAATCGCGTCAGGAATACCAACTTTACCCACGTCGTGCAGTGGCGACGCCATTTTCACCAGCTCAGCTTCTTTATCAGAAAGGCCCATTTCTTTGGCAAGCGTATGACAAAGATATGCAACGCGCTTAACATGATTGCCGGTATTGGTTGAATGAAGCTCAAGCGCTTCACTTAAACGGATCACCAGTTCTTGCTGGGTATCTTCAATCTCGGCTTGTAGTTGTACATTTTCGTACGCCAATTGCATATTCTGAGCAAAAATATCAATTAAATGGCGCTGAGTTTCGGTTAAGAACTCAGGAATACCAGACACAAATAGCATTGAGGCGTGATTATAGTCACTGGAGCAATAGGCAAATAGGTAATTGTCTTTATATACAATGTCTTTATCTTGTAGTGCTTTTAAGCAGGCGTCCATTTGATCGCTGCTAAGCACTTCAGAAATCGGCTTACCTTCGCTACTTTCAAACTCTCCACGCCCTGCAAATACAACCAGTTGATCGTTCGTTTGACCAGGCTCTTTACCCGCCGCAAGTGACGTTGCATACATGGCTTGGTCGACCGTGCCTATCAGCGAAGTAAGTTGCTGTAACACGCCCTCGATAAAACTCTCTATTGAGTGAGTAGCAAAAATATCACGGGAGGCTTTAATGATTTTCTCAAGCCCCTGTCTTGATTGATCGATGGCGAGAATGTCACGATATGAACGTAAACTCGACATGACTACAGTAAAGAGTTTTTGCGCGGTGAGTTCTGTTTTTGACTTATAGTCGTTGATATCGTAGTTCACGATAACTTGGCGTTCAGGCGCTTGGCCTGGCTGACCAGTTCTTAAAATGATACGGATATGGTTGTTTTTGGCGGTTTCACGAATGTATTTTGCGACCTGCAAACCAGCATCGTCGGTTTCCATGACAACATCCAGCAATACCACCGCAGCATCGGGATTAGCATCAACGATTTTCTTTGCTTCTTCACCCGAATAAGCGCTAATAAATTCCAGACGCTTTTTTTGAAACTCAAAGTCACTGAGTGCTAATTTTGTCACTGCATGCACTTCGGGCTCATCATCGACAATAATTACCTTCCAAGTGCCTACTTTTTCAGGTTCAACTACGTCAGCGGGTTCGTCTGAAAACAAAAAATCATCCATATTGCGGATCCTATTGAAGCGCCTAACTTTCGTGTGAGTTCATGACTTTACGGCAACATTGCCAACGTCACTCTATCACACCCTGCCATATCTTTTATTGTAAGTATATTAATATACGCCATTTCTGCAAAAAACTGTTGGATCTTATCTGCTTGCTCAAAACCATGTTCAAGTAGCAAATATCCCCCCGAGTTCAGATGTAGCTTAGCCGTCCTGATGATATGAAAAATATCCGCATAGCCATGGTCATCCGCGACCAGCGCGCTGAGCGGTTCAAATCTCACATCCCCTTGCGATAAGTGGTGATCGGCTTCATCAATATAAGGTGGATTACTTACAATCAAATCAAACTGTTGTTCTGAAACCGCGCTAAACCAATCACTTTGCAAAATCGACACGTTTTTAAAGCCCAACTGAGATTGATTAGACTTTGCAAGCGCCACGGCGTCTGCTGAAGCATCTACTGCGGTGATTTGCCAAGCTGGATATTCACTCGCCAACGCCAGTGCTATCGCGCCAGTACCTGTGCCTAAGTCTAGCACCTGAGCGTCATTTGGCATGCTAAGAGTTAAAACATGCTCAATCAAAGTCTCAGTATCAGGCCTTGGAATAAGCGTGCTGTTGTTGACTTTTAAAGGCAGGCTCCAGAATTCTCTTTGACCTGTGATGTGTGCCACGGGTTCTCCCGTAACACGGCGTGCGATACATTCTTCGAATCGCTGCTGCTCTAATGTAGAAAGCTCAGCTTCGGGCCAAGTAAAGAGATAAGTGCGGTTTTTATCGATAACATGGAGTAATAACACTTCGCTATCGAGCTTTGCTGACTCGGAGTGTGGTAGCAGCTCAGAGGTTGCCCAAGCAACGGCTTGGGCAATGTTAAGTGTTGGCATTAATCGCTTTCGCTCATTGCTGCTAGTAGATCAGCCTGGTATTCAATAACCAGTGGATCGATAACAGCACCCAGCTCACCGGAGATCACTTCATTAAGGCGATAAAGTGTCAGGTTGATACGGTGATCGGTAATACGGCCCTGCGGGAAGTTGTAAGTACGAATACGCTCAGAGCGGTCACCGCTACCTACTAGATTACGACGTTCAGAGGCTTCTGCCGCTGCACGTTTTTCATCTTCTGCTTGCTGTAAACGCGCACTTAGTACAGACAACGCTTTCGCTCTGTTTTTATGTTGTGAACGTTCGTCCTGACATTCAACCACAACGCCTGTCGGCAAGTGAGTGATACGAATAGCGGAATCAGTTTTGTTTACGTGCTGACCACCGGCACCTGATGCACGGAAAGTATCCACTTTTAGATCAGATGGATTAATTTCGATTGCTTCTGCCTCTGGGATCTCTGCCATCACAGCGACCGTACACGCAGAGGTGTGAACACGGCCTTGAGATTCGGTTTCAGGCACACGCTGTACACGGTGAGCGCCGGATTCAAACTTAAGTTTGCCATAAACACCGTCGCCACTAATGTTAGCGATAACTTCTTTATAGCCACCGTGCTCGCCTTCGTTCGCGCTCACGATTTCAACGCGCCACTTTTGCGTTTCTGCATAGCGACTATACATACGGAATAAATCACCAGCGAAAATCGCGGCTTCATCACCACCGGTTCCCGCACGCACTTCCAAGAATACGTTGTTATTGTCTTTTGGATCTTTTGGTAACATCAATACTTGAAGGTCATCTTCAAGCGCAGCAATGGCAGCTTTTGCTTCTTTATACTCTTCCTGTGCCATTTCACGCATGTCTGGATCTGAGTCTTTTAGCATTTCTTCAGCAGTTGCGACGTCTTCCTGAGCCTGTTGGTAGGCTGTAAACGCTTTAACTACGTCTTCCAATTCTGAAAACTCTTTTGACAAGGCGCGAAAGCGGTTCTGATCGCTAATCACCTCAGGCGAGCTTAGCATCGCTTGAACTTCTTCATAGCGCTCTACTAAGGTTTCTAACTTACGATATACAGACTCTTTCATTTACACGTTATTCCTGCTCAATACCTAATGTTTGCTTGAGTTGCGCTAACTTATCTATATCGCCTTCTTTCGCAGCCTCTTGAATGGCGCGTGTTGGTGCGTGTGTTAGTCGATTACTCAGCTTATTTGCTAATTCAATAATAATTTTATCCGCTTCTTTGCCCGATTGTAGCTGATTTAGTGCTTTGTCCACGAGCTCATTTTTAATTTCTTGCGCGCTTTGGCGATACTGCCTAATCACATCCACTGAATGCAGCGAACGTTGCCACTCGGAAAACTCTTGCGTGCGTACATCGATGATCTGCTGCGCTTCAATGGCCGCTTGTTCACGACTGGCCAAGTTTTCATTGACTATCGCCTGCAGGTCATCAACTGAATAAAGATAAGCAGCATCCAACTCTGACACTTGGCTTTCGATATCGCGAGGTACCGCAATATCGATAAATAACATTGGTTTATGGCGACGTTTTTTAAGCGCTTGCTCGACTACTCCTTTACCGATAATTGGTAAGGTGCTCGCAGTTGAACTAATAACAATGTCTGCACTTGGTAGCGCATCTGGCAACTGTGCCAGTGAAATAACACTGCCGCCAACTTCTTTTGCTAGGTTTTGTGCGCGCTCAATTGTGCGGTTCGCGACTGTGATTGACTTTGGATTATGCTGCGATAAGTGTTTAGCAACTAATTCAATTGTTTCACCGGCACCAATTAACAAGACCTGAGTTTTATCCAATTGACCGTAAATATGCTTTGCCAAATTAACAGCAGCATATGCCACTGAGACTGCACTTGCACCAATATCGGTCTCAGTGCGTACTTGCTTCGCCACCGAAAAAGTCTTTTGGAATAAGCGCTCAAATGTTGGCTGAATTGCATGGTGCTGTTTGGCTGTACTAAAAGCTTGTTTAATTTGCCCAAGAATTTGTGGCTCACCTAAAACCAATGAGTCAAGACCGCAGGCAACTCGCATTAAATGGTTCACCGCATCCTGATTCATATGCACATAGACATTTTCTGTTAAGTCTCGTTGCTCTATGTTATGAAAATCTGACAACCAACCGAGTAGTGCTTGGGGATCAGCAGACTCAAGGCTACAATAGATCTCGGTTCGATTGCAGGTCGACACAATCACAGATTCTTTAAACTGCGAAGAATGTTGGAGTTGGTGCAATGCTTCTGTAAGCTGTTCTGGAGAAAACGCCACTTTTTCACGTAATTCTACAGACGCGGTTTTGTGATTGATACCAAGTGCGATGATGGTCATAGATGCCAGTATTGCTCGAGCCCTGCTTTAAAGCCGGCAATTTTACCAAAAATCAATCGAATATGGAAAGTAAGGAAAGGCCTTTGAGACAACTTCATTTGATTTTACTCATATTTTTATTAATTTTAACGGGTTGTGCGCAACAATTACCTCAGCAAAACGTAGCACAAGACTGGCAATCTAGGCTAAAACAACAAAAAAATTGGCAAGCGAGAGGTAAACTTGCATTTATTGCCCCTGACAATCGTCAATCAGCTAACTTTAATTGGTATTTAAAAGAAGATAAACAAAATCTGATTTTAACCAGCTTTGTTGGCACCCGCATATTCGAACTAGAAGAATTAGACACACATTCGGAGCTAACCTTTGAAGACAATGTCCATAAAGGTATGGACAGTAGCGATCTGGTTAAGCGTTTAAGTGGTCTCTCTCTTCCGGTCAATCAAGCCCCTCAATGGCTAACGGGCTTAGTTGAAGCACCAGCCAGCGAACTTGATGACCTTGGCAGAATAAGCAATGCACAGTGGCAAAGCCCATCAGGCCGAGTCTGGCAAATCACCTATCAACAATATAAAATGCAAGACGGAATGTGGCTGCCTAGCCGCATGAAACTCTCATCGACCAATATTGAGGTCAAAGTATTAATCACTTCATGGCAGTTTAAATGAAGACATTGACGCTAAGCGCACCGGCAAAATTAAATCTTTTTTTGCATATCAATGGCCGTCGAGAAGACGGCTACCATGAATTAGAAACTTTATTTACTTTCTTAGATTTTGGTGATGAATTAGCATTTACGCTAACCAGTAACCAGCAAGAAATCGTCATTTGTGGTGACACCGCAGGTATTCCACTCGAAGATAACCTCATTTATAAAGCCGCCAAAATTCTTGAGCCCTGTAAAAAAATTGCGACTGGTGTCGACATTCACTTAAATAAACAGCTTCCCATGGGTGGAGGTGTTGGTGGTGGTTCATCCGATGCTGCCACGACTTTATTGGCACTCAATACGCTGTGGCAATGTCAGCTTACTATCCCAGAACTTGCAAAACTTGGTCTCCAGCTAGGCGCCGATGTGCCTGTTTTTGTTGAAGGTAAAACAGCTGTAGCCCACGGCGTTGGCGAGCAACTTGAGCCAATTGACATCGCGCAAAAATGGTATTTGGTGGTTGCCCCACCCGTTCACGTCAGCACCGCGTTAGTCTTTACTCACCCAGATTTACCACGCAATACGCCTAAGCTAAAAAACGGTTGGAAACTCTCGGATACGGGCAACGACTGTCAAACTCTTGTCAAAAAGCTTTACCCCGAGGTTGAAAAGACCCTCGCGTGGTTGCTAAAATATGCACCAACCAAAATGACTGGTACTGGAGCTTGTTGTTTCGCGGAATTCGAAAATCGTGAGGCAGCGCTGCGTGTGCTCGAAACTCTACCTTCATCTTGGCAGGGCTTTATTGCCCAAAATACAAGTGAGTCAATTTGTCATCGACAATTGCGCGCTTGGCAAAACTAGAAGTAAATTGTTTAAGTTAGCTTGTTTTGACTTTTTTATTTCATGGTCATTGCATGTTAGTCCAAAAAATTCAGTGCCTGAGGAACCCTACCGTGCCCGACATGAAGCTCTTCGCTGGTAACGCAACACCTGAGCTAGCTCAAAAAGTTGCAAAACGTTTGTTTATTGAGTTAGGTGATGCCGTTGTTGGCCGTTTTAGCGACGGTGAAATTAGCGTTCAAATCAACGAAAACGTTCGTGGTTCAGATGTATTCATCATCCAATCAACATGTGCTCCTACAAATGATAATTTAATGGAGTTAATCGTCATGGTTGATGCGCTACGTCGTGCATCTGCTGGTCGTATCACAGCCGTTATTCCTTATTTCGGTTACGCACGTCAAGACCGCCGCGTGCGCTCTGCTCGTGTTCCAATTACTGCTAAAGTTGTTGCAGACTTCCTTTCAAGCGTAGGTGTTGACCGTGTTCTTACCGTTGACCTACACGCAGAACAAATCCAAGGCTTCTTCGACGTACCTGTTGACAATGTATTCGGTAGCCCAGTGCTAATCGAAGACATGAAAGAGCGTAAGTTCGAAGATGTAGTAGTAGTTTCACCTGATATCGGTGGTGTGGTTCGTGCTCGTGCGATTGCAAAACTGTTAGATGATAAAGACCTAGCGATCATTGATAAGCGTCGTCCACAGGCTAACGTTTCTCAAGTTATGCACATCATTGGTGATGTTGCTGGTCGTGACTGTATCATTGTCGATGACATGATAGATACAGGCGGTACTTTATGTAAAGCAGCAGCAGCACTTAAAGAGCACGGTGCAAAACGCGTATTCGCTTACGCAACCCACCCAGTACTTTCGGGCAATGCTGCGGAAAACCTACGCAACTCAGTTATCGATGAAGTTATCGTGACTGACTCAATTCCACTTTCTGATGAATTGAAAGCGCTTGATAACATCAAAGTACTAACACTTGCAGATATGATGGCCGAAACTATCCGCCGTATCAGCAACGAAGAGTCAATCTCTGCGATGTTTCAACACTAATCGGCACCAAAACTGATTAGCCAAAAAGCACCTCTGGTGCTTTTTTTGTTTTATAGGTTTCATTGCAAGTGCGTTAGTGGTATATTGGCGCGCCTTTTTTAGGCAGGGAGCTTGGTCGCGAGCTCTCTGACACATTAACTTAAATTATTTTGGAGACATCCATGTCTGTATACAAATTAGACGCTGAAGTACGTTCTGACCTAGGTACTGGTGCGAGCCGCCGCCTACGTCGCGCTGACAAAGTTCCTGCAATCCTATACGGTGCTGGTAAAGATGCAGTTTCACTAACTCTTGATCACAACAAAGTATTGAAAGCGCAAGAAGACGAAGGTTTCTACACTCACATCCTAACGCTAAACATTGGCGGTGAGTCTGTTGAAGCAATTCTTAAAGATATGCAACGTCACCCGTACAAGCCTAAGATCACTCACTTAGACTTCCAACGCGTTGATGCTTCTCAAAAGCTTCACACTAAAGTTCCTGTTCACTTCATCAACGAAGAGAAAGCAACTAAAGGTGGCAACACTATCGTTCACCAACTAACTGAAATTGAAATCACTTGTCTTCCTGCAAGACTTCCTGAGTTCATCGAAGTTGACGTAGCGACTCTAGCTGTTGGCGCAACTCTACACCTATCTGATATCAAGCTTCCAGCTGGCGTTGTTTCAGTTGAACTTGCTAAAGGTGCAGATCACGACCAAGCGGTTGTTTCAGTAAACGCTCCTAAAGCAGCTCCTGCTGAAGAGTCTGCTGAAGACGCAGCTGAGTAATTGTTCAGGTGTTAACACCTTGAATAATATTCAAATGCTTGTGGGCCTGGCGAATCCAGGCCCCGAATACGCAAACACCCGTCATAACGCTGGCGCTTGGTTTATCGAAGAACTAGCCAGAAGATACAACTGCCTCCTAAAACCAGACGCTAAACATCACGGCCTCACTGGCAAAGTGCTCATCAATAATCAAGAGTTTAAATTGCTGATCCCTACGACTTATATGAACTTAAGTGGTAAAGCGGTCGCGAGTCTTGCCAATTTTTATAAAATCCCCGTCGAGAGTATTCTTGTTGCTCACGATGAAATGGATTTAGAACCCGGTATCGCCAAACTCAAAAAAGGTGGTGGTCACGGCGGTCACAATGGCTTAAAAGACATAATCGCTAAAATGGCAAATAACAAAGAATTTATGCGATTGCGCGTTGGTATTGGTCACCCAGGACACAGAGACAAAGTCACGGGCTGGGTTTTAGGCAAAGCACCACAAGCTGATCGAGAGAAAATTGATGCCGCTGTGGATGAAGCAGTCCGATGTATGGAAATACTCGCAAAAGACGGTGTGTTAAAAGCGCAAAATCGACTACATTCATTTAAACCGTAACAGTTCACTGCTGCGATTGATTGAGTAATACCTAAGCTTCTCGTTCGCCATGATGCGTGCTTGAGATAATACGGTAGAAATTTAGGAATAAACACTATGGGTTTTAAATGTGGCATTGTTGGTTTACCTAACGTAGGTAAATCTACTTTATTTAATGCGTTGACTAAAGCGGGCATTGAGGCCGCAAACTTTCCTTTCTGTACTATCGAACCGAATACCGGTGTAGTACCAGTACCAGATGCTCGTCTTGACCAGCTAGCTGAAATTGTAAATCCTCAGCGTACTATCCCAACTTCAATGGAGTTTGTGGATATTGCCGGTTTGGTAAAAGGCGCTTCAAAAGGCGAAGGTTTAGGTAACCAATTTTTGGCAAACATCCGTGAAACGGATGCTATCGGTCACGTAGTTCGCTGTTTTGAAAATGAAAATATCGTTCACGTTGCTGGTCAAATCGACCCTGCTGAAGACATTGATGTTATCAACACTGAGCTGGTACTTGCAGACATGGATACTGCTGATCGCGCGGTTTTACGTAACGCGAAGAAAGCGAAAGGCGGCGATAAAGACGCGAAATTTGAACTTGTTGTACTTGAAAAAGTAAAAGCGCACTTGGACGAAGGCTTAACGCTTCGCTCACTTGAGCTAAATAAAGAAGAAGCGGCAGCAATAAGCTACCTAAACTTTTTAACGATCAAGCCAACTATGTACATCGCCAATGTTAACGAAGATGGCTTTGAAAACAACCCATTCCTAGACAAAGTACGTGAAATTGCAGCAGCAGAAGACGCGGTTGTGATCCCTGTATGTGCAGCAATTGAGGCTGAGCTTTCTGAACTTGAAGAAGAAGATAAGAAAGAGTTTATGGATGACTTAGGCTTAGAAGAGCCAGGCCTAAACCGCGTGATCCGTGGTGGTTATGAGTTGTTGAAACTGCAAACTTACTTTACAGCTGGCGTAAAAGAAGTGCGTGCATGGACTATCCCTGTTGGCGCGACAGCACCTCAAGCTGCTGGTAAAATCCACACAGACTTTGAACGTGGTTTTATTCGTGCACAGACTATCGGCTTTGATGATTATATCGAGTTCCGTGGTGAATCTGGTGCGAAAGACGCAGGTAAAATGCGTCAAGAAGGTAAAGAATACATCGTGAAAGATGGCGATGTGATGAACTTCTTATTTAACGTGTAACCATAGTTACTACACGCTATTTCAATAAAAGGAGCTTCGGCTCCTTTTTAGTTTTATCAACTCTGCTTTTTAATCAAATAAGTACCTTGCTCTTCAGAGTAAGTTATAGACTTCAAAGGAATAAAAATTCACAGGTTTTGTTAAAAATTTGCAATTGCCCCGCATGATTTGATATAAAAACAAGCCGTTTCGCTTAATTTATCTGCAAACAAACTGTGTTAGCAGATTTTTTGCAAAAAAGGTGTTGACGGCTTGGGGGCATATACGCATAATACGCCCCGCATCAGCGATGATGAGAAGTTAAAGAGATGGCTATGTAGCTCAGCTGGTTAGAGCACATCACTCATAATGATGGGGTCCCCTGTTCAAATCAGGGCATAGCCACCATGCTTTAACTACTACCAAAACTCATCGATTTTTTGTTGCAAAAAATATGCGGAAGTAATGGAATTGGCAGTTGTCTTAATCAGGCGCTGGATTTAGGTTCCAATAACTAATGCGAAAAGATGTGCGGAAGTGGCGGAATTGGTAGACGCGCTGGATTTAGGTTCCAGTATCTTCGGATGTGAGAGTTCAAGTCTCTCTTTCCGCACCATGTTCTTTTAAATCAGAACTCAAAAAGATTTTATTTCGTTGGAGTATCGCCAAGCGGTAAGGCAGCGGGTTTTGATCCCGCCATTCCCAGGTTCAAATCCTGGTACTCCAGCCATCTCTTTTTGAGATGTTAGCTACAAATAAAATATCTACTGTGCGGAAGTGGCGGAATTGGTAGACGCGCTGGATTTAGGTTCCAGTATCTTCGGATGTGAGAGTTCAAGTCTCTCTTTCCGCACCATGTTCTCGATTGGAACTAAAACAATCAAATTTTCGTTGGAGTATCGCCAAGCGGTAAGGCAGCGGGTTTTGATCCCGCCATTCCCAGGTTCAAATCCTGGTACTCCAGCCACATTTCTAAAGTTTTGGAATTGGCAGATGTCTTGAAATAGACGCTGGATTTAGGTTCCAATATACTCTAGATAATAAATGCGGAAGTGGCGGAATTGGCAGTTGTCTTGATATAGACGCTGGATTTAGGTTCCAATAACTAATGCTAAAAGATGTGCGGAAGTGGCGGAATTGGTAGACGCGCTGGATTTAGGTTCCAGTATCTTCGGATGTGAGAGTTCAAGTCTCTCTTTCCGCACCATGTTCTCGATTGGAACTAAAACAATCAAATTTTCGTTGGAGTATCGCCAAGCGGTAAGGCAGCGGGTTTTGATCCCGCCATTCCCAGGTTCAAATCCTGGTACTCCAGCCACATTTCTAAAGTTTTGGAATTGATGGCTATGTAGCTCAGCTGGTTAGAGCACATCACTCATAATGATGGGGTCCCCTGTTCAAATCAGGGCATAGCCACCATTTATAAATGCGGAAGTTTTGGAATTGGCAGATGTCTTGATATAGACGCTGGATTTAGGTTCCAATAACTAATGCAAAATGATATGCGGAAGTGGCGGAATTGGTAGACGCGCTGGATTTAGGTTCCAGTATCTTCGGATGTGAGAGTTCAAGTCTCTCTTTCCGCACCATGTTCTTTCAAGCAGAACTAAAACTCTTGAACTTACCTCTATTGCTGGGTATCGTCTCGACACGAAGTGGAAGCGGTAAGATAGCCTAACTCAAATCTAGGCTAAATAAGGTTTGAACTTACCTCTATTGCTGGAGTATCGCCAAGCGGTAAGGCAGCGGGTTTTGATCCCGCCATTCCCAGGTTCAAATCCTGGTACTCCAGCCAATGGCTATGTAGCTCAGCTGGTTAGAGCACATCACTCATAATGATGGGGTCCCCTGTTCAAATCAGGGCATAGCCACCATTTATAAATGCGGAAGTTTTGGAATTGGCAGATGTCTTGATATAGACGCTGGATTTAGGTTCCAATAACTAATGCAAAATGATATGCGGAAGTGGCGGAATTGGTAGACGCGCTGGATTTAGGTTCCAGTATCTTCGGATGTGAGAGTTCAAGTCTCTCTTTCCGCACCATTTAGTAACAATTTCTTTCCTCTTTATTCATTCCTAGCTCATTTTACTAATGCTACTTTCAAACTTTCTTCATATTAGGAAAGAAAGTGCTAAAGTTTTTATTTCTTTTATTCTCATTAATCATTTTAAGTATACCCGGCTTTGTAGAAGCAAAGGCTAGTTCAATTTGCTCTCCATCACACATAGAAATAGCACTCAAACATTTTAGCTACTGTCAGCCCTCAGAGCAGGCAAATAAAGTTTCATTTCAAACCTTTACTAACAACACCTACTCAGTTGTGATTAGCGACAACTCTTCTGAACTAACGTTAAGCTGGATAACTGGCGCCACCGCACTTGCAGGTCTACCTAACAAGTATGATTTAACACCTCTTGAGTTTATGACACGAGCTTTCAATGGCACGTTTGATATACAGAGTGAAGATATGCAGAAAGTCAGTGCTGAGCTTGGCGTTATAAACGAAGCAAATGTATTTACCGCTACTCACGGAGCAAAACATATTTTTTCTTCTATCAGACCTTCAGGAGTTCAAACTGCTTACATTTTGCAGCCCAACAGTGATTGGTTATTAAGGCTAGATGGCAAATTTGATATTAATACTTTGATGTATGTCGTCGATAAGCTAACACTGATGAGATGATCTCGCACTAAATAATGAAGCGTGCAGTAATACCGATTTATCTTAATACTTGCTCCTTCAAAAAGATCACTTAATTAAGTAAATTGGTGTAACACGCTCAGTGCAGAGAACAAAGATTAAAAACCAACTCCTCCCATAGCATGCTTAAGCACTTCTTTTTTTAACGGCCCAGCTTTATTCGCCACATTCAGCGCCAGATTTCTCAAATGCTTTAACGGTGTTACTTGATTCGAAAAACCAAAATAACATGCATCCATCATACTCATCATCAATAGGTTGTCTTTCCTACGCTTTTTCTCATAATGATGCAATGCGCTACTGTCACCAATATCTTCTTTTGACTCAATCGCTTTAGCAAGCGCCGCTACGTCTTTAAAGCCAAGGTTTACTCCCTGCCCTGCTAACGGATTAATGGTATGAGCTGCATCTCCTACTAATACCACTCGTTCGCTCACGTACTGGTTAGCATGTTGCCTTGCTAAAGGAAAAACCGCCACTTCTTCAATCTCAAAGTCACCGGGTAGCTCAAAAAATGCTGCTTTTACTTCTTGTTTTAGCGCCTGCTTATCTAATTGCTTAAGTAAATTGAGTTTATTGCCGTTGTCATACCAAATCAGATTGGCATACGGATACTGCATAGGTAAAAAGGCAATGGGACCTGACGGCTTAAATTGCTGCCATGTTTTTTCTTGTTGCGGCGCGTCGAGTTTAATCAGCAGCCCCATACAATGTTGCTCATATTGCCACCCCGTCACGCCTATGCCACTCATTTGTCTGACGATAGAACGGCCACCGTCAGCTGCAATTAACAAATCGGCGGTAAAGGATGCTGCTTGATACTCAATCGTCACGGAATCATCATTATGAACAATGCGCTTTGGAATCCCCTCTGGTGAAGCCACTTTGATATCAAATTCCTTAAACTGTTGCCACAAAGCAGCTTGAATGAGGTTATTCTCAATTAAGTGGCCTAAGTGCGAGGCGTTTAGCGCTTCACAATCAAATATCAACTGTCCAGGCTTATCCTCATAGGCTTCTAGCTGCTTGTAAACCGCAGCTCTGGCGCTTCTTAACACAGGCATAGCACCGAGTTCATCCAATAACTGCTCGGAAAAGCGATTGATAGCAGAAACGCGAATATCTACCTTATCACTTGCGAGTATTGCATCAGGTGAGATGGGAGAATGTTCAATAATGGTTACGTCAACACCTTGCTTCGCTAGCTTAACAGCACACGCCGCACCAACCATGCCACCACCGACTATCAGAGCCTTGTTTTTCATGCCATATTCCACTTAATTGAGTCTTTGCGCATTGTAACGCATATAAAAACAGATGTTTGCTTAAAACACCCTGTATTGATCCACATTTTGAAAGTTAAAATCTATACTTGGCTAGACAAGATAGGTCATATAAAATACGCGTCCTTTAGGCATAATGATATCAATTCAGCATCGCCTGCACGAGAAACGCGTAGTGCTAAACACCGAGTTGTAAACGAGGCAATATTTAAATGAGTAAAAAACTGCATATTAAAACCTGGGGTTGTCAGATGAACGAGTATGACTCCCAGAAAATGGCGGATCTTTTGGATTCAACAAATGGCTATCAGCTTACAGAAGAAGCTGAGCAAGCTGATGTGATCCTACTCAATACTTGCTCGATTCGTGAGAAGGCACAGGAAAAAGTATTCCACCAACTTGGTCGTTGGAAACTACTAAAAGACACAAAACCAGATCTTGTTATTGGTGTTGGTGGCTGCGTAGCGTCACAAGAAGGCGACACCATTCGCCAGCGCGCTCCATTTGTTGATATCGTGTTTGGCCCACAAACATTGCACCGCCTACCAGAGATGATCAAGCAGGTGCAAAGTAAAGAAGGTGCTGTCGTTGATATTTCATTCCCTGAAATTGAAAAATTTGACCGTCTCCCAGAGCCAAAGGCTGAAGGCCCGAGTGCATTTGTTTCAATTATGGAAGGTTGCTCTAAGTACTGTACTTTCTGTGTTGTACCGTACACGCGTGGCGAAGAAGTAAGCCGTCCTTTAGATGATGTGATCCTTGAAGTTGCTCAGCTTGCGGAGCAAGGTGTACGTGAAGTGAACTTACTCGGTCAAAACGTAAATGCTTACCGTGGTGAAATGCACGATGGTGAAATTTGTTACTTCTCTGATTTAATTCGCTACGTTGCAGCAATTGACGGTATTGACCGTATTCGTTATACAACATCTCACCCGGTTGAATTTACACCAGATATCATTGAAGCCTATGCGGATGTGCCTGAGCTTGTTGACCATTTACACCTACCAGTGCAAAGTGGTTCAGACCGTATTCTAAACCTTATGAAACGCGGTCATACTGCGCTTGAGTACAAGTCAACGATCCGCAAGCTACGTAAGATCCGTCCTAACCTAAGCATGTCTTCAGATTTCATCATTGGTTTCCCAGGTGAATCAAACGCAGACTTTGAAGCAACGATGAACCTGATTAATGATATCGGCTTTGATATGAGCTTTAGTTTCATCTACTCGGCACGACCTGGCACACCAGCAGCAGACTTACCTGACGATGTGGCAGAATCAGAAAAGAAAGAACGCCTGTATCTTCTACAGAACCGTATCAACCAAATGGCGCAGGATATCAGCCGCAAGATGCACGATACCGAGCAGCGTATTTTGGTTGAAGGCCCATCGAAGAAAAACCCAATGGAACTGCGTGGTAGAACCGAAAATAACCGCGTTGTAAACTTTGAAGGTCCACACTCAGTGATCGGCCAATTCGTCGATGTACGTATTACTGAGGCGTTACCAAACTCGTTACGTGGTGAGCTTATCCGTACTGAAGCAGAAATGGATTTACGTCGTGACGTAAAACCGTCGGATATCTTAAATAAAGCACCACAAGAACCTGAAATTAATGAATTAGGTGTTGGTACTTTTACCCCCTAGCATTTTTAAATTGTGCGCTAGCTTCGGTTAGCGTCATTTTTATAGGAAGACATTTTGAGTAATCAGATAAAGAATATAGAAATTTACTTAGAACCCGCAGATAACCACCGCCTTTCTTCACTTTGTGGTCCGTTCGACGAAAATCTAAAACAAATAGAACGTCGCCTTGGAGTTGAAATCGCGCACCGTGACAATTGGTTTAAAGTGACCGGACAAGCGGTAACGGCAAAAGCAGCTGTGGATATTCTAAAATCTCTATATGTTGATACTCAGCCTGTGAAAGGAAAAATGACAGAAATCGAACCGGATCAGGTTCATCTGGCCATCACAGAAGCGAACGTACTTGAACAAGACGCCCCTACCGTGTGGGACAAAGAAGTTTATATTAAAACTCGTCGCGGTGTGGTTAAGCCTCGTAACCCAAATCAGAGCCAATATGTCGCTAATATCTTAACTCACGATATTACCTTTGGTGTTGGCCCCGCGGGTACTGGTAAAACCTACCTTGCTGTTGCAGCAGCGGTTGATGCGCTAGAACGTCAAGAAATACGTCGCATCCTCCTCACTCGTCCAGCGGTTGAAGCTGGTGAAAAGCTGGGCTTCTTACCGGGTGATTTAACACAAAAAATCGACCCTTACCTTCGTCCACTTTATGACGCCCTATTCGAGATGCTTGGTTTTGAAAAAGTTGAGCGCCTAATCGAAAAAAATGTCATCGAAGTTGCACCTTTGGCGTATATGCGTGGTCGAACACTCAATGACGCGTTTATTATCTTGGACGAGAGCCAAAATACCACGACTGAACAAATGAAGATGTTCCTAACGCGGATTGGCTTTAATTCAAAAGCGGTGATCACCGGTGATATCACGCAAATCGATTTGCCTCGCGGTGCGCGCTCTGGACTTCGTCATGCGATAGAAGTGCTCAATGATGTAGAAGAGATTTCATTTAACTTCTTTAAATCTCACGATGTAGTTAGACACCCTGTGGTTGCTCGTATCGTCGAAGCATACGAGAAGAAAGAAGAACAAGAGCGTCTCGCTAAAGCTGAAAAGCATCAAGCGAAACAGCAACCTTCTGAGGAATAAACCATGGACTTAATGCTAGATTTGCAATTGGCTTGTGAGTTTGAAAACTTGCCATCCGAAGCACAATTTCAATTATGGGCAGAACATGCATTAACGCAATTTCGCGAAGAAGCGGAATTAACGATTCGCATCGCTGAGGAGCACGAAAGCCAAGAGCTTAATAGCCAGTACAGAGGTAAAGACAAGCCAACCAACGTGTTGTCTTTCCCATTTGATGCGCCACCGGGAATTGAGTTACCACTTATTGGTGATTTAATTATTTGTCCCCAAGTGGTATACCAAGAATCCATAGAGCAAGAAAAGACCTTTCATGACCACTTCGCCCATATGGTTATCCATGGTTGCTTGCATTTACTTGGATTTGACCATATAAATGAACAAGACGCGGTAGAAATGGAAACAATAGAGAAGCAAATTCTCGCTTCTTTGAATATCGCAGATCCTTACAGAGACGATTGTTAAATTAACGGAGCAGACACAACTAATGAGCGACGATAACTCGCAAAGTAGTCAGGGTTCTTCTAGCAAGACCTGGCTGGGACGCATCACACAGATGCTGCAAGGGGAACCCCAAAATAAAGAAGAACTGGCTGAAGTCATCGCTGATGCGCAAGAGCGCCAGCTGATTGACCCAGAAACCAAAGATATGATGGAAGGTGTACTCAGCGTTTCAGAGCTGAAAGTACGTGACATCATGATCCCACGTTCGCAAATGATTACACTTGATGTAGATGAGCCGCTCAGTGCTCAACTCCCTATGATGGTAGAATCTTCACACTCACGTTTTCCTGTGATTTGTGAAGACAAAGACCACGTAGAAGGCATCTTACTTGCCAAAGATCTCTTACCTTTGATTTTGCGCGAAGAGAGCGATTTGCCAAGTATCCGCGAATATCTTCGTCCCGCTGTGGTCGTGCCTGAAAGTAAGCGTGTCGATACCCTGCTCAACGAATTCCGTCAAAAACGTTACCATATGGCTATCGTGATTGATGAATACGGCGGTGTATCTGGACTGGTTACTATCGAAGATATTCTCGAAACCATTGTTGGTGAAATAGAAGATGAACATGACGACGACGAAGAACAACAAGATATTCGTCAGCTGTCTAAGCATGTTTATACCGTACAAGCACTCACCCCCTTGGATGAATTCAACGAATTTTTCAAAACCAACTACGACACTCAAGAAGCCGATACCATTGGCGGTATTATTCTTCATGCATTTGGCCATATGCCAAGCCGTGGTGAAACTATAGACATAGATCCCCTTCAGTTTAAGGTAACTAACTCCGATAACCGGAGGATCTTACAAATTCAAGTAAGTGTACCTAAATCTGAACATGTTGAAGACTCTAGTATCTAACCTGAGTAACCTCGCAAAAGATAAGTTTGCATGGCTGGCACTCATTTCTGGCTGTGCGCTTACTTTTGCTTATTCCCCTTTTTGTTTTTGGCCCATCGCGTTTGTCAGCTTGATTATAGCGACTTGGCTTACCGATAAACCCAGTCCAAAGCTCGCGGCTAAATATGGCTTTTTATTTGGCTTTGGCTGGTTTGCCCTTGGCATAAGCTGGGTGCATGTCTCTATCGCTGAATTTGGTGGTTTACCCTTACCTGTCTCGGTGCTGTTGATGGCGTTGCTATGTGCTTATCTTGCCATCTACCCGACATTGGCATTTGTTTTTGCCAGCTACTTTACTCGCACACCTTGGCAACGGGTGCTGGCACTTGTTGCGGGGTTTGCCATTACCGAGTGGCTGCGAGGCCACATGCTCACAGGCTTCCCTTGGCTTAGCTTTGGTTACACATTAACTGACTCGCCTCTGAGCAGTTTAGCCCCTTGGATCGGTGAATTTGGCTTAACATTGCTAGTTATTTTAGCGACAACAAGCCTTTACTATCTACTTAAACAACGTGCGATTTATCTCACCATAGTCAGCTTTGCTGGCATTGCCGGTCTATACAGTGTGCCAATCATTCAAGGCCCACTAAAATACTCGGGTGATGAAATTACTACCTTGCTTGTACAAGGTAATATCAAGCAGAGTCTGCGCTGGGAGCCTGAGCAGTTTTGGCCTACCATGTCTAAATATCGAGATATGACTAGACCTAACTGGCAAGGCGTTGATTTAGTGGTGTGGCCAGAAGCAGCTATTCCTGAATTTGAAGATATCGCCTACCCATTTTTAGAAGGGCTGGACAAAGCCGCCGCGTTTAATGGCACTGCACTAATAACGGGCATTCCCGATTATCAATTTGATACTAGAACCGCGTACAACACGCTGATCACGCTTGGTAAAAAAGAAAAAGAAGATAGCGAAGGGCAATATCACTATCTGCACAAAAACCGCTACCAGAAGCACCAATTGTTGCCTATTGGTGAGTTTGTACCGTTCGAAGACCTATTGCGTCCTATAGCCCCTCTTTTTAACTTAGCGATGTCGTCATTTACTCGAGGTGATGCGGTACAACCAAACCTACTTGCGAACGGTTTGCATGTGTTACCCGCTATTTGCTACGAAATCGCGTTTAGCGAGCTTGTCAGAGGTAACTTTACCTCTGAGTCAGATATTCTTTTTACTGTGAGCAACGACGCTTGGTTTGGAGATTCCCACGGCCCGCATCAGCATATGCAGATCGCTCGCATGCGTGCCTTAGAATTACAGCGCCCATTAATTCGAGTAACGAATAATGGTATCACTGGTGTTTACGATCCGCTTAGCAAAGTTCAGCATGCCATTCCACAATTCGAAGCCAATATACTGAAAAGTGATGTAAAGCTAATTAGAGGAGTGAGCTGGTATGCAGAGCATGGTAATCGCCCCATCTGGTTTATTGTCGCTTTTATTATGCTGATACTCACCGCTGCAAAGGTAAAGCCTTTAGTGCTGAAGCGGTTTGAACGCAACTTTTTGTAGTTGCGGTGTTGTACCTATCGCGATGTAAAATCGCTCCTACACGCGATACATAACCTCTGGTGGGAGCCGCTTTATGCGGTGTTCTTTTACTAAATCGCGATGTAAAGTCGCACCTACACGCGATACATAACCTATGGTCGGAGCCGCTTTATGTGGCGAGCCTTTGTGCCATATCGCGATATAAAATCGCTCCTACACGTAATATATAACCTCTGGTGGGAGCCGCTTTACGCGGCGAGCTTTTGTGCCATTTCGCGATGTAAAATCGCTCCTACACGCGATATATAACCTATGGTGGGAGCCGCTTTACGCGGCGAGCTTTTGTGCCATTTCGCGATGTAAAGTCGCACCTACACGCGATACATAACCTATGGTCGGAGCCGCTTTATGCGGCGAGCCTTTGTGCCATATCGCGATGTAAAATCGCTCCTACACTCGATATATAACCTATGGTGGGAGCTGCTTTACGCGGCGAGCTTTTGTGCCATTTCGCGATGTAAAGTCGCACCTACACGCGATACATAACCTATGGTCGGAGCCGCTTTATGCGGCGAGCCTTTGTGCCATATCGCGATGTAAAATCGCTCCTACATTCGATATATAACCTATGGTTGGAGCCGCTTTATGCGGCGAGCTTTTGTGCCATTTCGCGATGTGAAATAGCTCCTACACACGATATATAAACTCTGGTGGGAGCCGCTTTACGCGGTGATCTTTTGTGCCATTTCGCGATGTGAAATCGCTCCTACACACGATATATAAACTCTGGTGGGAGCCGTTTTACACGGCGAGCTTTTACTATATCGCGATATATAACCTCTGGTGGGAGCCGCTTTACGCGGCGAGCTTTTGTGCCATTTCGCGATGTAAAATCGCTCCTACACACAATAAATAACCTCAGGTAAAAGCAGGTTTGTGTTATTACTCACAAGGTATGATAACACTCACTTTCAACCCACCTAATTCGCTATGCGCAACGGCAATGCTGCCGCCGTGCAATTCAACCAGTTTTTGACAAATAGATAAACCTAAGCCGGAGCCACCAAGATCTCGGCTACGTGATTTATCACAGCGGAACAAACGTTCAAACAATCTCCCTAAAGCTTCATCGCCCACACCTGGGCTTGAATCTTCAATAACACATTGGATTTGCTGGCTTTGATAGCTAATATCCACACAGACTTCTCCCGGCTTGTCGGTATAATTCACACTATTACGAGCCAAGTTATTGAATACCTGAGCAAATCTAGTTACATCAATATCGATTTCCAGTTCATCTGGTAATTCTATATTGGCATTAAACTCAAGCCCTTCATCCGTCACAAAGTCATCAATATCTTCAACAAGACCAATAAACGCTTGTTTGGCATTGACACGCTCTAACGCCAAGTTAAGGCTGCCAGTATCTGCCTGCGCGAGTTCATAGATATCTTTAATTAATGTGTTAAGAGTATCGAGACGGCGGTTAAGCACTTTGTAGCTCTGCTTTGGATTTTCCACCAAATTATGTTCCAAAGATTCAATATGCAGCTTAAGTACGGTAAGCGGTGTTCTTAATTCATGAGAAATATCTGCAAGTAGTTGCTGCTTTAAATCCAAAGTTTTGTTGAGAAGCTGCTTCTCGAGTTCAAGTGCCCGACGTTTGTTTCTCGCAAGTAATAAGAACGCGCTCAGTAGAACGACCAAAACTCCCACCACTGCTGCCGTTACTATTTGTTCTACGCGCTGTTCGGCCAGCTCTACATCACGCTGTGTTTTTAGACTTTGTAGCTCATATTGATTCTTCTGGTACTCGGTATCCATCTGATAGGCCAAGGCTTTTTGACTGGCTTCTTTTTTAAGCTGAGAAACTTTAGACTCCGCATATTGCAGGTGGTAGTTAAGCGCAGATTCAAAGTCACCTTTCGTGCTGTAGGCATCTTTCAACACCAGCAAAGCGGTAACTTTAAGGCCTGGCTGAACTTCATTTTGCGCTATAATTTGCTCCATATTTTTTATAAAGAAATCGGCTCGTTCAGGTAAAACAATTTGCGCATAGGTAGTCATCGTCTCTTGATAAAGCACTTTACTTTGTACCGGATCAATTAACTCTAGCGCTTGTTCAACATACTCTTTAGCCTTAGCTTTTTCATTTGCTTTTAATTTAACTTCAGCCAAATTGCTCAGCGCCCAGCCCTGATTTCTGGTGTGGTCATTCTCCTCGAAAATCGTAAATGCTTTTTCAAATGACGCTTGTGCATTTTTATATTGGTTGAGTTTCATTTGTTCACGGCCAATGCGGATCAAAGTATAGGCTGAGTAAACGACACTGCCCCCTTTGATGTCATAGTCATAAGCAGTTTGATAGGCTGCTAATGACTTTTCATGGTCGCCAATCACTTGGTGCGCGCCCCCCAAGTTATAGTAAAGCTGTCCAAGTAAAACGATATTTTCCTGTTTTTGGCTTTTTAGCACCGCGATTGATTGTTGTAATAGCTCAAGGGCTTTGTCAGGTAAAGATAACTCTGAATAGGTATCTGCAAGCTGAGTAATCGCCAATATTTGCAACTCAGGGAGCTCATGACTCCTTGCAATTTCAATCGACATCTCAAAGCTCTTTACACCGTTTTTATAATCACCGTTTTGAGTATATGCAGCGCCTAGAAAGCGATGTGCATGGCTAAGCAAGCGATACTTTTTTAGCTCAGAAAGCTGAGTAACCGCGACCTGTAAATGACTAATGGCATCGCTAAACCTTCCCTCATTGAGCATGAGGTCACCATACGTTAAAGAGTATTTAGCTTCATATTCGGGTAAATTATGCAAGAGTAATACCTGTTTAAAACGCTCCGCCCATTTATGTGCCTCTTCGAGCTGGAAACCGTTTTTTAATGCAACAGTGGTCTTATGGTGAACATCGGCAACTTCTTCCGGCGTTAAGCCCGACTCTAATACTTGGTCGACTTTTTGAAGTGCGCTATCACGTGTTTCTTGTTGCTGAATTTCTTTAATAAAAGCATCATATAAACGCTCATTGGCATGAACTAGCTGGCTTAATAGTAGGCAACAAGTAAGCAGTATTATCTTAAAGTGCAACACGTAATCGTCTCTTTGTTATTATCGTTATAAATTGAGCAAAACAGCAGGCAAATAGGCTATCATATTGCGTGAGCATTAAATAATAAATTGTGGTTCTATGTATGTCGAATAATAGTCTAACTCAGTTTTTGCTAGCGTTAAAAAGCGCGGATATAGAAAAAATCAAAGCCGTGTACGCACACGCTCCCAAAGACGAGCAGAGTGAAGTCCTCAAGTTTCTTTTTCAAAGTGCGCAGGGTAACACTGCACTCTATGGCCACTATCAAGATATAGCGAGTATTTGCTTACAAGCAGCATGCTTTCCAGAAGCGATGATAGCTGCGATTAACTCCTTGGAGAAGTTTGCCTTTTTCTCAACACCTTTGATCCAAGCTGAGCAAATCAATAACCTTAACCCGCAAGGGAATAACATCCTACATATTCTTTTATCGCAAATGCCCGCGAAAGATAACGGTCTAAATTACCTTAGAACCTTATTGCACTTTGAAAGCAAAGAGCTACTTCAAAATGCACTGAGTCAAAGAAACGCAAAAAAGTTAACACCTCTAGAATGCTACTTAGCTTTTAATAGCCATACTGCGCCACTGAGTATTCAAGAATTAAGCGCTTTACTTGGCTTGATGGAAATCGAAAGGCGACATACAAGCGCAGTGGAAAACCACAACGCCAAAGTAATTGAATCACACCTCCTACAACAACATCGGCTCAGTGAATATAAACAATTTCTGCTAGCCACTTACTATCAAAGTAATGCAGGCTAACTTTCCTCAGGCTTTAAATTAAGAGGTTGGCAAACTGGCGATGTATTCACTTGCCGTCATGCGGTGATAGGTGACTTGTTCGTAAAGTAAGTGCGCAGGGTTTGGATCAACCACTTCTATCGGAATTGCTTTGTGCCTTGCTATTTCCAAGGCCATTTGAGTGATATTGACACTAAAGGAAGTGCCCATAAAAATCATTCGATCCGCGGCATACATTCGTGACTGTGCTTCGCTAATACGATACAGATCGGTGTAGTATTCGTCGAATAACAATACATATGGCTTAAGTGACACGCCTTTTTCAGGCCCTCGTTGAGCAATCTTGAAAAGTGCTAACAACGACTCGGCCAATCGACTTTCGTCTACCTCATCCCAAGGGGCAGTAAAGCACTCCGTGGGCTCACCTTGGGTATGAAAGGGTGTCACCTGATCAACACGTCCATGGATCGCAATAAAGTGGTTATTACCCGCTTTACCATCTAAACCGTCAATATTTTGCGTGATCACATTTTTATCACTAAGCCATTGATGAACTTGATTGGGACCGTGATTACGGTAAGTCACAAAACGATGGTAATACCATTTTAAGAATTCTGCCGGTTGCGATTTATACATTGCGCGCGTAGCCATTTCTTGAGGAGTGTAATTAGCCGAACCTATCGTCCAAAAGCCATCCTCTCCTCGAAAGGTTGGGATACCACTTTCGGCACTCACCCCAGCACCTGTGATATACAACGTTTGCAACATGACACAACCTCAACTCAAGTAAATTTGACTCACGATAACGTAAAGTAGATACCCAAGGCTAGCAACACAAGTACACCCGCAAGCCCAAACATAGGCAGCTTGCTACCACTAGATCCAGGCCTTTCGAGCACTTCAGAAGGTGATTCAGTCACTACCGTTTCTTCTTCCACCGGTTGTACATCCACTTTAGTCGACTCATTGGTCGCTGTTTGAGGTGAAGCCTGCGATGAAGCCTGAGCTTCCGCAGTCCCTTCAAAAGCCGTACAAGGGATCTGCCATTGATACCCTTTTCGTGAAAAGGTTTTGATAGCATCATCACCGAACAAAGCTCGTAAATGGCCAATATTTTGAAATACGACCTGATCTGTGACTTTCCTATCTGGCCATACTTTCTCTAAGATGTCTTCTTTACTGTGGATAGTTTGAGGAGCGGATAAAAATAACTCCAATATCTGAGCAGGTTTTTGTTTTAAATTTAGCTTTCTGTCGTCTTTATAAAGCTTTAGCTCTTTGCTATCAAACAAAAAATCCTTAAAAGCGAATTTCATTTCCCTAGTTCCCAACTTGGTCTTAATTACTATAATAATTATTGTTTTATTCGAATTTACTACGACATAACATTGCATTTATAGCGAAACATGCCGCGAAAATATAGGGCAATGTTACATCGGTTTACAAACTATTGATAAAATCGGCTTTTAGTATAGAGCGATCACTCAGAAAATCACTACCTAATCCTTAGAATAATTCGAATAGACTCAAAACCTAAGCGTATATAAACTGCGTTTTCCGTAATTGTTAGGCAGGCTCATGTTACTTGCTTTTATCTACTCCATGGTGTTGATAAAAACCTCATTACTCGGGTTAGGAGTAGTCAGTATTGTGCTATCAACTGTCTTTATTCTCGCGCTACACCTCAACATACCCGCTCTCTCAGCCAACGCAAAAAACCAGTTCGTTAAATCATTTAAACTTGTGCTATTTGCACACCTACTCGGATATTTGCTGTTAGTGAGTAAACTTTTGTTAATTGATGGCTGGCAAGACGTGCCTATGTTCATTGCAAGCCATTTGATCATGCATCACATATGGAGTGGGCTTATTGCTGCAATTTTGACATTGACGACCATACTAAAATACCAAACGTTCATTGCAAAACCTAAGACAGCTAAGAGCACTTAGCAAATACAACTATTTATATTTGTAAAATAAAGCAAACTGAATTCGACGCCTTCTTACACTTTATGACAGCCCCCCAACAGACCTTGACACCCCCTCTATTTATACTGTCCTCAAGTTAACCACAACGGACATTGATTATGAAAATTAAAGCGCTTTTATCTCTTGCATTACTCACAACAAGTTTATCGTCTTTTGCAGAACAAAATAACGAGACACATCGCGTTGGTTTAGACATTTCTGGCGGTGGCGCTTCTTATAAAAGCTCAAGTAAAGATGGCGATGGTGTAGGCCAAGCATACCTGTATTACAACTATCACTTTACACCAATTTTGGCACTTGAATTAGGTTATAACAGCGGTGAAGACTTAGATGATTGGAAGTGTAAAGACGAAAATGATCGCAAGTTTACCTGTACGCAAAACAACAAAACCTTGTTTGGCCTTGGTGCTAACAATTTAGAATTTGATAACTTTGTCGTTGCAGCAAAAGGCTACTATCAAATTTCCGACAATAGCTACTTTTACGGCAAATTAGGGGCGAACTATTACGATTACGAAATCACTCGTGGCCGCACTAAATTAATTACCGACGATGGTATCGGCTTTGTCGCTGAAGCCGGTTGGCAATATGACTGGGATAACGGTATGGCAGTTAACCTTGGCTACAAGTACCTTGATATGGGTGATTTGGATACATCGAGCCTATCTCTAGGTGTCAGCTACCGTTTCTAAAGCAACCTACCCAACCAGTAAAAAAGCATGTGGTCTCCACATGCTTTTTTATTCTTTAAAGCCGACGTTTGAGCCCTAGGCTTTAATCAAACGCTTTTGTAAGATCTGAACTTGATCGCGCGCTTGAGCTGCTTTTTCAAACTCAAGCTCTTTGGCAAACTTCATCATTTGTGCTTCAAGTCGGTCTATTTCTTTGGCGATCTCTTTCGCATCCATTGCAGGCATACCTGGTTTAAATTTGGCATCGATATCAACCACTTTGTCATCAGTCACTTCCTCACCGAGATCCATTACATCCGTGATCTTCTTATTGAGCGCCGTTGGTGTAATGCCATTAGCCTCATTATACGCCTCTTGCTTTTCTCTACGTCTTTGCGTTTCATCTATAGCTTGGCGCATCGAGTTGGTCACCCTATCACCATATAAAATAGCTTTACCATGTAAGTGACGTGCCGCGCGGCCAATTGTCTGAATAAGAGAGCGCGTCGAGCGTAAGAAGCCTTCTTTATCTGCATCAAGTATGGCAACCAATGAAACCTCAGGCATATCCAAGCCCTCTCGTAACAAGTTGATGCCGACTAGTACATCAAAAACACCTTTGCGTAGGTCTCGAATGATTTCCATACGCTCAACAGTATCGATATCAGAGTGTAAGTAACGCACCTTAACATTATGGTCGTTAAGATAATCGGTCAGATCTTCTGACATGCGTTTTGTTAGCGTAGTAACTAGTACACGCTCATTCACTTCCACCCGTTTGTAGATCTCAGAGAGCAAATCGTCAACTTGAGTCGCAACTGGGCGCACTTCTACTTCTGGATCTAATAGACCTGTTGGGCGGATCACTTGCTCGGCAACATCACCCGCTGATTTATTCAATTCATAATCACCGGGTGTCGCCGAAACATAAATGGTCTGCGGCGAAATCGCTTCGAACTCTTCAAACTTTAGTGGTCTATTATCTAGCGCAGACGGTAATCTGAAACCATATTCAACTAAGTTTTCTTTACGACTGCGATCGCCTTTGTACATTGCACCAACCTGCGAAACGGTAACGTGAGACTCGTCGATGATCATAAGCGCATCATCCGGCAAGTAATCTAACAAAGTTGGTGGTGGCTCGCCTGGTGCGCGTCCCGATAAATATCGACTGTAATTTTCAATACCAGAGCAATAGCCAAGCTCGGTCATCATTTCAATGTCGTACTGTGTACGTTGAGCGATGCGCTGCTCTTCGACTAAGCGATTTTTATCCAATAATTGATTACGACGCTCTTTGAGTTCCACCTTAATGCGCTCAATGGCATCAAGGATCTTTTCTCTTGGCGTTACATAGTGAGTTTTTGGATAAATAGTCGCGCGTACTAGGTGTTTTTCAACGGCGCCAGTCAAGGGATCAAATAAACTGATCCGCTCTATTTCATCGTCAAACATCTCAACCCGTACCGCAATGGTTTCCGATTCTGCAGGAAAAATATCAATCACTTCACCGCGAACTCGGTAGGTACCACGACTAAAGTCCATATCATTACGCGTGTATTGTAGTTCTGCCAAGCGCCTTAACATGTCACGCTGATCGATAGTTTCACCGACTTTCAGTAATAGCATCATTTTCATGTAAGAGTCGGGATCGCCAAGGCCATAAATCGCTGAAACAGAGGCGACGATGATCGTATCTCTGCGCTCAAGCAAGGCTTTGGTCGCGGATAAACGCATTTGTTCTATGTGATCGTTGATAGACGCGTCTTTCTCGATAAATGTGTCGCTGGCAACGACATAAGCCTCGGGTTGATAATAGTCATAATAAGAGACGAAATACTCAACCGCATTATGAGGAAAGAATTCTTTCATTTCGCCATACAATTGCGCCGCCAACGTTTTGTTATGCGCCATAATAATTGTCGGGCGGTTAAGGTTATTAATGATGTTGGCCATGGTAAAGGTTTTACCCGTTCCCGTAGCCCCCAGCAAGGTTTGATGTGCAAGGCCTGATTCTAAACCATCGCACAGTTGAGCAATCGCTGTTGGTTGATCTCCGTTTGGCTGAAACTCAGAAACTAGCTGAAACTTATCTTCCATTACGCCTCCTTTTGAACCTCGCTTGCTGCAATTTCATTGATCACTTTCTTAAACCAATTGTAGGCAATAGCTGCGGTAAATAAATTCCCCAAAGCAGCGCCTGTAAATAACCCTGGCAACCCAGCCAACTGTGAGCCTATATAAGCGATAGGTACATAAAATATAAACAACCGGATCACACTTAGAATGAGCGCATTCATCGGTTTATGCAACGCATTAAATGACGAATTGGTTAATATGATCACACCTTGAAGTCCGTATCCTAGCGGCATGATATAAATAAATAGCTGTATGGTCTCAACGACAGCTGGCTCATTACCAAAAGTATGACTGATGTAGTAAGCACTCAATACCAGTAATAAGTAGACCGCAAATTGAAAACCAAGCACAAATTTAAGTGTTTGGGTATAAGCATCAGCCACACGCTGATAGTGCTTTGCACCAAAGTTCTGACTTACAAAGGGAGGCAAGGTCATAGAAAGCGCTAAAACCACCAGACTTGCGATAGACTCAATACGACTTCCAACACCAAATGCGGCCACAGCTTCAGGTCCATAACTAGCAATAAGTGCGGTCATTACCGCCATTGCTAAAGGCGTCAGCATATTTGCGCCAGCTGCAGGCAGGCCTATGGTGAGAATTTTTTTCGCCGCATTTGTGAAGCTGGTGTATTTTGCAGACAGTGAGATAAGACGCTTTTTAACTATCAGCAAATATAAAATGATAGTTACCCCAAGACTCCAAGACAACACACTGGCCACCGCAGCGCCTTTTACACCCATTGCATCAATAGGCCCAAACCCGAAGATTAATATCGGGTCCAGCACCGCATTTACTAATCCCCCGAGCCCCATAACTAAACTTGGCGTTTTGGTATCACCACTGGCGCGCAGCACTGAATTACCAATCATCGGCGTTATCAATAAAATCGAACCAATGAACCACACCGACATGTAGTCGTGGATAAATGGCATAACCGCTTCACCAGCACCGAGGAGAATAAAGATCTCATCGACAAAAATGAAACCGAGAATAGAAAGTAATGAAACGAATATCGCAGAGATAATAATAGCTACTGCGGCATCAAATTTGGCTTCATCGAGCAAATTGCTACCTAAAGCCTTCGCGATAACGGCGGATGTGCCAATACCTAACCCGATGGCTAAGCTAATTACAGTAAAGGTAACAGGAAAGGTGAAGCTGATTGCTGCGAGCGGCTCGGTGCCAAGCATACTAATAAAGAAAGTATCAACGAGATTAAACATCATCAGCGTGATCATCCCGAATATCATGGGGATCGTCATTCGCTTTAAAGTCGCCCCAATATCACCAAAAAGGATATCGTTGCCATTGGAATTTGACTTAGCTTGAGTCATAACAACCTATTTCTGATACTTTAAGCGGCTCATTGTATGCTATTCAAGATGTTGACGCTATGCGGTAAACGTTAAGAGTCGTTATAAAGTCTAAATTAGCAACAGTTACCTATAAAAAGCTTGTATTACGCTGCAGGATTGAGGTTTAGTGTTGAAAATAACGATTCAGTAAGTTTTGACAAAAAAGTTACAATCCAGCTTGCAAAGTAGCATGTTTTTTGCACAGCCCAAATGGTAAAAAGTTCATAAAAGCTTCACACTGAACAACAAATAAACAAAAATAACCAACCAAATATAAACCATTGATATTATTGAAATTAAATATTTATCGAATTTTACTTGAAACGGCTGCAGCGCCCTAATTTCATAGTCTTGCAATACTTCTCAAATAATAATAAACAATGTTATCCACAGATTCCGTGGATAAGTCGCTCCAAGCCAATAGAATAAAGGTTTTCAGCTTGGAGTAATTTTGATCAATAGCGTGTTTAGTGTGATCATTCTTAAAACAACAACTGGATCAATTTAGATCTCTAGACTAACCTTGCTTCTGGAAGTAAAAAGCATCTAACGACTAAAAATAACAAGGAACACATATCCAACTGTTTTAATTCAACTTTTTATTAAATCATTGATTATCGCTTTAATGATAGTAACTACTTACTGTTTGTCACGCCGCGTTTAAATAGAGATTATCAATACCACACTATTTATGCTCATTGATCTCATTCACGTGATAATTGCAATGATTTAAAGATCTCAAGAAAACATCATAAAATGAGCAGTTAGGGATATAATTCAAACAAAACGTTCAAAAAATACATTAAGCAGAATATAGCACTGTATAGATAAACAGTAAATACTGTATATGTTAATTTTATTCGACATCCCTACACGATGATTTAGGTATTTTATACAACAGCCCTATCTTTCATATTTTGCAGATCTTCATCATGTAGGCATATTGAAATCAAAACTCACTAAGAGTCATTATATGAACGATGGATAAATTACGTATTGCTCAACTTTTGCTTAGATTACTAGGCGGCAAGTCGAGCGCCGCGATCAAAACCCACTCAGGGGAACCAAAATCAAACAGCAAAGGTCAACAGGCCCTATATCCAGAATTCAAAACTAGCTAAAAAGCCAACAAATAGCGCATTAATTCATCGCTTAGTAGAGTTTTTTACGTTTCTGTGATTTTAGTGGTTGACACCTTGCAATGTCGTCATTAATATTTCGCCCCGTTGAGAGATACGCTTCCCCCTTAGCTCAGTTGGTTAGAGCGACGGACTGTTAATCCGCAGGTCCCCCGTTCGAGTCGGGGAGGGGGAGCCAAATTCTCACACTTGACTATTCCCCCTTAGCTCAGTTGGTTAGAGCGACGGACTGTTAATCCGCAGGTCCCCCGTTCGAGTCGGGGAGGGGGAGCCACTCCTTTATCGGAAAGTCAGCATCTTATTGTAGTTCCCCCTTAGCTCAGTTGGTTAGAGCGACGGACTGTTAATCCGCAGGTCCCCCGTTCGAGTCGGGGAGGGGGAGCCAATCAATAAGATATTGCTCAAAAGAGCATTCCCAGAGTTCCAAATTGTTCCCCCTTAGCTCAGTTGGTTAGAGCGACGGACTGTTAATCCGCAGGTCCCCCGTTCGAGTCGGGGAGGGGGAGCCAATTCCACGAAAGCATTAGACTTTTTCCAGCATTTACACTACTCTACAAGCAATATTCTCACTGCATTTGCTCAAATAACAACCATCTCTGTAATTTATCGACCAGACAAAATCAAACCGATGAATTTGATAAAGAAATTGGCAATGCACCCGATACTATGGAATAACCCTCTTTAAGAAGCGTACTATGGCTGGTTTTAAAAAACTTATCGTACTCCAAGTCACCTCTTGGCTATTATTCTCCTTGATTGGTAGCTTTTTTTTCGCAACAAGTTTTGACTCTGCAATCAACAAAGCACAACAAAGTGCCCATACCATGGTGACAGAGTATATAAAGGATAAGAAACTCACTGAAGTGACTCCTGAACATATTCGCCAAGCGTTAAATAGCGGAGATGTTTTTTCGACATTTATTGTACGAGACTTTGACGGTCAAACCGTTTTACAAGTCAATACGCCAAGCAATCTCCCCTTTATCGCTGAGATTATTGAATCAAACATCAATGCTATTCGCCCCCAATTTGCTGTTAACGATAGCAAAGACATCAAAATCGAATTCTTGATCAATGCACAAAGTCAGGCGCAATTACTACAACAAGCCCTACTGCTACTTATCATTATTTCAGCGTTAGTGGCTTTTATTCCTGTTTTCTTTATGCAAGGCGTCTATAAAAAGCTCAATCGCAACGTTAGTATGACAGTGGCCAATGCGGTAGATTCATATATCACGCAAAATCAAGTTACCGACAATATTGAATTTGACTTTAACGATGGCAAAGTTGCAGAACTCGGCCAAGATTTAATCCCCTCTTTTAAACGCTTAGCCAGCTTTTTAAAGTCAAAGCAAGAAGACATCAAAAATGCCGCCCACTCTATCAAGCAAGAAGCGTATAAAGATGTGGTCACCGATCTTGGCAACCGTAATATGTTTGTTGAGTACTACGAGCAATATATCGAGTCGTCTGCCAAAAAGGCATTTGGCTCACTGGCGATGATCCGCTGTTCTGAATTGCAGGTCATTAACCAAACCCGTGGCTATCAAAAAGGCGATGAATACATTAAGTCAGTATCGGATATCATCAAGCACGTTACAGGTACTTATGCCGGCAGCCAAGTGTTCCGTTTAAATAGCTCGGATTTTGCAGTGATCTTACCCAATGTGCCAAGTAAAGAAGCGGAAGAGTTTGGTGAAACACTGCAAGCGCGCTTTACTCAGTTCCAGCAAAACCAAGAGCTATCATCGGTTGCAAACACTGGGATCGTGCCTTACGAGAACGGTAAACCACTTGGAGAACTGCTCTCGGTTGTCGATAATGCGATGAGTATGGCGCAAAGCAAGCAAGCCAATGCTTGGCATATTCAACGTGAGTCTGACTTAGTGAATAATGTCAGTGCTGGATTTGGCAATCAAAACTGGCGTCGCGTGATCCGCGATGTGATCAACAGCAAGCGTGTTAGCTTGATGATGCAAAATATCATGCCAATTGGTAAAAACTCTAAGGCCTACGCTGAGATCCAGTCTCGCTTCAAAACTGAAGAAGGACAGATGCTGCCAACGGCCTCTTTCCTTGCCATGGCGGAAAAGCTAGAAATGGCCATCGAGATTGATCAGCTGATCATCGACACCTCGCTAGAACTTATCAAAACGCGTAACTTTAATGAAAAGTATTTTGGGATCAACGTTACCGCATCGAGCGCTCATAACGATCAATTTGTGATCTGGTTAGAGCGTCGTTTGTTAAAAGAAACCAATCTAGCCTCTAAACTGGTATTTGAAGTTAGCGAGTTTGGCTTACAGCAAAATATTAAAGCCAGTAAGCGCTTTATTGATATGGTTCATCGTGCCGGCGCTCGTATCACCGTTGAGCGTTTTGGTGTGGGGTTAACGTCGTTTAAGTTCTTTAGAGACTTAAAACCTGACTATATCAAAATGGATGCAAGCTATACTCGGGGTCTTGAAGAAGACAAGAATAATCAATACTTTATGCGATTAATGGTTGACCTTGCACACCGTATCGGTGTCAACGTATTTGCCGAAGGTATCGAGAGCCAAGAAGAAAAACATATAGTCGAAACGCTTTGTTTGGACGGTGTACAAGGCTATTACATCGAAAAGCCGAAGGAAATTTAGGAAGCCGGAGCTTGGATAACTTACCTCTTATCCAAGTTTAACGAAAGTTCCAAGGGCAACTTGTGTGCCCTTCCCTTTCCCCATTGCCAGTGGGCTGACTTTCGCACACTATCATTTGCCACACTAGTTACAATCTGTGTTACTATTGGCAGGAATTATCATTCAAATTTATCCATGTGTATTAAGAAGTTCACAAAGATAAGCTTGAAGATTATTTCGGCACTAGCGGTAATCCAAGATCTAGCAATAAACATCACTCTATCACCATGATTTTATTGCTAAAAGCTCATATATTTAGTCTTATAAGCAAACTCTGAATTAGGATTACTTGCTAATAACAGAATGAAAACTGTCAGCATTACATGACAAGCTACAGCCTCATAAAATGTGAGACGCTAGCTAAAATGATAGCAGGCAAATATTTTCACCTAAAAAATTCAAAGCGGAACGGTGCTATCGGTTTAATTCTACTAAAAAGTATTTTTAGCAAAATTAAATCCATTCAAAACTTGCACCTAGTAAGTTCTTTAATACAGTTAACTATCACCTCGATTTGACGGGAAAGCCCGCATAAAGTGAATAAGTTATAGAGGCAGGAATGACCGAATACATTTTGTTGCTCATTGGCACAGTGCTGGTGAATAACTTCGTTTTAGTCCAATTTTTGGGCTTATGTCCATTTATGGGGGTATCTGGAAAATTGGATACCGCAGTGGGAATGTCGTTAGCGACCACCTTTGTTCTCACGCTAGCCTCAGTTACCAGCTATTTGGTCAATCAGTATATTTTATTGCCTCTCGACCTCACTTTTTTAAGAACAATGAGCTTTATTTTGGTTATCGCTGTGGTTGTGCAATTTACAGAGATGGTGGTACGTAAAACCAGTCCAACCTTGTATCGGTTACTGGGAATTTTCTTACCTTTGATCACCACCAACTGCGCTGTACTAGGCGTCGCACTACTTAATATCAAAAAAGACCACACCTTTTTAGAGTCTGCAGTCTATGGTTTTGGCGCTGCGGTTGGCTTTTCTATGGTTTTGGTGCTATTCGCCGCTTTGCGTGAGCGTTTGGCTGTCGCTGACGTGCCGACACCCTTTAAAGGCGCATCGATAGCGATGATCACCGCAGGACTTATGTCGCTTGCGTTTATGGGCTTTTCTGGATTGGTTAAGTTTTAGATATGACATTACTTTACGCATTACTTGCACTGGGTGCGCTGGCGCTTATTTTTGGTATTGTGCTTGGCTATGCAGCAGTGAAATACCGAGTTGAAAGCAACCCAATTGTTGAACAAATAGACGCTATTCTGCCACAAACTCAATGCGGCCAGTGTGGCTATCCCGGCTGTCGACCTTACGCTGAAGCGATTGCGAATGGCGATGACGTAAATAAATGCCCTCCCGGCGGTGAAGCTACAGTGAAAAAACTGGCGGACTTAATGGGCGTAGAAGCAAAGCCACTGGCTGGCGGAGAAGACGCAGAGCCGGTCAAGAAAGTGGCTTACATTCGTGAAGACGAATGTATTGGCTGTACCAAATGCATTCAAGCTTGCCCCGTGGATGCTATCGTTGGTGCAACCAGACAAATGCACACCGTGCTCATCGACGAGTGCACAGGCTGCGATCTGTGTGTCGAGCCCTGCCCGGTCGATTGTATTGATATGATCCCGGTTGCACAGACCAAGCAAACGTGGAAGTGGCAGCTAGACGCCATTCCTGTGACACAGATTGATTAAGAGGTTTAAGTGGAAACATTACTTGAACAAATAGAAAGCGGAAAACTGTGGCAGTTCCCAGGTGGCATCCATCCACCAGAGCAAAAGACATTATCCAACCAACAACCGATTGCTCGTTTACCTTTGCCTGATAAACTAATCCTGCCACTAAAGCAGCACATTGGTGCCAATGGTAGCCTGTTAGTTAACTCTGGCGATCACGTGCTTAAAGGGCAAGCATTGACGGCTCCCGGCACGAACTGGTCGCTGCCTATTCACGCCCCCACATCTGGCACCATTGAAGCGATAAAGCCGATGCCGTCGGCGCATCCATCCGCGCTACCTGAGCTCAGTATTATTTTGCACCCAGATGGTGAAGATAAGTGGACACCACTGAACCCAATTAGCGACATTAGCAAGCTTGATAACAAACAGCTTATCGATATTATCCACCAAGCTGGTATTGCCGGTATGGGCGGTGCGGGATTCCCAACCTATGTCAAAGCAGACAGCCCAAAGCCCATTGAGTTTTTAGTCGTCAATGGTATTGAGTGCGAACCATATATTACAGCCGATGATCGTTTGATGCGTGAGCACGCCAAAGAAATCATCGCAGGCGTCGAAGTGTTACAAGGTATATTGAAGCCACAAAAAGTATTATTTGGCATTGAAGATAATAAACCCGAAGCCATTGCGGCGATCACCGCTGCGGCTCAACATAATCAGGATATCCTAGTCCGTAGTGTGCCAACCAAATACCCCTCTGGTGGTGAAAAGCAACTGGTCAAGCTATTAACCTCTAAAGAAGTACCAAGTGCTGGAATACCAGCGGATATCGGCGTTCTGGTGCAGAACGTTGGAACACTGTTCGCAATTTGGCAAGCTATTTTTGAGGGTAAACCCCTTATTGAGCGTGTAGTTACCGTGACCGGTAATACCATTACTCAGCCAAGCAACGTGTGGGCTTTACTCGGCACTGAAATAAAGCACCTGCTAGACTCACAAGGCTTTTCGCCAGTAGAGGCGCAGCGTGTCGTCATGGGTGGTCCAATGATGGGCTTTACCTTGCCATCGGTTAGGATCCCTGTGATCAAAACCACCAACTGTATACTCGCGCCAGACAACCAAGAACTTGCGATCCCGGGTGATGAAAAGGCATGCATTCGCTGTAGTGCCTGTGCAGATGCCTGCCCTCAAAGCTTATTACCACAGCAGTTACAATGGTTTGCTAAAGGCAAAGAGTACCAAAAGTTAGAGGAATACAACCTCTTTGACTGTATCGAATGTGGTGCGTGCTCTTATGTTTGCCCGAGCGAAATCCCCTTGGTGCAATACTATCGTGTAGCCAAAGCCGACATTCGCGAACAAAAGCTTGAACAAGTCAAAGCAGAGCGTGCTAAAGAGCGTTTTGAGGCAAGAAAAGAGCGCTTAGAGCGCGAACAAGAAGAACGCCAAAATAAACATAAACGCCGTTCGGCGGGCGCTGCACCAAAAGCCGCAGATAAAGAAAAAGTGCAAGAAGCACTCTCACGCGTTAAAGATAAGCAGTCAGATAAATCCGCTGTCCAAGCTGCGATTGCACGTGCCAAAGCCAAACGAGGTGAGAACGGCGAATTAGAGCCGGATAACAGCGCCATTGCTGAAGAGCGTGCAAAACGCAAAGCGCAGGCGCGTAAATATAAAGAAGAAAAAACTGACCAGCCCGAAAGCACAGATAAAAAAGATGCAGTAGCCGCCGCCATTGCTCGCGCTAAGGCGAAAAAAGCCGCGGCCCAAACTGCGCCTGAATCTGAACCAGCCGCAGCAGATGATAAAAAGGCAGCCGTAGCTGCTGCAATCGCCCGGGCCAAAGCCAAAAAAGCAGCCGCAGAAGAAACAGCAGAACCTGAAGCCAATGCAGCGCCAAGCGATAAAAAGGCAGCGGTTGCAGCCGCAATTGCCAGGGCTAAGGCCAAGAAAGCAGCTAAAGAGGCACAAGAAGCAGGTGAAAGCATAAGTAATCAAGCGGAAGCCGCTCCAACTGAAAGCGCTGAGGAAGATCCACGGAAAGCCGCTGTTGCTGCGGCAATCGCCAGAGCTAAAGCCAAAAAAGCGGCTAAAGAGGCACAAGAAGCTGGCGAGAGCACAGGCGAGCAAGCAGAGACTGTTCAAAGCGCTCAAACCGATAACGCTGAGGAAGATCCACGTAAAGCCGCCGTTGCCGCCGCAATTGCCAGAGCTAAGGCCAAGAAAGCCGCTAAAGAGGCACAAGAAGCAGGCGCAAGCGTGAGCGAACAAGCAGAAGCCGCTCCAACACAAAGCGCTGAGGAAGATCAACGTAAAGCCGCCGTTGCCGCCGCAATTGCCAGAGCTAAGGCCAAGAAAGCCGCTAAAGAGGCACAAGAAGCAGGTGAAAGCGTGAGCGAACAAGCAGAAGCCGCTCCAACACAAAGCGCAGAGGAAGATCCACGTAAAGCCGCTGTTGCCGCCGCAATTGCCAGAGCTAAGGCCAAGAAAGCCGCTAAACAGGCACAAAAAGCTGGCCAAAGCCTGAGTGAGCAAAGCAAAGAAGCAAATGAACCAACGGCTGAGTCAAAAGCAGGCTCAAGCCTTACAGAGCAAGCTGCTGAGGGCATATCTGAGCAGCAGCAAGCACTTAGCCCTGAAGCACGTAAAAAAGCCGCCGTTAAAGCCGCAATTGCGAGAGCAAAAGCGAAGAAGCAAGCGAAAGAACAAGAAGGAAATGAACCGTCATGAAACTAACCATGGCCTCATCCCCGCACAATCATAGCCATAAGTCGGTCAACAAAATCATGATGACCGTCATGGCAGCCTGTATTCCCGGGATCTTAGTCCAAACCTACTATTTTGGTTTTGGTGTTCTGATCCAGTTGGCTTTAGCGCTGATTACCGCAAGCCTTGCTGAAGCGCTAGTGCTAAAGCTAAGAGGTCGAGCGATATGGCCCAGCCTCAGCGACGGCAGTGCTTGGCTCACCGCTGTGCTGCTGGCCATCAGTATTCCGCCGCTAGCCCCTTGGTGGATAACCGTCATTGGTGCATTTTTTGCCATCGCAATTGTAAAACAACTATACGGTGGCCTAGGCTTTAACCTTTTCAACCCGGCCATGGCGGCCTATGTATTATTGCTGATCTCCTTCCCTGTACAAATGACTTCATGGTCACCCATTCAAGCGCTCACGCTAGAGTCGCTAAACTTTGTCGACCAACTCGCGATGATCTTTACCGAGTCCACCAGCCAAGGCGTCACACTTGACGTTTGGCGTGCAGGCGTGATTGACGGCTCGACTGGTGCAACGCCATTAGACTCGGTAAAAACCGCTGTCTCACAAGGCTTAACCGTTAATGAGGCGATGAGTAAGCAAGGTTTTGGAGCGCTTGCGGGACTTGGTTGGCAATATGTTAACCTCGCCTTTTTGCTAGGTGGTCTTTATCTGCTAAAAGCCAAAGTGATCAACTGGCATATTCCTGTAGCCTTTATTACCAGCCTTGGCCTTGCGAGTGCGATTGGCTATATCATTGCCCCTGAGTCAGAGCCAGGCACCCTATTCCACTTGTTAAGTGGCGGCGCTATGCTTGGTGCCTTCTTTATTGCCACCGATCCGGTGTCGGCCTCTACCACTAACTTAGGTCGTCTGATTTACGGCGCGGCGATCGGCTTTACCGTCTATGTTATCCGTCAATTTGGTGGCTACCCAGACGCCGTTGCATTTGCAGTTGTGATCATGAATATGGCCGTACCACTTATCGATCATTACACTCAGCCTCGTACTTATGGTCATGGAGCAAAATCATGATAATTCAATCGATGCAGAAAAATGGCCTCATCCTCGCGGCATTTGCACTGGCAACAACAGGAGCGGTCGCACTGATTAATGACCTCACCAAAGATAAAATTGCCAGCCAAGAGCAGCAGCACCTGATGCAACTACTTTCTCAGGTGATTGCAGCAGATAAGTATGACAATACGCTGTATTTGGATTGCACCACCAGCAACGCGCTAGAACTTGGCCCAGGCGGTCCGCACACAATTTACAGAGCCAGACTCAATGGCAACCCCTCAGCCCTATTAGTAAGACACATCACCCCCAAAGGCTACAGTGGCAATATTGATGTCTTAACCGCTGTCGATAGGCAAGGTTTGATCTCCGGTGTGCGTGTGACGCGCCATGAAGAAACTCCGGGCCTTGGTGATAAGGTAGAGCTTGCAAAGTCTGCTTGGGTAACGACTTTCAACGGCGTTCAAGTTGAGGGTGAGGCAGACCCTAAAATGAATGTGAAAAAAGACGGTGGTCGATTTGATTCATTTACTGGCGCAACCATTACCCCCCGTGCCGTGGTAACCTCGGTAAATCAGGCCGCATGGTTTGCCAAAACTCATTTTGATGCGCTATTTAACGCGCCTAATACTTGCGAGGTGTCGCAATGAGTCAGTTAAAATCGCTCTTTCAAGAAGGAACATGGCAAAATAACCCCGCACTGGTGCAGCTTTTAGGGCTGTGTCCACTCCTTGCAGTGACTTCAACGGTAACCAATGCGTTAGGGCTTGGTATCGCCACATTACTGGTACTGGTTGGTTCTAACTTTACTGTATCGGTGGTGAGAAATTGGGTGCCAAAAGACATTCGTATCCCCGTGTTTGTAATGATCATCGCCGCCTTTGTTACGGTTATTCAACTACTCATGAACGCTTATACCTTTGGTCTGTATCAATCCCTTGGCATATTTATTCCGTTGATCGTGACCAACTGCGCCATTATTGGTCGTGCCGAGGCATTTGCTTCGAAGAATAGTCCGCTGTTATCGGTTTGGGATGGATTAATGATGGGACTGGGTTTTGCACTGGTGCTATTTGTACTGGGTGCAATGCGTGAGTTGATTGGTCAGGGAACACTATTTGATGGTGCCGAGCTACTCCTTGGCAACTGGGCTAGTATATTGCGTATTGAGCTCTTCTCATTCGATCATCAATTTTTAGTTGCTATCCTGCCACCGGGCGCCTTTTTAGGGCTTGGTTTTTTGATTGCTGCTAAAAACATTATCGACGCCCAACTCAAAGCCAAAGCAGCGCCAACAGCCGAAGAAGTAAAAGGCCCAAGAGCGCGGGTCACTAACTTAAACTAATGCGGTAATAATAATGCCAATTTGCAGCGATACCGTCACTATCGCTGCTTAATGAAAATAACTGCATGCTACCGTCATTGAAATTAGCAAGTAAATCTTATGAATAAACAAAAACGTATAGAAATACTCACGCGACTCAGGGACGAAAATCCACACCCTGAAACTGAGCTAGAATACTCGTCACCATTCGAGCTTTTAGTTGCCGTTACCCTCTCAGCACAAGCCACTGATGTTGGGGTAAACAAAGCGACACGCAAACTCTTCCCTGTTGCCAACACACCTGAGAAAATTCTGGAGCTTGGCCTTGAGGGCTTAAGAGACTATATCAAAACCATTGGTTTATTTAATTCAAAAGCCAATAACGTCTATAAAATGTGTCAGATCCTCGTCGACAAGCACGGCTCCGAAGTTCCTGAAAACCGTGAAGCACTAGAAGCGCTGCCAGGCGTGGGTCGCAAAACCGCCAACGTGGTACTAAACTGCGCCTTTGGCTGGCCGACTATTGCTGTTGATACGCATATTTTCCGCGTTTCTAACCGCACTAAGTTTGCTATGGGTAAAGATGTAGTCAAAGTGGAAGAAAAGCTCGAGAAAGTTGTACCTAAAGAATTTAAAGTCGATGTTCACCATTGGCTTATTCTTCATGGTCGTTATGTTTGTACCGCCCGTAAGCCTAAATGTGGTGCGTGTATTATTGAAGATTTGTGTGAGTTTAAGGATAAAACAGAGTGACAGACTGATTTTGAACTCACAGCGAAAAACGAACCTGCACTATATTGCCATTCCCCAGCCATACTTTCATTAAGCATATAACTTTATTAGAGCCAATTTTTTAAAAGCCGAGTGCATTCTCGGCTTGTCCCGTCAGTTTAACCTTAGCGAGAACATAATCGAAGATAGGTGGTTGCAAAATCAACTGTCCATCACCGTCTATGTGACCGACGATATGCTCACTCTGAAATAGTTGATAAGTATAAGTAGCCAACACTGATGCAGGTGTATATTGTGAGCGATCAGTTGACGCGTCTGACTCCAAACCTGCATTCGTGTAAGCTTGATTAAAAAAGTCAGTCGCAGTTGCTGCTGGAGCCAATACTTTAGCTCTCATTGGCTTTTGACCTATCCGTAAATCTTCTGCTACACCTTCAGTAAATGCAGAAACATAAAATTTTGTTGCGCAATAAGTCACCGCTGTCGGAAACATTTTATAGCCGCCTATTGAAGACACATTGATTAACGTTGCATCTTTGTCTCGATAGTCTCTAACATAATTGAGCGACAATGTGGTCAGAGCTTTGATGTTTAAGTCTAGCATTTGCTCTGCTTTGTCTAGGCTCATATCCCATGCGTTGCTGAAATCACCAAAACCTGCATTATTAACCAGAACTTCAATCTCATATTCTGCACATTGATCGTAAAGTTGTTGTGCAGCACCAAAAGTCGAGAGATCAACGACTTTAACCATAACGTCAATGTGAAATTGCGATTCAAGTTCAGATTTCAATGTATTTAATTTGTCCTCGCTGCGCGCCACAATAATCAGATTGTGACCTTCGCTAGCAAACTTGTGGCACATGGCTAAACCAATACCAGAGCTGGCACCTGTTATCAGTACATATTTCATATCAATACTCCTTATACTAAAGCTGGTTGAATATAGTGATCTAAGTGCGCTTCTAAGCGAACAAAGTCGTCTTCAACAGTTGGATTCTTCATCACGTCATAACAAATAAAGCTAGGCAATGATTCCATGCCAAGGAAGCGGTAATTCACGTGCATGTGTAGCAGGAGGTCTTCGACACTTTTTCCCTGCATCAAAAACTCATCATTGTTATCAAACGCTTCCTTCGGTGCGTTAAATGTCATTGATAGCATGAGTTTCTTGCCCGTAAGGGTGCCTCCAGTACCATAATTCTCTTTTGGGTTTTCTATATCTCGCCCATCAGTGTTACAGACTCGCCCGTCTAGACCTGCTGTATAAACATCATCCATATATTTCTTCATAGGCCAAGGAATACTAAACCAGTTCAAGGGTGCCTGAATCACAATGAGGTCAGCCCAGCGATGCTTTTCAAGTTCCTGCTCTATTTCGTATTCTGTAGATGATGCGCTGTGTCGAACGACGCAGCCTTTTTCGGTCAAGTTGTGTTCAATGCGCTTGATGATTTCTGCATTAAGCTTACCTTCCGAAAATGGGTAAGGGTGATGTGCATTAATAATTAATATATTTTTCATATAAACTCCGTCGTTAACTGAGTGGGTTACTTACAGCACAAAGGTTACGTGGAGAAAACTAGAAAATATAATTATTATTTATCATTGCATCGATAATAATTTGTTATTGATGCAATTGTATGTTGTTACTATTTGTTTTCAGTTCGAAAAAGCTTAGCGCGTTCTACAAGGTAATCCATCACGTATTGATGTCTCGGATGCAGCGGCCATTTTTTCTTATAAATAAATCGGATTTCATCCGATGGTATATCTACAGAGTTAACGATACGGAGTTTATTGTATTCAGGGCTAAGTCGAACCATAAATTCATCTAAGACCGTATATCCAATACCAGCTCCGACATGGTGACAAATTTTAGGTGCTGAGTTGGTGTAAGCAGAAATACATAATGAATCGACACCCCTATACTCGTCGGGAAACAACACGGGTAGCACCTTCGATGCCATTTTCTTGCCATCAGGGTGATCAACAAATCCCAAATCTTGAAGGTCAGGAAAACCCTCATGGGGGCTATTCTTGGGTAGCACTAACCAAAGCTTTTCATATAAAAAAGTCTGACTACTAAAAACTTCATTATCGGGATTATGTGTAACAAGTCCAATGTCAACTTCGTTGTTTCGAACCAAGTCATCAACAATTTTTGTAGGATTAAATTGAATATGAATTTTAAGTTTAGGCAGTTTAACTTGTAAGTCTATAAGCCAAGGATACACCAAATTTCCTACACCTCCGGGCATAGAGATCCGGCAAGTACCAGAAAATGGGTCAACATCACCAAGTTTCTCTTTTAAAAGCTTCTCGTTTCGTAACAATTCTTGAGCGTATTTTAACACCTCAATCCCTTGAGGTGTTAACTCAAAACTTTTCCCTTCTCGTATAATAAGGGTTTTACTCAGATACTGTTCCAACTTTAATATATGCTGACTTACACCCGGCTGTGTCATGTGAAGCAAACTGGCAGTCTTAGTAAAATTTTGTGTTTCTGCTAAAGCACAGAATGTTCTTAGCCAATCAGAATTAATCAAGCCATGCCTCATGAAATTAAAAAAATAAAATTTGGTTCGAAACACCTCGAAACCAGTTCATTGTGTCATCTAGTTGCACCAAGTCAAAATACTTTGGACTTTACAGGTAAAAATAGAAGCAAAACAGGCCGTTTCTGGCACAATTCAAAAGTTCATTTAGATCTAACTTTATTATCTTTTCGGCTGGCCGACTATCGCTGTAGACACCCATATATTCCGCGTTTCCAATCGCACCAAATTTGCCATGGGTAAAGATGTAGTAGCAGTCGAACAAAAGCTAGAAAAGGTTGTACCAAAAGAGTTTAAAGTGGATGTCCACCACTGGCTCATTCTCCATGGCCGCTATGTGTGTACTGCGCGTAAGCCAAAGTGCGGCAGCTGTATTATTGAAGACTTATGTGAGTTTAAAGAGAAGACTGATAGTTAATCTTTGTTTTAGCAGATGCACAACTTTTATTTATGGTGGTTACCGTGAATTTGTTGTTTCGTAAAATTATCCAAGTGTTCTGGAAACACAGAACGCTGCGTAAAGCAGCTCCTACTTCACGCCACATTCGTATCGACGAGATGGCTAGCCTAAGGCAATACCACTGCTGAATACCCTATTCCATCTGGTCCGTTACCAGTAGGGAGTTCAAATAAAGTTTTGCCAGATACAATATCTATAACAAGGACCTTATTTTTTTGGTAAGCGGATAAAAATAAAGTGCGATCGTCTGGATGAAGGATCACGCCTTTTGGTCCTGTTCCCGGCTCAAACTTTATTTGACGCAGCTTTTCTTTGTGCATTGCATCGATCACATCAAGGGTGTGATTCCTATAGTCTGGGATCACAGCAAACTGCTCATCGCGGGTAAGTAACACACGGTATGGAAAGCTATAGCCTTTCCATTGCTTAATTATACGCTCATTTGCTACATCAAACACGGTAACTAAGCCATCATCGTTGCTACCAACCCAGAGCTCAGAGCCACTTTTATTTATGGTGATAGCCTCTGGTACTTTTGGCATTGAAATTTTGCGAAGTAAGGCACCTGACTTTACATCTAATTCAGACACTGAATCTGCGCGCATATTTGTGGTGTAAACACGCTCGCTAGACGCCGGCAGCGCCACCATATGAGAGCCTCTTTGCTCTGTTGCTATTACTTTATCAATTTTCCCCGACTCTATATCAACGATTACCACACTGTCGGAGCCTTCAGACGATACTGCAACGCGTTTTTGGTCTTTTAAAAACAACACGCCATGTGGGCTTGGATAACGAGACAAATCAATGGTTTTTACTTTTTTTGCTTGCCGAACGTCAAAAACACTTAGACTATTGCCACGTGCATAATTAGTGACAACAGCCGTATGCCCGTCGGCACTCATTGCTAATTCATGTGGTCCTCTGCCGGTTGCGAGCGTCAGCTTAATTCTTCGGCTGCTAAGATCGATGAAATCAACCGAATCCCCCTTTTTATTTACAACAACCAATGTTCCCGACAAGTTATTTGTATCAGCCCATGAAGGGAAGCTGATTAAACACCCAAATAAGAACACATACACAACATAATTAACCAATCTCATTTTGACTCCTTTTGATCTGTTAGCTAGTACTGTTGTTTTTATCACTACTGTATTTATCATTGAAAAGCAATCGTAATACAGCCTTCAAAAACACCCTATCCCAAATTTAACTCAGACACGCCTGATACTCGAAACCTTCCTGTTTCCTATGTTGAATAGCACACTTTCCATCACTCGCAACAACTTCCTCGCCTACATCCGTTTTACAATTTCTGGAACATTTGCAAAGTATTGATTTCACAAATCACTGCGCTTTCTTTATGCTAATGAAAGTCTTTAAATTTTAATGCGAATATCATTATGCTACCTGTCCTTCGTATCTTGTTAATAGAACAAGAGCCAGCTGTATTGCAAGCGCTCTCAAGCAATCTGTCAAAAACGATCCCTAACTTTGAGCGAGAGGATGTTCAAATCGATATTATTGAATGTCTCGAACTTTCAAAAGCCTTGGAGCATGTCACTGAAGATGGTGATATTCAAGCCGTCGTGCTGAGTTGGGATGTGCACAACAAAAGTGGCGAACAAACCTATAGTCGCTTTATCGAGCAATTAAAAAGTATTCGTCTAGAATTACCGGTTTACGTTATTGGTGATGACACTAAAGGGCTTGAGATAGTCAACGAATCCGAGGAAATCGAATCTTTCTTCTTTAAAGATGAAGTTATCTCAGATCCTGAAGCCATTTTAGGATATATGATCAACGACTTTGATGACAGAGCCGAGACGCCATTTTGGACGGCGTATCGCAGCTATGTCGGCGAAGCGAACGACTCTTGGCATACTCCAGGTCACAGCGGCGGTTCGAGCTTTAGAAACTCTCCTTATATCAAAGATTTTTATCAATTTTATGGCCGTAATGTCTTTGTCGGAGACTTGTCTGTATCGGTTGATTCGTTAGGTTCATTGTCAGACAGCACCAATACCATTGGCCGCGCTCAGGAATCCGCAGCGGCAACGTTTGAGGTTAAACGCACCTACTTCGTGACCAACGGTTCGTCCACCTCGAATAAAATCATTTTGCAAACCCTCCTTCGCAAGGGCGATAAGGTGATCATCGACCGCAACTGTCATAAGTCTGTGCACTATGGCATTTTGCAATCGGCCAGCTTCCCTATCTATTTATCGAGTATCTTAAATCCAAAATATGGCATATTCGCACCGCCTTCACTGGCTGACATCAAGCAAGCAATTGAACAAAATACCGATGCAAAACTACTGGTGCTCACAGGCTGTACCTATGATGGTTTGCTGAGCGACCTGAAACAAGTCGTAGAATTTGCCCATCAGCATGGCATCAAAGTCTTTATTGATGAAGCTTGGTTTGCTTACTCGCTATTTCACCCCAGTTTGCGCCATTACTCCGCCATTCATGCAGGTGCCGATTATGTCACTCATTCGGCGCATAAAGTCGTATCGGCATTTTCGCAGGCGTCTTATATCCATATTAATGACCCTGATTTTGATGCTGATTTCTTCCGTGAGATTTACAGTATCTACGCCAGCACCTCGCCCAAATACCAACTTATTGCGTCTTTGGATGTGTGCCAAAAGCAGCTAGAGATGGAAGGCTATAAGTTACTCAATGCGCTGCTGAACCATGTTGCAGAGTTTAAACAGCAGATGGCCTCGCTCAAACATATTAAAGTGCTTGATAAGCAAGACTTTATGAACATATTCCCACATTTTAGTGGCGATAATATGGGACATGATCCGCTTAAAATCCTCATCGATATTAGTGAACTACCATACTCTTTAAAGGATATTCATAAATTCCTGCTGGACGAAATTGGGCTGGAGATTGAGAAATACACGCACAGTACCATCTTAGTCTTACTGACGTTGGGTGGTACACGCTCAAAGATCATTCGTTTATACAATGCCTTAAAGAAACTTGATGGCGGCAAGGTAAAACTATCGAAGTCAACGCGACGCTCACGCTTACCAGAGAATTTACCCGCTATTGACCTTGCTTGTATCCCTAGCGATGCCTTCTACGGCGAGCGTGAATCTGTGCCTATTAGCAAGAGCAACAACCGTATTTGTGCAGGTTTGGTCACCCCGTATCCTCCGGGTATTCCGCTTTTGGTGCCGGGTCAACATATTACCCAAGAGCATATTGAATATCTCAAGGAACTGGCAGGCCAAGGGTTGACCATTCAAGGTAGTTTCGATGGTGAGATCTATGTGCTTAAAGAAGACAAATAACGCGAGCTAATATCATTATCCAGTACTAGGCAGCCCTGCTGTAAGATATCGCTGCCTAGTATAAACAACTTAAAGCACTTTATTTTTCTTTCCATATCCCAAATACTGATTTAATGTTAACCACCCACTAATTTAAGCGCTATTTTGGCACAGCTATTGCTTATCAAATCACAGATGTCATTTTTTTGATTTGGAGTTTTGTATGGAATTTGCGTTGCTTGCTATTTTGGCTCTAGTGGTCGTTGCTTCCATTGTCGCTTCTAAGTACACCGATGTAGGTGGCAATCCTTATCCGTTTAATCGTAAAGAATCTGTTTTTACCACCGTTGAAGCATCGTTTCTACATTTATTAGAACGTGCCGTTGGCGATAGATATAAAATCGTAAGCCGTATTAAGCTCATTGATGTAATTGAGTGCAAACCGGGGATCTCTCCAAAAGCACGTCGTGCCGCGGTAACTAAAGCTAAGAATAAACAGTTGGATTATGTTTTGGTAGACAAAGAGACACTGAAAATTGTTGCCGCTGTAGACTTAGTCAATAATTCCAATAAAAATGGCCATAAGGCGCAAAAAGATTGGTTTGTCAGTGGCGCTCTGGAATCTGCGGGTATTCCACACATTCGTATGAAAATCAAAAGTGGCTACCAAAGCGCTGAGGTTCGTGCGGCAATCTTATTCAAGCTTGGCCAAAAAGTGGAGATGCCAAAGAAAACCAGAAACCGCACCTACAAACCTGCTGTACTGTCCCCTTCACAGGCAAAAGCACAGTCAACTCAGTTGGCAGAAATCTAGCAAAACGGGCGTCAGCCCGTTTTTTGTTTTACCTATCAAAACCCCTTTCGTATAATAAAAGCAATTTTGACACTGGGGCTTTCCCCACCACAAATTAGGAATCTTTTGATGAAAGTAGGCATTATCGGCGCAATGGAGCAAGAAGTTACCATTTTGCGTAACACCATGGAAAACCCGCAAACATTGACCAAAGGTGGCTTTACTTTTTATACCGGCAAACTGGCTGGTCTTGATGTAACGCTTGTACAGTCTGGCATTGGTAAAGTGGCAGCAACAGTTGCGACAACTTTGCTGATCGACAACTTTGCGCCAGATTGCGTGATCAACACGGGTTCTGCAGGTGGTTTTGAACCATCACTAAACGTCGGCGATGTGGTTATTTCAAATGAAGTACGTCATCACGATGTTGATGTTACTGCATTTGGCTATGAAATTGGTCAAGTTCCACAAATGCCTGCTGCGTTCACTTCGCATGCAAAATTAGTTGAAGCTGCAGAGCAAAGCGTACATGAGCTTGAAGGCATTCAAACTATGGTTGGTTTGATCTGTACGGGTGACTCATTTATGTGCGACCCAGTACGCATCGACAAGGCGCGTGCAGACTTCCCTACGATGTTAGCAGTCGAAATGGAAGGTGCGGCAATTGCGCAGGCTTGTCATTCTTTAAACACGCCATTTGTTGTGATCCGCTCGCTATCTGATATCGCCGGCAAAGAATCACCGCAATCATTCGAAGAGTATCTAGAAGTCGCTTCTGTAAACTCTTCTAAGATGGTGATGGCACTACTTAATAAGCTGGATAAGGTTACGCTTTAGTGCTCGACAGCTTGCTTCAGGCCCATGAGGGCCTGATCATTTTCTTACTGGCGATTTTTGCCAGCCTAGGGGTAAGGTTATCAACACTTTATCACCCTAATCTTATTCTTAGCCTTGTTTTTAAAGCCATTGCCGAAAGAGTTTATCGCCCCAAAGCGGCTTCTAGTTATCAACTTTTATCAGGCACACTCGGCTTCCTCCTACCAATATTAACTATCACTGTATTAACTCATGCGATTATTAGCTTTGCTTTTTATCCTAATTGGCTCGGTGGGCTGGTGTTGTTTTTATGCTTAGATATTAGCCATGAAAGCCGTGCTAAGCGTATTTCCGCGCTGATAAAATCAAAGCAAAAAGTAACCGCAAGAGCCGTGTTGCAAGGAATGGTAGCAAGAGATGTAGAGAAGCTAACAGAGCTTGGTATTTGTAAAGCCGCCATAGATAGCACCGCATTAAATACCTTGCGCCATTTTTTTGTCATTGCTTTACTGTATCTAGCAGCAGGTCCCTATCTCGCGCTATTTTATAAACTATTACTACTGTGTGACCACGCTTGGCGGCAAGTAATGCTCCCCTCAAGCCGTTTTATGGCAAGTCTTTCCCGCATGATTTGGCTCGTTGAGTTTGTGCCTATTCGATTATTAATTACCTGCTTTTCGTTGCTACTTAGACCAAAGCAAACTTGGCACTACATTAAATACTACGGCCGTCACTTTAGCCAAACGAATACTGGATGGGCACTGAGCTTTTTTGCAGCAAATTTACATACACAACTCGCAGGACCGCGTTTTTATTTTGGTGAACGTTTTGACGTGATGCGGGTAGGTGCAAAAGCGCAACCCTCAGCTGAACATATTCAGCATTTACTCGGACTACTCAACCAAATGCGCTGGCTATTTATTGCCACTTCCGCCTTACTACTTGTAATTATTAATTTTCTCAGGCTGATGGCTTAGGATACTTAGGAAAATAAGCTCTCCCACTTAGCCAAAAACAAAAAAACCCAGCACAAGGCTGGGTTTTTAAAAGCTCAGAAAAACTTACTTTTTCTTCACTGCTTTTTTGTTTGGAAGGTCAGTGATTGAACCTTCGAAGATTTCAGCAGCTAGACCGATTGACTCGTTCAGCGTTGGGTGAGCGTGGATAGTAAGCGCTAGATCTTCACCGTCAGCACCCATCTCTACTGCTAGACCGATTTCACCAAGCATTTCACCTGCATTGATACCAACCATAGCACCACCGATCACACGGCCTGATTCTTTATCAAAGATAAGCTTAGTAGAACCTTCAGTACGTGCAGAAGCGATTGCACGACCAGAAGCAGCCCACGGGAATACCGCAGTTTCAATGCTTAGACCTTGCTCTTTTGCTTCTTTCTCAGTCACACCAACCCAAGCGATTTCTGGATCTGTATATGCAATTGAAGGAATACACTTAGGATCGAAGTAATGCTTCTTACCAGAGATAACTTCAGCAGCAACGTGACCTTCATGAACCGCTTTGTGTGCAAGCATAGGTTGACCTACGATGTCACCGATAGCGAAGATGTGATCAACGTTGGTTTTCATTTGCTTGTCAGTGCTGATAAAGCCACGCTCATCAACATTTACGCCCGCTTTGTCAGCGTCGATTAGCTTACCATTTGGTGTACGACCAACAGCAACTAGTACTTTGTCATAACGAACTTGGCCTTCTGGTGCTTGCTTGCCTTCGAAAGATACGTAGATACCGTCTTCTTTCGCTTCAACAGCAACAACTTTAGTAGAAAGCATTACGTTAAACTTGTCTTTAACGTACTTTTGGTAAATCTTGATAACGTCTTTGTCAGCCGCTGGTACTAGTTGATCAGCAAACTCAACTACGTCAATCGCTGAACCTAGTGAACGGTAAACAGTACCCATCTCAAGACCGATGATACCACCACCTAGTACAAGTAACTTTTCAGGCACGTCTTTAAGCTCAAGCGCACCTGTAGAATCGATGATACGCTCGTCTTCAGGAATGAAAGGTAGGCTTACAGGCTGAGAACCCGCTGCAATGATTGCGTTATCAAAGGTCACTGTTTTCGCACCATCAGCACCTTCAACTGCGATAGTGTTAGAACCTGTGAATTTACCGTAGCCATTAACTACAGTTACTTTACGCATCTTAGCCATTCCGCCAAGACCACCAGTAAGTTGACCGATCACAGACTCTTTCCATGAACGGATTTTGTCTAGGTCAATTTGTGGAGCACCGAAAGAAACACCGTGAGAAGCCATTTCTGCTGCATCGTCAATTACCTTTGCAACGTGAAGAAGGGCTTTTGAAGGGATACAACCAACGTTCAAGCACACACCACCTAGCGTGTCGCGAGATTCGATTAGTGTAACGTCTAAACCTAAGTCTGCTGCACGGAATGCTGCAGAGTAACCACCAGGACCACCGCCTAGTACAACAACTTGAGTTTTGATTTCGTTGCTCATGTTATTACCTTAACTGTTATTTGAACGGGTTTACTCGTCGAGAGTAGCCGACCCAAAGTGCCTGCCAAACACCCGATTCGGGGCACAGGGCAGAGAGAGTTATTATTGCTCGAAAGTGTATCATTCACACTCTCTGTTGTCCCGCCTAATTATCAAGCGGAACAATAAAATACAAGAAAACCGCATCACCTAAGTCATGCGGTTTCTGTTCTTACATTACTAGTTGGCGAATATCGCTTAAGTAGTTTGCAAGTGTCACAGTAAAGCGAGCTGCTAGTGCGCCGTCAATGACACGATGGTCGTATGAACAGCTTAGCGGCACCATTAGGCGCGGCTCAAACTCTTTACCATTCCATTTCGGTTTGAAGTCTGACTTAGAAACACCCAAAATCGCAACTTCAGGAGCATTAACGATTGGCGTAAACGCCGTACCGCCGATACCGCCTAGGCTTGAAATAGTGAAACAGCCGCCCTGCATATCAGCAGACGTCAGTTTACCATCACGTGCTTTCTTAGAAATTTCCATCAACTCGCGTGATATCTCAATGATGCCTTTCTTGTTCACGTCGCGAACAACAGGAACCACTAGACCATTTGGTGTATCAACCGCGATACCGATGTGAACATATTTCTTCAAGATTAAGCTCTCACCATCTTCAGATAGTGAAGAGTTAAACGTTGGGAACTCTTCAAGTGCTTTTGCAGCCGCTTTCATCACGAATACTAATGGCGTGATCTTCACACCCATTTTCTTCTTCTCAGCTAGCACGTTCTGTTCTTTACGGAACGCTTCAAGCTCTGTGATATCTGCTTCGTCAAACTGCGTAACATGTGGGATTTGTACCCAGTTACGATGAAGGTTTGCACCCGATAGCTTATTGATGCGAGAAAGTTTCTTCTCTTCTATTTCACCAAACTTGCTGAAGTCTACTTTTGGCCAAGGAATAAGACCAAGCTCACCGCCGCCAGTGTTACCACCTTTTGCGATTTGACCAGATTCAACTTGCTTAACCAGCTCTTTCACGTAGTTTTGTACGTCTTCTTTTAGTACACGGTTCTTACGACCTGTACCTTTAACGCGAGCTAGGTTAACTCCAAACTCACGCGCTAAACGACGTACCACAGGTGATGCGTGAGCATACTGATCATTCGCCACAAAATCATCTTTTTGTACAGAAGCTTTTGGTGCTTCAGATTTTGCCGCGGGAGCCGCTGATTGAGCTGGTTTTGCTTCAGTTTTAGCTGCTGCCTGAGGTGCAGGTGCCGCGCCCTTTACTTCGAATACGAAGATTAAAGAGCCCGTTGATACTTTGTCGCCCGCATTGACTTTGATCTCTTTAATCGTACCTGCAAACGGTGCTGGTACTTCCATTGAGGCTTTGTCGCCTTCAACCGTGATAAGAGATTGTTCGTCTTCAACGCTGTCGCCAACAGCAACCATGATTTCAGTGACTTCAACTTCGTCGCCACCGATATCTGGTACATGCACTTCTTTTTCAGCTGATGCAGCTGGTGCTTGCTCTTCAGCTGGCGCTTCTTCAGCTTCGGTAGTCGCAGGCGCATCACCGCTACCTGCCACTTCGAAGATGAAGATCAATGAACCAGTTGACACTTTGTCACCTGCGTTGATTTTCACTTCTTTGATAGTGCCTGCAAATGGTGCTGGTACTTCCATTGAAGCTTTGTCGCCTTCAACCGTAATAAGCGATTGCTCTTCTTCAACAACATCACCCGCAGCTACTAAGATTTCAGTTACTTCAACTTCATCGCCACCAATATCTGGTACGTGAACTTCTTTCACTTCTGTCTTGCCAGAGGCGCTTGCTTCTGGCTTAGCTTCTTCTGCTGGTTGCTCTGCCGGTGCTTCTTCACCTGCCGCTTCAAAAACCATAATCAAAGAGCCAGTCGATACTTTATCGCCTTCCGCTATTTTGATTTCTTTAACTGTACCCGCCACTGAGGCAGGTACTTCCATTGATGCTTTGTCGCCTTCAACAGTGATAAGCGATTGCTCTTCTGCAACCGTGTCACCTACGCTTACTAGGATCTCGGTTACTTCAACCTCATCGGCACCAATATCTGGAACATGAATTTCGATTGCCATCACTCGTCCTCTTATGCGTAAAGTGGGTTAGTTTTGGTGGTGTCGATATCAAATTTCTTGATAGCGTCAGTCACTACTGATTTTTCAACTTTGCCTTGCTTAACTAGCTCGCCAAGTGCAGCAACTACCACGTAACCGGCGTTCACTTCAAAGTGACGACGTAGGTTTTCACGGCTGTCTGAACGACCGTAACCGTCTGTACCAAGTACTTTGTAAGATGCACTTGGCATAAATGCACGTACTTGATCAGCATAGTTTTTCATGTAATCCGTAGCAGCAATTGCTGGCGCATCACCAAGCACGCTGGTGATGTAAGCTACTTTTTGCTCTGCTTCTGGGTTAAGCATGTTGAAACGCTCTGCATCTTGACCGTCACGAGCAAGCTCGTTAAATGACGTTACAGAGAATACGTCTGAACCGATACCGTAATCGTCGCTTAGAATTTGCGCCGCTTTACGTACTTCGTTCAGGATAGTACCCGAGCCCATTAGCTGAACCTGTGCTTTGTCGCCAGTGTAGCTTTCAAGCTTGTAAATACCCTTACGAATACCTTCTTCAGCGCCTTCAGGCATTGCTGGCATATGGTAGTTTTCGTTCATTAGCGTTAGGTAGTAGAACACGTTCTCTTGCTCTGGACCGTACATACGACGGATACCATCTTGCAGAATAACCGCTACTTCAAATGCAAACGTTGGGTCGTAAGAAATACAGTTAGGCACTGTACCTGCTTGAATGTGCGAGTGACCGTCTTCGTGCTGTAGACCTTCACCATTTAGCGTTGTACGACCAGCGGTTGCCCCTAATAGGAAGCCACGCGCTTGTTGGTCGCCCGCCATCCACGCCATATCACCTACACGTTGGAAACCAAACATTGAGTAGTAGATATAGAACGGGATCATTGGTAGGTCGTTGGTGCTGTATGACGTTGCAGCTGCAACCCATGAAGACATCGCGCCTAGCTCATTGATACCTTCTTGTAGTACCTGACCTGACGTTGCTTCTTTATAGTAAGAAACGATATCGCGGTCTTCTGGGCTGTAGTTTTGGCCGTGCGGGTTGTAAATACCGATTTGACGGAATAAACCTTCCATACCAAAAGTACGCGCTTCATCAGCAATAATTGGAACAACGCTCTTACCGATATTCTTGTCTTTTAACAAGATATTAAGTGCACGAACGTATGCCATTGTGGTTGAGATATCACGCTTTTGTTCTTCTAGAAGCGGTTTAAATGCATCTAGCTCAGGTAGCGTAAGCGTTTCTGTGAAGTTAGGTAGACGCTTAGGTGTATAACCGTGAAGCGCGTTACGGCGAGCATGTAGATATTCGTGCTCTTTTGACCCTTCTTCTAGCGTCAAGTAAGGTAGCTCTTGTAATTGCTCATCAGATACCAAGTCATCTAGACCTAGACGTGAACGTAGGTGCGCTACGTGTGTCATGTCCATTTTCTTAACTTGGTGAGCAATGTTTTTACCTTCAGCCGCAGCGCCCATGCCGTAACCTTTTACCGTTTTAGCTAGGATAACCGTTGGACGACCTTTGGTGTCTTGTGCCGCTTTAAATGCAGCAAATAGCTTAGATGGCTCATGACCACCGCGCTTTAACGCGAAGATTTCATCGTCAGTCATATCAGCAACAAGCGCTGCTGTTTCTGGGTAACGACCGAAGAAGTGTTCACGTACGAAGGCACCATCTTTTGCTTTGTAAGTTTGGTAATCGCCATCAACTGTTTCATTCATCAGTTGTAGCAATTTACCCGTAGTGTCTTTGGCAAGTAGCTTATCCCAACCAGAACCCCAAACGACTTTGATCACGTTCCAACCAGCACCTTTAAATAGGCCTTCTAGTTCTTGGATGATCTTGCCGTTACCCATTACTGGGCCGTCAAGACGCTGTAGGTTACAGTTGATTAGGTAGCATAGGTTGTCTAGCTTTTCACGGGCAGCGAATGAAATCGCACCACGTGATTCTGGCTCGTCCATTTCACCATCACCAAGGAAGGCGTAAACGCGTTGCTCAGACGTATCTTTTAGACCACGGCCATCTAGGTATTTAAGGAAACGCGCTTGGTAGATAGACGCGATTGGGCCTAGACCCATAGAAACCGTTGGGAACTGCCAGAATTCAGGCATTAACTTAGGGTGTGGGTATGAAGAAATACCGTTACCGTCTACTTCCTGACGGAAGTTATCTAGCTGTTCAGCACTTAGGCGGCCTTCAACAAATGCACGAGCATAAATACCCGGAGAGATGTGACCTTGGTAATACACTAAGTCACCACCGTCTTTCTCGTTTGGTGCACGGAAGAAGTGGTTGAAACACATTTCATAGAATGCAGCTGACGACTGGTAAGAGGCCATATGCCCGCCCAGCTCAAGATCTTTCTTCGAGGCACGAAGTACGATCATAATCGCATTCCAACGGATGATAGAGCGAATACGACGCTCAAGGTTCACATCCCCAGGATACGCAGGCTCTTGATCTGCTGGGATAGTGTTGACATAGTTAGTCGTAGTGCCTGTTGGCATATCTACGCCATCAAGACGCGCTTGCTCTAACACTTGCTCTAACAAGAACTGAGCGCGCTCTACGCCTTCTTCTTTTACTACCGACTCAAGCGCCTGTAACCATTCTTGGGTTTCTAGCGCGTCTACGTCAATTTTATTGACTTCAGACATATGGAGTGTTCCTTATGTTTAAAATACGAATTTATTCTATTTGTGCCAATTCTTACTGAATCAAGTCCGATTACTGCTGTTTTGTTCTACGCAGTGAACGTTCTATTCGCGAACGCTCTTTACCGGCTTCTAATAACGCTTCTTCGATAAAGGCTAAGTGGGCGTTACTAGCAAGTCTTGCTTGTTCAGGGTTACCATTGATCACCGCATCTAATAACAACTTTCTGTGCTCACCGAGCTGCTCACTCACGTCTGATTTTTGCACCAAGACCGTTAAGTTTTGCAACACGTTTTGCTCAAGCAGTGACTGCATCCCTTTTACAAGATGAAGCAGGACGACGTTATGTGACGCTTCTGCAACGGCAAAGTGAAAAGCATTAATTGCCCTTGCCTTTTGCATCAGGTCATCACCTATCTCTGCAATATTGTCAAAGCTTTGTTGTACCTTTGCAAAGTCATTCTCTGTGCCCCTGAGTGCCGCGTAGTAGGCGGCGATGCCTTCTAATGCATGACGAAACTCAAGTAAATCGAACTGAGATTCAGGATGCTTACTGATCAAGTCGAATAACGGATCAGTCAGCCCTTCTTCTAGCTGATTCTTAACATACGTGCCACCACCTTGCCGACGGGTAACAAGCCCCTTAGCTTCCAATTTCTGGATAGCCTCACGAAGTGATGGACGCGACACTTCAAACTGCTTAGCTAGTTCACGCTCAGGCGGCAACTTTGCACCGGGTAATAACGAGCCCTCGAGGATCATATTCTCAAGCTGTTCTAGTATTACGTCGGATAATTTTGCTGCTTTAATCTTTAAAGACATTGAAATAACGCCAATTTTTTATGATGTGACCTAGCCAGACCGCTGACTTATTTTAATCAATTTGGTAAGAATTAACTTTATAGGTAAATTGGTCATACCAAATTTGCACAATACGTTATCAAAATCCATGACAACTGTCAAAATTCAGCCCAATTCAATAATTAGCTGAGTGTAAAAACAACAGTTGGCGTGCATAAACTTTAACCAAGAATCGGGGAAATTTAAAAGGCGATTTAAATGGTCAGACCAGATGGACATGTACCATTTAACGTAAAATCAAGCTGCCGGAAAGGCGGTTTGGATAAGGCAAGTCTTAATCTAAAGCAGCCAATGACGATTCAAGATAGTCTTTACGATTGTTGGCTGTAAAGCATGCTTTAAAATCCACTGAATACACTATTAGGCTTTACATGTAATAACATTCTTTATGCTTTATATACCGTCAAAATAGGCAACAGGCTATGAAAAGCATTAAAAATAAATTTGGATTCTAACTTATGAATGATTTCGCAACGGATCAGGACATTATTTGGTTTTAGCAAAACCAAAAAGCAATCAATAGGTAAACACACGAGAGCAGCGAGCACGATACTGAGCAACATAGCCGTCATCCGCCCATAGTTTTTTAAGCCCTTCGTTATACAACTCGACATATTCACTATGATGTTTATTGATTAGCAAATAGCCTTTTTGAATAAAAGCTGGGATCGCTTGCGCAGCTAATAACTCCGCTTCTTCCGCAGGCAGTTCCTGCTGATAGGACTTCGCCGATTTTTCGTCCATAATCATAATATCCGCACGGTTTCGTAGGATCAGTGCCACATTTTTACTGGTATACGTGGCATATGAGGTTTTGATTTCAAGCGTCTCTACCGCTTCTAGCAGAGAAGTCGGATAAGTTAACCCTTGATTGAGCAACAATCTAAATGGCTTAAGATCTGCGTAACTCGTATAGGTAAACGCTAAATCTCGATGGTGATAAAAGCGTGCCGTTTCTTCAGTGAGTGGGTATTGAGTGTAAATATAGTCTTTGCTCCTTTGCTCACTGTAATACCAATAAGCACTACCAATGTAAGCCGCCTTCATTCCCTCTTGATAGGCGCGCTCCCATGGCATAAATAAAAATCGGACTTTTATATCAGAGAGCGCAAAGACATCTCGGATCACAGCAGCCACACAGCCTTGATCTTGTTTCGCTTGATCTAAGTACGGCGGCCATTGCCCCGTCGTAATATTCACATGAGTCTCAAGCGCGCTCGCACTCCCGCCCACACAACACAGTAAAATCAACGGCCAAACTACTTTCATCTGTATGCTCTGTTATTTTTTCAAAAAGTATAGGCAACGAATTAGATTATGGGTACATTGTTGTAGAAAAAAGAATGGCAAATAATGCAAACGATGCGCTATGACACACTAAAGTAGATGTTATTTAATGCCATGGGAGTAGGCCGATAATCAAATTACCCATTGCCAAGTTTACCGATAATCGAGTATAACCAGAGTCTCTGGGCATGTATTACACAAGGATATCACTTTGGTTTGGCGGGTCTTTGTCCTACTACTTATCATCACAATGATATTGTTTGCGCTTTATTTTATCTATCCAAGTGCAGCAGCAAACTCGATGAGGTCTATCAAACCTTTATTGACTGAATTAGGCATACAGCTAGACACCCATACCGAAAAACGTTTAAGTCAGCCAGACACCACTCCTCACCTAACGGTTGCACCACCAAAAGTAACAAAACAACAGCTACCTGAAATACCAGAAAAAGCCTTTTATAACCTAAACGGGCACAGTGATATTGTTAATATGTTCAGCGGTATCTCAACATCTACCTGCGGAGCACTAAAGCGCGAAGTATTTTCCTTGCAAACACAATTCAGCGACATTGAAAATTTTAAACTTAATCTAACGGGTAAACCCGTGAGCCCTTATGTTGAATATCAGGCGCAGCAAACCCTCAACGTGGTGTATATGATGTTTAAGCACTTTTTTAACCAGTTAGCGCATAAAAAAGCCTTATCTCCCATCCAGTTGAACATGCATATTGCCGCCAATGACGCTGACTACAATGCGCTAATACTCTCTCGCGATGCAGAGCCCGCTGGCACCTTGGGCATGTACTTCTTGTTTCAAAACCAAGGCTTTATCAATGGCAGTCGCACTGAGGAAGAAACGCTAAGAACGCTCATTCACGAGTCCGTGCACGCCCTCGTTTTTTACTATTTCGGGGTAACCCCACGATGGGTAACGGAAGGCTTAGCCGAATATTTTGAGCACCTAAGAATTACCGAAACAGCTCAATTTTCGGTTTACCTCTCTGACGAAGATTGGTTGACGAAAGAAGGGATTTTGAAATCGCGCTTTACCAAGCTTGATATTAACACCCTATTCAATAGTGAAAATCAGTGGCAAACCATGCAAAGTGCCACCTTATATGCCAATAGTTATCTGTTTACCGGATTTATGGTCGAGCACAACAGCGACGCTTTTTTCGAGTATTTACGACAAGAAAGCAGCAATCCGTGCAATATAGTCCCTGCACAAAACATCGAGCAGCTCTTTCGTAATTTTAATGAAAACGTCGAATCACAATTTGAGGGATGGCGTAACACACCTCGCCAAATTCAAAGCGGTACATGGCAATAACTCTTCCTATGAGAGTAAGCACGGATTATTTTAGCAATTAAGCTGTGTCGAGGCTTACAAGAAACCGACAACGTAGTATGTCTCCCAAGTCACAACCTCCTAATTGACGATGCAAATAGCTTTTTGGAAAGCAATTCACCCGCCGAGAAGTGTGCTTTTCGGGTAGCCGTAGCCCACGGATAGGCGTCGAAAACTGTCCAGGAGGACGGGCTGACTTCGATAAATTTCGAGCTATCAGCCGTTAGCAATATAAACCTCCATGTTTAATATCAAAGCGCATCCATGCGCTCCTCGTTCATTCTTTTTAAACGACGAAAAAGAACGAACCAAGAAAACGTCGCCCCAGCATCACACTTAATCCTCAAATCCTAAGCCGATATAGTGCAACCTTCTTGTAAGGCACCTCCCTGTGCCAGACAAGACTTGGCCGACATCCTGTCGGCACATTGCATATCGGCTAATGCCTTTCGGGTGTGATGGAAGGGAGTAAGTTGCCTGTGGAATTTCCACTTTCTCAGTAGCAATAGAGTAGTTTATAAGCTCAAAAGCGGCTCCAGCCTCACAGTGTAAATAGCGTTGTGGGAGGCGGTTTACCCGCCGAGAAGTTATGCTTTTCGGGTAGTCGTAGCCCATGAATGGGCTTCGAAACCTGCCAGAAGGACAGGCTGACTTCACGATAAATTTCGAGCAATCAGCCGTTAGCAAAATAAACCTCCATGTTTAATATCAAAACGCATCCATGCGCTCCTCGTTTATTTTTTTTAAACGACGCGATCGAGCGAACCGAGAAAACGTCGCCCCGGCATCACACTCAATCCTCAAATCCTAAGCAGATATAGTGCAACCGTCTTGTAAGGGTGAGGTTGCCAGAGCCACTGCCTTTTACTGTGATATTACCTTGGCTTTGAATGAGTTGACTTCCCGCCGGCGCGGTGATGGTAAAGTTGTTGTCTGCCTTGAGCTTTATATCACTTTGGATAACACTGCGATGGCTGCGACCCGCCTTAAGGGTGATATTTTGTGTGGCACTTAAGCCAAGGCTCTTGAATTTTGTGGTAAATATATCGAACAAAATATTGCACGATGTATATGCTAACTGTCATGTGCTGTCCTTTGCGTAGAAATGGTTTATAACTTGATTTCGGACTTTAAAAAGTCGTAATAAAAAAGCCCATCCTCTCCATGGTCTTCAAAAATTTCTTTCCCGGCTAACATATAGGCCTTAAGTAAAGCATTTTTACTGCGCTCTTTATCACCTAACTGATAATGACACTGGCCAGCTCTAAAGTGAATAAATGGGTTGTCAAGTGCTTCAGGGTAGTTTAATGCATCCAGCATTGAATCTAGGGATTGTTGATATTCATCAAGCATATAATAACTATCCCCAATAGATACTTTAAGCCAAACGGCTTGCTCCCACTCTTCATCTGGATCAGCAAGCAAATCGAAAGCTTTTTTCCAAAGTGTCATTGCGCCTTGAAAATCTTCTTCATCAAAAAGGTCATTGCCTTGCTCGCAATACTCTTCTATCTGGTCATGTACATTCATTGGTTATAATCATTAAAGAAAGTTTTGTATTTTTTAGGTTGTTCTACAAAGCATCTGCCCCGTGAAATAGAATTGGCTTTAGCAAACCATTCATATGCTTGTTTAAAGTTACCCATTTCAAATAATATAATTCCCTTTATGAAGCTTGGGCTATCATCATATGAAGTGCAAAAGTCTGAAGTTAAGTACTCATCAATTAGTGCCTCGGCCTCAGCAAGCTTCTCTATGGTAATAAAGTGTTCACAAGCTGAAGTAATAATAATTAATGATTCTGACCACTGGCTCTTCGGTGAGGGGATTAATTCGATAGCTTCTTGCATTTCAACAAATGACTCATCTATTTTTCCTCTGTCTCTAAACTCCAGAGAACGATTAAATTTTTCATTAATCTCATCACTTAATTTTTCATCTAATTCTTTCATTTTTTCAACTTATTAATTGGGGGTAAATAGGTTTCTTTTAACTTAGCTCCCGCTGAACGGTTTAGGCTGTAATGGTCCAATGTATAGTTATTTGGGTCAAGCATCCACTCCCTAACTTCTTTCGACTTTGCGCCATATTGCCTACCTTTCGTATTCCACCACCTTACTGCATCTGTCGGGTCATGTGCCATGCCTGCTTGTGAAAGCGGGTGCCAATTTCCTTTGCTGTCTTTAAACTGGGTTTTACCGAATTTATCTCTTATCTTACCTTCTTTACGCATCCTAGCAATGACCTCTTTACCAGTGCGAGATGTTTTACTTGGTGTTTTTCCAAGGTATTTCAAGCGGTTCGATATCTTACGAGCTTTCTTAGTTTTTGTATTATTTGAACTATTGTTTTTAGCCCCCGGCAACTCATTCCCTTTTGGTGGTTCCAACTCATCGGCTTTGGCTTTGGTGGGCTTATCGGTAACGCCTCGAATTGGTAGTTGGCCTTGATACTCATCCAGTGCTTTATTAACTCGCTGTCCGATTTCTTGGGCGGCTTGTTGCATATGCTGGTCGATTTTGGGGGTGACGTCGTCTAGGCGTTTAACCGTGGCTTGCATGCCTTCGATGGCGGCGTCTGGAAGTAGTAGGTCGTAGTGCCAACTGGTGGACATGTCATCAAGTGAATCGCGTAGGCCTTTGACGATGTTTTTAACTTCCGTAGCGGATTGTTTTCCTAGGTCTTGCCAGTTGATGTCTCTTAGGTATTTAACTGGGTCGCCTTTACCGAGCTTGCGCAGCACGGCAAGCGCAGCAGAGAGGGATTCTCCAGTATTTTTTTAGATAACCTTACTTATGGTTGTGGTATGTCTTGGGCCTTTATTTATGGCTTTGTCTTATCACTGCATACCATCTCAATAAAGCAGTTGAAAGTTAGCTACCTCAGCTTCTCTAATTAAAAATGTACATGAAAGCAACAGAAGAAATTTGATGAGAAATGTAGGCTAGGAGGATAATTGAACCTAGCCTTGCAACATCTATGTTGTTAAAGAGTGTGGTTTAGCAAATTAGACTTCTTATTTAATTTACCTTTATCATTTTGGTGGGTTAGGGTTTACCAACCACTCAGGTATATAGCCATTTTCTGTGGTCAAGTCGTAACCTTTAATGTCTTTTGCTAATGAAGCCATGGCAGTGAGGGGAATGGATAATGCGCCATCAATTTCAAATTTCTCTTCTTTGGTATCGTAGTATTCTTTATGAAGTAGCGTTGCCTTTTCAATCGCCTGATTAAACTCTACGCCGCCATCATCGGTAAATATACCTAAAATGACAGAAACTACGGGCCAGTAGAGTCTACTAGCATAGTGATAAGCCTCATCGTATTTGTAATCGTCTGGATTACTGGTAATTAATGCTTTTTCAATTGCCGAGGCTAAGTCTGCGTCAGGCGTAAAAATGGCTTTGAGCAAATCAACTAGCGCGTAATCAAAAGGAGTGAATTGCTCAGCATAGTTAGCCGCTTTAAAAACTGAATCATCAACTTGAATTAGATAATCAATCGCATCTTGATTTCGCGTAATTATTGCGAGATACATGGCGGTAGGCCAGTTAAATATATCGGCTTCTTCTGAGTCTAGTGCACCATTGAGCTCAATTAGTTGATTATCATAGTAAAGTTTGAATGGCTTTCCAGGGTTATCATTGGATTGAAAAATTCCTAAGCTTAGTTCTTGTGCACGTACTAGATATTTCCACGCATTTTGGCTATTTGGATGCTCAAGAGCTTCAATAAAAAGCGTTTTTAAGTTCTTTTTATACAACCTAGAAATGGCAGTGTGAGGCTTATTCTTGATCCCCTCAATAACCCTGTCATCTGACAATTTATTGTAAAGTTCTTGACTTCTTTTATAGGTGTCAGGTGCGTAAGTGTAATGATTCTTAATCATTTTCTATCCTTCAAATATTTTTAATATCAAAAATGGTTGCATCAATAGCTCCTTTTACCTCTGTACCCGAGACTTTTTGCTGTACACCAATATATTCGATAGGGTTGTCAATAAAATCTTCCATTTCAATAGCGCTCTCATACTCATCAAGCATTTTACTCAATTCTTTAACCTGCTCGTTAAACTTAGCCTCATTTGGGTCACCATATTTCGGGTCAGCTATATATTCTGTTAGTTTCTTCTCATAATTCTTAAAAATAGACTCCATATAAGATCTGGACCCTTGTTGAGCACGCTTTGTTCCGGCCATTCGACTCCCCCAAGTTGCGCTACCACCTTTGGCTTCAATAACTAGGAGTCTACCGTCTTCGGTTTGATATAATTGGTCAAATTGTCCTTGCTTACCATCTGTGAGTAACTTTGATCTCAGTGGTGTTGCTCCTGGGTAATTTTGTTCTACGAAGATCCGGGCGGCTTCTTCACCCAGCTCTTCACTGGCTGCACGCATATCTTTATATGCTGCTTTAAGGTGCTCTGCATTACCAGACTTTAATGCGGCATCGCGTTTGGCGATGGCTTGATTTCTTTGTGCTTCTAGCGTCTTAAGCTTTTGTTTTGCCGCTGGAGTGAGAGATTTGTGGTCAACCTTCAAGCGTTGCAAGACTTTATTAGGTGTATCAATTCTATTCGAAGCGAAAACAATTTGGCCGTCAACATACTGCAATTGGTCACTGACCGTTTGGTTTCGTCTTGTTATATACGGTTTTCCATCTCGTAATGCAACCCGGTAATTATTCTTTACATGCTCAGGGGCATCACTTAAAAAGTCATCCAATAATATTTGAACATGTGTCCTTGGGTTAACTTTTAATGCAACTGAGGCGGGTGCGACAGACTCAATTCTTTTAACGTCGTCAATGTCGGTTTCGACCTTTGAGATCCTGTCTAATTGTACTTTTTCAGTTGTACCTGAGCGAGTGTAATTTAAGCGTTTTAACTTGGTGGCTTGAGTGAGCTTTTCCAGTGCGCGGGTTGCTTTAATAAAGTAATTGGATTTAGCGATAGCAGAAACCACTGCACCACTACCAAAGGTGGCAAGGGCAAGCAGTATTTCAAACGACAAGCGACCTGCCATTCTGGTACGTTCAACACTGGAATGGGCATTAAAGTAACGTGCTGGAAAGTTTGCAAGTAAAGTACGCGCTTCTTCATCTTCTGCAATTATAACTAATGTTTCAAACGCTTCAACGATGCCATTAATGGACTCTGAGGCAGTTGACATAATTTGCTGTAACTCTGCCCTCATAGCTTCCACATCGCCAGTTGCGAGGTGGCCCAAAATACGGAAAGTTGCTGCGCCAACATCATAAATTGCCCCTGCTGTGCCTTCGACTAAATCTGCAACTCCCGTTACAATGCTTCCTCCTTGCTGATAAAGTCCGTATAAGAAAGCACCGCTATAGATAAGTCCTTGCATCCCAAGATTTTCGTCATCAATCAGACGCTCTTGAATGTCAGCTTGCTTGCGGATTTCTGCAACCATTTGGTCAAGGGCCGTGCGAAGCTCTTGGCGTAACGAGACAATCTTCTCTTCGTCTTCGCCGATGTAACTCACGGTATAATTCCCAGCAGGCACATCAATGATTTCTGCAGTGCCACGACTAAGTTGGCCTGTGTATATTTTGCCGTTATCCATCACGACTTCGTAATCAATGTCTTCTACTGGTGTGCCGTCGCTATAAAAATACGAAAGGTCAATGGTTTTATCAGCAAGTGATGCCGTACCATCAGCGGTTAACGACAAGCGTTGATTTGCTGCTATCTGCGCTATTTGCGGTACACTCGGCATAGTGGCGCTTTGTTTACCACCAATATCTTGCTCCA